>NZ_JAANIH010000051.1 GCF_014529705.1 Bradyrhizobium campsiandrae
AACCCCAACCAGATCTCCGCCTGCGGCTGCGGCGAATCGGTCGAGCTGCGCCCGGCCAAGATCGACGGGTAGGCCCGGCTTTCTCCAATCACACCGCCGTCGTGCCGGCGCAGGCCGGGACCCATACCGCGAGATCTCTCGACGATGCGCGGTATCAATACCATGCTGTAGCGGCTGCCAGTCTTCGCTAAACTCCTGCCGCGGAGTATGGGTCCCGGCCTGCGCCGGGACGACGATGGGGAGGCTGCTCGGGCCATGGACCGCGAATTCCTGACCGACCTGTTCGCCGATTTCGGCCCCGTCACCATCCGCAAGATGTTTTCCGGCCACGGCATCTCCGTCGACGGGGTCAATTTCGCTTTGTCCCTGCGCGCCGGGCTGTTCTTTCGCGCCGACGAGGTGACCATCCCGGACTTTGAGGCGGAAGGCTCAAAGCCGTTCCAGTACTCCACCCGCGCCAAGACCGTGCTGGTGAATTCCTATTGGGAACTGCCGGCGCGCTTGTTCGACGATTCCGCCGAGCTGGCGCAATGGGCAAGGGCGGCGCTCGCCGCCGCCCAGCGCGCCAAGGTGAAGAAGCGGCCGAAGAAGAAAGCTGCGACGAAGAAGGTTGCGCCGAAGCAGTCCTTAGCCAAGAAGGCTGCCAAGAAAACGGCGCGTCGGGAGGGCAAAGCGAAGCGTGCCTACCGGTCGAAATAATCATGTCGAGATCGTGGGCACGGCGCTTCCGCGCCTTTGCCCACGATAGCAGAGGATCAATCCACGGCCTTCGTCAGTCCGACCCGCATATCCTTGGCCACGAACACGCAGACGCCATCAGCAACCACGCGCCCGTCCGCGATGCCGAGCACGAGCTTGCCGCGCCGGACCATCCGCATGGCAACCTCATAGCGCACGCGCTGTGCGTTGGGCGTGATTTCGCCGGTGCATGCGACCTCGCCGACGCCGATGGCGCGGCCCTTGCCCGGCGAGCCCGACCAGCCGAGCCAGTAGCCGACCATCTGCCACATGGCATCGAGTCCCAGCGTGGGCGGCATCACTGCGTCGCTGCGATAGTGGCAGTCGAAGAACCAGTGGCCTTTTGTGATGTCGAGCTCGCCCACGATATGGCCTTTGCCGAACTCGCCGCCGTCCAGGCTGATCTCCGTGATGCGGTCCATCATCAGCATCGGCGGCGCCGGCAATTGCGCGTTGCCGGGGCCGAAATACCCGCCTTCGCTCGATCTCAGCAGTTCGTCCCTGCTGTAGGACGGTTGCGGCGTGTGAAAGTCGTGAGGATTGGGCAAGGCGACAAGTCCTCGATGCGAATTGGCGAGGAAGATGTCGTTCGTCAGGTTGCAATGTCAAGCGGGCCGGATCGCGCGGCCGGCATCACGCCACCCGGTTGTGCGTCTCGACCGCGTATTCCGGGTCGACCTCGCAGATCACGCGGTTGCGGCCATTGCGCTTGGCGGCGTAGAGGCAAGCATCGGCGCGCTCGATCAGCGCGTCGGTGTCGTCGCCCTCTTTCAGCAGCGAGACGCCGACCGAAATGGTGACCCGGCCGAGGATCTCGCCGGTGGACTTCTTCTTCAATTCCTTCGCCATGACCGCGCGGCGAATATGGTCGGCGACGGTGAGGGCCTGGCGAATGCCGGTGTTGGGCAGCACCACCGCGAATTCCTCGCCGCCATAGCGCGCGGTGATGTCCTGGCCCTTGATGGTCTGCTTGAGGGACAGGCCGACGAGCCGAAGCACCTGGTCGCCGGTGAGATGGCCGTAGGAATCGTTGAACGACTTGAAATGGTCGATGTCGAACAGCAGGAGCGACAGCGGCTCGCCGCTTGCAAGCGCGCTCTGCACGGCCATGCCGATCATGCGGTCGAAATATTTGCGGTTGCCGAGGCCGGTGAGCGGATCGGTGAGGCTCTCGGCGCGGATCGCCTCGAGGCTGAGCTGGAGGTTGCTGATCTCGTTCTTCGACAACGTCAGCCGGTCTTCGAGCGCCTTGTTGGTCTCGCGCATCTCGCCGGTCGAGCGCAGCAGCGCCTCGACGATTGCCTGGATCTGCGCCGCGCTCTTGGCCGAGGAGAGATTTTCGGTCGCGCCCGCCAGGCTTGCATCGTAAGAGCCCGTCATCCCGAGCGCGTCGCTCAAGACCTTCATCACGTCGTCGATCTCGCCGATGACGCGCGCGCCCACCTTGTCGATGCGGTCGGTCGTCTTGATGTGGGAGAGGTAGGTGTCGTAGATCTGCTCGAGATCGGCTTCGGACAGCTTGCCGTTGCGTGCCAGCGTCTCGTTGATGATCTTGTTGAGCGGCGCGTTGTAACCGGTCGCGTAGACGTACCAGATCTCGTAATTGCGGGGAATTGCGGTCTGCTTCAGCGACCGGATCTGACCGAGCGCCACCTCGGCGAACGCCAACGTGCGTTCGTGTTCATCGAGCACTTTGACCACAGAACATTCCCCACGGCGGCCGATGCCCCCATCGACCGCAGCAATGCTTAAATTATGTTCGTAGGCTAACGGACGATCATGAACGGTCGGTAAACGTTCGGCCGTTCAACTTGCGCGTGTATCGCGGTGTCATGCTCCGGCGGGGGAGCGGACCGGCCGGAGCAGAAAGGCCGGGAGGTGCGAGTGATCGCCGGGCTCGGTGTCGACCTCGCGCTGGCGGCGCGGCTCGGGACGGCCGATCGACGGCACGTGCGACGGATTGGCCTGCTGACGCGCCCCGTGACGCGGTTCGGAGGATGGCCTGGCTTCCCGCGGAGGCCTTGCCTCGCGTGCGGGCCGGGCTTCGGCCGCATGCCGTGCCTCGCCCCGTGCCTCCCGCGGTTCATGGCTGCGCTCGCGGTCACGGCCGCGCTGCGGCTTGCCGCGTCCGCCCCGGGAACGCTCTCGGCCGTGCTGCTCGCGCGGGCGCTCGGCGGCGTCGCCGGCTTCGGTGTGGACGTCGTAGTTGCCCTCGGCGCGGGGGATGCTCTGGCCGATCAGCTTCTCGATTGCCACCATCGACTTCTGGTCGAGCGGCGTGACGATCGAGATCGCGGTGCCGGTGCGGCCGGCGCGGCCGGTGCGGCCGATGCGATGAACGTAGTCGTCGGCGTGGTGGGGAACGTCGAAATTGAAGACGTGGCTGACCTCGGGAATGTCGAGGCCGCGGGCGGCGACGTCGGAGGCGACGAGCAGCGGCAGTTCGCCCTTGCGGAATTGTTCGAGTGCGGCCGTGCGGGCCGACTGGTCCATGTCGCCATGCAGCGCACCGACGCTGAAGCCGTGCTTTTGCAGCGATTTGTGAACGATCGCGACTTCGCGCTTGCGATTGCAGAAGATGATCGCGTTCTTGAGGTCCTTGGCCTCGCGCAGCAGACGGCGGAGCAATTCGCGCTTCTCGTGGGCCTCGCGCCCGGCGGGGACCTGGACCTGCGTGACGGTCACGGCGGTGGTGGCGGGTTTGGAGACCTCGACCTTCTGCGGATTGTGCAGGAAGGCCTCGGTGATGCGCCGGATCTCCGGCGGCATGGTCGCGGTGAAGAACAGGGTCTGCCGCGTGAAGGGGACGAGCTTGCAGATGCGCTCGATGTCAGGAATGAAGCCCATGTCCAGCATGCGGTCGGCCTCGTCGATGACGAGCAGCTCGACGCCGGTGAGCAGAAGGCCGCCGCGCTCGGTATGGTCGAGCAGGCGGCCGGGAGTTGCGATCAGCACGTCGACGCCGCGCGTCAGCTTGGCATCCTGGTCGCCGAAGGAGACGCCGCCGATCAAGAGGGCGACGTTGAGTTTCTGGCCGGCGCCGTAGCGGTCGAAGTTTTCCTTCACCTGGGCTGCGAGCTCGCGGGTCGGCTCCAGGATCAGCGTGCGCGGCATGCGTGCGCGGGCGCGACCCTTTTCGAGGATGGTGAGCATCGGCAGCACGAAGGCCGCGGTCTTGCCGGTGCCGGTCTGGGCGATGCCGAGCACGTCTTTGCGTGCGAGGACGTGGGGAATCGCCTGTTCCTGGATGGGGGTGGGGGTGGTGTAACCGGTGGCCGCCACTGCGGCGAGGACTTTTTCGGATAGTCCGAGATTGGAAAAGGACATTGAGCCTCTGGTCGAAACCGCCGTTCGGAATCGAGAGTAAAAAGGCTGTCGCGTTCCACCCCGAAACGGCGCGCTCTCAAAGAAGCTGGGGGTGCTGACTCACGCGAACAAAGCGCAAGGCCCAGGAATCGCTTTTCGATCTGGACCGCGTCGACCCGGAACATAGGGCGGAATCGGCCAAAGTCAATGGAGCAGGCGCGGGAAGGTCCTAAAAACCCTCAGGTTTTTGCCCAAATAGCGGGCGCGGCTCGGCTTTTCGGTTGCAGTGGCCAGCCGAAGGGTTAACGCGCCCTTGCTGCCTGCTCCCGAAAGTCGCCGGGCGCCATGCCGTAGGCGGCGTTGAAGACCCGGTAATAGGTCGCCAGGCTCTCGAAACCGCAGGCGGCGGCGATATCCGCGATCAGCCGATCCGGGGCTTCGCGCATCAAATGGCGGCTCTTCTTCAGCCGCTCTTCCGTGACGGTCTGCGAGAAGCTGCGCTCGGCGAGTTCGAACAGCATATGCAGGTGCCGCACGGAGACGCCAAGCAGGTCGGCCACCCGCGATGGCGCCAGATCAGGGTCGTGCAAATGACGGCCGATCAGGCGCCGCGCCAGCGACAGGCGCGCCGTCCGGAGCGCGGCCTGACCGCGGCGGCTGCCTGGCCTTGTGAGGCCGCGCTCGATCAGCGCCAGATGTCCGAGCGCCTGCACCAGCGCAACGGCATCAGCCGCACCCTCATTTGCGGCGGCTTCGCCGAGATCGGCAAAACCGGCATCGAGCAGGGCGTGCAGAGCTGGATCGTTGAAGGGCTTCGGCGCAAGCTCCCGCATGCGTCTGTCCTGGGTGGCGAGGCCGCTGACGGGAATCTTCAGAATCCGCAGATGAAAACCTGAAACGCCCAGCGGCCTGGTACGATAGGGCAGGTCGGTATGGCTGGTTGCGAAGCTGCCATTGGCGATCGCGAAATCGCTGGCGCGCATGCCGCCGAACCAGCCGCCGCCGCCGAGCTGCTGGTAGACACAGATGCTGTCACCCGGCGCATGGCCGATGTCGCTCTGACTGCGCTCGACCGCATAGGGGGAGGCTTTCAGCTCCACCAGGGCGGCGTTGCCGACCTGGCCTAGCGAGAATTCCCCGTAGAAATCTGCGCGCTGTTCGCGCTCGAGCTCTGCCGTGACCCCGAACAGGCCCTTGGCACGCACCTCGCGCCAATAGTCGAACCGGTCATGCGGCTCGACCTCGTCGGTGCACCAGCGATACACGGCTGTCCCTCGTCACCAGGAATTCCGCCCAAGAAAGAGCAGATTCCGGCGGTCACTGCCATAGGCCAGATGATGGAACCGCCGAGGCAGGCCGGTTGAACCGCCGTTGCGGCTGCACCGACTATCACATCGATGGCGTAGGCTCCCTCTGGGAGCCAACGGGGAGCCTTGAAGCGGGAAGACACGATGATCCGTCGCATGTTCAGGATTCTGGCGGCGCTTGGCCTTGTGGCCGGCCTCAGTGGTTTCGCGAGCGTTGCCCATGCCGAAAAGCGCGTCGCGCTCGTCGTCGGCAACAACGACTACAAGAACGTTCCGAAACTCCTCAAGGCCGTCAATGACGCCCGCACCATGGGCGACACGCTGAAGCAGCTCGGCTTCCAGGTGATGGTCGCCGAAAACCAGAACCGTCAGCAATTCACCGAGACGCTGCTTGCCTTCGACCGGGCGATCGAGCCGGGCGATACCGCGTTCTTCTTCTACGCCGGCCACGGTTTCGAGATCGCCGGCCAGAACTACCTGCTGCCGACCGACGTGCCGGCCGCGACCGAAGGCCAGGAGGAACTGGTGCGCGATGCCTCGATCCTCGCCGACCGCGTGGTCGAGCGTCTCCAGAACAAGAAGGCGCGGACCTCGATCCTGGTGTTCGACGCCTGCCGCAACAATCCGTTCGAACGATCAGGCACGCGCGCGGTCGCCGGCGGCGGGGGCCTAGCGCCGATGACGCAGCTGCCCGAAGGCGTGTTCTCGGTGTTCTCGGCAGGCCCGCGCCAGACCGCGCTCGATCGTCTCTCCAATGACGATGCCAATCCGAATTCAGTGTTCACGCGCACCTTCGCCAGGGAGCTGCTCCAGCCCGGCGAAAACCTCGTGCAGGTCGCGCAGCACACGCGCCGCCTGGTCAGCGAGATGGCCGACACCGTCAAGCACAAGCAGGTGCCCGTCTATTTCGACCAGATGGTCGACGACGTCTTCCTCAGCGGTGCCGCAAAGGACGCCGCGGCCGCTGCAGCGCGGCCGGCCGATCCGCCACCGCAGAAGGTCGCGGCCCTGCCGCCGGTCTCCGTTCCGCGCGTGCCGAAGGAAGAGACCACCAACGCGCCGATCGCGAGCTTCTCCCGGCACAATGGCGGCTGGAGCGTGACCTTCTCCTTCGCCGATCCGACGCTCGGTGTGTCCTGGCGCATGGCCGGCAGCGGTGATTTTCGCGAGACCGGATTCATGGACGCGCTCGATCCGCGCACCCGCAAGCGGATGCCGAACCCGTCAATCGAGCTGCCGCCGGACGCGCAGGCCGGCACCATCGAGGTCCGCTATGTCGATGCGTCCGGCGACATGCAGGGGCCGTTCCCGATCAAGTTCGATCCCGAGGCGGCGTTGATCCGCGATTATCGCAAGATCCTCGACATGACCTCGACGAGCTGGCTGTCGTTCCGCGAGTTCAACGGCCTTCTGGTGTATTACAGCCACCTGATCTCGTATCGCTGCGCCATCCGCGAGGCGCGGATCGGGATCGACACGGCGGTGCCGAACCAGGTTCTGAAGATGCCGCCTTGCGACATGCGTGATCCCCTGGCGGACTCCAGCCGCAGCCTGCTCTATCAGAAGCTGCCGCCCTCGACCCAATTCATGTCGGTCGAGCTCACCTATCGGGACGGCAGCGTCTCGGAAATCAAGACTTTCCGTACCTCGAACCGCAGCAACAATTGAACGGATCTTCTCGATCGAACTGAGCCTTCGACGCGGCCGGGCGTTACAATCTCTTGCTAGATTGAAGCGCCGGGAGGCCAGATCATGGATGCAACCACGCCTCGACAATCTCCCTCGCGTTCCATGAAAGTCCGCTGCTGCATCGTCGGCGGCGGACCTGCGGGCATGATGCTCGGTTATCTCTTGGGACGGGCCGGCATCGAGGTCGTGGTGCTGGAGAAGCATGCCGATTTCTTCCGCGACTTTCGCGGCGATACCGTGCATCCCTCGACGCTGCAGGTGATGGACGAGCTCGGTCTCATCGACGGCTTCCTGAAGCTGCCGCATCAGCGCCTGCAGACCATGGACGGCCTGATCGGCGGCACCAAGGTGCGGATCGCCGATCTCAGCCGGCTGAAGACCAAGTACCCCTTCATCGCCTTCATGCCGCAATGGGATTTTCTGAACTTCCTGCGCGAGGCCGGCACGCGCTTCGGCTCGCTCGAGGTGCTCATGAAGACCGAGGCGGTCGACCTGATCCGCAACGGCGAGACCATCGCCGGCGTGCGCGCCAGGACTCCCGACGGCATCCTCGACATCGAGGCCGATCTCACCATCGCCTGCGACGGCCGGCACTCGACGCTGCGCGAGCGCGCCGGCCTCAGCGCCGAGGAGATCGGCGCGCCAATGGACATACTGTGGTTCCGCGCCGGGCGAACGCCCGACGAGACCGAGAATTTGTTCGCCCGGGTCGAGCCGGGCAAGATGATGGTGACCTTCGATCGCGGCGACTATTGGCAATGCGCCTATGTCATCGCGAAGGGGCAGTACGATACGGTGAAGGCGAGGGGCCTGCCGGCGCTGCTCGACGATGTCGTGCGGATGGCGCCGGTGCTCAAACGCGGCATTGCCGACGTCAAGAGCTTCGACGATGTCAAATTGCTGACGGTCGCGATCAACCGCCTGAAGCGTTGGACGCGGCCCGGCCTGCTTCTCATCGGCGATGCCGCGCATGCGATGTCGCCGGTCGGCGGCGTCGGCGTCAACCTCGCCATCCAGGATGCTGTCGCGACCGCCAACCTGCTCGCGGAGACGCTGGCGCGCGGCTGTCCGTCCGAGGACGAGCTCGATGCGGTAAGACGGCGTCGCGAGTTTCCGGTGCGGATGACCCAGGCCATGCAGGTGGTCGTGCAAAACAACATCATCAAGGCCGCATTGAAGGGCGGCGATCGGCCGCTCAAGATCCCGCTGATCCTGCGCCTGATCTCGGCGCTGCCATGGCTCCAGGGCATTCCGGCGCGCTTCATCGCCATCGGCGTGCGGCCCGAGCACGTGCTTTCGAAAGCCGCGCCGCTCTCCTAGGACAGGGATTTGGTAGGGATAACGTGGCGTTAAATCGAGCGGATTGCGTTGCGCCCATGCAACAGCGCGCGCGGATTCAAAAGCCGCCATGGCCAATCCGGCGCCTTAACTTTCTTGATTCAAATTTGAGTAAGAACTGCGTGTGAGCGTGCGCCCATCAAAGGACACGGGGTGTACCATGCGTAACAAATTGATTGCCGCCTTCGCCTGCACGACGGCTCTGGTTTCGACCGGCGCTGCGTCCGCCGCCGATCTCGGTGCGCGCTATACGAAGGCTCCGGCCTATGTCGAGCCGCTGTTCAACTGGACCGGCTTCTATGTCGGCGGCCATATCGGCGGCGCCTGGACCAACGAGCAGTTCATCAACAACGGGACCGGCGCGCCGTTCGGCGATCTGACGCCGGGCCAGGGCTATCGTCAGCGCAATTCCGGCGTCATGGGCGGCGCCCAGATCGGCTACAACTGGCAGGCCAACAATTACGTGTTCGGCATGGAGGGCACGATCTCCGGCCTCGACAACAAGGGCACCGTCGTCAACAACGCGTTCGGTGCAGGCGATGACGTCTTCACCTGGCGTGCGAACGTGCTCGCGACCGTCGTCGGCCGCGCCGGCTTCGCCGTGCAGAACAACCTGTTCTACATCAAGGGCGGCTATGCCGGCGTGAACAACCGTCTGAGCGTCACTGACACCGTTGGCGTTGCTCAAGGCTCGGGCGGGCAGACTCATTGGGCCAATGGCTGGACCGTGGGCGCCGGTTGGGAATACGGCATCACCCGCAACTGGATCGTCGGCCTCGAATACAATTACGCCGCGTTCGGCAGCCAGACCTATCAGCTTGGCGGCACGTCCGGCAATTACACCTTCGATGCCAAGCCGCGCGACATCCAATGGGCTGTGGTCCGGGCCAGCTACAAGTTCGACGCGCCTGTGATCGCGCGCTACTGAGCAACAAACGACCGACAAAAAAAGATCACGACCAAATTAAAAGCCCCGGCTTCGTCCGGGGCTTCTTTTTTGCGTGTCGCGCGATGATGGCTCAAGCCATGATCGAGAAACCGCCGTCGACGGGGATCGCGGTGCCCGTGACGAAGTGCGATGCCGGCGAGGCGAGGAACACGGCGATGCCGGCGAAATCGTCGATGTCGCCCCACCGCCCGGCGGGCGTGCGCGCCAGCACGCGCTCGTGCAGGCCCGAGACCTGCTTGCGTGCGCCGCGGGTGAGATCAGTGTCGATCCAGCCGGGCAGGATGGCATTGACCTGGATGTTGTCAGGCGCCCACGCATTGGCGCAGGCGCGCGTGTACTGCACGATGCCGCCCTTGCTCGCCGCATAGGCGGTCGCGAAGCTGGCGCCGAAGATCGACATCATCGAGCCGATGTTGATCACCTTGCCGTTGCCCGATGCTTTCAGGTGCGGATAGGCGAGCTTGGAGCAAACGAAGGCGCTGGTGAGGTTGGTGTCGATCACCTTGTTCCACTCGTCGAGCTCGAGCTCGTGCGGCGGCTTGCGGATGCTCATGCCGGCATTGTTGATCAGGATGTCGATCCGGCCGAACTCGCCGACGACGCGGTCGATCATCGCCGCGACCTGCGCCTTGTCGGTCACGTCGGTGGTGACCGATATCGCCTTCACCCCGCGCGCCCTCAGGTCGGCGACGGCCGCGGCCGACTTGGTTTCGTTGCGTCCGACCACGGCGATATCGGCGCCGGCGTCGGCGAGCCCGTGGGCCAATCCGAGCCCGATGCCGCCATTGCCTCCTGTGACGATCGCGACCTTGCCGCGGAGATCGAACCGGTTGGATGTCATGCTGTACGTCCTGGTTTCTTCTATTGGTTGCTCTGCCAGATCAGGACCAGCCCGAAGCCGGCCATGGCGGCGCCATAGCCGGCCCATTGCAGCTGGTTGACCATGAAGCTCGATCGCGGCCAGGGAACCGTGCCCGTGCCCTGTCCGATCCAGAGCAGCCCGACGGCGAGGGCAAACAGGCCTGCGACAAGCAGAAATCTGCGCATGCATTCCTCCCTGTCGGTCTGATTCTGTCGCGGCTCACGGCATAAACGATTGCCGTGGCCTACGAAAACTTCCCGCCAGACTAGCCGTAGCTTCGGTTCGGAGACAATGGGCAGCGGATGCGGGCTAGAGCGTTTTCGAGCGAAGTGGCTACCGGTTCGCGTTAAGAAAACGCGTCAAACAAGAATCTAGAGCCCCGTTCCGATTCAATCGGAACGGAAAAGGCTCTAGGCGAGGGCATGGCCGTGCACCGGCGGCAACAGCACCGCGCAACGAAAAAGCCCCGGCGAAGCCGGGGCTTTGACGTCTAGACTTTCGTTCAGATCAGTACTTCGCGACGACCGGACCGGTCCAGTTGAAGCGGTAGACCAGCGAGGTCGAGATCGTCTGGTTCCAGCTGTTGGCGCGGATGTCGCGACCGACGAGAGCGTTGGTACCGTCGAACAGCTCGTTCGAAGTCTTGGCGTTGTAGAAGGCCGAACGATATTCGGTCTTCATGAACCAGCCGGGCGAAGTGATGCCGAAGATGTTCAGGCTGTTCTCGACGCCGCCGCCGACGAACCAGCCGTTGCGGTTGTAGCTGTTGAGGTGGATGCCGGCCGGAGCGCCAGCCAGGGTCAGGAAGTTGGTCTGGCCGAAGTGAGCGCCGGAGTAACCGCCGTTGACATAGGAGAGAACGTTCGGAGCGACCAGCCAGCCGAGGCGGACACCAGCGGCCCAGGAGTCTTCCAGCTTCTGGCTGCCAGTGAGGCCGCCAGCGACGGTCGGGTCCTGGATGGTGGCGCGGATGCTGCCGAACTGACCGTCAGCGAACACGCCGGCGACCCAGGTGCTGTTGAACTGCCAGTCGTAGCCGAGACCGACGGTGCCGAACCAGCCCGAGCCACCCTGGCGCTGGTCGATGGTGAGCGGGACCGCGCCGACAGTGGTCTGAACGTGCTGGTCGGCATTCGAGAGGCCGCCGCCGCCACCGCCGAAGATGTAGAAGCCGGTCCAGTTGGCAACCGGAGCGGCAATCGGAGCCTTCACGTAGGGGCGAGCCGCGAGGTCGGCCGCCGAGGCCGAACCGGTCATCGCGGCAACCGCGGTCAGAGCCAGTACAATCTTCTTCATGATGAAATCCCCAACCTTGGTTCTTAGCAGGCGCGAGCGCACTGAAGTCCGTGTGATCTGATGCCCGGACTATAGACGGTTCTCGCCGAAATGCTGTTGCAGGGCAGGCACAGTCGCCGGAAAACACCCCACGGAAAGGTTCCCGGAGCTGGTCGCGATGAATTCAAAAAAGCGCCGTACTTTCAGGCTGTTGAGTGATTTTTACGACTGTATCTGCGCGGTAGGTTTTCGTTAGGAATTCGCCCTTGTTCGAAATGGAGGCAATTCTGCCTCAGGTCAGGGCTCTTGCGGGGCACCCTGTGAGTCGCTGACCGAGTCGCTTCTTCTGGCGTCGTTCGCTACCGGTAAAATGGTCGGACAGGACTATCGCTGTCGCCAGAAACAAAAAGCCCCGGCCGCGGGCCGGGGCTTTTGAGCGGAAAACGCCGCGTCAGACGTCGAGCAGCTCGTCGCTGGCGAATTCGGCCTTGTCGGAGATGAAGGCAAAGCGTGCCTCGGCCTTGGTGCCCATCAGGCGTTCCACCGAATCGGCCGTCGTGTCGCGATCGTCGGCAAGCAGCACCACCTTGAGCAGCGTCCGCTTGGCCGGGTCCATGGTGGTTTCCTTCAGCTGCGCCGGCATCATCTCGCCGAGACCTTTGAAGCGGTTCACCTCGACCTTGGCGTTGGCGTTGAACGCGCTTCTGATCAGTTCGTCCTTGTGCTTGTCGTCGCGCGCATAGACCGATTTGGTGCCGTGGGTCAGCTTGTAGAGCGGCGGCACCGCCAGGAAGAGGTGCCCCTCGTCGATCAGGCGCGGCATCTGCCGGTAGAAGAAGGTGATCAGGAGCGACGCGATGTGGGCGCCGTCGACGTCGGCGTCGGTCATGATGATGATGCGCTGGTAGCGCAGATCCTCTTCGCGATACTGGGCGAGCTGGCCGCAGCCGATCGCCTGCACGAGATCGGAGAGCTGCGCGTTCGCGGTCAGCTTGTCCTTGCCGGCGGAGGCGACGTTGAGGATCTTGCCGCGCAAGGGCAGCACGGCTTGCGTCTTGCGGTCGCGCGCCTGCTTGGCGCTGCCGCCGGCCGAGTCGCCCTCGACGATGAAGAGTTCGGAGCCTTCCGTACCGGCATCGGTGCAGTCGGCGAGCTTGCCGGGCAGGCGCAACTTCTTGCCGGCGGTTTTCCGCGCGGTCTCTTTCTCCTGCCGCCGCCGCAGCCGCTCTTCGGCGCGGTCGATGACGAAGTCGAGCAGCCGGTTGGCCATGTTCGGATTGCCCGAGAGCCAATGGTCGAACGGATCCTTCATCGCCTGTTCGACGATGCGCTGCGCCTCCGCCGTGGCGAGACGATCCTTGGTCTGGCCCTGGAATTCAGGCTCGCGCACGAACACCGAGAGCATCACCGCGGCGCCAACCATGACGTCTTCCGAGGTGATGGACGATGCGCGCTTGCCCTGGCCGACGCGCTCGGCGTGATCCTTCAGGCCGCGTAGCAGAGCGCTGCGCAATCCCGATTCATGCGTGCCGCCATCGGGCGTCGGCACGGTGTTGGTGTAGGAGGAGAGGAAGCCGTCGGCGTCGGCGGTCCAGGCCACCGCCCATTCGCAGGCGCCGTGTGCGCCGTTGCGGCCCGACTTGCCGGAGAAGATATCAGGGTGCACCAGCGTGTCGGCGTGGATCGCGGCCGCCAGGTAATCCTTGAGGCCGCCGGGGAAGTGGAAGGTCGCTTCCGCCGGCACGTCCTCGACGCCCTTGAGCAGCTCGGGCGCACAGTTCCAGCGGATCTCGACGCCGCCGAACAGATAGGCCTTCGAGCGCGTCATCTTGAACAGGCGCTGCGGCTTGAACGCGGCCTTGGGCCCGAAGATGTCGGTGTCGGGCTTGAAGCGCACGCGCGTGCCGCGGCGGTTGTTGATCTTGCCGAGATCCTCGAGCTTGCCCTTCGGGTGCCCGCGCTCGAACGACATGCGGTAGAGCTTCTGGCTGCGCGCGACCTCGACCTCGAGCCGCGAGGAGAGGGCGTTCACCACCGAGATGCCGACGCCGTGCAGACCGCCCGAGGTCTCGTAGACCTTGCTGTCGAACTTGCCGCCCGAATGCAGCGTGCACATGATGACTTCAAGCGCCGACTTCTTCGGGAACTTCGGATGCGGGTCCACAGGGATGCCGCGGCCGTTGTCGGTGACGGTGAGGAACCCGTCGGCGCTGAGCTCGACGCCGATGAAGGTCGCGTGCCCCGCCAGCGCCTCGTCCATGGAGTTGTCGATGACTTCGGCGAACAGGTGATGCAGCGCCTTTTCGTCGGTGCCGCCGATATACATGCCGGGCCGGCGCCGCACCGGTTCCAGGCCCTCGAGGACTTCAATGTCGGCGGCCGTGTAATCGGCCTCGCCGCCGCTGGCGCGCGGAGCGGCCTTCGCGGTGCTGGCGCGTCCCTTCGGCTCGTTGCCTTCGAACAAATCGTCTTTGGCTTTTGTTTTCAACTGCTTGGACATATATCTTGATGTGTTTTGAGGGCCGCGCAGGCGGCGAATCGGTTGGGCTGACTATGCCACGGCCAGCCCGGAAAGGTCACCGCCGGGTCGAAGGTGGTGGTCGATTGGGAGGTAATCCCGGCGATTTTGCGCCGCAGGCCTAACCATTCCCGTCAATTTGACGTGCCGGTCCGGTCCGGGCAGGACTTTGTGACTTGATGTCACACAAGTGCTTGGCTTACCAGTCCTTTTCATCGAGCAGCACCTTGAGGCGGGCGGGAAGGCTAATCTGGAATGGAGCAGTTTGCGCACGCGCTGGCCGATTTCGTGCGGGTTCATCAGGTGTGGGCGGCTCCGATCGTATTCCTGCTCGCCTTCGGCGAGTCGCTCGCGTTCATCTCGCTGCTGATCCCGGCCTGGGGTGCGCTGGTGGCGATCGGCGCCTTGATCGGGGCAAGCGGCATCAGCTTCTATCCGGTCTGGATCGCGGGCGGCCTCGGCGCTGCACTCGGCGACTGGGTCTCGTACTGGTTCGGCTATCGCTACAAGGAACAGGTCGCCCAGATGTGGCCACTCTCGCGCTATCCGGAACTCCTGCCCAAGGGCGAGGCGTTCGTGCGCAGCTGGGGCGTGCCGAGCATCTTCATCGGTCGCTTCTTCGGTCCCTTGCGGGCCTCGGTGCCGCTCGCGGCCGGCATCTTCGAGATGCCTTACTGGAGCTTCCAGGCGGCCAATTTCGTCTCGGCCCTGGTCTGGTCGGCGGCGCTGCTGCTGTTCGGCGACGTGATCGCGAAGATCATGGAATGGATCTGGCGGGTGATTTGAGGCGGAGATCTTGACGGGAACCGCATCTCGCCTTATAGCCGCGCGCCATGATCAACGCCGCGACCATTCTGTTCGCCCGTCGCCGCCGCCGCAGTCTTGCGGTTTGGGCGGTCGATCGCGTTTGAGATCATCGTCTTTGCCGCTGGATCCGATCCGCGGCATTCTCTCTCCTGTCAGCGCGATCTGATCCGGCGGCCCCCCAAGGAGGCCCAGCAGGAGACCACGATGTACACGCCACCCCATTTCAAACAGGATCGCGCCGCGAGCCTGAAATTTGCAGGCGAGCGCGGTTTTGGCACCATGTGCGCCTTCGACGGCCACAAGCCGGTCGCCTCGCCGCTGCCGTTCTATTTGACCTATGCGGCCGACGGCACGCCGCAGGCCGCCTTTCATGTCGCCCGTCACAATCCGCTGGTAAAGCTGGCGGACGGCACGACGTCCTGGCTGCTCGCGGTCAACGGCCCGGATGCCTATGTTTCGCCGGACTGGTACGTCTCGCCGGATCAGGTGCCGACTTGGCTCTATCAGTCGGTGCATCTGTGCGGGCCGGTGCGGCTGTTGTCGGACCATGAGCTGTCGGTGCAGGTCGACACGCTCAGCGACATCTTCGAGAACTGGCTCCTGCCGAAGAAGCCCTGGACGTCGGACAAGATGACGGCAGGCCGGCTCGAGGCGATGAAGAAGGGGATCGTGGGTCTGGTGATGACGATTGAAGAGGTCGAAGGCAGCTTCAAGCTCAACCAGCACAAGTCCGACGCCGACTATGTCGCGATCGCCAATGCGCTCGGCGCGCAAGCCCACGCCGACGCAAGGGAGATTTCGCAACTGATGCAGGACGTGAGGCCGGAAGCCTTCGCGGACGAAACCAACAAGCTCGAAAGGAGCATCCCATGAGCCTCGTCGATACCAAGAGCGCGCCGACCTCGGGTGGCGTCAGCAAGCCTGCCACCGTCTTCGTCGACGGCGGCTCCGGCACCACGGGGCTCGGCATCAACGAGCGGCTGAAGCTGCAGAGCGACGTCGTCGTGAAGACGATTGCCGACGACAAGCGCAAGGACCCCGCGGCCAAGAAGGCGCTGATGGAGGAGGTCGATCTCGTCATCCTCTGTCTGCCCGACGATGCCGCCAGGGAAACCGTTGCGCTGATCGACAGCATGGGCGCCTCGGGCCCGAAGGTGCTGGACGCCTCCACCGCCTACAGGGTTGCGCCCGACTGGGCCTACGGCTTCCCCGAGCTGGCGCCGGACCAGGCCGCCAAGATCAAGGCCGCCAAGAAGGTCTCCAATCCCGGCTGCTATCCGACCGGCGCGATCGCGCTGCTGCGGCCGATCGTCGATGCCGGCCTGCTGCCGTCAGATTATCCCGTCACCATCAACGCGGTGAGCGGCTATTCCGGCGGCGGCAAGTCGATGATCGCGAGCTTCGAGGACGGCAGTGCCCCGTCCTTCGAGCTCTATGGTCTCGGCTTCGAGCACAAGCATCTGCCGGAGATGCAGCTCTACTCGAACCTGACGCGGCGGCCGATCTTCGTTCCGTCAGTCAGCAACTACCGGCAGGGCATGCTTGTCTCGGTGCCGCTCCAGCTCGACACCTTGCCGGGCAAGCCGACGGGCGCCGACCTGCAAGCCGCGCTGGCGAAGCGCTACGCCGGCTCGAAATATGTTTCGGCCATGCCGCTCCAGAACGACGCAACCAAGAGCGGCAAGCTCGAGCCGGAAGCGCTGAACGAGACCAACATGCTCGAGCTCTACGTCTTTGCCAGCGACAAGTACCACCAGGCGGTGCTGGTCGCGCGGCTGGACAATCTCGGCAAGGGCGCCTCGGGCGCGGCCGTGCAGAACATGCGGCTGATGCTGGGCTTGCCGGAGCAGTAGGGCACTGCGCCCGCGCGGCGCAGCACGTTCTGAAACATCGTCCAGCGTGATGCGCTGCAGATCGGAGCCCGGACGGTCACAAGTCCGGGCTTCGTTCATTGCAAGACTTCGTTCATTGCAAGACAATATCGGCCGGAAACGGTCGAACGGGGCGGCCGGCGCAGACATTGCTGCGGGCCGTCGCGGCTTCGCGGCGATAGGTGTCGAGATCGTCGAGCAAGCGGTCAGAGACGTTGCAGACGTCCTGGTGCTCGGCTGCGTAGTCGAGGACGGAGTTCCAGGCGCGCGATGCCCGGACATAGGTCTCGCAGCGGCCGGCCATCAAAGAGCGCGCCGCGGGCTTTGATGCCTCCACAGCCTCGCTGCGCAGGCGCGTCAATTCGGGGCATTGCGCCTGCGCGCCGGCCGCACCGCATGTTCCGGCAAGCGCGATCATTGCGACAACAGGCAAAAGGACTCGCATCACAGCCTCCTCGCTTTGGTTGCCACCAGCACGTCACGATACTTTGGGACTGCTGAAACGTACAGCCGGTCCTTGGCGGCGGACGCCTCAACGCACCCCTCGCTCGGATCGACGGCATCGTTACCCGGGATAAGCTTCGTCGTGAACGTGCAAGGCTGAGAGCCTCGCTCGAACGGCTATGCGACAATCCATTCGAGCAGCGCATTCTGCGCGTGCAGGAGATAGGCCTTTGCCGGCGGGCTCTGGCACGTGGCGTGGGCCATCGCATCGTTCGAGACCTCCTGGCCCCGAGTCACCGGTGGGCAGGGCAGGAAAATCGCGTCAGGGCGGCATTTGGCGAGGAGATCGGCGGATATCCGATAGCTTACGAGCTGATGGTCATGTGCCTCCTCCGGCCAACAGTCCGAGAGGATCACGTCCGCATCGTACAGCGCGGACAGGTCGGTGGTTGCCGTGAATCTCGGACTTCCGATATCCCTGATATGCCAATCTGCCGGATAGGCCTGGGTGACCTCGATCGGCAGGACAAGGGACGCTTCAACCCAGGAGCGGAGGATGTTGGCATCGGGGGCTACGCCGGCCACCTTGAGGCCTTCGAGCGTTCCGCGTCTGCCTCTGACATAAGCGAGATCGCCCAGCGTCTCGCAAGGGTGATTTGAGCGCGTTCTCGCGTTGACGACCGGTGCATCGGCATACGAGGCAAGCTCGCGCAAGGTCGACAATTCCCGACTGCGCACAACCAGGATGTCGAACCAATTGTCGAGATATTTTGCCAGATCAGCCGTCGTCTCTCGGACATCGAACCGTATCGGTGGTTGTATGCTCAAGCCACCCATGGCCTGGACGCCAAGTTCGAAAGCCGTCGTATTCCGCCATCCACTATCGTCCGCGATGACGGCCACGCGCTTTCCAGCGAGGCTCTGAGGCATGGAACGGCTGTTCCACGCCGCCGCCAGGATCAGCGCGCGATCGATGATCGACAGAAGCACATCCGGCCGCAGATCGTGGAACTGGAGGAAATCCCGGCTGGACTCGTTATGCATTGCGCAAGCGACACGTCCGGACGTCTGATCAAAGCACCTTGAAGATCGCCAGCGCCAGCACGGCCTGTGCCAGGAAGCCGACGGTGAAGGCGAGGGTGCGGAACACCGGGATGCCGAGCGCGTAGACGATCAGATGCGCGACCCGCGCCCAGAAATAGACCACGCAGGCGAGCACGGTCCATTTTGACGAATAGTCGATCGCGTTCAGGATCAGCACCAGCGGCGCGAACAGCACGAGGTTCTCGACGGCATTGTCGTGCGCGAACATCAGCCGGTTCGCCCATTCGGCCTGAGGCTTGTCGCCGCGCGAGGGGTTGGCCATGGCGCCGCTGAGCCCGCGAATCTGGCAGCGGTTGATGGTGTAGGGAATCCAGAGGATCCCGGTCAGGATCACCGTGCAGGTCAGCCAGAACAATTCACGCGTCATAACCCGGTCCCCTCCAAAATCGATGCCGTGAGCTTATACGAAAACGCGCGGCCCTGCGCTATGCGCGAACCCTGACATAGCTGCCGGGAGCGTCCTCGATGGGCGGGAACGCCTCGGTGCCGACACTGCGCGCCGGCACTTCCTCCGGGTCGAGCCCGCCAAGCCATTCGCGCCAGTCCGGCCACCACGAGCCCTTGTGCTCCACCGCGCCCTTCATCCACTCGGCGACGTTGGCAGCCTTGATGTTGTCGTTGGTCCAGTACTGGTACTTGCCCGCGGCCGGCGGATTGACGACGCCGGCGATATGGCCGGAGCCTGACAGCACGTACTTCACCGGCCCGCCGAAGAACTGCGAGCCGTACAGCACCGATTCCGCCGGCGCAATGTGATCCTCGCGCGTGGCGAGGTTGTAGACGGGCACCTTGACCTTGGACAGGTCGAGCAGGGTGTTGTCGAGCACCATGGTGCCGGTCGAGAGGCGGTTCTCCAGATAGCAGTTGCGCAGATAGTAGGAATGGTTGGCCTGGGTCATCCGCGTCGCGTCGGAATTCCAGTGCAACAGGTCGAACGCGCTCGGCTGCTGGCCCTTCAGATAGTTGCTGACCACGTAGGACCAGATCAGGTCGTTGGAGCGCAGCATGTTGAACGCCATCGCCATCTTGGAGCCTTCGAGCACGCCTGACGCCTTCATGTCCTGCTCGAGCGCTGCGATCTGCTCCTCGTCGACGAAGACGAGGAGATCGCCAGCATGGGTGAAATCGACCTGGGCGGCAAAGAACGTCGCCGACGTCACGCGCTGTCGCCGCTTCTCGGCGAGCCAGGCCAGCGTGGTCGCGAGCATGGTGCCGCCGACGCAATAGCCGGCGGTGTGCACCTTCATCTCGCCGGTGATCTTCTCGATCACGTCCATCGCCGTGAGCGGGCCCTCCTTCATGTAGTCTTCCCAGCTCTTGGCGCCCAGGCGCTTGTCTGGATTGACCCATGAGATCACGAACACGGTGATGCCCTGGTCGACGCACCACTTGATGTAGGATTTCTCCGGCTTGAGATCGAGGATGTAGAACTTGTTGATCCAGGGCGGCACGATCAGAAGCGGCGTGCGCAGCACCTTCTCCGTGGTCGGCGCATACTGGATCAGCTGCATCATCTCGTTCTGGTAGATCACCTTGCCTGGCGTCGTCGCCATGTTGACGCCGACGACGAGGTTGTCCGGGTTGGACTGGCGGATCTTCAGCATGCCCTTGCCGGCGGCGATGTCCTCGGCCAGCATGGTCAGCCCGCGCGCGAGGTTCTCGCCGCTGCTGGCAACGGTCTCGCGCAGCACCTCGGGATTTGTCAGCACGAAATTCGACGGCGAGATCGCGTTGGTGACCTGCTGCACGTAGAACTCGGCCTTGCGGCGGGTCGCCGGATCGAGTTCGGCATCTTGCACGAGGTCCTGCGCCCATTTGCTGGTGAGCAGATAGAGCTGCATCACGAAGTCGAAAAACTGGTTCGACTTCCATTCCGGATCGGCAAAGCGCTTGTCGCGCGGCGAGGGCGCAATCGCGGGCTGGGCGTCCTGGCCGGCCATCCGCCGCGCCGCCGAGCCCCAGAGATCGAGATAGTCCTTGGCAAGTTTGGTCTGGAGGTCCGACGAACGCGACTGGTCCGACAGCCAGTACTCGGCGACCGACGTGAAGGTCTTGACGACCTCCGCAAGCTCGGCCGGCGGACGGTCTTGAACCTCACCGCTTTCGCGCGGCTTCAGATATGCGGCAAGCGCCTTGCCGCCGCTCTCCATCGCCCGCGCGACATTCATCGCGAAGGCTTCCGCATCGAACTTCGTTTCGGACTTTGTCCCTGACGTTGAGCCGGGCTTGGGCGTGTCGGTCGTGGCGATACTCATGAGGCAACAGTAACGATTCATTCCGTATTCGTCACCGCGAAGCTCGCTGGTTTCACGCTAAACAGGGGCGAAGATGTGCTGCACTGCGACAAGGCTTCTTGCTTTTGTCACAATCACGGTGCACGTCTTGTCGTGTGGGCCTTGGATGATTTCTCGCTCGTACCATTTGTGGGCAGCAATGGTTTGAGCTTGGGCAGGTTGTTGGTTAAGCTATCGGCAGCCTTGCATGGGACGAGTAGGGGATTTCCCAGGTGTTGGCGTTGTGGGACCTGCAAAAGACGCGGCTCGCTTGCTGCGCGCTCCTGATGGCGTTCGCGCTCGGCGGCTGCTCCAGCCAGCTCGCGGATATGTCGGCCGCGGACACGCCGGCCCATCCCAAGGAGCCCGGCAGCTATCTCCCGGTTCACGATTTGCCGCCAGACCGTGATCAGGCCGTCATCCCCCCCGACCAGCGCGCCAAGATCGAGGCGGAGCTGGCGGCCGCGCGCGATCGCCAGGCCGTCGCCGCCAAGGACGCCAAGTAGCCGCGCTGAAGTGGGAGAGGACGGCCATCGCGGGGCGCAAGGTATCGCTGGCGCCCCCGCCGCGCCGTGCTAAAAAGACTTCAATTCAGCCGAGAGTCAGGGCGAAGGAGTTTAGTCCTTGTCGCCAAAATTCACTCCAAGTCTTTGATCTTGAGTGATTTTTGCGCGCGGGGCGGGGTTCTTTCGAAGGCTGGCCAGCGCCCCTCGATTCTGTCCTGACCGGTTGCCCGGAGCCCAGAGAGCCATGGAAGAATTTTACCGCATCCGCCGCCTTCCGCCTTACGTGTTCGAGCAGGTCAACCGGGCCAAGGCGGCCGCGCGGAATGCCGGCGCCGACATCATCGATCTCGGCATGGGCAATCCGGATCTGCCGGCTCCGCCGCATGTCCTGGAGAAGCTGAAGGAGACGCTGGGCAAGCCGCGCACCGACCGCTATTCGGCGTCCCGCGGCATTCCGGGCCTGCGCCGGGCCCAGGCCGGCTACTACGCCCGCCGCTTCGGCGTGAAGCTCAACCCCGACACCCAGGTGGTGGCGACGCTCGGCTCGAAGGAGGGCTTTGCCAACGTGGCGCAGGCGATCACCGCGCCGGGCGACGTCATCCTCTGCCCGAACCCGAGCTATCCGATTCACGCCTTCGGCTTTTTGATGGCGGGCGGCGTGATCCGCTCGGTGCCCTCGGAGCCGACGCCGCAATTCTTCGAAGCGGTGGAGCGCGCCATCGTGCATTCGATCCCGAAGCCGCTGGCGCTCGTGGTCTGCTATCCCTCCAACCCGACCGCCTATGTCGCGAGCCTCGACTTCTACAAGGACCTCGTGGCGTTTGCGAAGAAGCACGAGATCCTGATCCTGTCGGATCTCGCTTATGCCGAGGTCTATTTCGACGAGAACAGCCCGCCGCCCTCGGTGCTCCAGGTGCCCGGCGCGATGGACGTCACCGTCGAATTCACCTCGATGTCGAAGACCTATTCGATGGCCGGCTGGCGCATGGGCTTTGCGGTCGGCAATGAGCGCGTGATCGCAGCGCTCGCCCGCGTCAAATCCTATCTCGACTACGGCGCGTTCACGCCGGTGCAGGTCGCGGCGACCGCGGCGCTGAACGGCCCCGACGATTGCATCAAGGAGATGCGCGACACCTACCGCAAGCGCCGCGATGCGCTGGTGGAATCATTCGGCCGTGCGGGGTGGGAGATCCCGCCGCCGGAGGCCTCGATGTTTGCCTGGGTGCCGCTGCCGGAGGCTTTCCGCAGCGTCGGCAGCATGCAGTTCGCGACCCTGATGGTGGAGAAGTCAGGCGTCGCCGTCTCGCCCGGCGTCGGCTTCGGCGAGCATGGTGAAGGATATGTCCGCATCGCCATGGTGGAAAACGAGCAACGGATCAGGCAGGCCGCGCGCGGCGTGCGTCGCTTCCTTGAAAGCGGCATCGAAACGTTGCACAACGTCGTTCCGCTCGCCAACAGGCGCTAATTCTCTTCTGCAGGTTCACTCAAGCATCATGGTTGCACCCCTGAAAGTGGGCATAGCGGGGCTCGGCACCGTGGGTGCCGAAGTCGTCCGTCTGATTGAAACGCAGGCGCGCGTGCTCGCCGGCCGCAGCGGCCGCGGTATTCGCGTCGTTGCGGTCACGGCACGGTCGAAAGCCAAGAAGCGCGACATCGATCTGCGCGGCGTCGAATGGGTCAAGGATCCGGTTGCGCTCGCAACGCATCCCGAGGTCGATTGCTTCGTCGAACTGATGGGCGGCGCCGGCGATCCCGCGCTGTCGGCGGTCGAAGCCGCGCTCGACGCCGGCAAGTCGGTCGTCACCGCGAACAAGGCGCTGCTCGCCAAGCACGGCATCAAGCTGGCAAAGGCCGCCGAAAAGCATGGCGGCGCGCTGAATTTCGAGGCAGCCGTCGGCGCCGCGATCCCCGTCATCAAGACGCTGCGTGAAGGTCTTGCGGGAACCGGAATCGATCGCGTCTACGGTATTCTCAACGGCACCTGCAATTACATCCTGACGCGGATGGAGCAGGAAGGCCTGTCGTTCGCCGAGTGCCTCAAGGATGCACAGCGGCTCGGCTATGCCGAGGCCGATCCGTCCTTCGACGTCGATGGCCACGACACCGCGCAGAAGCTCGCCATTCTCGCCAGCCTCGCTTTCGGCACGAAAGTTGCTCAAAGCGCGGTGTATGTCGAAGGCATCTCCTCCATTGCGCCGGAAGATCTTCGCGCCGCCGCCGATCTCGGCTACCGCGTCAAGCTGCTCGGCGTCGCCGTGCGCACCGCCAAGGGCATCGAGCAGCGCGTGCACCCGACCATGGTTCCCAAGACATCCTCGATCGCGCAGGTGATGGGTGTCACCAATGCGGTCACGATTGATGGCGAGGGCATTCCGCCGATCACGCTGGTCGGCCCGGGCGCCGGCGGTGCGGCGACCGCATCCGCCGTCGTCGCCGACATCGCCGACGTCGCGCGCGGCATCCGCGCCAATCCGTTCGGCCGGCCGATCGCGCAGTTGCGCGACACCACGAAGGCGCCGATGGAGCGTCACGAAGGCGGCTATTACATCCGCCTCTTGGCGCGCGATTTTCCGGGCACCGCGGCTGCGATCGCGACCCGGCTCGCGGAGCAGAAGATTTCGATCGAGTCGATCGTGCAGCGCCATCCCAATGGCGGCGCCGCAGCGGCCAATGGCAAGGCGGTGCCGGTGCCCGTAATCCTGATCACCTATGCCACGCATGAGGACGCGGTGCGCCGCGCGCTCGCCGCCGTGCAGAAGGACAAGGTGATCAGCGGACGGCCGCAGGTCATCAGGATTGAAAAGAACTAGGGCATGCAATGACACGGTTCGAACGAACTGTGGGTGTTACGAGTTGATGCGAGCGGAGACTTCCGCCCAAACCGTTTCGAAGGAGTTAGCCGATGTCGACCCATATTGAAGTCCCCCCGCATGCCTTGCTCGAGCGTATCCTCACGCTGGAGATCGTGCGCGTGACGGAGCGGGCGGCGGTGTCGTCGGCGCGGCTGCGCGGCCACGGGCAGGAGAAGGCCGCCGACCAGGCCGCCGTCGATGCCATGCGGCGCGAGCTCAACAAGCTGCCGATCCAGGGCACCATCGTGATCGGCGAGGGCGAGCGTGACGAGGCGCCGATGCTCTTCATCGGCGAGAAGGTCGGCGTGAACGCCGGTCCCGAGGTCGATATCGCGGTCGATCCGCTCGAAGGCACCACGCTGTGCGCCAAGAACATGCCGGGCTCGATCGCCACCATGGCGATGGCCGATGGCGGCACGCTGCTGCACGCGCCCGACGTCTACATGCAGAAGCTCGCAATCGGCCCCGGCTACGACAAGGGCGTCGTCGATCTCGATGCTTCTCCCGCCGACAACGTCCGCCGCCTCGCCAAGGCCAAGGGCGTCAAGCCCGAGGGCATCACCGTGCTGGTGCTCGATCGTCCGCGCCATGCCAGCATCATCGAGAGCGTGCGCTCGACCGGCGCTGCGGTGCGTCTCATCACCGACGGCGACGTCGCCGGCGTGATCCACACCGCCGACCCCGACAACACTGGCGTCGACATGTATCTCGGCACCGGCGGCGCGCCGGAAGGCGTGCTCGCGGCCGTGGCGCTGCGCTGCATCGGCGGCCAGATGCAGTGCCGGCTGATCCTCGATTCCGGCGAGAAGATCGAGCGCGCCGCCAAGATGGGCGTCAACGATCCCAAGATGATTTACGGCATCGAGGACATGGCGCGCGGCGACTGCCTGTTCGCCGCCACCGGCGTTACGACCGGGTCACTGCTGTCAGGCGTCAAATTCCGCAAGGACGGCGTGATCGAGACCGAGACGGTGGTGATGCGCTCCGTTACCGGCACCGTGCGCTACATCAAGGCCGAGCACCGCGAGCTCGCCAAGTTCCACCTGGATTGACGCGCCCGTCATTCCGGGTCTCGCGAAGCGAGAGCCCGGAAATCCGTCGGGCGGCAAAGTCTGAGGCGAAATGGATTCCGGGCTCGATGCTGCGCATCGCCCCGGAATGACAACAAGAACAACAGGGGACGCGCCATGTCCGATCTCTCCGCCGTCAAAGCCCTCATCTTCGACGTGTTCGGCACGGTCGTCGACTGGCGCACCAGCCTGATCACCGACTTCATGTGGTGGAGCAGACAGCGCGGCATCAGCGCCGACTGGACCGCGCTCGTCGACGGCTGGCGCGCGGTGTACTCGGCCTCGATGGACGATGTGCGCAAGCATCCCGAGCGCGGCTATGTCATGCTCGACGATCTGCATCGCCGCTCGCTCGAGAAGCTGGTCGAGCAGTTCGCGATCAAGGGCCTCACCGATGCCGATCTCGACTACCTGACCAAGGGCTGGCACCGCCTCAATCCCTGGCCCGACAGCGTCGCCGGCCTGACCCGGCTGAAGACGAAGTTCGTGATCTCGCCGCTGTCGAACGGCAACGTCGCGCTGCTCACCAACATGGCGAAGTTCGCCGGCCTGCCCTGGGACCTCATCATGTCGGCCGAACTGTTCGAGCACTATAAGCCCGATCCCGAAACCTATCTCGGCGCCGCAAAGCTGCTTTGTCTCAAGCCCGGTGAAGTGATGATGGTCGCCGCCCACAATGGCGATCTCGCCGCCGCGCAGAAGAACGGCTTGAAGACCGCCTTCGTGGCGCGGCCGACCGAGTATGGGCCGCACCAGAAAGTCGATTTCGAAGCCACCGGCGCCTGGGACATCGTCGCGAAGGATTTTGGCGGGATCGCCGACAAGCTCGGCTGCTAACCGAGCTGCCGCCTCACGCGATCTTCAGCGTGAGCTCGCTCGTCTCCGTCTCCGCAAAGCCCGCCTGCAGCACCTCCTCGCGCTTGTGGCGCAGATGCGCACGCAGGATGTGGGAGAGGCCGGCGCCGTCGCGGCGCTCGAGCGCGTTCAGGATCGCCTCGTGCTCTTTCACGGCGAGCGCCCAGCGCTGCGGCGTCATCGGCGTGACGTAGCGGGCGCGGCGGATGCGCGCGGTGACGGAGGCGTACAGCGCTGACAGCGCGGGGTTGCCGGCCGCGTTGACGATTCCCTCGTGAATGGCGCGGTTGCCGCGATAATACTGGATCAGATCGCCTTCGCGATAATGCTGCACCATCGCGGCGTGGGCCGCCGCGATGTCAGCGATGCCAGCGTCGCTGATGCGCTCGCAGGCGAGCTCGCCCGCCAGCGCTTCGAGGCCCTGGCAGACCTCGAACAGGTCGCGCATGTCCTTGTCGGTCAGCTTTGCCGCACGCGAGCCGCGATGCGGCAGGAGCTGCACCAGGCCCTCGGCGGCCAGCACCTTGAGCGCCTCGCGCAGCGGTGTGCGTGAAATCTCGAGCCGTTCGCACAGCTCGCGCTCTGGGATTCGCGCGCCCGGCGGGATTTCGCCGTCGAGCAGAATGTCGCGGATGCGGCCGACGACCTCCTCATGCAGCATGGGCGCCCTCAAATTTGAATGCAAAATAGCGACAGTAGACGAAAGTTAGGTAATTATATCTTGAAAATTGCGCATTTTGCATTCAAAAATGCAAAAAACAATCGGGGGATCGCGGAAATGGACCAGGCCGTAGCGGCGGACGACCTCGTGTTTGAATGCAAGGATGGGATCGGGCGGATCACCTTCAACCGTCCGCAGGCGCGGAACGCTTTCACCTTCGCCATGTATGAGCGCCTCGCCGCCATTTGCGAGTTGGCCAATGACGACAGGTCCATCAAGGTGCTGGTGCTTCGCGGGGCCGGCGACAAGGCCTTCGCCTCGGGCACCGACATCAACCAGTTCCGCGAATTCAAGACGCCGCAGGACGCCATCGACTACGAGAACCGCATCGATCGGGTGCTGACCACGCTCGAGCAATGCCGCGTGCCGACCATCGCCGCGATCAACGGCTTCTGCACCGGCGGCGGCGCGGGTATCGCCGCGGCCTGCGACCTGCGCATCGGGACCCGCAGTACCAAGATCGGCTTTCCCATCGCGCGGACGCTCGGCAATTGCCTGTCGATGTCCAATGTCAGCCGTCTCACCGCGCTGATCGGTGCAGCCCGGGTCAAGGATCTGATCTTCACCGCGCGCCTCGTCGACGCCGCGGAAGCGGCGAGCGTAGGGCTGCTGGGCGAGGTCGTCGAGGACCTCGCCGCGCTCGATAACCGCGCGGACGAGGTCGCGCGCCTCGTTGCCAGCCATGCGCCGCTGACGCTGAATGCGACCAAGCAGGCGGTCGCCCGCCTGCAGCGGCGGCTGACCCGGGACGAGGGCGAAGACCTCATCCTGATGTGCTACACGAGCCAGGATTTTCGCGAAGGGCTCGATGCTTTCCTCAGCAAGCGCGCCCCGCAGTGGCGCGGTCAATAGGACGCCCCGATGCCAAGCGATCAATCGCAATCCACCTCAAATCGTGCAGGTCCGCTCGCCGGCCTCAAGGTCATCGACCTCACCCATGTCATGGCGGGGCCGACCTGCACCCTGATGCTCGCCGACATGGGCGCCGACGTCATCAAGATCGAGAAATCGCCTGGCGGCGACGACACCCGCCATTCGGTCCCGCCGAAGATCGGCGACGAGGCCGCCTCGTTCCTGATGATGAACCGCAACAAGCGCGGCATCGTGCTGGATCTGAAGACCGAGGGCGGCAAGGAGGTGCTGCGGCGGCTGATCGCTGGTGCCGACGTGCTGGTCGAGAATTTCGCGCCGGGCGCCATGGAACGCCTAGGGTTTGGCTACGAGGAGCTGCACAAGAAATTCCCGGCGCTGATCTATTGCTCGCTATCGGGCTTCGGCCGCACCGGCCCATACAAGCACCGCCGCGGTTTTGACCTCGTCGCGCAGGCCATGAGCGGCATCATGAGCTTCACGGGCGAGCGTCCTGATGGCCCGCCGGTGAAATGCGGCCCGCCGCTGTCTGACATCACCGCAGGCTTGCTTGCGAGCATGGGCATCCTCGCCGCCTACACCCATCGCCTCAAGACTGGCGAAGGGCAGTGGGTCGAGACCTCGCTTTACGAGGCGGCGCTGGTGCAGACCTATTGGCAATCCACCATCGCACTCGCCGCCGGCACCGCGCCGCGTGCGATGGGCTCGGCGCATCCGCTCAATGCGCCGTACCAGGCCTTCGAGGCCTCTGACGGCTGGCTCGTGGTCGGCGGCGCCAACAAGAAACACTGGCTGCTGATGCTGGAGGCGCTTGGCGCCAGCGAGCTTGCGGCCGATCCGCGCTTTGTCACAGGCGCCGATCGCATGGCGAATCTGAAGGAGCTCGAAGTCGTCCTGAGCGAGCGCTTCCGCACCCGGACGCGCGCGCATTGGCTCGCAGCGCTCGACGAGAAGGGCGTGCCCTGCGGTCCCGTCCACGACATGCTGGAGGCGCTGAGCGATCCGCAGACGCTGGCGCGCAAGATGGTCGTCGAGGTCGAGCATTCCACCCTCGGCCCGGTCAAGACCATCGGCCTGCCTGTCAAATTCTCGGAGACACCGGGCAAGGTCGCATCAGGCGCGCCCGTCTATGGCGAGCATACGCGCGAGGTGCTGGCCGAGCACGGGTTCGACAGGGCGCAAATCGAAGCGCTGGAGCAAGAAGGCGCGATTGTTTCGGCAGCAAGGGAGCGCAGGGAACGCGTCGCCTGAGCGGACGTCGAGACGACTGATCTAACAAAACAGAAAAAATCAGTTGGAGGAAATCATGCGTGGGATGTCTCTCTTGTTGTCTGTCGGTGCAGCCGTGCTCGCAGGCAGCGCGCCGGCGTATGCTGCCTGGCAGCCACAGAAGCCGATCGAGTTCGTCGCGACCGCAGGCCCCGGCGGCGGCACCGACAATCTCGCCCGCGCGGTGCAGAACATCATCACCAAGTACAAGCTGACCGAGCAGCCGATCGTCGTCGTCAACAAGGGCGGCGGCAGCGGCGCGGAAGGCTATGTCTACGGCAAGGCTTCCGCCGGCGATCCCTACAAGGTGATCTTCGGCACCTCGAACGCCTGGCAGCAGCCGCTCGTTTCCAAGGTCGCCTTCAACTACACCGATCTCACCCCGATCGCGGCGATGGCGCAGGACGAGTTCCTGCTCTGGGTCAAGCAGGACGCGCCCTACAAGACCGCGGGCGACTACCTGAAAGCGGCCGCATCAGGCGAGTTCAAGATGGGCGGCGCGCAGTCCAAGGACACCGACGAGGTGCTGACCCGCATGATCGAGAAGGTCGGCCACGTCAAGCTGACCTACATCCCCTTCAAGAGCGGCGCCGAGGCGGCCGTGCAGCTCGCCGGCGGGCATCTCGATTCCCACGTCAACAATCCCAGTGAAAGCCTCGGGCAGTGGCGCGGCGGCACGCAGCGCCCGCTCTGCGTGTTCAGCCCGAAGCACCTGCCGCAAGGTCCAAAGATCACGGCAACCGAGGGCTGGAGCGACGTTCCGACCTGCGTCGAGCAGGGCCTCGACATCAAGCAATACGAGCAGCCGCGCACGGTCTGGCTGCCCGGCAAGGTCTCGCCCGAGCAGGCCGCCTACTATGTCGACCTCATGAAGAAGGTGCAGGCGACACCGGAATGGAAGGACTACATCGAGAAGACCTCCCAGGTGGACACGTTCCTGACCGGCGCCGAGTTCGACAAGTTCATCAAGGAGGATCTCGATCACGTCAGGCAGGTCGCAAGCGAGCAGGGCTGGCTGGTCAAGTGAGGCAGCACGGGCCTCAATGCTCGCCGTCGTCCCGGCGAAGGTCGGGACCCATACCGCGTGATCTCTCGATGGTCGGCAGTCGTCGTACCGAGGCAGGTTTAATTTCGGGTCTTCGCCAAACTTCTCCCTGGGGTTATGGGTCCCGACCTTCGCCGGGACGACACCAGACGCGGGGATCTTGCGTGCGTGATAACCGGCCACTGAATGTGGCCCGTGACCGGAGCCTCTCATGATCTCGCGCCGCGCCCTCGAACTTGCGACTGCAATCCTCACCGGCAGCTTCGGTGTCGCGGTCGTCGTCCAGAGCCTGGACAACGGCATCGGCTGGTCGAGCGCGGGCGTCGAGGCAGGCACGTTTCCGTTCCTGACCGGCGTCATCATCGTCGCCGGAAGCCTCTACAATCTGGTCCGTGGCGTCGTGCCGACCGCCTCGCTGGCGAACGTTCCCGTCGCTATCACGTCGATTGAACTGCGGCGGCTGGCGGGCCTGTTTGTGCCGGCTGCGATCTTCGTCGCGGCGATTCCGCTACTGGGGATGTATGTCGCCTCCGCAGCTTACGTCTTCGCCGTGCTCGCGATCCCCCGGCATCAATCCCTGCTGCATTCAGCGGTGACGGCGGCGGCAACGGCGCTCGCGCTCTATGTGGTGTTCGAGCGCATGTTCCAGGTCAGCCTGCCGCACGGCGCGCTCGCCGCAGCCCTCGGCTTCTGAGGGAGAGCGCGATGGACAACCTCTCGGAACTCCTGCACGGCTTCACCATCGCGGTCACCGTGCCGCATCTGGCCTTGATGGCGACAGGCGTGCTGCTCGGCATTCTCGTCGGCGTGTTGCCGGGGTTGGGCGCACCGAACGGGGTGTCGCTGTTGCTGCCGCTGACCTTCGGCATGCAGCCGGTATCGGCGATCATCCTGCTTTCCAGCATGTATTGGGGCGCGCTGTTCGGCGGCTCGGTGACGTCGATCCTGTTCAACATTCCGGGCGAGCCGTCCTCGGTCGCGACCACCTTCGACGGCTATCCGATGGCGCGCGACGGAAGGCCGACCACGGCGCTTGCCACCGCCTTCGGCTCGGCCGCGTTCGGCGCGCTTGTCGGCGTCATCCTGATCACCTTCCTGGCGTCCTGGGTGGCGCAGGTCGCGCTGGCCTTCGGCCCGCCCGAGTATTTCGCGGTCTATTTCCTGGCCTTCGCGAGCTTTGTCGGCATGGGCGGTGCGGCGCCGATCAAGACCGTGGTGGCGCTCGCGATCGGCTTTGCCATCGCGGCGATCGGCATCGATACCGTCTCCGGCAGCGTCCGCCTCACCATGGGGATCGACGAGCTGGTCAAGGGCGTCAATTTCGTCGTCGCTGTCATGGGCCTGTTCGGCATCGGCGAGCTGCTGGTTGCGGTCGAGGAGGAGTTTCACGCCCGTGCCGTGTCGTCGAAGATCGACTGGCGCGAGGTGTTCCGCGCGGTCGGCCGCCTGCCGCGCCATGGCGTTGCGCTGCTGCGAAGCGCGGCGATCGGTTGCTGGATGGGGATCACGCCGGGCGGCCCGACCGCGGCGTCCTTCATGAGCTATGGCATCGCGCGCCGCTTTTCGCGCCGCGGCCGCTATTTCGGCACGGGTGAGGTCGAAGGCATCATCTCACCGGAGACGGCCGATCACGCTGCCGGGACCAGCGCATTGCTGCCGATGCTCTCGCTCGGCATTCCCGGCTCCGCGACCGCTGCCGTCATGATGGGCGGGCTGATGATCTGGGGCCTCAATCCCGGACCGATGCTGTTCGTCGACCAGAAAGACTTCGTCTGGGGCCTGATCGCCTCGATGTATGTGGGCAATATCGTCGCGGTCGCGCTGGTGCTGCTGACCGTTCCTGTCTTCGCCGCCCTGATGCGGATTCCCTTCGTGGTCATCGCACCGCTGATCGTGATCATCTGCGTCGTCGGCGCCTATTCGGTCTCGAACTCCTATCTCGACGTCGTCATAATGCTCGGCTTCGGCATCGTCGGCTATCTCTTCAAGAAGCTGTTCTATCCGCTGGCGCCGCTGGTGCTCGCGATCGTGATCGGCGACAAGGCCGAGGATGCGTTCCGGCAATCGATGCTGATGTCGAAAGGATCGCTCGGCATCTTCTTTGCCAACAAATTGGTGACGTGCCTCGTGGTCGCTGGAATCGCGCTGCTGCTGCTTCCGCTGGTGTTGCAGCTGGCGCGCCCCTTCCGCAAGAACGCCGCGCCGGCCACCGAGACGCCAGCCCAGGAAAAGGTGATCATATGACCGCAAAGCCGCTCATTGCGCTGGCGATGGGAGACCCCGCCGGCATCAGCCCCGAGCTGACCGCAAAGCTTGTGGCGCTCGACGAGATCCGTGCGCGGTGCCGCCTGGTCGTGATCGGCGACCGCCGTATTTTCGGCGAGGGAGCACGTGTCGCCGGCGTCGCGCCGGGACTGACGAGGGTGGAGCAGGGCGCCGACTTCCACGCAGCGCAGGGCGATGCGCTGTTCCTCGATCTCGGCCATCTCGATCCCAGGGACGTCGAACCGAAGACTGCAAGCCTCGCCGGCGGCAAGTTCGCCCTGACGAACTATGGGAACGCGCTCGAGCTCGCACGCGACCGGCGCGTCGATGCCGTCTGCTTCACGCCTTTCAACAAGCAGGCGATGCGCCTGGCGCGCGCCGACTATGACGATGAGATTGCATTTTCCGCGGAGGTCGCGGGACTGAGGACGCCGGCCAGTGAGTTCAACGTGCTCGGAGAACTCTGGAACGCGCGGGTGACCTCGCACATTCCGCTGCGGGACGTCGCTGCAAAACTGTCCGGCGAGCGCATCCAGCGCGCGCTCATGCTGACCGATGCCTGCATGCGCAAAGCGGGCTTTGCGCGGCCTCGCATTGCGGTGGCAGGCCTCAATCCCCACGCCGGTGATGGTGGCAATTTCGGCCGCGAGGAGATCGACGTCATCGCTCCCGTCGTCGAAGCTGGCAAGCGAGACGGCATTGCCGTGGACGGCCCGTTTCCCGCCGACACCGTGTTCCTGCGCGCCAAGGCCGGTGCCTTCGATGCGGTGCTGACCATGTATCACGACCAGGGGCAGATTGCGATGAAGCTGATGGGGTTCGATCGCGGCGTCACCTTGCTCGGTGGCTTCCCGTTCCCGATCTGCACGCCGGCGCACGGCACCGCCTACGATATCGCAGGGCAAGGGATCGCTTCGATTGGCGCCAGTCGCGCTGCGGTGCTGCTCGCGGCGGAGATGGCCGCGCGGCGCGCCGTCTGGTAGTCGGCTGCCTTTCGCCCATCAGGAAAAACCGGAAACTTCCAGCGCCGAGCCGCGTTGCCAACGCGACGAACCTGCCCACGTCGGAGCTGGACCATGGTCGAGGCGAGGCCGCTGCGCGCGGCCGTGCAGATCGCATTTGCGGCCACTCTGCTGGCCCTGGCGGCGACGCCGACGCGCGCCGCCGGGATGGATCCCACCGCCATTGCCTCCGCTCAGCCTTCGAAGAAGACCCTCTCGAACGACAAGCCGAGCCCGGCAGGCGTGCGGCTCCAGGTTCTGCTCGACCGGGCCCACTTCTCGCCCGGTGAGATTGACGGCAAGTTCGGAGAGAACGCCAGGAAGGCGCTGCGCGCCTACGCGGAAGCGCGGCAATTGCCTGCGTCGGATGAACTGACGGATGATGTCTGGAAGGCTCTGCAGGCAGACGATCGGCCGCCGACGACCACCTACACCATTACTGACAAGGACGTCGCGGGACCCTTCCTGCGCAAGCTTCCCGCCAAGATGGAAGACATGAAAGACATTCCGAAGCTGGGCTACACCAGCCCACGCGAGGAATTGGCCGAGAAGTTTCACATGAGCGAGCAGCTGCTGGCGATGCTGAACCCCGGCCGCCATTTCGACCACGCCGGCGAAACCATTGCCGTCGTCGATACCAGTGACGGGGCGGGCGTCGCACCTGCCAAGGCCGACAGGGTGGAGATCGACAAGGTCAGGCAAACCGTCAAACTGTTCGACAAGGCGAATGCGCTGATCGGATTCTACCCCGCGAGCGTCGGCAGCGAAGAAAAGCCGTCGCCTTCCGGCACGCTGAAGGTCACCGAGATCGATCCAAACCCCACCTACCGCTACAATCCCGCCTATCATTTCAAGGGCGTGCATGCTCGCAAACCCTTCAAGATCGGGCCCGGCCCGAACAATCCGGTCGGCACGATGTGGATCAATTTGTCCGCCGACGGCTACGGCATCCATGGCACGCCGTCGCCGCAAAACATCTCCAAGGGACAGTCGCACGGCTGCGTGCGGCTGACCAATTGGGACGCTGAACGCGTCGCAGCCAGCGTCGCGAAAGGTACGCCTGTCGTATTCGGGGAGGGCGGCGCATGACGGGGGCGGGGCGTAAAATCCTTGAGAAAACAGCCCACCCGCTACTGTGCATGGGGTTGTTTTCGCCCTCTGGGGAGTGGCCCCGGCGTTACGCGCCGCAGACGATCACCCCGTACCAGCCGAGCCCGCGATAGGTCTCGTAGCCCGGCGTCGCATGGAAGGCGATCATCGTGCCCGTCCGGTCCTGGTAGAAGCCGGAGCGCTGGCCGTTGAGCGACAGCGAGATCCGCTCGCTGAGGATGCCCTGGCCGTCGGAGGCGGCGATGACGCGGAAATTCGAATCGACCAGCAGCACGCGCGCCTTGTCGCTGTCGCCGACGCGCACGCCCTGCACGATGGCGCGCGCCTGCGGCTCCCAGTCGAAATGGATGGCGAGCACGCCGATCGGCGCGCCGTTGGCCTGGCCGCCGGCGCGGACGCTGGCGCAATAGGTCGCAACCTGGGCGTTGCCTAGCAGTGCCTGGTTCTCGATGTCACCGGCGACGTAGTCGTCGCCGGAGCGCAAGCTCTTCGCCTCGCGAAACCATTTGGTGTGGGCGACGTTCTGGCCGACGACGCGAAAGCGGTCGGCGCGGCCGTTGGCGATCACGTTGCCGTCGAGATCGCAGAGCCAGAGGTCGAGATAGACGGTGTAGGCCCCGAGGATGACGCCGAGCCGCTGCGAGGCATAGCTGACCGCCGCCGGCGCCGGCGAGGCGGCGCAGTCCACCACGGCGGAATCGGTCGCCCACCAGCGCACGTCGCAGGTGCGCTCATAGAGATTGCGGTCGATCAGCTCCACGGCATTCAGCGACAGATCCATCATGCGCTCGCCACGCGAGCGCTGGCTCATGCGCTCGATCGAGGAGACGAGGTCACCGGTCCGTTTGGTCAGCTGGGTCTCGAGCTCGCGGGCGATGGTCTCGACCTGCTGGCCGACGCCGCGCACCTCCTGGGCCACCACCGCGAAGCCCGCACCTTGTGCCCCCGCGCGGGAACTCTCGATCAGCGCGTTCAGCGCCAGCATCTTCATCTGGTTGGTGATCTGCTGGATCGACTTGGTCTTGTCGACCGCGATCTGGTTGACCTCCGCGGTCAGGCGATTGATCAGCGCGGAGATGTCGGAATCGTCATCGGTGGGGTCGGTGGTATCAGGCTTGGTTTCCAGACCCAGCGCAGCAGACATCGGGGGCTTCCCTTGGCAATGAGGCCTGATCTGCAATGAACCCGGAACAATGCATACAGATCGAATAAGACTCTTTTTCGAAGATTCCGCCTAACGCCTGCTTAATTTGCTGTTTTGCGGAATGCCTAAATGATAGCCAGTCGGCAGGGCATGTCAGCAATCCACCGCTTTGTGGGCCGCTGACATTGCAAATGGCCGTGGATTGCCGCCGAATCCCCCGGTCGGACGCGGCCAATCCGCCGCCGACTATGCTCGGCCCACTCGAACCCCCCGCATCATGACGCCGCCCGCCACCGCCTTACCCGTCGAAATGCCCCAGGCGTTCCTGGGCGTGGCGCGTTCGCTCACCGACAAGCTCTGGCGGAGCCGGCTTGATGCCCGCGGTGCCGCCACGGCGCTCGCCATTGTGCAACGCCACCAGCTGCCGGAATTGCTGGCGCGGGTGCTGGCCGGCCGCGGCGTCGATATCGACGCCGTGCCCGACTTCCTCGATCCGACCATCCGGAAGCTGATGCCCGATCCGTTCACGGTGACGGAGATGGAAGCCGCCGCCAAGCGCATCGCGGATGCGGCGGAGAAGGGCGAACAGGTTGCGATCTTCGGCGACTACGATGTCGACGGCGCGACCTCGGCAGCGCTGCTGGCCTGGCACTTGCGCCATTGCGGGCTCGATCCGCTGATCCATATTCCCGACCGCATCTTCGAGGGCTATGGCCCCAACGTCGAAGCCGTGCGCGGACTTTCGGCCAAGGGCGCCACGCTGCTCGTCACCGTCGATTGCGGCACCACCAGCATCGAGCCGCTGGCGGAGGCGAAACGGCTCGGCCAGTCCGTGGTCGTGATCGACCATCACCAGGCCGGCGATGTGCTCCCCGAGGTCGATGCGCTGGTCAATCCGAACCGGCTCGACGATCTCTCGGGCCTCGGCCACCTTGCGGCCGTCGGCCTCGTGCTGGTGACGCTGGTCGCGGTCAACAGGGAGCTGCGCCAGCGCGGGTTCTGGAGCGCGGAGATGCCCGAGCCCGATCTGCTCGGCATGCTGCATCACGTCGCGCTCGGCACGGTCGCGGACGTCGCGCCATTGATCGGCCTGAACCGTGCCTTCGTCGCGAAAGGGCTTATCGCGATGCGGCGGCGCGACCATGTCGGCCACACCGCGCTGATGGACGTGGCGCGGCTCAATGGCCCGCCGGAGGCCTGGCATCTCGGATTCATGCTGGGCCCGCGCGTCAACGCCGGCGGCCGCATCGGCCGCGCCGATCTCGGCGTGCGGCTCTTGCTGGAAGGCGACAGCGTCGAGGCCGCGCGGATCGCTGCCGAGCTCGATCGCCTCAACAGCGAGCGCCGTGTGATCGAGCAGGCGGCCGAAGCGCAGGCCGAAGCCGAGGCGCTGGCCTCGATCGGTCTCGAGGACAAGCTCAGCGTCATCGTCACCGCGTCCGAAGGCTGGCATCCCGGCGTGGTCGGCCTCGTCGCCTCCCGCCTGAAGGAGAAGTTTTCGCGGCCGGCTTTCGCGATTGCGCTCGAGCCCGGCGGCATCGGCACCGGCTCGGGCCGCTCGATCGCCGGCGTCGATCTCGGCAAGGCGGTGCGGCAGGCGGTCGCTGATGGCGTTCTGCTCAAGGGCGGCGGCCATGCCATGGCGGCGGGCGTTACGCTGCGGAAGGAGAAGCTCGCCGAATTCCGCGCGTATCTGGAGAACGCGCTGGCACAGGACGTCGCCGAGGCGCGCCACGTCAACGAACTTTATATCGACGGCGCGGTCTCGGCGCGCGCGGTGACGACGGAGCTTGCGACCACGCTCAATCGCGCAGGGCCCTTCGGCAGCGGCAATCCGGAGCCCGTGCTGGCGCTGCCGGCACATCAGCTGGTGTTTGCCGACGAGGTCGGGCAGGCGCATTTGCGCCTGCGCTTCAAGTCCGGCGACGGCGCCATCGTCAACGGCATCGCGTTCCGTTCGGTCGGGCAAAAGCTCGGCAATGCGCTTCTCGCCAATCGCGGCCAGCAACTCCATGTCGCGGGATCGCTGTCGGTCGATCGCTACCAGGGCGCCGAGCGCGTGCAGTTTCGGGTCATCGATATCGCACTTCCGGATCAGGGGCCTTCCGTGATTAGGTAGCGCATGATCCGGAAAAGTGCGCAGCGGTTTTCCGACAAGATCATGCGCAAAAGAATCGTCTCAGACAAGAAACTCAAACAACAAAAAGAAAGGGAGTGAACATGGCAGGGCAGGTTGAGGGCAAGGTCGCACTGGTGACGGGCGGCGCCTCCGGAATTGGCGAGGCGATCGTCGAATTATTTGCGCGCGAAGGCGCGGCGGTCGTCATCACCGATATCGATGAGCTGCGCGGGCCCGAACTCGCCAAGCGCGTAACGAAGGCTGGCGGCAAGGCAATCTTTCTCGAGCAGGACGTCACCAGCGAGGAGCGCTGGATCGAGATCACAGCCGAGATCGCCAAGCGATACGGCCGCCTCGACATCCTGGTTTCCAACGCCGGCATCGGCATTGCCGTGCCTTCGATCGTCGACATGTCGCTCTCTGATTGGCGCAAGCAGAACGCGATCAATCTCGACGGCGTCTTTCTCTCGGTCAAGCATTGCCTGCCCTTGATGCGCCAGCATGGCGGCGGCTCGATCGTCATGATGTCCTCGCTCGCGGGACTGCGCGGCGCGCCGGGGCTCTCGGCCTATTCGGCGACCAAAGGCGGCGTGCGGCTGTTCGCGAAATCGATCGCGATGGAGTGCGCCGCGGCCGGCGACGGTATTCGCGTCAACTCCGTCCACCCAGGGATCATCGACACGCCGATCTGGGGCAAGATCCCGACCGGTGCTGCCGGCGCAGGCCAGAACGCGCCGATCGATCCAGAGGAGCGTGCCAAGGTCGCAACGCCGCTCGGCCGCGCCGGCCAGGCCGCGGAGATTGCCTCGGGCGTGTTGTATCTGGCCTCGGACGCCTCGCGCTATGTTACCGGCAGTGAGCTCGTCATCGATGGTGGCATGAATGCCGGCGGGGTGCCGCGGCGGGCGTGAGACGCGCAGGGCAGGGCGGCGGTCGCAGGGGCTGACGCGCGGGCGTGGGCCCTGTAGAACGCAGTCGTCTATTGCCCGAAAGAGGTCTCCTTCGCCATGGCGCACAGCCTTCACGCTTCCTCACCCGCACCGGTCCGCTCGAACCGGCCGGATCTTGCGACCGATGCGATCCGCACCGCGCGCGAGGACCTTGCCGCTTGCTTCCGCATGGCTGCACGCAACGGCTTCGAGGAGGGCATCTGCAACCATTTCTCGGCTGTCGTGCCTGGCCATGACGATCTCTTCCTGGTCAACCCCTACGGCTATGCCTTCCGCGAGCTGACGGCGTCAAAGCTCCTGATCTGCGATTTCCACGGCCATGTGCTCGACGGTGACGGTGAGCCCGAGGCGACGGCGTTCTACATCCACGCCGAGATGCACAAGCGCTTGCCGCGCGCCAAGGTCGCCTTCCACACCCACATGCCCTATGCCACCGCCTTGTCGATGACCGAGGGCGATCCGTTGATCTGGGCCGGCCAGACCGCGCTGAAATTTTACGGCCGCACGGCGGTCGACCGTGACTACAACGGCCTCGCGCTCGACAGCCGCGAGGGCGCGCGCATCGCGTCCGCCGTAGGTGACGCCGATATCATCTTCATGAAGCATCACGGCGTGATGGTGCTGGCGCCGACCATTGCGGAAGCCTGGGACGATCTCTATTACCTCGAACGCGCCGCCGAGGTGCAGGTGCTGGCGATGTCGACCGGGCGCAAGGTGCTGCCGGTCGATCCCGCGATTGCGGCCGCGACCTACAAGCAGATGCGCGAAGGCGATTCCGAATCCGCACGGCTCCATCTCGCTGCAATCCGTCGGCAGCTCGACGCCGAAGAGCCGCAGTACCGGCACTGAGGCCGTCTACGACTACAGTCCTTGCCGCAGCTTCGCCAGCACCTTCAGCCCGCCATACCCATCGGCGGGCGTGATGCCGGCACGCAGCTGAAAATCCTTGATCGCCTTCATCGTGTCGTTGCCGACGCGGCCGTCGGTGCCGCCGGTATCGAAACCGGCCTTGGTCAGCCGAGTCTGCATCTCCTGCACCTCGGCGAGCGTCAAGATGCGCTCAGACCCAGGGAAGGGCTGGATAAAGGGCGGCGCGCCCAGGCAACGATCGCCAAGATGGCAGATCGCCAGCGCATAGTTCATGGAAGGGTTGTAGCTCTTCACCGAGTAGAAGTTGGGCCCCAGCAGGAACGTTGGTCCGCCCGCAACAGGCGTCCACATCTGCGCGGAGGCACTCGGCTGTGGAAACGGCTGGCCATCGACGCGGGCGACGCCTGCCGCCTGCCACGCCGCATAGGTGCGGCTGCCGCTCATCTCGCTGGACGCCCGCACCTCATAGCCCCAATGCTCGCCGCGGCGCCACTTGCCGCGATTGACGAGATATTTTGCGGTCGATCCCAGCGCGTCGTCGGGCTTGCCGAACGGCGAGACTTTGCCGTCGCCGTCATAGTCGATGCCGACATTGAGCCAGACCTCCGGCATCCATTGCGAATTCCCCATCGCACCGGCCCATGAGCCACGCATTTCCTCGGGCGTGCTCCAGCCCTTGTCGACAATGCGCAGCGCATTGATCAGCTCGGCCTCCCAATAGGCCTTTCGCCGCGGCTCGTTCCAGGCCAGCGCGGCGAGCGAGGGAAACACCGGCGTCATGTGGTTCTGTTGCACCAGCGGATCACCGTAAGCGGATTCGACGCCCCACAGCGCCAGCAATGTGCCGCGCTCGACGCCGAAATCGCGCTCGATGCGCGCGAACAACGCTTCATTGTTCTTGAGCGCGATCTTGCCGTTGATGATGCGCCAATCGGAGACGCGGCGGTTGATGTATTGCCAGACCTGCTCGTGAAACTCCGGTTGGTTGCGCATCTGCTTGAACACGCTCATGTCGGGCTCGACCCGCGCCATCGCGCGCTGCCAGGTCGCGGGCGTAATGCCCTTCGCCATGGCGCGCGCGCGAAATTCTTCGCGCCATTCGTCGAAGCCCGGGGGCGAGGCAAGGACGTGCGCCGGAGTTGCGATCAGCGTGGCTGCGCCGAATGCGGATCTGAGCAGGGCGCGGCGGGCGATGCGAATGGTCGAGGAATCAGCTTGTTTCATGGCGCCATTGTAGCGGGAAACCGAGCTCCTGCGAGCCGGTTCCAGAACGCCGGGAATAGCGCGTTCCCCCGGAACAAAATGTCGCATTCCCGCATTCCTTTCGCACCACAATTGAGGAGGACATGATGAGGAAATATCTGTTTGCCGCCGCCATGGTGACGGCCATCGCGGCTCCTGCGTTCGCGGATGACGTCGGCGTTCACGTTGGGCCGGTCGGCGCAGGTGTGACGGTCGGCGAGTCCCACGAATATCGTGACCGCGATCGCGATCGTGATCGGACCACCGTCATCAAGGAGCGAGAGCCCGCCGATCGCACCACTGTCATCAAGAAGGAAGATGAGTTCGGCAACCGTAGCAAGACCGTGATTCATCACGACAACGATTGACGGCGCAGGGCCCCGGCCGATCGCCGGGGCCAACCTCTTCAACGAGACTTTGGGGTGGAATGAAGATACATGCGCATGCGGAAAGCCATATCGTCGAACTCGACGACGGATCGTGTTGGCAGATTTTCCCCGGCGATCTCGCGACGACACTGAGCTGGAAACCGGAAACAAACTTGCACCTGGAGCCGAGCAGCAGCCGCGTGAGTTCACATGTGCTGGTCAACGGCACCGATCATAGCCGCGTCCGCGTGATCGCCGCGGGCGAAAGCTGGTCCGACGGCGAAGTTAAGAAAGTGTTGAAAGGCGAGTAGGCCGCATCGGCGCCGGGGCGGGATATCCACATTTTTGAGCGCGTCGCTTTACGCTCGGTTTGCTTACGTCTGGGCAGAATGCGCCGATGCGCGAGCTGTTCGATATCATCCGAGCCAATCCCTGGCCGTTTGGCGCCGGGCTGCTCGTGGTGGTCCTGGGGATCATCGCAGAGAACTTTGGCCGCGGCATTCAGGGTGACGGCTCCGCGGGCGGCGACTTCTTCGATGCCAGCGGGTGCGATGGCGGCGACGGAGGAGGCGGCGATTAACTCTGCCTAGTCCTCTTGCAACTCCCTCGCGACATTGGCGAGCCAGCGGCGAATGCTTGCCTCCGCCTTGGCATCGAGGCCACTGGCCAGCCGCTTCTCCAACTCGATCACGCGTTCCCTGCAGGCCTTCAGCAGTGTCGATCCGCGCGGCGTCAGCGTCCATTGCTGGATGCGGCCGTGGACGGGATGCGGCGTCATCACGATCGCACCGTCGCGCTCGAGGTTGCGGATGATCACGCCGACGGTCTGCGGCGTCAGGAAGGTGAGGCGGGCAACGTCGGCCCCTGACAGTCCCGGATAGGCATTCAGCATGGTCAGTACGGCGAATTGCGGCGAGGTTACGCCGAGATCGGCCAGCGAGCGTTCCATCTTTAGCCGGACCGCGGCGTGGGCCTGACGCAGAAGATAGCCGAGATAGCCTTGCTCGCCTCGCTTGCCCTCGCCGGGGGCGGGGACGTGCACCGCAGCGCCCCCACTGGAGGCCCTCTGCGCCGGTTTCGATTTCGTGATGCCGGCCGGCTTGCGCATGATATAAGAGCCCTTATAATATGTAAGCGGTCTTATAATAGCACGAGGTGAACGGCAATGTCACACGCCCGCAGCGAATATGAGGATTTCAAGAGAACTGCGCCGGATGCGTATGATCTGGTGCTGGCTCTGGGCCAGGTCGCGGCCAAGGCCGGGCTCGACAAGCAGCTGCTCGAGCTCGTGAAGCTGCGTGCCTCGCAGATCAACGGCTGCGCCTTCTGCGTGCAGCATCATGTCCTGCTCTCGGAGCGGCTTGGGGTGCCGGTCGACAAGCTGCATCTCGTCGCCGTCTGGCGCGAGGCGCCGATCTATTCGGCGCGCGAGCGCGCTGCGCTGGCTTGGGCCGAGGCTCTGACCCTGCTGCCCGGCGGCTTTGGCGACGAGGTATATGCCGAAGTGCAGCGCGAGTTCTCCGAGACCGAACTGATGTACCTGACATCGGCAATTGCGTCGATCAATGTCTGGAACCGGTTTGGCGCCGCCTTTCAATGGACGCCAGCGAAGCGGCCGATCGCGGCTAATGCCGCGGCGTCCTGAATGAGCGAGGGGAGGTTGTCATGACTGCACTGAACCTGGCCACCATGCACCGTCCCGTGCCATTGCGTTCGATGGGGCTGGCGGTGGTCGGCGGGCTTGCCTGTGCGCTCGCGATTGGCAGAGTACTGCCGGTCACGATGGATACGGTATCGGGCGCACTCGCGCCGCTCTGCGCCGCCGCGACGGAGAGCTCGCCGCTCGACAAGGTGGAGCCGATCGGGTCCTACGCGTTGCCCAACGTTCCGGGAAAGCGTGTCACCATCGTGCGCGTATTCTACGGTCCGGGCGGGTTTTCGCGGCCGCACCGCCATGCCGGCTCGGTGACCGCTTATATTACCAAGGGCGAGATCCGCTCGCAGCTTGGAGGCGGTTCGGTCGAGACGTTTGGCGTCGGCCAGTCCTTCTTCGAACCGCCGGGCGCCACGCATCTGGTCTCGGCCAATGCCAGCATCGCGGAGCCGGCTGAACTGATCGCCGTGTTCGTAGCCGATGAGGGCGCGCCGCTGACGACATATCTGGACTGATCCGCAGCTCGGATGATGCCTAATGCTTCACCCGGAGCCACGCAGCCCAATTTGCCCTCAGCCCGCGTATGAGGCGGGATCGGGATTGTCAGACGGGTGCTCGAACGACTTCTTCAGCGCGGCCGGCATTGGAACGTGGAAGTTCAGGCCGCGTGGTGGCACTGGCTCGTTGAACCATTTGTTGTAGATCTTTTCGATCTCGGGGCTTTGGTAGAGCTTGGCGGTCGCCCGATCCACCACCGTTTTAAAGGGCGTGTCATCCTTGCGCAGCATGATGCCATAGGGTTCCGGATCGGAGAACGCGCCGTTGCTGATGGCGTAGAGCGACGGATCCTTCGAGGAAGCGATCATGGCCGCAAGCTGGATGTCATCCATGACGAAGGCCTGCGCGCGGTCGGTTTCGACCATCAGGAAAGCCTCTGGGACATCCTTGGCGCTCATAATGGTGATGCCGAGCGATCGGGCCACATTGGCCTTGGTGAGCTGGTTGATGTTGGTCGTGCCGGCGACCGAGACGACGGCTTTGCCCTTGAGGTCATCGACCTGGTCGAGCTTCAGCGCTTTCTTGGACACGAAACGGCTCGCCGTGAGGAAATGGGTGTTGGTGAACCACACCTGCTTCTGGCGGTCGGCGTTGTTGGTGGTCGATCCGCATTCAAGATCGACGGTGCCGTTCGCCATTAGCGGAATGCGGGTGGATGAGGTGACGATCGTCTCATTGACTTCGAGCTTGTCCAGCTTGAGCTCGGTTTTGATCTCGTCGACGATCTTCATGCAAATGTCGACGGCGTAGCCGACGATCTTCTGCTTGTCGTCGATGTAGCTGAAGGGCACGGCGCTGTCGCGTATCCCGAGGGTGATGGCGCCGGAATCCTTGATCTTTTTCAGCGTGCCACTCAATTCCTGCGCATGAAGCGGCACGATGAGCGCTGTCGCCAGAACGGCCGCAATTGTGAGACGACGCATGTGTTTCCCTTCATCCTGATTGCCTGCCGGAAGCAAAGCAATTCCGGGGCCAGTGAAGGTCAGGCCTTGGGCGGACCAGGGCCAGCCAGACCCGAAGCGCTGTCATTTGGCTGTAATCGAAGGTCGAAGGGGAGCCGCTGGCGGCGCGGGCCGCGGATCAGTTTTCCTCGCTGCTGGTCCCCTCGCGCAGATCGGGCTTCACCACGTCCTCGGGCGCCGCGTGTGCGACAGGCTGCGGGGTGCCTGCGATCTCCGGGCCGATCTCGCGGCCGCGGGCGCGGATCAGGCGCTCATAGGCCGAGACCAGCGTGACGTAGGGGCTGACCCAGATCCAGCCATCGCGCGTGAACACCTGGATGTCGAAATGGAGATGCATCGACGTGCCCGCGGGATGGTCAAGAAAATTGGAGATCACGCCTATCTTTTCGCCTTCGCTGACGATGCGGCCATTGAGCACCCCGTCGGCGTTCAGGGCCTGCGGGTTCATGTGCATGTAGCGGAAGCGGATGCGCTCGGTGCGGCTGTTCACTTCGAGGGTGACCGCCTGGTCCTTGGGCGCACGGATCACCACGGCGTCGCGCACGGCAACGACCCCGCGTTGCTTGGGATCGCAGGGTTCGTGGCTGTCGTCGGACGAGGGGCAATTGGCGGCGCGGATGTCCTCGCCCTGGTGGCCGTAGCCGCCACCGCACTGCCAGACCTCGAAGCTGCGCGACTCGCAGAAATTGTCGCGCCAGGGATAGGCGGTCGGCCCGTCGTCCTTGTCGCGCTTGGCGTAGGATTGCGAATGCACGAAGGCCGGCGCCTTCTCGAGCGGGAAGCGGATCTGTGCGTAGGCCATCGCATCAGGATGGCCGCCCTGTTTGCGATAGCCGGTGTTCGGGATGATGTCGCCGCTTGGGCGGTAGCTGAAATCCGTCGAACGTGGGACGGGACGTTCGGTCACGTAGGACGCAACGTCCATCAGGGGCCGCATGCGCTGTCCGCCGGCGACGCGCAGCGCCTTCAGGAATCGCTCGGCGACGGGATAGGCCTCCTTACAGGCAAGCCGCCGCGGCTTTGCGATGCTGTCCAGGCACGGGATCGACACCACATAGGCGACGCCGAACCGCGTGAAGGCGTAGCGCACATAGCCTTCGCGGATGAACTTGCGCAGGTCCGGAAAGATGGTAGCAAGCGGTTTGACCGGCTCGCCCTTGCCGCTGGCGGGATCGGCGATGTCGTAAACGAGCGCCGAGCCGGTGATCTGGACCTCGACCGGCTTTGCGAAGGTGCGTGAGGGCATGCCCTCGCCGGCGCCGGGCTCGAGTGAGAACGTCGCACTGTAGCCGGCAGGGCCGGCGTCGAACATGTCGACGGGATTGAAATCAGCCTGGTAGCGCGACAGCGCGAGTGGCGTGCCCGGCGCGCCGTTGCGCTGCGCCTCGAGATAGGCGACCGCATCGAACGGCAGCAGCACGGGAACCGAGCTGCGGGCAATGCCGGTGAAGAATTGCGAGGAGACCGCGTTGAGCTGCACCAGCGCAGGCGTGGCGCGAGGGTCGTAGCGCGAGACCGAACGTCGCGGCACGAAGATGAAATCGCCCGCGATCAGTGGTCGGCTGTTGATCTCGGTGCGGAACTGGTCAAGCGCCGCGCGCCAATCGACGCGCAGGGCCGTGAGCGACGGGCTGCGGATCTCGTCCGCGGTGCCCGGCGTGGCGGTGAGGAGCGAGAGCGACGCCAGAAGCAGCGAGACGAAGCGGAAACTCTTCCCAACCACTGTCTCGCCCCCCGGCGGCACTTGTTTCGATCCTCGCTTAGTCCTTTGCGCGCTCGGAGTAGGAGCCGTCTTCGGTCATCACCACGATGCGGGTGCCGACCGAGATGTGCGGCGGCACGGTCGTGCGGACGCCGTTGGAGAGCACCGCGGGCTTGTAGGACGACGAGGCGGTCTGGCCCTTGGTCACCGGCTCGGTCTCGACGACTTCCAGCGTCACGCGCTGCGGCAGCGCGAGCGAGACAACGTTGACGTCGTGCAACGACAGCTTGACGGTCATGTCCGGCTGAAGATAGGCGGCGGCGTCGCCGACGACGTCCTTGGGGACCTGGACCTGATCGTAGGTCTCGGGGTTCATGAAGTGGAAGCCGTCGCCATCTTCATACAGGAAGGTGTAGTTGCGCTCTTCGATCGTGGCCTTTTCGACCTGGTCGGTGGTCTTGTAGCGCTCGGAGATCTTTACCCCGTCCGAGATTCGGCGCATTTCGATCTGGCTGACCGGCGTGCCCTTGCCGGGATGGATGTTCTCGGCGCTCACGACGACATAAAGCTTGCCGTCTTGCTCGATCACGTTGCCCTTGCGAATAGAACTGGCGATGACTCTCAAAGCTATATTTCCTGCTTGCTTGGCCCGGCTCCGGCCAGGACGTGGTCAAATCGATGGGGGACTTGGGGCCTCAAATCGGACCTCGGCGCCCGTTTCGGGCCGCAACATACTGATTTTGCCGTTGGATGCCAGCACTTTGCTGACCTGCGGGGCGGTCGGTTAATGGCTGGGGACAAGCCGATTTCGCCGTTCTGGACACCCAGCCGGCATCTCGACCGGCGGCCGTTCCTCCAGGCGAGGGGGGCCATTACCGGAGCCTTACGGGGCTTTTTCGCCGAGCAGGGCTTTGTCGAGGTCGAAACCTCCATTCTCCAGGTCTCCCCGGGCAACGAGACCCACCTGCATGCCCCCCGGACCGAGATCATCCGGCCCGATGGCAGCCGGGCCAGCCGATATTTGCGGACTTCGCCCGAATTCGCCTGCAAGAAGCTGCTGGCCGCCGGCGAGGAGCAGATTTTCGAATTTGCCCGGGTGTTCCGTGACCGCGAACGCGGCGACCTGCATCTGCCCGAATTCACCATGCTGGAATGGTATCGGGCCGGTGCCCCCTACGACGCCATCATGGCTGATACGGTTGTGGTCATTGCCCGCGCTGCGCAGGCGACGGGAATCGGGACCTTTGCCTTCCGGGGCCGGACCGCCGACCCTTTCGCTGAGCCGGAGCTGCTGACCGTGGCAGGCGCCTTCGAGCGCCACGCGGGGATCGACCTGCTGTCGACAATCGCGGGCGCCGAGGGTAACCGTGCCGCGCTCGCCCGGGCGGCCGCTGGCAAGGTTCGCGTGGCCGAGGACGACACCTGGTCGGACATCTTCAGCAAGGTCCTGGTCGAGCACGTGGAGCCGCATCTGGGGCAGGGACGTTTGACCATTCTGTTCGAATACCCATCTCCCGAGGCGGCGCTGGCGCGGGTGAAGGCCGACGATCCCAGGGTCGCGGAGCGCTTCGAGGTCTATGCCTGCGGCGTCGAGCTCGCCAACGGCTTTGGCGAATTGACCGACGCCGCGGAGCAGCGCAAGCGCTTCACCGAATCCATGGCGGAGAAGCAGCGCCGCTACGGCGAGGCCTATCCGCTGGACGAAGATTTTTTGGCTGCTGTCGCCCAGATGCCTGACGCGAGCGGCGTTGCCCTCGGGTTCGACCGCCTGGTGATGCTGGCGAGCGGTGCAACACGGATTGATCAGGTGGTGTGGACACCGCCTGCGGGTGAGACATGACGAAGACCAATCTTGCACGGACGTTACGCGAGCCGGCCGAACTTGTCGCGGCGGACCTCGCGCCTGCTACGGCGCTGCCGGCGCTTGAGCGGGTCGCCGCGCGCTACGCGGTCGCGATCACGCCGGCGCTGGTCGAGCTGATCGATAGCTCCGATCCCGACGATCCCATCGCGCGCCAGTTCGTTCCGACGGCCGCGGAGCTCGAGATGCGGCCGGGCGAGAATGCCGATCCGATCGGTGATCATCCGCATTCGCCGGTGACGGGCATCGTGCACCGCTATCCCGACCGGGTGCTGTTCAAGCTCGTTCACGTCTGCGCGGTCTACTGCCGTTTCTGTTTCCGCCGCGAGATGGTCGGTCCCGGCAAGGAGAACGCGCTCTCCGACGGCGCCTATCGTGCCGCGATCGACTACATCCGTGCGCATGGCGAGATCTGGGAGGTGATTCTGACCGGCGGCGATCCCTTGATGCTATCGCCGCGCCGAATGAGCGAGATCATGGCCGATCTCGCCGCGATCGATCACGTCAAAATCATCCGTCTTCACACCCGCGTGCCGGTGGCTGATCCTGCGCGCATCAGCGACGAGATGGTCGCGGCGCTGAAGGTCGAAGGCGCCACGACCTGGGTCGCACTGCATGCCAACCATGCACGCGAGCTGACGGGACCGGCCCGCGCCGCCTGCGCGAAGCTGGTCGATGCCGGCATTCCCATGGTGAGCCAGTCGGTGCTCTTGCGCGGGATCAATGACAATGTCGCTGCTCTGTCGGATTTGATGCGGGCTTTCGTTGAGTGCCGGATCAAGCCGTACTATCTGCACCATGGCGATCTCGCACCGGGGACGGCGCATCTGCGCACCACATTGGTGCAGGGGCAGGACTTGATGCGTGAGCTGCGTGGGCGGGTGTCAGGACTATGTCAACCGGAATACGTGATCGACATTCCCGGCGGCGCCGGCAAGTCGCCGGTCGGACCGAATTATGTATTGGCGGAGCAAAATACCGCAGCCGATGCGCGTGATGCGAAGACAGAAACGCGCTATCGTATTGTCGACTATTGCGGCGACGTTCATCTTTATCCGCCCGAGACGTGAGCGGTCAGGGGACGCCGGTTTGAGGAATGGAGGATCGGATATGAAGAAGCTCATGGTGGCAGCGTCGCTCGTTGTCTTGCTCGGTGGCGCCGCGGTCGCGCAGACCGGTACCAAGGGATCGACGTCAGGTGGCGCAAGCTCAGGATCTCTGCCGCAGGCGCCCGTCGGCCATCGCCAGCCGCGCGCAGGTGACGTGCCGAGCGAAAAGAATCTGAGCGATCCGAACAATCCCGTGAACAAGGAAGACGCTCTGCTCGACAAGAAGATCAAGAGCATCTGCCGCGGTTGCTGAGCCTTCACTGCGGCGGGCAGGGCGCGAACAGCATCGCCCCGCCCGCCCTGGCCCTCGTTACGCAGAGCGCTCGTGCAGTCCCGCCCGCGCGGTGTTGCGGCGGATCTCGACCGCATCGGCGAGTTGCTCGAGCACGGTTGCCGTCGTCGCCCAATCGATGCATCCGTCGGTGATGCTCTGGCCGTAGGTCAACGGCTTGCCCGGCACGACATCCTGACGACCGGCCACGAGATTGCTCTCGATCATCACCCCCATGATGCGGTTCTCGCCGCCGGCGATCTGGCCGGCGATGTCGGCCGTGACCAGCGGCTGGTTTTCCGGCTTCTTGCTCGAATTGGCGTGGCTCGCGTCCACCATCACCAGCGGGGCAACGCCTGACTTCGCCAGATCGTTGCAGGCCGCCGCAACGCTTGCCGCGTCGTAGTTCGGCTGAGTGCCGCCGCGCAGGATGATGTGGCAATCCTCGTTGCCCGCGGTCGAGGCGATTGCTGAGCGGCCGAGCTTCGTCACCGCCATGAAATGATGCGGATGCGACGCTGATTTCACCGCGTCTGCCGCGATGCGTACGTTGCCATCGGTGCCATTCTTGAAGCCGACCGGGCAGGACAGCCCCGAGGCCAGCTCGCGGTGGATCTGGCTCTCGGTCGTGCGCGCGCCGATGGCGGCCCAGGACACGAGGTCGGCGATGTATTGGGGCGTTGTCATGTCGAGGAATTCGGTGCCGGCGGGCAGGCCGAGATTGTTGACGGCCGAGAGCACGTTGCGTGCGAGCCGCAAGCCCTTGTTGATGTCGAAGCTGCCGTCGAGATCGGGATCGTTGATCAGGCCCTTCCAGCCGACCGTGGTGCGCGGCTTCTCGAAATAGACCCGCATCACGATCTCGAGCTGATCGGCGAGGTCCTCACGAAGTTTGGCGAGACGCTCGGCATAGTCGAGCGCGGCCTTGGGATCATGCACCGAGCAGGGACCGACGACGACCAGAAGCCGGTCGTCCTGGCCGTTGAGGATGGCGTGGATGGCGTTGCGCGCGGCCATGACCACACGGGTCGCTGTGAGCGTGCGCGGGACCTCCCGCATCACCTCTTCCGGCGTGCTCAACTCTTTCAGTTCGCGGATACGAAGATCGTCAGTCGTGCTCAGCACGGCGGGCTCCTGTTTGTTTCAGAACCTGCCGGCCAATAAAAAAGCCGCCAGGTCTGGCGGCTGTTCGGACGTTTGCTTCAATATTTCAGATTGAGCGCGATCCTCCTGCCGCCAGCGAGCTGTCGTAGCTAAAGTACCAAAAATAGCTGGTGGCGACGGTGATCATGGCACGCGATATAGCGCGCCGATGGCGGATTGTCACCCCCCAATCGGCGTCGAGGCTGCGAGGCGGCTCAACTGTTGCTTTTGCGCGCCGCCAGCGCCATGCCGATCAGGGTCGCGCCGCCGAACAGAAGGTTGATGCCGACGAGCACGCCGATCGCCCATTCCGCCGAGCTCGGCAATCCCGTGATCACCATGAATGCAATCGCGATGTCGACGAGCCCCGAGATCAGGAGCCAGGACCAGAGGCCGCTCAGCTCGCGGCGGTGCTCCAATGCATACATGATGGTCGCGACGCCCTCGGCGAGGAAATAGGCGCCGAGCACGATGGTGAGTGTCAGCACGGCCTGCATCGGCCGCGCCAGCAGGATCATGCCGGCGAGGATTGCGAGCGCAGCCGAAATCAGCGACCACCAGAAGCCCGGCGAACTGCGCGCCCAATAAGTCGCAATCAAGCCGCCGACACCGCTGATCAAAAACATCCAGCCGAGGAAGATCGCGGTGGCGAGGCTTGCAAGCGGTGGCAGGATCAGCGCCGCAAGGCCGAGAATGGCGAGCAAGATGCCTTCGAACAGGAAGGCCTTCCAATGTGCCTTCACCGCCTGGCTCATCGCCGATTGCAGCTGTGAAAAATCCTCAGGCGATGTCATCGGCAGGCTCCGGATCGAAATGCATGCGCCCAATCTAGCCTGCCCACACCGCGCTTGCTATCCTGGGGCTCAACCGCCGCCGTGCGCAGACGAAAAACCGTCGCCGCTGGTGCGGATGCGGTTGCGGCCGAGAATATAGATCGCGGTTGTGACGATCAGAAGCGCGAGGCCGAGCAGGATCGAGACGAAACCGATCGGGATCAGGGCCAGCGTCAGATTCCGCTCGGGGTTGATGAGCCAGTGGTGGATCGAGGTCAGCACGAACGCCAGGCCGAGGAAGCCGACGCCGCCGCCGGCAAGCAGCAACGCCCACATCCGCCGCAACTGACTGAGCCGTTCCCGCGCGATATCGGTGCGGGGCGCGTGGTGACGCGCGACGCGGCGGACCAGACGAATTGCGAAGGCGATCGAACTGAATCCGACCAGCAGGCTCGCGCCGCCCAGCCACATCCGCAAGGTCGGATCGAGATCTGGCATGCGCTGCAGCGTGAGCAGCGGGAAGTCGAAGGCGGAGTGCAGCGCCAGGGGGCCCGCGAAGATCAGCAGCCGGCTGGAGAGGCGGGCCCAGTCGCGGTGATGGCGGTTTGCACCAAGCGCCGTACCGGCCCGCGCGATCGTCAGATAGGCGCCGGCGATGATGCCGAGTGCACCGTGGAACGGTACCGTCAGCACGCTGCGCAGCGCCGCAAGGGACCGCCACATCTCGGCATGCTGGACCAGATAAGCGAGGTTTTCGTACGCCGCGAAGCCGAGGCCGACGGCAGCGCCATAGACCACGGTGTCCATGGGGTTGGCGAACGTACGCCGCTTGGTCGAGGACACCAGCACGATCGCGATCACCTTCACCGCCTCCTCGGGCAGCGCGACGCTGAAGACCGAATGCATGGCGAGCGCCGCCCAGGGATTGTCAGGCGCAGCAACCATCTTGGCGAACGGGGCCCTGGCAAGACCCAGCAGTGAGATGCTGGCGGCCCCTAACAGGAAGGCCGTCCAGACCTGGGCCGGAGGTCCGGGGCGTTCCTCGGCGGCTATGACGAGCCACAGCATCAGCAGCGCTGGAGCGATGGCAGCCGTTCCGATGACGGTGGGTAACGCTTCAATCAGGTACATCCGCGCCGAAGATAGGTTCCCTTGGTCCGCTTATCCACGTTTCCCGATGCGACCTTCTGTCATGCGATCGCTGTCTGGTTGCTTAACAAGCGCGACAGCTGGCGTTCATCAAGGCGGCAACGTGCAGAATGCGAGTGTAATCAACTGCATGACAGCATCATTTCGCCATCGATCAGAACGGTTTCCGAGGTGTCGTCGGGCTGCGATTGATGAGTTAGATCAGAGCGATGTGCGGATTTCTTCAATTCACGATGCGCATCCTCGGACTGCGAGGCCAGAGACGGGACAGGTCCCGTTCGGACAACGCATGACGGGCGGGATGGCCTAGTCACGCTTCGTCATACGTTCGCGAGGCAAGAGCGCGCCCCGGCGGGCTCGCAACTGCTCGAGCTCCCAGATGGCGCGTACAAGGCACGTGCCAAGGCACGAGACAAGGAGCAGCAGGAGAAAGGCCTGATCGGCGGGAGGCATCTGGATCATGCCCTTGATTAAGCAACGCCCATGCCATGCGTTCCCGAAAAGGCCTCTGCATCACGCAATGGCGCCTTGCAACCGTAGGGCTGGCAGCCGCCCTTTGCCCTCAATGGGTCGTGAACGGCGGCGGGCGGTCGGGGGCGATGTCGAATGCGCCGAGATGGAATTCCTCGCCGGCGGCCTGATCAGGCTCGGACTGGTGCGCGAGCAGCGTGAATGCTGCTTGCGGATATTGCTTCCAGATATCGAGATCGCCGGCCGTAATCGTGAGCCAGCCGAACGTGTACATGTAGCGCCCGGGCTCGGTGACCCGGCCAACCCTGTCCCAGGTGATCTTGTTGACTGCCATCCGGTCCCCCGATCGCAAGCCCGCAAAACAATGTCCGGCCTGAGGCACGGACATTCAAAAGCTGATCCGGCAATTGGGCGGCGATAGGGCAGCGATGCGGAGACAAGACGACCCGTTAGTGCCGCGTCCCCATTTCAGGCCGCCATCGGGGCGATCCGGTCCGGCCTCAGGCCGGCTGCGGCAGGCCCTGGCGCACGATCAGCCGGACGAGATCGTCCCGCTGCTGCTTTTCGGCGAATTTGACCGCAAAGCCATTGTCGAATTTGCGGATGACGCGGCCGACGCACGCACCGACGGCAAGCGGGGTTCCGACCGCCGGGTCGTATTCGCAGGAGATGGCGACGCCGGCCGTGGAGACGTCGATGATGAAGCAGGGATGGCTGCTGCCGTCGGCGAGGGTCAGGACTGTGTGCGACGCCTGGGGGACGAAGCGGGCGTCGCGCCGCAGCTCCTTGATGCTGTCGTCCTTCTGCTTCTTTTCGAGCCAAGTCAGCTTTTCCGACATCCAGGCGCGACGTGCCCGCGTCATGTCGAGCTCCATCAGGAAACCCGACTTCATCGTCGCGCTGATGGTACACTGGAATTCGCCGAAGTCCTGGAAATAGGAGGTCACGCGCTCGCCGATCTTGCCGACGACCGGCACGTCCACGATCATGCGAAACGGCGACACGCGCTTGGTCCGGCAGGCGAAGTTTCGCAGCTTGCCCTCACAATCGTACCAGCGATGCAGAGAGTAGCTGCCCGTCACGCTCACTTCCACTGCACGCTGCCTGAGGAACTCTGCGACGGACATGGGCGCCAAATCGTGTTTCTGATTGTTTCCGTAATTCCACGGTACCAATCAACCTCTAAGCAAATGATACCGCCGTTCAGGAGCAGGGGTAAATTTCCGGTAAACGGACGGCGCGGTGGCGTGCCGGTGGCCGGCGGCAAAATGTCCCTGGTGTCCGGTGCGCGCGTTCACGTGCACGGCATTGCAGTGGCGCGCCGCTACCGAGGCTTCCTGAATGGCGATGCTCAGAGAAACCTGAGAATACGCGCCGGGTCGCACGGACCGACACTGTTTCGAGGACGGTAAATGCAAAGGCAAGCCGGCCACGATAGACCAGGGCGGGTCGCCCGGAGGCATGCATGGCACGAGCCAGGTGGGAAGATAGCCTCGCAACGCCAGAAGCAGAGCAAACCACCCGAACAGCGAGACGAAGCCCTGATGATATCGGGCCCAACAGCTCCGGGATCAAAGCGGATCCCGATCACGGCGAGCGCGCTTTCGATGCGCTCGCCATCAGTCAGGAAGATGAATGCGCCGACATAGATCGGCACGGGCGATCGAAAAAAAGAACGCGATGATGGCTGACAGGACGGCGTAGCCGTCGGTCGCTGAGAATGTGCCAGACGTTCGTCGACGATCTTCCTGTTGATCTCGCTCCTCAGTTGCGCTTGAGTATCGAAAAGGTCTGGGGGGACCATATCGATGTCTATTTTCATGGCTACGGCGTCTTGCGCCGCAGCGCTCGATTTTGCAGTTAATTTCAGCGCGATCAGGCTCGACGTGGCCTGTGTCTTGTCATGGACATGACCGTGACGGACGGCTGCCTGTCACCGCGGAAAGCAGGCATTCTCGATCACGCTGGCCGTATCGCCCCGGATCGCGTGGCATGGCGCGAGAAGAACCGCTTTTTCCACGACGAGGACGAGCGCTATCTCCGCTTTCTGATCCCACCGGGAAGTCGCGTCCTCGACATCGGCTGCGGTATTGGCGATACGCTTGCGAGCCTCGCGCCGTCGCATGGCGTCGGGCTCGATTTCTGTGGCAGGCAAATCGCGATCGCGCGGCAGCGCCACCCCGATCTTACCTTCGTCGAGGGCGATGCCGAGGACGTCGTGACACTCGGGGCGCTGCAAGGTCCGTTCGACTACATCCTCGTGCTCGATACGATCGGGTCGATGGAGGACTGTCAGAAGTTCATCGCCCAGCTGCATCCGTTCTGTACGCGGGACACGCGCCTGGTGATCGGTTACTTCTCGCATCTCTGGTATCCCCTGCTGAAATTCGCCGAACTCGTCGGCCTGCGGATGCCGCAGCCGGAGCAGAACGTGCTGTCGCCGGCCGATTTGCGCAGCCTTGCCAGGCTCGCGGATTTCGATCCCGTAAAATCGGAGCAACGCGTGCTTTCGCCGATCGCGATGTTCGGGCTTGGCCGCTTTCTCAATCGCTTCGTCAGCGTGCTGCCGGGGATCCGGCAGCTGGCGCTGCGGCACTATCTGGTGGCACGCTCGAGCCGCAGGGCACGAGAAGAGTTTGCTTCGGTCACCATCGTCGTCCCGGCGCGCAACGAGCGCGGCAATATCGAGCCTGCGGTCGCGCGCATTCCAGACTTCTGCAGCGATATCGAGATCATCTTCATCGAAGGCCACAGCCAGGACGGGACTTTCGAGGAAATGGAGCGCGTCAAGCAGGCGTATCCGTCCAAGGACATCAAGGTGATGCGCCAACCCGGCAAGGGCAAAGCCGACGCCGTCTTCACCGCATTCGACGCGGCGCGTGGCGACGTGCTGATCATTCTCGACGCCGACTTGACCATGCCGCCGGAGCAGCTTCCGAAGTTCGTCGAGGCGCTGCTGTCGGGCAAGGGCGAGTTCGTCAATGGATCGCGTCTGGTCTATCCGATGGACGAAGGCGCGATGCGCTTTCTCAACCTGATCGCCAACAAGATCTTCTCCTATCTGTTCTCCTGGCTGCTCAACCAGCGCTACACCGACACGCTGTGCGGCACGAAGGTCCTGCGCCGCAGCGACTATCAGCGCCTGAAGGCCGGCAAGGCCTATTTCGGCGATTTCGATCCGTTCGGCGATTTCGACCTGATCTTCGGCGCATCGAAGCTCAACTTGAAATCAGTGGATCTCCCGATCCGCTACGCCGCACGCACCTATGGCGAAACACAGATCTCGAGATTTCGCCATGGCTGGATGCTGCTCAAGATGGTGGCTTTCGCCTTCCTCAAGATCAAGGCGATCTAGGCCGTGGCAGTCGCGGTTCGACGATGATGCCGGTTGCCTCGTGTTTTCCCGACGCAGGCGCAAGTGCTAGGATCAGAACGCTGCTGATCCTCATCGTGCCGTCACTGTATCTGGCGGCGACGCTGCTCTATTCGGTGAAGCAAGCGGTTTGGGGCGTCCAGGTCGATCCGGAATCGGCCTACACCATGAACGGGCTGGCGGCGGCGGCGGGCTACGGCTCGCTGAAGTTCGATCATCCGGGAACGACGACGACGCTGCTCGTCGAGCTGGTCATCAGAAGCTGGAGCCTGGTGGCCCGCACTGAGGATGTCGTCGCGTTCGGGCTTCAACATTACGATGCGATCACATGGGCGGCACGGACCTGCGAGGCGCTGGTGCTGACAGGCGCGCTGCTGGCAGGCGGGCTTATCGTCGGGCGGACGACGCAGAGCGCGGTCGCCGCAATGCTGTTTCAGGCCGGCGCGTTCGTTCATTCCGACGCGTTTCACTACCAAACGGTGCTGGCGCCGGAAAGTCTGATGGCCGCGATCGCGCTGTTCGGCATGGCGATCGTGATCAAGGCTGCGCTGGATACACATCCGCCGACGGCAGGTCTCGGCGTCTTGTCCGGGGCGATGTTCGCGCTCGGCTTCTCGACCAAATATCTCTATCTGCCGCAAGCCCTGTTCGCCGTGTGCTTGCTCAGAAACAGGCGCGCTTTGGTTGCGGCCATGATCGCGGGGACGATCGGCTTCATTGGCTTCAATCTGATCTTCAACCCGGGAACGATTACGCGCGGCTTCGGATGGCTTGTGCAAATCGCGACCCACAAGGGATATTACGGCGAGGGCGAGGCGGGGTTCATCGACTTCGGAACGTTCTGGTCCAACATGGGCGAGATCACCGCATCAGCGTCCGTGGTGGCCGGCATCTATGTCGCTGCTGCGGGCACGGCGCTGGCTTGGTGCGTCAGGAGCCGGAGCTGGCGCGATCCGGTCAGCCTAACGCTTGGTGCGGCCGCCCTGATCTACGCCGCCCACCTCGTGGCGACATCGAAGCATTTTGCGCTTCACTACATGCTGGCGCCGTGGGTCCAGACCGGGGGCGTGCTGGTCCTGGTCGTGGTACAGCTCAGGCGTCTGGCGCCCGCTCTTTCGGCGGTTGCGCTGAGCCTCGTGGCGAGCAGTCTCTGCGTCGTGATGGGCGGGGTGACGCTGGTCGACGCCCGCACTGCCGCGCTTCGCCAGTCCGGGCTGAACGCGATCGGGGGGAGGCTCTCGAAGGCTGTGGTCGCGGCCGGTCCCGCTTGCGCCAACGTCTCCGGCATGTTCGTGCGCGCGCCGGAGAACGACATGAACCACGGCTGGGACATGACGCTGCAGCTCTGGGGCGACCGGGCGATGCGAGAGAGGTTCTCTGCGGCCTATGCGAGCGCCTTCACGGCGCCGCTGCTGGACCACAACACCTACACGCACGTTCTCAAGAATAATTTTCGTCCGTACAGCTACGCGAAGCTCGCGCTGGACTATCCCTGCATCATCGTCCGCTCGGCGGTGGAGCTCGACGCCGAAAATGCGATCGGGCTGCTGGCGCTCAAGCCGGACCATTGCGAGATCGAGGGGATTCACGTCTATAGCGTGGGGCTTGCCTGCGCAAAGGTGCAGAGCAGTTTCCTCGATGCGCGGTGACGGGATCTAGCCGGGTGGCGAAGCCGTTTTGATGGTGAAGATGAGATCGAGGGTGCCACGGTGACAGCAGTTCCCGAGCACTCGACGTGGGCGATGTTGGTCCAGGCCGGTCGCCGACCGCGTGGTTGAGGCGCGGCAGCAGGTCGGCGGCGCCGCGGCGCTGTAAATCGCATCGCAACTCCCGTCGGTGACTTGGAAATATCGCCGGCACCCGCTTGGCGCTCGGCCAGGCCGCAAGTCCAAGTGCCGCGCCAGTCGGTTTACCATGCTCTCGACGTGTCGATGACAATTAACTCGATCGCAATGATGTGCGCCCGTTGTGGCATTCGGCAAAATCGGGCAATTGGCAATGGCGAGTGTGGTATCGATAAGCGCGACGGGCAATCAAGACATCGATGGCCTGTTGGGTGGAACTGCTTGGTCAGGAGTCGTCACCTACAGCTTTCCCGACTCGCCCTCCGTCTACTCTGCCAATTACGGCTACGGTGAAGTTACAGACCCGTATTTTTCTGCGATCCCGGACGCGCTGAAATTTGCGGTCAACTACGCCGTGAGTTTGGTGATGGCTTATACCGATCTGGTCGTGCAGTTTGCCGGGACGGGAACCGCGGACATCATGGTCGCACAGACCTCGGTGGTCAATCCGACCTCTTGGGCCTACCTGCCGGATCCAAATTATTCCGAAGGTGGCGATGCGTGGTTTGGAACAGCCTATGATTTCTCGCAGGCCTTAGCGGGCAACTACGAATTTGCGGACGCACTCCATGAGCTCGGACATTCATTTGGGCTGAAGCACAGCCAGGATGGAGGAGGGGTCGCCGACGTTGCCGTGCCGGCGAACCACGACGATCTCGAATATACCGTGATGAGCTACCGCAGCTACGCGGGAGCAGACGTCACCGGTGTCTACGCCAATGAGGCGTTCGGATATCCGCAGACCTATATGGCAAACGACATCCTCGCTCTTCAGACGATGTATGGTGCCAATTTCACCACCCACAATGAGAACTCGGTCTACACTTGGAATCCGACTACAGGTCAGGAGTATATCAATGGTGTCGCCCAGCTCCCGCCAGGCGATGGCAGCGGTGGGGCAGCCAACCGCATCTTCGAAACCATCTGGGATGGCGGGGGCGTCGATACCTACGATCTTTCGAATTACTCGACCGACTTGACGATTGACCTCAATCCCGGTGCGGCCTCCGTCTTTTCGACTGCTCAACTCGCGTCTTTAGGAGATGGTCACTACGCGTCGGGGAATGTCTACAACGCCTATTTGTATGATGGCGACCCGCGCTCATACATCGAGAACGCGATCGGTGGCTCCGGCAATGATTCGATCAGCGGCAATGCGGTCGCGAACGTATTGGATGGCGGTGCGGGCGACGATACGATCACCGGCGGTGGAGGCAACGACACCATCATCGGCGGCTCGGGCACAGATACGGCGGTCTATTCCGGCGCGAAGGCGAATTACACCGTCTCCTATAATTCGGCCACCCAGACTTTTACGATAACGGATCTTCGGCCTGGTACGCCTGACGGGACGGACATCGTTTCCGGTGTCGAGTACTTCGCGTTCTCTGATGGCACTGTTTCGAGTGCAACATTCATCACCGCCGCGAACGTTGCACCGGTCGTCAGCGCCGCGGATCTCGTCGCTGCGCACAATCAAAGCATTGCAGCCTCGAGCCTGTTCTCGGTCAGCGATGCTGACGGCGACACCATCACCGCCTATCGCTTCCTGGACTCGACGACCGATGCCGGCAGCGGACACTTCGTCGTCAATGGTGTAGCCCAAGGCAGCAACCAGAACATCGACGTCACCGCCGCGCAACTCGCCAACACCACGTTTCAAAGCGGCGTCGTGTCGGACGATCTCTGGGTCCAGGCTTTCGACGGTACCGCCTGGAGCGCCTGGAAGGAATTCCACGTCAATCCGGCGGCCAACCATGCCCCGGTGGTGGCGGCTTCGGATATCGCAGTCACGCACAACCAGACCATCGCGGCCTCGGGCCTGTTCTCGGTCAGCGACGCCGATGGCGACAGCATGACCGCCTATCGGTTCTGGGACTCGACGGCCAGCGCCAGCAGCGGCCATTTTGTCGTCAATGGTGTGGCCCAGGGCGCCAACCAGAACATCGACGTCACCGCAGCGCAGCTAGCCGGCACCACGTTTCAAAGCGGTGTCGTCTCGGACGATCTCTGGGTGCAGGCTTTCGACGGTGTCGCCTGGAGCGCCTGGAAGGAATTCCACGTCAACCCGGCGGCCAACCATGCCCCGGTGGTGGCGGCTTCAGACATTGCAGCCACGCACAACCAGACCATCGCGGCCTCGAGCCTGTTCTCGGTCAGCGACGCCGACGGCGACAGCATGACCGCCTATCGCTTCTGGGATTCGACCACAGATGCCAGCAGCGGGCACTTCGTCGTCAATGGTGTGGTTCAGGGCGCCAATCAGAACATCGACGTCACCGCAGCCCAGCTCGCCGGCACCACCTTCCAAAGCGGCGCCGTCTCCGACGATTTGTGGGTGCAAGTCTTCGACGGAACGACTTGGAGCGCCTGGAAGGAATTCCACGTCAACGCGCCGGTCAACCATGCCCCGGTGGTGGCGGCTTCAGACATTGCAGCCACGCACAACCAGACCATCGCGGCTTCCAGCCTGTTCTCGGTCAGCGATGCCGATGGCGACAGCATGACCGCCTATCGCTTCTGGGATTCGACCACCGATGCCAGCAGCGGGCACTTCGTCGTCAATGGCGTGGCTCAGGGCGCCAATCAGAACATCGACGTCACCGCAGCCCAGCTCGCCGGCACCACGTTCCAGAGCGGCGCCGTCTCCGACGATCTCTGGGTGCAGGCCTTTGACGGCACGGCCTGGAGCGCCTGGAAAGAGTTCCATATCAACGCGCCCGTCAATCACGCTCCCGTCGTGTCGGCGTCCGACGTCGTCGCCACCTCCAACCAGACCATCGCGGCATCAAGTCTGTTCTCGGTCAGCGACGCGGACGGCGACAGCATGACAGCCTACCGCTTCTGGGACTCGACGGCCGATGCCAGCAGCGGTCATTTCATCGTCAATGGCGTCACACAGGGCACCAATCAGAACATCAACGTCACTGCAGCCCAGCTCGCCAGCACGACGTTCCAGAGCGGCACGGTCTCCGACGATCTCTGGGTGCAGGCCTTCGACGGAACGACGTGGGGCGCCTGGAAGGAGTTTCACGTCAATCCGCCGGTCAACCATGCTCCCATCGTGTCGGCGTCCGATGTCGCCGCCTCCCACAACCAGACCATCGCGGCATCGAGCCTGTTCTCGGTCAGCGATGCCGATGGCGACAGCATGACTGCCTATCGCTTCTGGGACTCGACGGCCGACGCCAGCAGCGGGCATTTCGTCGTCAACGGCGTGACACAGGGCACCAATCAGAACATCAACGTCACCGCGGCCCAGCTCGCCAGCACCACGTTCCAGAGCGGCGCGGTCTCCGATGATCTCTGGGTGCAGGCCTTTGACGGCACGGCCTGGAGTGCCTGGAAGGAGTTTCACATTGTGGTGTGAACGGCAGGCGGCGCCCGACAATCCCGGTCAGATCTCGCCGCCTTGAGTGGCGCTCCCTAGCGGAATCGAACCGCTCTCTCCACCGTGAAAGGGTGGCGTCCTAACCGATAGACGAAGGGAGCAAACGCAAGGCCTGACAGCATATGGCGACAGGCCCGCTGGCCGCCTGAATCGTGCCCGGCGGCTTGCAGCGGGCGAACGTATAGTGGCCTTTGGGCCCGTGGGCAAGCCGTCCCGGAACGCTCTTTTGGCGGCGGTGGATAGCCCGTCCCGGGACCGTTCGGGCGGTGATTTCAACGATTTCTTAGGGTTCCCTGAGCTAGCGCTGGGGGACGGGAGACCTTTCGTCAATGCCACAGCCCAAGAAGCGCGCAGCCCGCAAACTGCTGTCGCAGCATGCCTGGATCACGCTCGAGGGCGGATTCGCGGCGCGGCATTGCCTGGTCGAGGACATTTCGAGCTCGGGCGCCAGGATCACGCTGGACGAGGATGCGAGCCAGCTTCCGGGCGTGATCCGGATGGCCTTTGCGCGGGACGCGCGGACCGGGCGAAGCTGCCAGGTGGTCTGGCGCCGCGGCAAATCGGCCGGCGTCAGGTTTCTCTGACGTCCAGGCCTCCCGGATGGCGCCTCGCTTGGGCCCGGGTTACAAGGCGGGCATGCGTGCCGCCATTCTCCTTCTCGTCTCCGTCGCACTGAGCTCCGCAGCGAGGGGCGAGACCTTGCGCCTGCCGCCGGCTGCAGGGCCGCAAGCGGACAAGGCCCTGCCGCTGAAGGGCACGGGCTCGGGGAGCGCGAAGGCGGACGGCTGCGCCGCCTATGGCCGCGGCTTCCGCATGGTCGAGGGCACCGGCACCTGCGTGAAGATCGGCGGCGCGATCAGCGTCGACGCCGCGGTCCGACGCTGAAGCGGCCCCAAAACACGAAAACAACCCCATGCACAGTAGAAGCCGGCGCGGGCGGTTTGCGCGGCCACGGCGATTTCGCGCGCGCTTACCGCGGCTTGAGCCGCTGCGGCGGCTCGATGGGGCTCACGACATCAGCTCACGACATCGGCCGCGCCACGTACTCGGCAAATCCCGCCCGCCTGCCGAGCTCGGCGAGCCACCGCGTCAGGTTCGGCTGCGCCGGCCGGGTGATGCCCTCGACCCCGAGCCAGCGCCGCGCATAGGCGCCGACGGCGATGTCGGCGAGCGTGAACTGGTCGCCCTCCATGAAACGGCGCGTGGCGAGCAGGCGGTCGGCGATCGCCCAGACCTCGGCGGCCGTATCGGCATCCTGCTGCACCTTGATCATGTCGCGCTCGGCGGGCGCCGTGCGCACGATGCCCCAGAACACCGGGCGGTCGACCGGCTGCACCATCGACAGCGTCCAGTCGAGCCAGCGGTCGACGCCGGCGCGCAGCTTCGGCGCCTCCGGATAGAGGGGCGTGCCGCGCCCATGCGCCATGCAGAGATAGCGCATGATCGAATTGGATTCCCACAGCACGAAATCGCCCTCGACCAGCGTCGGAATCCGCGCATTGGGATTCATCGCCAGATAGTCGGCCTCGCGGGTCTTGCCATATTGCATGCCGGCATCGATGCGCTCGTAGGCAAGGCCCAGCTCGGCAAGGCACCACAGCACCTTCTGCACGTTGACCGAATTGGCGCGGCCCCAGATCGTCAGCTTCTGCTCCGCCATGAAATCCTCCCCGCGCGCTGTTCGTTGATCGCAGCCAGCGCGGGTGATAGCGGAATTTCCGATGGCCGAGGATGGCGATTGCGGCGCGCCCCTTATGCAAAAAGCTCCGCCCAGGGCGGAGCTTTTCGTCATCGTGCGCCTGACGCGACAAACCTGCGTTTGCGCCTGACGTCAGTGGCCGAAGAACAGCCACAGCAGAATGATCACCGGGATCGGCACACCCAGCAGCCACAACAAAATTCCGCGTCCCATCGCGTCCTCCTCCAATTGCATTTGTCGGAGGGGCAACGCCGCTGACGCGGGCTGGTTCCTTTGGCGCGGGCCTTACCAGTGGCCGGTGTTGGGCATCGAAGCCCACGGCTCCTGCGGCGGCTTCGGCTCGCCCTTCTGCAACAGCTCGATCGAGTGCAGATCGGGCGAGCGGACGAAGGCCATGTTGCCGTCGCGCGGCGGCCGGTTGATGGTGACGCCGGCCTTCTGCAGCTTCTCGCAAGTGGCGTAGATGTCGTCGACCTCATAGGCGAGATGGCCGAAGAAGCGGTCCTCGCCATACTTCTCCTCGTCCCAATTATAGGTGAGCTCGACCAGCGGCGCGCCGCGCGTCTTGGGCTGGTCCTTGAGCGCGTCGAGATCATCCGACGAGCACAGGAACACCAGCGTGAAGCGCCCCTTGTCGTTCTCGATCCGCCGCACCTCCGTCAAGCCCAGCGCATCCTGGTAAAACTTCAGCGCGACATCGAGATTGCGCACGCGCAGCATGGTGTGGAGATAACGCATGGTTGTTGCTCCCTTGGGT
>NZ_JAANIH010000052.1 GCF_014529705.1 Bradyrhizobium campsiandrae
ATGCTGGTGCGCCGGCGCAAGACCGGGACGGTCGTGACCGGCCGCACACCGCAACACGGTCTGCGCTTTTTCTTCCAGTATTTCCGACTTCATGGCGAAGACGGCAGCCTCCAACGCTCCGTGCCCGGAGCCAGTTCGCCCACCAGGATCGCCTCGGCGATCTGCCGCTTGACGTGCTCGTACAGCGGGACCGGCAGGCTCGATAGGCCGCTCGCCGCTGCTCTTGCCTGTTTACCGGTCACGCCTGCCTCATTCTTTGGAATTGACAGCAATCGTCTTCGTCTATTTCTTTATAGAATATAGAAATGAGCCGCCGCAAATGATTTCTCCATCGCCAAGCCCCGGACGGGCCGGCCCGACGCTGGCCGACGGTTTCGCCGAGATCGAGCGCACGGCCGACCGTGCGATCGACGATCTTGTGCGGATGGTAGCGATCGACACGGCCTTCCCGCCCGGCGCGGGATACGAAGCGTTTGCCGGATTGATGGAGAGCGTCGTTGCACCGCTCAGCCTGGACTGCCAGCGCGTCGATGTCCCCGAACATTTGTGGCGCGTGGCTGGCGGCCCGGCGCAGGGGCGCAGAACCAATCTCATCGCGCGCCGCCGCTCGGACAAGCCGGTGCTCGGGCTATATTTTCATGTCGACACCGTTCCGGCTGCGCCCGGCTGGGCCTCCAATCCGTGGCAATTGACCCGCGATGGCGATCGCCTGATCGGCCTCGGTGCCGCCGACATGAAGGGCACCATCGCGGCCGTGCTGCTCGCGCTGCGCGCCGCCGACACGATCGGCCTTCCACTCGGCTACGACCCGATGCTGCTGCTTTGCACTGACGAAGAAGGCGGGCTCTATCCCGGCGTGCGTTATCTGGCGGAGCAAGGTTTGCTTGAAGGTCACATTCTCAACTTCAACGGCGCCGCGGCGCCGCGCATCTGGGCCGGCTGCTTTGGCCTCTTCACGCTTCTGGTGCGCGTCCGCGGCAGGACACATCATGCGAGCGAGGCCGCGAGCGCAGGAGCCGACGCCAACGCCATCGAGGCCGCACTGCCGATCCTCAATGCGCTCGCAGCATTGAAACCGACGATCGCCACGCGGACGTCAACCCTGCCTGCGCCGCCGCATGCGGCGCATCCGCTCGCCGGCCAGCTTGATATTTCCGCAGCCCATGGTGGCCAATGCGGCGGCCAGATTCCATCGCTCTTTGAAATTCTCGTCTGTCGACGCTATGCGCCGGAGGAGGACTTTCAGGCCGCGCGTGCCGAAATCGAGAACGCCGTCTTTGCCGCCGCCCCCAGAGCCGCGGTCGACGTGGTGCTCACAGGCCACCTCATGCCGACATCCGATCCGACAGGCCCGCACTGGCCGCGCTGGCAAGAGGCGCTGTCGGCCGGGTTTGGATACGCATCGGACGATTTCGCCAAATGGGGTGCGACGAGCTGTTCTGATTTTGGCTGGGTGCAACAGACCGGGATGCAGGAGATCCTGCTGAGCGGCCTCGGCCGGCCGGAAAGCCGCATCCACGCGCCCGGCGAATTCACGACCGTCACCGACATCGTCACGCTGGCGAAGTCAGTCCTCGCTTACCTTTCCGCCGAATTCCATCCCGATCTTTCGCCCGAAGCAATCGCCATTCGCTAAACTCCTGGAGCGTATTCCCATGTTGTCCATCACCCGCCGCGCGTTTCTCGCCGGGACTGCCATCGGTCTCGTCACCTTGCCCAAGATCGCCGTCGCCGATGCTCCCAGGCGCGGCGGCGTGCTGCGGATGTCGCTGGACCAAGCTGCGTCGGTGATCCATCCGATGCTGGCGCGGGTCAATCCGGAATATCTCGTCACCGAGTTGCTTTACTCCAACCTGACCCGGCTGAAGCCGGACATGACCGTCGAGCCGGACCTCGCGCTCTCCTGGGAGCCGAACGAGACACGCACGGAGTGGACCTTCAAACTGCGCCCTGGCGTGACGTTCCATGACGGCTCGCCGCTGACGTCGGAAGATGTCGTCGCCAGCATCAATGCCATCCTCGATCCGAAGACCGCATCCCCTGGTCGGACCAATGTCGGTCCGATCAAGGAGGTCGCAGCGATTGATCCCCTGACTGTCAAATTCACGCTATCAGGCGCCTACGCCGACCTGCCGGTGGCCCTGACCTATCTCAACGCGCGGATCGTTCCGGCCAAGGTGATCGCCTCCGATCTCGCCAGCCTTTCGACCACCGCAAACGGCACCGGCCCGTTCAAGCTCGTCTCGTATGAGCCCGACCGGAAGATCGTGGTCGAACGCAACGCCGCCTATTACGACCCGACCCGGCCTTACCTCGACCGCGTGGAATTGCTGGTCTACCCCGATCGCACCGCGGAAGCGTCGGCGATGATATCCGGCGAGATCGACCTGCTGCTGACGACGACGCCCGGCGAATACGAGCGGCTCGTGAAGGCGAGCGGCGTCAAGGCGCTGCGCACGGCCTCCGGCCAATTCCTCAACATCAACCTCGGATGCGACCAGAAGCCGTTCAACGACGTCAGGGTCCGCCAGGCGCTGGCGCTGGCGGTCGATCGCGAGGCCACCGTCGGATTTGTCGCCGGCGGCTACGGCACCCCGGGCAACGACACGCCGCTCAATTCCGCCTATCACTTCTACAAGAATATCCCGATGAAGAAGCCCGATATCGCCAAGGCCAAGCAGCTTCTGGCCGAGGCCGGCTATCCCAACGGCATCGACCTGACGCTAATCGCATCCGACCGCCCCGCGACCCGCACCCAGCTCGGCGTCGCGGTTCGCGAGATGGCCGCGGCGGCCGGCTTCCGCATCAACGTGCAGACGATGCCGCACGCGACCTATCTCGACCAGGTCTGGAAGAAGGGCAATTTCTACGTCGGCTTCTACAACATGCAGCCGACGGCCGACGGAATCTTCAACCTGCTCTACACGTCCAATGCGGCCTGGAACGAGACGCACTGGAACAACAGCGCATTCGATGCCGTCATCAATGCAGCCCGCGTCGAGACCGACGAGACCAAGCGCGCCGCGCTCTATGCCCAGGCGCAGGAGATGATGAACGCGGAGGTCCCCAGCGTGATCTCGGCGTTCTTCGACCTTCTTGCCGCACAGCGCTCCTATGTCGAGGGCTACACGCTGCATCCTCGCGGTTCGGTGTTCCGCCTCGATCTGGTTTCGCTCGGCGCCGGCGCGCCGAAGCGCGGCTGACACGGAGACTTCGGGTGTCGCTTGCCTGGTTCGCGCGCCGTCTGCTGTTGATGATCTACACCGTCGTCGTGGTCTCGATGCTGGTGTTCGCCATCACACAGATCCTGCCGGCCGACGCGGCCCAGTCGCTGCTGGGCGAGAATGCGACGCCGGAAATGCTGGCTGCGCTCAGGGCAAAGCTCGGGCTGGGCGATCCTGCCTGGCAGCAATATCTGCACTGGGCCGGCCGCATCTTCAGCGGCGATTTCGGCATCTCGATGCGGACGAGCCGGCCGGTCGGCCCCGACATGCTGACGGCGCTGTCGCGTTCGCTGCTGCTCGCGGTCGCGTCCATCGTCGTGACGCTGATCGTGGCCGTGCCGCTCGGTGTGATCGCGGCGCTCCGCCAAGGAAGGCTCGCCGACACAGGTGTCAGCCTGATCGCCTATCTCGGGGTCTCGCTGCCCGAGTTCGTCACCGCCACGCTGCTCGCGCTGCTGCTGGCCGACACGCTGCATTGGCTGCCGGCCACCGGCTACGTCTCGCCGCTGGAAAATTTTGGCGATGGCATCTCTCATCTGGCGCTGCCGGTGCTGACGATCTCGGTGATCCTGATCGCGCACGTCATGCGCATGATGCGCTCCGAGACGCTGGACGTGCTGAGATCGGACTATATCCGCGCAGCGCGCCTGAAGGGCTTGCCGGAACGTAGCGTGCTGTTCCGTCACGCGCTGCGCAACGCGCTGTTGCCTGTCGTGACGATCATCGCGCTCGATGTCGGCTACCTGCTCGGCGGCATCATCGTGATCGAGGAGATATTCGCCATTCCCGGCATCGGACGGGCCTTGATGGTGGCCATCACCGCGCGCGATCTGCCGTCGATCCAGGCAGGCGCGTTGATCATGGCGGCAACCTACGCCGTCACCAACACGCTTGCCGACCTGGCCTATGCCGTTCTCGACCCGCGGATCCGCTATGACTGAGCTTTTCATCCGCCTGATCCGCAGACCGCAGGGGCTCGTCGGCGTCGCGCTGCTGGCGCTCATTGCCGTTACATGCCTGTTCGGGCCGGCGCTCGCTCCATACGCGCCGGAGAAGATCGATTTTCTCGGCCGCTTTCGCTCGCCCGGCTGGCACAACTGGCTTGGCGCGGATGAATTCGGCCGCGACATCCTCAGCCGCCTGATGGTCGGCGCGCGTTCGACCGTGCCGATGGCGCTCATCGCGACCCTTGCCGGCAGCGCGGTCGGCGCCATTGTCGGTGTCGGTTCGGCCTATCTTGGCGGCCGGATCGACGAGGCCATCATGCGCACCAACGATGCCGTGATGGCGATCCCCGGCCTTCTGATGGCTCTGTTGTTGGTCTCGACGCTCGGCAATGGCGCCGGCAACGCGGTCATCGCCATCGCGATTGCCTTTGCGCCGGGCATGGCGCGCGTCACCCGCTCGGTCGCCCTCAACATACGCAATCAGGATTACGTCAAGGCGGCCATCGCGCGTGGCGAGGGCGCAACTTGGATCATCTTCCGCGAGATGCTGCCCAATGTGATGGCGCCGATCGTGATCGAATCCACCATCCGCGTGTCCTTTGCCGTGATGCTGTTCGCAACGCTCAGCTTCCTCGGGGTCGGCGCACAGCCGCCCGCATCCGAATGGGGACTCATGGTCGCCGATGCCCGGCAATACATGTACCAGGCGCCATGGGGGCTGATCGCACCGTCGGCTGCGATCGCACTCACCGCCATTGCCTTCAACCTCCTGGGCGACGGCCTTCGCGACGCTCTCAATCCGAGGGATGAACGGTGACCCCGGCGCTTGCCATCAAGAATTATACGCTCGATTACGCGACCGCCGCGGGACCGGTGCACGTTCTGCACGACATCTCGCTTCAGATCGAGCCGGGCGAGGTTCTGGGCCTCGTCGGGGAATCCGGCTCCGGCAAGAGCTCGCTCGCCTGGGCGCTGATGCGCCATTTGCCCGACAATGCCCGCGAGATCGCAGGCTCCCTACATCTCGGCGACACCGACCTTCAGCGCCTCAGTCCACGCGAGCTAACGAAAGTCCGGGGGCGCCGGCTCGGCATGGTGTTCCAGGATCCGTCGACCGCGCTCAACCCGACGCTCACCGTCGGCCGGCAGGTGACGGAGACGCTGGTCCAGCATCGCGGCCTCGGCCAGCGCGAGGCGAATGCGCTGGCGATCGACCTGCTCGGTCATGTCGAACTGCGCGATCCCGCCGCGATCATGCTCCGTTATCCGCACGAGATCTCCGGCGGCGAGAAGCAGCGTGTCATCATTGCCGCGGCTTTCGGGTGCCGGCCCGATGTCATCCTGTTCGACGAACCGACCACGGCGCTCGACGTCATCACCGGCGCGCGTATCCTCGAACTGTTTGCGCGGTTGCGCGAAGAAACCGGCGTTGCCGCGCTCTATATCTCCCACGACCTTGCGCTGGTGACGCGTGTTGCCGACCGGGTCGCCGTCCTGAAGCACGGCCGTCTCGTCGAGCAGGCGCCGGCCGCCGATATTTTTCGCGCGCCGCGTCATGCCGATACGCAGGCCCTCGTGCAGGCCGTGCCGCGGCCGGAACGGCGTCTCATTCACGACAGGCCCAGCGACGAGGTTCTTCTCGCGGCCTCCGACATCGAAGTTCACTACGGCCGCGCCAGCCTCTTCGGCCATGCGGCGCCGCCTGCGACCAGGCGCATCGGCCTCGACGTGCGGGTCGGCGAGATCCTCGGCCTTGTCGGCGAATCCGGGTCGGGCAAATCCTCGGTCGCACGCGCGCTCACTGGTCTTGCCCGGTTCTCGGGAAAGGTCCGCTTCGACAATCGCGAGATCACAGGGGCGCGTGACATGAACGCGGCCTATCGCCGCGACGTCCAGATCATCTTTCAGCATCCGGATTCCTCGCTCAATCCGCGGCAGAGGATCAGCGAAATCCTGTCGCGTCCCCTGAAGCTGTATGGCGGCAACACCGCCGAGATTCCCCGCCTTCTCGAACAGGTCCGCCTCCCGGCGTCCTTTGCCGGTCGCTGGCCGCACCAGCTTTCCGGCGGCCAGAAGCAGCGTGTCGCCATCGCACGGGCCTTTGCCGCACGGCCAAAGCTCGTGATCTGCGACGAGATCACCGCGCCGCTGGACGTTTCCGTGCAGGCTCAGATCATCGAATTGCTGCTGGCGCTGCGCGCCGCGACGAGCACCGCCTTTCTCTTCATCACCCACGATCTCAACCTCATCCGTCAAATCGCCCACCGCATCGCGGTGATGCGCGGGGGCGAGATGGTCGACCTGTTGCCGATCGAGGATTTCGACGCAGATCACGTTCATCCCTATACCCGCGAACTGATGGCCGCCTCCCCCGTACCGGTCGGCTGACAAGGATTTTCTCCCATGGATCACAACGCACTTCTCGCCCGGATCGATGTGCCCGCGGCCCTCGACCTGCTGTCGTGCATGGTGCAGCACAAGAGCTACTCCAAGTCGGATGGCGAGAAGCAGCTCGCCTCCTACATGGCAGGCCGCATGCGCGAGATCGGCCTCGACACCGAGCTCTCGCCGTTTGGCAGTGAGGGCCGCGTCAACGCCGTCGGCCGCTGGAAGGGCACGGGCGGCGGCAACAGCCTGATGTTCAACGGCCATCTCGACACCAACCCGGTGACCGAGGGCTGGACCGTCGATCCGTGGGCCGGCAAGGTCGACGACGCCTTCATTTACGGCATCGGCGTCTCCAACATGAAGGCCGGCGACGCCGCCTATTTCTGCGCGGTGAAGACGCTGATCGATGCCGGCGTCAAGCTCCGGGGCGATGTCATTCTCACCTACGTCGTCGGCGAGCTGCAAGGCGGCGTCGGCACCTACTCGCTGATCGAGCAGGGACTCCGCGCCGACTATTTCATCAATTCCGAGCCGACCGATCTGAAGGCGATGACCATGCATGCCGCGGCGTTCATGTTCATCATCGAGTTGACTGGTGATACCCGCCATCTGTCCAAGCGCGAAGAGGCGGTCGACGCGATCACCGCAGCGTGCGACCTCATTCCGCGCCTCAACGCAATGAAGTTCTCCGGCGCGCTCTCCCCGGAGCATGAACGGATCAATCGGGTCCATGTTGGCGTCGTCCACGGCGCGCTCGGGCGCGAGCTGCACGAATGGCGTACGCCCCAGGTTGCGGACTTCGTGCGGATCAAAGGCTCGGGCCGCTATGCGCCGGGGCAGACCGAAGCCGGCGCGATGGCTGACATGCGCCGCGAGCTCGAAGCGCTGAAGGCCCGCTTTCCCGGCCTCAAGGCCGAAATCATGTCGGAGGACCGCTCCGGCGTTCCGACGATGCCGCCGTTCGAGGTGGCGCGCACGAGCCCAATCGTCGCAGCGGTCAATCGGGCCTATCGCGCGGTGCGCGGCGAGGACCAGCCGACGGGGCCCGTTGCGCCGAGCTGCTTCTACGGCACCGATGCCGGTCATCTGCACTATTACGGCAAGATGGAGGGCATCGTCTGCGGCCCCGGCGGCCGCTACAACACCATGCCCGACGAGCGGGTCGATATCGTCGACTTCACCGACATGATCCGGATCTACGTGCTCGCCATCCTCGAGATCTGCGGCTGACGGGCACTCGAAAGCGCGCATCTGTCCCCGACGACGGCGAATGACGATGTTGTTTCCGATCGACGAATTGACGCACGCGTCAGCACGATCAGGATCGGCCATGAGCGAGGTCGGATCCAGCCTCGGCTCGAGTGGTCACTCCGACCGTATGGTAGGCACGGCCGAAATAGATCAGATTGTCCAGGCAGCCGGATCTCTGCAGCGCCACGACCCGGCAGAACAGCACATCGTGCGTGCCGACATTGACGACGCTCGCAATCCGGCAGTCGAACGCGGCGGCGCCGTCGGCCAGCACCGGCGCACCGGTTTCAAGCGTCGACCACGCCGCGGCGGCAAAGCGTTCGTCGGCCGGCACCTTGCCGCCGAACAGGCGGGACAGCGGCTCGTGCCGGGCGGAGAGCACGTTGACGCACACCACCTTGTTGCCGGTGACGCCGGCATAGGCGGAGGATGCGCGGTTGATGCAGACGAGCAGCGTCGGCGGATCGTCGGTGACGCTGCAAATCGCCGAGGCGCTAAATCCGGCACGGCCCGCGCCGCCGTCGGTCGTGACGATGCTGACGGCGGCGCCGAGACAGGCCATCGCGTCCCGGTAGTCCTGAGGGGCGATGTCCTGCATGCTCACGCCTCGACGGCAGGCGCACGGGCGAGTCCGCGCAGCACCTGCGCCAGCACGGACGCGCCGGCGGCGACATGATCGGGCTCGGCCCATTCGTGCTCGACATGGCTCACGCCGTCGCGACATGGGATGAAGATCATCGCGGCTGGGCAGATTTTTGCGAGATGACGGGCATCGTGTCCGGCCGCGGAGAGGATATCCATCGCGGAATGCCCCTGCTCTCGCGCAGCCTCGGCGATGCTTGCCCGCAGGCGCGTATCGAAAGCGTTCGACGGCGCATCCACGAGCGGCGTCACCGTCGCCGTGCACGGCGGAGCATTCTCCTGGCACAGAGCCGTGATGCGCGTGCCAGCGCTATCGAGCACCGCATTATCGGGATGACGCAGATCGATGCTGAAGGTGACGCGCAACGGCACCACGGATGGCGCATTCGGCACGACCGTGACCCGGCCAATGGTGAACTTGATGTCGGCATCGATGGTGCCAATCTCGGCATGGAGCGCCGCCGCTACTTTCGCAAAGGCGGCGAGCGCATCACGCCGCTCCGACTGCGCCAGCGTACCGGCATGACCCTCGGCACCCTCGACCACGACTTGAAAGGTCTTCTTGCCCTGGATGCCGGTGACGACCCCGATGGTACGGCCCGCCGCTTCCAGCACCGGTCCCTGCTCGATATGCAGTTCGAGATAGGCTCCGACCGCAAAGCCGAGCGGACGATGCGGCACATCAGGAAAAGCCTGGTGGAACCGATCAAGCGCCTCGCCGACGCTGATACCGTCGGCATCGCGCGCGGCGCGGATCGCGTCCACGGGGCGTTCGCCGGTAAAGGCTTCCGAGCCCATCATGCCCGGGGCGAAACGCGAGCCTTCCTCGTTCATCCAGGCAACGACGATGATATCGCGCGCGGGCTTCTCGCCTTGCTCGGCGAGAGAGACGACCGTCTCCAACGCCGCCATGACGCCGGCGGCGCCGTCGAACTTGCCGCCGGTTGGCTGGCTGTCGATATGACTGCCAACCAGGAGCGGCGGCGCGGCGCGATCGCGGCCGGACAGCGTCAGAAACAGATTTCCCGCAGCATCCGTCGACGGTGTCAAACCCGCCTCGCGGCCCCATCCGATGACACAGCGCCAGGCCGCAATCTCTCCGTCGCTCAATGCCTGGCGATTGACCCCGCCGGCCGGGGTCGCGCCGATCTCGGCGAGCGACATCAGCCGCGTCCAGAGCCGGTTGGCGTTGATCAGAGTGGCGGATCCCATCGACTATTTCGTGCGCATGATCTGGCCCGGCAAGGCGCGCGGATCGCGCGGCAGCCAGTGTCCGGCCTCGACCTGGGCGATGAACTCGGCGAGCAGCGCGTTGAACGCCGCAGGCTCTTCCAGATTAAGCGTGTGGCCGGTCTTGGGGAAGACCGAGAGGCCACAGGCCGGAATGGTCTTCTTCAGGAAGATGCCGGGCTGGAGACAGTGATCGTCCTCGTCGCCGACGACGACCAGCGTCGGCACCATCATCTTCTTCAGACCATCTTCGAGGTCATAGAAGGACGGCCGCCGCGCCTGGACGCCGCGCATCGTGTTGGCGGCGCCGCGATCGGAATGGGTGGCGAGACGATCTGCGAATTCCTGCCAGCCGCGCGGATCCTTGTTCTGGAATTGCACCCGGCTCGCACCGAGCGCGTAGATCTTGGAAAATTCCTTGGCACCCTGCTTCTCGAAATTGTCGGCGACTTCGAGCGAGACGCCGCGGAAATATTCCTCGAACTCTTTCTCGCAACCATAACCGGCACCGGCCACCGTCAACGACAAGGCACGCTCCGGCGTGCGCAGGCCGAAATGCACCGTGCAGAAGCCGCCCATCGACAGGCCGACGATGTGCGCTTTCTCAATTTTGAGCGCGTCGAGCACGGCGACCGCGTCGTCCGCGGCGATCGCCTGCGAATAGACCTCCACGCCGTCGGGCACGTCCGACGGCGGATAGCCGCGCGCGGCGTAAGTGATGCAGCGGTGGCGCCGGCTGAAATAGCGCAGCTGCGGCTCCCAGCTGGCGTGATTGCCGCCAAACTCGTGGATGAAGAGGATCGACGTGCCCTCGCCCGCTTCCTCCACGTGCAGCTTCACGCCATCCTTCGCAGAGATCATCGTCAACGGCATCGTCCCCTAGAATTGCGGCGGCAGGTCGTTGAGCGTGCGCGCCTCGGCGACCATTTCCGGCAATAGCGTGCAGAGCTTTTCGACCCAGGCCTGCGGCACCGAGGTGCTGATCTTCACGAAACGGTCGCCGAAGCGCTGGGTGTGGTAGGTGCCCTGGCGGATCATGATGCCCTGACGGCGATAGCATTCGACCAGCGCTTCCGGGCGGATGCCGGCCGCGATGGTCTCCAGCACCAGGAAATTGCCGTGGGAGGGCATGATCGGCAGCGCCAATCCGTCGATAGCGGCAGCCGCTTCCTGGATCATCGCCTTGTTGGCCCGGTCGGTGCTGCGGACCGTCTTCATCCATTCGGCCTTGACCGACATGCCCGCCTGCGCCGCGCGCTGGGCGATGACGCTGGCGCCGAGCACGCTGGTGGAGGTCTGTGCCAGTTCCTCGAACAGATCCGGCGCTGCGACGAGCGCGCCGATCCGCAAGCCCGCGAGCCCGAGCCATTTCGAGAAGCTGGTCGAGACCACCGAGCCTTGCGGCGCCGCGTGAAGCGCCGGCGTGTGCCCATCGGCGAAATCGCGATAGGTGCAGTCGTGCACCAGCAGCGCGCCGCAATCACGCGCGATCGCGGCAAAGCTCTCAATCTCTTCCCGAGTGTAGCGAATGCCGAGCGGATTGTTGGGATCGACGAGATAGATGATCGCAGTGCGCTCATCGACATTTGCCTTCAACGCCTCAGGCGTCAGGCGGTAGTTGCAGGCGGGATCGTAGATCGGAATCTCGATCACCTCGGCCCCCTGCTGGCGCGCGAACAGGCACGGCCACTTCCAGGTCGGATCGGTGGTCACTAGCGTCGTGCCCGGCTTGCAGCGTGCACGGCAGATCATGGCGAGCGCGTTGACACCGCCCTCGGTCACCAGCGCTTCTGCGCCGGGTATGCCGAGATCGGCCACGATCGCAGCGCGCAGCGCCTCAAAGCCGAGCGGCGGCGCATAGGCGTTGAACTCGCCCGCCTCGATCGAGCGCAGCATCGCCTCGCGCACGGCAGGATGGCTCTCGATATGATTGGTGTTCTGGCCGAGCCAGTAGAGTCCCGGCGTGGCCGACAGCTCGTCGAAATAGCGGTTGCGGACCAGCGCCGCGGATTGCGCTCCGGACATCGACGCCTCAGATCACCGAGCCGCGCGCGGCGATGCCGCCGTCGATCGTCACCACCGTCCCGGTGATGTAGCCGGAGCGCGGCGAGGACAGGAAGGCGACGAGATCGGCGACCTCCTCCGACGTCGCCGGGCGCTTGCCCGGATATTTATCGAACAGCTCCTCCCAGCGGCTTTCGTCGCCGAGCATGTCGATCGCCTTGCGCTTCATGATCTTGAGCATGCGATCGGTGGCCACCGGTCCCGGATTGACCGCGACGACGCGCACGCCGTGATCGAGGCTACGGCCGCCGAGCGCCTTGGTGAAGGACATCAGCGCCGCATTGCCGGTCGAGCCGGCGATGTAGCTCGCATCCCAGTTCTCGCCGGAATTGCCGATGATGTTGAGGATGACGCCGTCCTTGCCCTTCATCCGCGGATAATAGAGGCGCGACAGCGTGATGTAGCCGAACACCTTGAGGTCGAAGCCGCGGCGCCAGGCGGCATCGTCGAGGATCTCCAGCGAGCCCGCGGGGATGTCGCCGGCATTGTTGATGAGGATGTCGATGTCGCCGACTTCGGCGGCGAGCTTCTCCATCGCTGACGTGCTCGACAGGTCGAGCGCGTGGATGGTGATCGTCACGTCATGGCGGGCTTCGAGCTGCTTCTTGGTCTCGAGCATGGCTTCGCCATTGCGGGCGGCAAGATGCAAATGGCACCCCTCCGCCGCAAAGAGCTCGGCCACCGCAAGTCCAATTCCTTTCGACGCGCCGGTGATCAGGGCGGTCTTGTTCGTCAGCTTCAGGTCCACTCCGAGTCTCCAGGATGCAAGCTAGATATACAATGTCTAGCAATTTGCATACCAAGCCACCGGACTGGTCATTCGAAGGCAGCGAGGAAGTCCAGCAGATTGTCGCCGAGCAAGTTGACATGGTCCCGCATGGCGCTGTGGGCCCGCTCCGGGTCGTGCGCCAGGATCGCATGCATGATCGCCTCATGCTCGCGGATCGTGTCCGCGATCCGGTTCGGCATTTTCGTCACCCGTCGGCGATAAGCAGCGACCTGGTTGCGCAGCCTGCGGGTCTGATCGGCCAGGAAAACGTTGCGCGAGGCCTCGTAGATCGCCTCGTGGAATTCCTGATTGATGTCATAAAACACGTCGACGTCGCCGGTTTCGCCCGCCGTGACAAGCCGTTGGTGAATCTCGCCAATTTGAGCTCCCCAGGCCTGCGATACGCGCCTTGCGGCAAGCCTGGCGCAGAGCCCCTCCAACTCGGCCATGACCTGGAACATCTCGACCAAGGCCTGAGCCTTGATGCTGCGGACCGTCGCGCCTTGCCGGCCGCGCAGCTCGACCAGATTGTTGGCCGCCATCAAGCGGAATGCCTCCCGCACCGGCGTCCGCGAGACGCCAAAGCGCTGGGCGATCTCCTGCTCGTCGAGCCGGCTGCCCGGTTCGAGATGGCCGGCCGCGATCGCCGCTTCGAGCTTCTGACGCAGGCTCTCGGCCAGGGTCGCGCCGGGGCTCGCGGTGAGAGACTCGTGCCCATTTTTCACGCGCTTGCCACCGCTATGTGCACCAATATCAGCCATTATGTTTCTCAGGTGCCAGTATAAGTATACATAAAGCCTCTCATATCTCGACGAAATGTCCTGTTCTCTCCCGGAGATCACGCCCCTCCGACGCTTTCGGCCGTCGACCTCGCAAGTCTTATGCCTGATTTGCCGGGCAATGGCACTGGCACACGAGTTGCTAAGAGATTCTGACGCGGCCCGCTTTCGTATGCGAACGGCCGCCGCCATTATACAAGGACATGCTGGTGCAGGCCGTTCGCCTCCCCGACCCCGGACCGATCATCGAGGCCCCACAGGCCCACCCGAGGCCTGAGCCGCTGCTCGAGCTGCGCGCGATCAACAAGACCTTTGGCTCCGTCGTCGCACTCTCGGGACTGCAGGCAAGTGTCGCGCCCGGCGAGTTCGTTACCGTCGTCGGCCCCAGCGGCTGCGGCAAGAGCACCCTCTTCAATATCGTTGCGGGCCTCGAAGAGCCCGACACCGGCGGCATCCTGCGCTTCGAGGGCAAGAGCTGCCATGCCGCCGACCTGCTCGGCCGCGTCTCCTTCATGCCGCAGCGCGATTTGCTGTTTCCCTGGCGGAACGTGGTCGACAACGCCATCCTCGCGCTCGAGGTCGAGGGCATGAAGCGCGATCAGGCCCGCGCCAAAGCGCTGAAGATGCTGCCCGAGTTCGGCCTCGCCGGCTTCGAGAAGCAGTATCCAAATCAATTGTCGGGCGGCATGCGCCAGCGCGTCGCGCTGATGCGGACCTTCCTGTTCGAGCGCGGCCTGATGCTGCTCGACGAGCCGTTCGGCGCGCTCGATGCGCTGACGCGGACAATGATGCAGCGCTGGCTGCTCGACGTCTGGCAGAAATACCGCCGCACCATTCTCTTCATCACCCATGATGTCGACGAAGCGATCTTCCTCGGCGACCGCGTGCTGGTGATGACCGCGCGGCCCGGCTCGGTGAAGCTCGAGCAGGTCGTCGACCTGCCGCGACCGCGCCAGCCCGAGATCGTCACCTCCCCCGAATTCGTCCGTCTCAAGCGCACGCTGCTCGATGCGATCGAGGAGGAAAGCATGAAATCGTTCCAGTCCTCCATCGCGCAGGAGAAGTCGCAATGAGCGGGATCAATCCGGCCGAGTGGGATGCCCGCATCAAGCTCGCAGCCTGCTATCGCATGGTCGCAAAACTCGGCATGGACGATCTGATCTACAACCACATCTCGCTGCGCGTGCCCGGCCACGACGATCAGTTCCTGATCAATCCCTATGGCCTGCTGTTCGACGAGATCACGGCCTCGAGCCTCGTCAAGATCGACACCCGGGGCAACAAGCTCGACGACACACCTCATGCGGTCAACGTCGCCGCCTTCGTCATCCATGCTGCGATCCACGCTTCGAACCACGATGCGGCCTGCGTGCTGCATACCCATTCAGACGCGAGCGTTGCGGTATCAGGACAAGAGAAGGGCCTGCTGCCGCTCAGCCAATTCGCGATGCGCTTCTACGATCGCCAGGCCTTCCACGACTACGAAGGCGTCGCCATCGACCTCGACGAGCAGACGCGTCTGGTGCGCGATCTCGGCGCGCACAAGGTGATGCTGATGCGCAATCACGGCATCCTGACCGTCGGCCGTACGCCGGGCGAAGCTTTCATGCTGCTCTACTATTTCGAGCGCGCCGCGCGGATCCAGCTCCAGATGCAGGCTGCGGCAGCAGCCGGCGCGGAGCTGGTGATGCCGCCGCACGAGGTTTGCGAGAGGGCCGCTCGCCAGTTCTGGGAATTGCAGGGCGACATCCTCGTGCCGGGCGAGCGCGAATGGCCGGCCTTGATGCGCCAGCTCGACCGCACCGATCCATCCTATCGCAATTGATTTCCACTGTTTGGAGTATGACCATGTTGAGCCGTCGCCATGCCTTCTCCGTCCTCTCCGCCATCGCATTGGCGACCGGCTCGCTCGCCACGGCCGCGCCTGCCGCCGAGCTGCAGAAGGCAAGTCTGCGCCTGAAATGGCTGCCGCAGGCGCAGTTCGCCGGCTTCTACGTCGCGGCCGCCAAGGGCTACTACAAGGCCGAGGGCATCGACCTCACCATCAATCCGGGCGGGCCCAACCTGCTGACCGAAAACCTGGTCGCGACCGGCGCCGATACGTTCGGCCTCTCCGGCGGCACCGACAGCGTGTTCGCCGCCCGCGACAAGGGCCTGCCGATCGTCTGCATCGGCGTCTCGCACCAGATCACGCCCTTCATCTTCGTCACCCGCAAGGACGGTCCGGTGAAGACGATCCAGGATTTCAAGGGCAAGACCGTCACCACCTGGTTTACCGGCGCCAATCACGTGCTGACGGGCATGCTGGCCAAGGAAGGCATCAAGCCGGATGAATTGAAGATCCAGCCGCAGCAGGTGTCGGTGACACCTTTCGTCGACGGCAACGTCGACGTCGTCACGGCGACGTATTACAACGAGTTCTACACCATCCAGTCGCGGATGCCGAAAGACAGCCTGAAGACCTTCGTTGCCGAGGATTACGGCATCACCTTCCCACGCGACACGCTGATCGTGGCGGAGGCGACCGCCAAGGAGAAGCCGGAACTGGTCAAGGCATTCCTGCGCGCCTCGCTCAAGGGCTGGAAGGACGCATTCTCCGATCCGAAGGGCGCGGTCGATACCGTGATGGCCACGGCCCCGACGCTCGACCGTGCGCAGCAGGAGTTCATGCTGACCGAGGTGAAGCGGCTGATGACGGCGGGCGCGGCGGCAAAGAACGGCATGTTCTGGATCGATGCCGACGCAGTGAAGACCGCTCACGACTTCTTCCTGAAGTATGGCGTCATCTCCAAGCCGGTCGATCTCGCCGCCGCCTATGACGCCAGCTTTATCCAGAGCATCCCCGCGGCGGACAGGCTGCCGTGAGCAGCCCTGCCGCGACATCGATTGGCGGTGGCCGTGCGGCCGCGCGGTCGATCACGATGCCGGATCCGCTGCGCAAGCTGATCCGGCTGTTGCTCGGCCTTGTCCTTGCGGCAGTGATATGGGAAGGCGCGGTGCTGCTGTTCGGCATCCGGCCCTATTACCTGCCGCGCCTCAGCACGATCCTGATGGCCATGGCGGCGACGCCGCGCGCCTATGTTGACGGCTTCCTGCGGACGCTTGCCGAGACGCTGATCGGCTTCGCCTCCGGCGGCGCGTTCGGCGTGCTGACGGGAGTCGTGTTCTTCCGCGTCCGCGCACTGCGCGAGATGATCTTTCCGATCTTCGTGGTATCGCAGACCATTCCGGTGATCGCCTTCGGCGCGCTGGTGGTGCTGTGGTTCGGTAACACGCTGCTCGCCAAGGCGATCATCGCGTTTTACCTGACCTTCTTTCCGGTGACCGTGAACACGCTGCTCGGCCTCGAGACCGTCGATCCCAAACAGGTCGCGCTGATGCGCAGTTTTGGCGCTTCCAACCGCCAGCTCCTGCTGTGCCTGCAGTTGCCGACCGCGCTGCCGCAGATCTTCGTGGCGTTGCGTCTCGCAGCGTCGTTGAGCCTCGTCGGTGCAATCGTCGGCGAATGGTTCGGCGACACCACCGGCCTCGGCGTGCTCTTGCTCCAGGCGATGTTCACCGAGAACGTCGTCGCGATCTGGGGCGCCCTGCTCGCCGCGGCCCTGCTCGGCACCGGCTTCTATGCGGTGATCGCCGCGCTCGAGCGGCGACTCGTATTCTGGAGCGCCGAGCAATGAGCCGCGCCCTGGCCGCTCCCTCGCTTGCCTTCCAGCGCGGCATTCTCGGCGCCGTCCTGCTTGCCGCGTGCTGGGAAGGTGCGGCACGCGGGTTGCACCTGCCGGCCTATGTCCTGCCCGCCGTCAGCGACATCCTCGTCGGCCTCTGGTCCAAGCGCACAATTCTCTTCGACGCCGCCGGCTATACCCTGCTCGAAGCACTCACGGGCTACGGGCTCGGATGCCTGATCGGCATTGGCCTTGCCGTCGCCATCGCCCTCGCGCCGGCGCTACGCACTGCGATCCTACCGCTTGCGACCGCGATCAACTCGGTGCCCGTGGTCGGCTATTCGCCGCTGATCCTGCTCTGGTTCGGCATCGGCGTCAGCTCCAAGATCGTGATGGTGGCGATGGCGGTGAGCTTCACCATCCTGTTGTCGATGCTGGCCGGGCTCGACCGGGTCGATCGGCGCGCCGTCGACCTGATGAAGAGTTTTGGTGCCAGCCGCCTCGGCGTGCTGTGGCGCCTGCGCCTGCCGACCGCGCTGCCGCTGCTGCTTGCGGGCATGCGTGTCTCCACCGTACGCAGCGTCATCGTGGCGATCGTCACCGAGATGCTCGGTGCCCATGGCGGGCTCGGCTGGGTGATCTACCAGGCCGTGCTCCAGATCGACTTCGTCCAGGTCTGGTCGGCGATCTTCGTGGCCTCCGCCGCGAGCCTCGCCTTCTTCGGCCTGGTCGGCTTGCTCGAACGAAAAATCCTGTTCTGGACGTGATGCCAGGAAACAAACCATGAAACGACAGATGCATCTCGGCCTGTTCATCCTCGGCACCGGCAGCCATGTCGCAGGCTGGCGTTATCCCGGCGCGGTCGACAGCTTTCAGGATTTTGCGGCGATCCAGGAGATCGGCCGCACTGCCGAGCGCGGCAAGTTCGACCTGATCTTCATGGGCGACAATCTCTACGCCGATGCGGCGGCCCACCCCTCCTACACGCTGCGGCTCGAGCCGCTGACAATGCTGGCGGCGCTTTCGACCTCGACCAGCCATATCGGCCTAGGTGCCACCGTCTCCACCACCTACAGCGATCCGTTTTCGGTCGCGCGCGTGTTCGCCTCACTCGACCACATCTCGAAGGGCCGTGCGGCATGGAACGCCGTCACCACGGCCAATCCGGCAACCGCCGCCAATTTCGGCACCACCCATCCCGATCACGCCCGCCGCTATGAGATGGCCGGCGAGTTCCTCGACGTCGTCAAGGGACTGTGGGACGGCTGGGCCGATGATGCCATCGTCGCCGACCGCGCCAGCGGCCTGTATATCGATCCGGCAAAACTCCGCGCGATCAATCATGACGGCGCGTTCTTCAAGGTGAAGGGCCCGCTCAACATCGGCCGCAGCCCGCAGGGCCGCCCCGTCGTGCTCCAGGCCGGCGGCTCAGAGGCCGGACAGGCGCTTGCCGCGCGCACCGCCGATATCGTGTTCTCGGTGGTGCAGGATATCGAGGAAGCCAAGGCCGGCTACGCCTCCCTGAAGACACGCCTGCCGACGTTCGGCCGCAAGGCGGAGGACGTCACGGTGCTGCCGGGTGTGATGCCCGTCGTCGGCCGCACCGACAAGGAGGCGTTCGAGAAGCTCAACGTGCTCCAGAGCTTCGTCAGCGGCAGCAACGCGCTCGCGATCCTGTCGGATCGCTTCGGCCGCGACATGTCGGCCTACGATCTCGACGGGCCGATCCCCGACATCGCGCCATCGGACAGCTATCACAGCTTTGCCAGCGTCATGCTCGCCAAGGGCCGTCGCGAGAACATGACGCTGCGCGACCTCTACAATCTCACCGCCGCGGCCCGCGGCCATTGGGTGCTGTGCGGCTCGGCCGAGCGCATCGCCGACACGCTTCAGCAATGGTTCGAGCAGCACGCCGCCGACGGCTTCAACGTCATGCCGCCTTACTTCCACGAGGGCTTCGAAGACTTCGTTGATCTCGTCGTGCCTATCCTGCAGGAACGCGGGTTGTTCCGCAGCGATTATGAGGGCACGACGCTGCGCGATCATCTCGGCCTCGCACGGCCCGCAAATCCGTTCTTCGCAGCTTAGAGCAGACGCCGCGCCGCGAAAGGCCGAGCGGCCGCATTGGAGTGATGATGATTGAGAATGCTCATTCGACAGGTCGGCCGCTCGATCCCCGGTCCACCTGGTCCGGGCTGTCCCAGGCGGAACGTGACGCCGCCTATGACAACAACGCGGCCGTCAAGAACAGCGCGGCCCTGATTGCCGAGAGGAACGAGGCCTCCGGCCGGCTGCGGGGCACGCTGAAATCCCATCTCGATCTGGCTTACGGTCAGCGGGCCAACAACAAGGTCGATCTCTACCCGGCCGCCAGGCCCGAGGCGCCCTGCCTGGTGTTCCTGCATGGCGGCTATTGGCAGCGCAATTCGCGCGACTTGTTCGCCATGCTGGTCGAAGGCGTCGCGGCTCATGGCTGGTCGGTTGCCATTCCCGGCTATTCGCTGGCGCCGGATGTGTCCGTCACCGACATCGTCGCCGAAATCCCGCGCGCGCTGGATTGGCTCGCTGCGAACGGCGCGTCCTATGGCGTTGCCGGACCGGTCGTCTTGTCGGGGTGGTCCGCCGGCGCCCATCTCGTCGCGATGGCGCTGGACCATCCGAGCGTCCATGCCGGGCTCGCGCTCTCGGGCGTCTACGATCTCGCGCCGATCCGCGATACCGGGCTCAACAATGCGCTGAAGCTGACCGACGACGAGATCGCAACGCTGTCGCCGCTTCGCCTGCCGGTGACGCAGAAGCGCCTCGACATTGCCTATGGCAGCAGCGAGCTGCCGGCGCTGGTGTGCGATTCAATCGATCTCCACGACAAGCGCCTGGCGGCCGGCGCACCCGGCAAGCTCATACCGATCGAAGGCGCCGATCATTTCACCATTCTCGAGGCGCTGCGGCGGCCGGACGGCATCCTGGTGGAGGCCGCGCGCCGGCTGCTGGACTAAAGTTCGAAAACAACCCCATGCACAGTAGAACGCCCTTTGTTTCAAAAGGCGAATTTCGCGCGGCCACGCTTTGGCGCGTCGGACCAAGCAGGAGCATGGCATCATCGGCCAGGCCGCCGTTCCCCCGCTTCGATCCAGATCTGCCCGCCCTCGACCTTGGCCGGATAGAGCCGCAGGGGCGGGCTCGGCCATCCCGCAGCAATGGCTCCGTCGCGCAGATCGAATGACGCCGCATGGCGCGGGCAGAGCAGCCGCCCCGCCGTCACTTGCCCAAGACCGAGATCGGCCTGCTCGTGCGGACAGGCGCGGTCGCAGGCGACGACGTAGCCGTCGTTCCAGATCACGAGCAGGTCGCGCCCGGCGATGCGGACGATCGTCTCGGCCTGCAGCCGGTCGAGATCGCAGACCGCAATCCATCCGGACTCGGCCGCTTCATCCACCGAGATAAGCCTTGCGCACATGCTCGTTGGCGATCAGTTCGGAGCCGGCGCCTGACAGCACGATGCGGCCATTCTCGAGCAGATAGGCGTGGTCGCACATCTCGAGCGCCGCGAACGCGTTCTGCTCGACCAGCAGCACCGTGGTGCCGGCATCGCGGATGCCGCGGATGATGGCAAAGGTGCGCTCGACGATGTTGGGCGCCAGTCCGAGCGACGGCTCGTCGAACATGACCAGCCGCGGCCGCGACATCAGGGCCCGCCCGATCGCCAGCATCTGCTGCTCGCCGCCGGACAGCGTGCCCGCCGCCTGCCGGCGCCGCTCGGCGAGCCGCGGAAATTCGGCATAGATGCGGTCGCGGTCGGCGGCGATCTCGCCCGACCCGCGACGGAGATAAGCCCCCATGTCGAGATTTTCCTCGACGCTCATATGCGGAAACACGCGCCGTCCTTCCGGACAATGCGCGATCCCGCTGGCGAGCACGCGCGGGGGCCTCGCCCCGGTGATGTCGATGCCCTCGAACCGCATCTGGCCCGAGCGCGGCGGTACCAGGCCGGAAATCGCGCGCAGCGTCGTGCTCTTGCCGGCGCCGTTGGCACCGATCAGCGCGACCAGCTGGCCCGCCTTGACGTCGAGCGAGACGCCGCGCAGCGCGGTGACGCCGCCATAGCCGCAGACCATGTCGCGGATCTCAAGCACGCGCGGCTCCATGTCCGAGATAGGCTTCGATGACGGCCGGGTCGTTACGGATCACATCGGGTATTCCTTCCGCGATGATGCGACCGTAGTTGAGCACCACGATGCGGTCTGAGACGGCCATCACCATCGGCATGTCGTGCTCGACCAGCAAGATCGTGATGCCGCGGTCGCGGATGCTACGGATCAGTTCGACGAAGCGGTGCGTCTCCGAGGCGTTCATGCCGGAGACCGGTTCATCGAGCAGCAGCATCGACGGCTCCGCGGCAAGCGCCAGCGCGACGCCGACCAGGCGCTGCTCGCCATAAGAGAGCGAGCCGGCCGCATCGTGGGCGCGGCGTTCGAGGCCAACCCATTCGAGTAGTTCGCTCGCCTTCTGCCGCAGCCTGCGCTCCGAGGCACGCGCGCCCGGCAACCCAAGGATGGAGTCGAGCAGCCGGACGCGGCCCCGACGATGCAGGCCGATCAGGAGGTTGTCGTACACCGTGTCGTTGGGAAACACGGAGGTGCGCTGGAAGGTGCGGATCAGGCCGAGATCGGCGATCTCATGCGGCTTCAATCCCGCAAGCGTCGTGCCCTGGTAGGTGACGTGGCCCGCGCTCGGCGTCAGGAAGCCGGTCATGACGTTGAAAGCGGTGGTCTTGCCGGCGCCGTTCGGCCCGATCAGGCTGACGATCTCGCTCTCCCCGACCGTAAAGCTCATGTCGGAGATCGCGACCAGTCCGCCGAAGCGGACCGCGACCCGATCGATCGTCATGGCAATGCTGCGCGCAGCCATCACGCCGGCTCCTTGGCGCCGGTTTCAGTGAGTGCGACCGGCGCCAGCGCCGGCGCGCCGCTGCGCCGTCGGATGATGCGCTGTGCAAGCGAGGGCACGATCCCGCGCGGCAGCACGAACAGGATCGCAATCAGAACGCCGCCATAGGCGATCCACTGCGCTTCCGGCGCCATCACCGGACGCAACGCAACCGGCAGCAGCCCGAAGATCAGGCCGCCGACGACGGGGCCCGCGAGCGAGCCCTTGCCGCCGCTGATGACCATGATCACCATGGTGACGGTGTTGATGAAGGCGAACACCTCGGGGTCGATGATCCGGATATAGTGCGCATACAGACTGCCGGCGGCCCCTGCGATCGCGGCCGAGATCACCGCCGCGATCGTCAGCGTCCTGGTCACATCGATGCCGACAGAGACGGCAAGCGTCTCGTTCTCCATCAATCCGCGCATGGCGCGACCAAAATGGGAACGAACGAGACGCGCGATCAAGAGATAAGCGACCAGCGCCACGACCAGCACGAGATAATAGTTCTGCATCTTGGTGCGCAGCGTCAGCTCACCGAAGCCGGGCAATGGCAGCGCGATGGAGGGAATGTTGGTCAGCGCCAGCGGGCCCTGCGTCAGCTCGACCCAGTTCAGGGCGACCAGCCGCACCACCTCGGCAAAGGAGATTGTCACGATGACGAAATAGGCGCCGCGAACGCGGAAGGAGAGCAATCCGACGAAATAGCCGCACAATCCGGCAACCAGGATCGCGAGCACGAAGCCGATCATCGGCGGCCAAGGCGTGTGAACCAGCCGCAAGCCGCCGGGCAGACCGATGTCGAAGCCGAGCGATGTCAGCGCGCTGACATAGGCCCCGATGCCGAAGAAGGCGATGTGGCCAAGGCTGAGCTGGCCGGTGAAGCCGAGCAGCAAATTGAGGCTCATCGCACCGATGACGAAGATGCCCGTCGTGATCAGCGCGTTCAGGAGATAGGGATCGCGCAGCCAAAGCGGCACCGAGGCAAGCGCTGCGACCGCGAGGATGGTGATGATCGCCCTCATCCAACTCGCTCCGCTCGCGCGAACAGGCCGGTCGGACGGAAGATCAGGACCGCGATGATGATCAGAAATCCCATGGCGTCGCGGTAGCCCGACGAGACGTAGCCGGCGCCGAGCTCCTCGGCAAGCGCCAGGATGAAGCCGCCGGCGACCGCGCCGGTGATGTTGCCGAGACCACCGAGGATGACGATGGCGAAGGCCTTCACGGCGGCGAGATCGCCCATCTGCGGGAAGATCACATAGACCGGCCCGAGCAACGCCCCCGCGGCAGCGGCGAGGCTGGAGCCGATCGCAAAGGTCGAGGTGTAGATCATATCGACATTGACGCCCATCAACGAGGCCGTGTCGTGGTCCTGGAAGGTCGCCCGCATCGCGCGTCCCAGGCTGGTATTGTTGATCAGCAGATACGTCACCAGGATCAACATGGCCGCCGCAGCGAGGACGAAGAGGCGCAGCCATGACACGGACACCGGCCCGAGCACCAGCGGCGCTTCGGGAAACGGCGTCGTCACCGATTTGGCGACGCCGCCCCAGATCCACAGCGTGCCGGACTGCATTGCGATCCAGGCGCCGATCATGACCAGCATGGTGGTGTCGATGTCGGAGCCGCGCAGCGGACGCAGCAGTGTCAGCTCGATGGCAGCCCCGAGCAGCCATCCGGCCAGCACGGCCACGGGTAGGGCGATAAAGAAGTTGAGACCTAGCTGCTGCACCACGATGAACATGATGTAGGCGCCGAACGTGTAGAGCACGCCGTGGGTGAAGTTCACGACGTTCATGATGCCGAAGATCAAGGTCAGCCCGATGCCCAGCAGCGCGTAGGTGCCGCCGAGCACGAGCATGTTCACCAGATGCTGAAGGAATTCGCTCAAGGCTGTTCCCGGATGTTCTGGATGTCGGGGAGAGCCGCGCGCTCGTTCACCTCTCCCGCTTGCGGGAGAGGTCGGCGCGAAGCGCCGGGTGAGGGCTTTCTCCTCTTGGGGATTGTCCCATTGCGGAGACACCCTCTCCCCAACCCTCTCCCGCAAGCGGGCGAGGGAGCGCACCTCCTTCGTTGCTGCATCAAACCTGATCTCATCGCGCGTTAGAGCGTCTTCATCCCGACCTTGCCGTCGTTGATCTCGATGAGATAGACGTTCGGCTGGCTCTGACCGCTCTCCTTGCCCTCGGGGCCGGACTTGCGAAACACGATGTCGCCGTTCAGGCCCTTGATGTTGATGTCCCAAAGCGCCGCCTTGATCGCGGCCGGCTCGGCCTTGCCGGCCTTCTCGATCGCGGCCGCCGCCGTGCGGATGCCGTCATAGCCGCGGAAGCTCTCGGTGCAGCCGGCGAACTCGAAGCCGCGCTTCTTCCACTCCGTGATGAAATAGTCGGTGGCTTCCGGGTTCGGCGTCTTGTCCGGGAACCAGGGCAGGAACGTCGTCAGATGCATGGTGCCGTTGGCGGCAGCACCCGCCTGCGCGATGATCTGGTCCGGGTTCTGCGAGCCGCCGGTGGTGATGATGCGCTTCTTCAGGCCGAGCGCCGCGGCCTGCTTGAAGATCAGGGTCAGTTGATCGACTGCGGTCGTCACGATGACCGTCTCGGAATCCGAGCTCTTGATCTTGGAGAGCTGCGCGCTCATGTCCTGCGCGCCCTGGTCCATGGTCTCGACGAGACCGATCGTGATGCCCTTGTCCTTCATCATCTTGCTGAAGTCCTCGGCGGTACCGCGGCCCCAGTCGTTGTTGATGACCAGGAAGTCCACCTTCTTCAGCGCGAGCTTGTCGACGATGCCCTTGAACGCGGCGGCCTCGACCGCCGAGGGCGGCGAGATCCGGAAGATGAAGGGATTGCCCGTGGTGGTGATCTTGCCCGAGGACGAGGTTTCCACCACCATCGGCGTTTCGTATTCCATCAGCTTCGGCATCACCGCGAGCGTCAGGCTCGAGCCCCAGGCGCCCATCAGCACCGGCACCTTGTCGCTGGTGATGAGCTTTTCGGCGACCGCGGCCGCCTCCGTCGGGTTGCTCTTGTTGTCCTCGATGACGAGCTCGATCTTCTTGCCGAGGATACCGCCCTTGGCATTGATCTCGTCGGCGGCGATCTTGGCTCCGTTGACGACATAGGTGCCGGAGGCCGCGAACGCGCCGGTGAGCGGCTCATTGACGCCGATCTTGATGGTCTGCGCGCCTGCCGTAGCGCCGAACAAGGCCGTTGCCAGCGCGATCGTCCCAACCAGTCCGAGTGCTCGTGTCATGCTGTCTCTCCAAATCCCACGCTGTTGATGTCTTGCAGTCCAGGCTTCGTCACACCGCGGCGCCGGCACGCCGATCATTCCGCGTCCCGCTTTCCGGTGAAGACGCGGCCAAACATGCGCGCCAGCCGGGCGCGCACAATTTCAGAGACGATCGACCAGCCACCGAGCTCTGCCGCGGCCACCTGATCCACCGGCCCGCCGGCCATGTGGCGGTCGAGGTTTTTCGCAAACTCCGCAACCAGGCGCTTGGCGAGATCGCGCACCAGGCCGGGCCGGCCGACCTGGGCCAGCATTCCCGTGAGCGTGTAGCCGATCGACAGTTCAACGGCGGTATTCGCACCGTCGTCGAGCGGCAGCAGGTGGTAGCGGATTTCGCCTTGCGTCGCCGAATGACTGCGCTGGTCGGTGCCGATGCCGACGATGCGGCCGGAGAGCGTGGCGGGATCGCGTTCGACACGTGCGGCGCCCTCGAAGGAGGTCGCGATCGGTCCCAGCCTGACGCTGATCTGGCCTTCGACGCGCTCGGGCTTCGGTGGCGCCGTCAGCGACACGCCGGGCAGGCAGGACGCGATGCCGGCGATGTCGCCGAACATCGCGAACACTTTTGCCGGTGCGTGCGGCAGTGCGAAGCGCTGGTTGAGGATGGTCGCCGGGGTGAAGTCTGGGATACCGACCGGTGCGGCACTCCCTGATGCCGGTGCCTTCGCCAGCAGCACTTGCCTCGGCTCGTCGCCGTTGAAGGCGGCACGCCCCGATCCGGCGGGGCCGAGAACGGTCCGGCCGCCGTCGCCAAGCGGCGCGATATTGCGCGCACGCCTCGCCTCGATCACGGACTGCACGGCCCTGACAATGCCGACATAGCCGGTGCAGCGGCAGAGATTGCCGCTGAGGCCGACGCGAATGCGACGCTCGTCGGCATCAGGCAGACGCAGCACCAGGTCGCGTGCCGAAACCAGCATGCCCGGGGTACAATAACCGCATTGCAGCGCGTGCTCGCGGGTGAAGGCGGCGCGCAACTCGGTCGTAACCTCGTCCTCATCGAGCCCTTCGATGGTGGTGACGTCGGCGCCGGCGCAGGCCGCGGCATAAGTGATGCAGGAGCGCGCCGGCACGCCGTCGAGCAGCACTGTGCAGGCGCCGCAGACGCCGTGCTCGCAGCCGAGATGGGTGCCGGTCAAGTCGAGATGGTCGCGGACGAAATCGGCCAGGCTGGTCCGCGGCTCGGCCGAGATTTCGACCGCACGGCGATTGACCTGAAGTGCGATCGTGGTCATGCTGCAGCCTCCAGCACGGCGCGCTTCAACACGCTGACATGGATGTGACGCTGCGCGGCGTCGTCGATGCCGGCTTTGGCCAGAAGGCCGTTCGCGACGCCGATGTCGAAGCGCTGCTTGTAGTCGGCCGCGATCCGTCCGCCGAACAGCTCGGCGGCATCGGTGACGACGATCGGCGTCGTGTCGATGGCGCCGATCACGACACGCGCCGAGGCCGCAACGGGATCGATCAGCACGGCGCCGATGGCGTGGGCGAACTCACCGGTCTTGCGGCAACTCTTGGCGTAGCCCCAATGGGCCGAGGCCGCGCGTGGCGGGACGTGAATCGCCTCGACGATTTCGCCGGTTTGCAGCGCCGATTCCAGGGCGCCGAGGACGAAGGCCTCGATCGCCATCATGCGAGCGCCGGCAAGGCTGCGCAGCGCCACGCGCGCACCGAGGGCCGCGAGCGCGGAAATCCAGTCGGCGGCGGGATCGGCGTGGCTGAGCGAGCCGCCGATGGTGCCGCGGTTGCGCACCGCGCGATAGGCGATGTTGGCGGCGACGGCGCGCATGGCGCCGCGGGTGACGTCGGTAGTGCGGCCGTCCTCGATATCGGCATGGGTGACGAGGGCGCCGATCACCAGCTCGCCATCGGAAACTTCGGCCCGCTTCAGCTCGGCAAGGCCGGAGATGTCCACGATCAGCTCCGGCTGCACCAGCCGCAGATTGAGCATCGGACCGAGCGACTGGCCGCCCGCGATGATCTTTGCCGAACTGCCGCTCGCGGCCAGCATCGACAGCGCCGCGTCGAGATCGCGCGGGCGTTCGTAGCTGAAGGGCGCCGGCTTCATGCCGCGCTCCTTTCGGCTGCGCGCGCAGCCAGAACGGCCTCGACGACACGATGCGGCGTGATCGGCGACTGCGTCAGCTCGGCGCCGAGCGGGCGCAGCGCGTCGTTGACGGCGTTGGCAATCGCAGCCGGCGGCGCGATCGCACCGCCCTCGCCGATGCCCTTCACGCCGAACTGCGTATAGGGCGACGGCGTCTCCATGTGATCGAGCCGCGCGGCCGGCACTTCGGTCGGGCCCGGCAGCAAATAGTCGGCAAGCGTCGTCGCCAGCGGCTGGCCGGAGGCATCGAACGGCATTTCCTCGTAGAGCGCGGTGCCGATCCCCTGCGCGAGGCCGCCATAGATCTGGCCGTCGACGACGAGCGGATTGACCAGCACGCCGCCGTCCTCGACGATCACGTAGTCGAGGATTTCCACCTCGCCGAGATCAGGGTCGACCGCGACCAATGCGGCATGGGCGGCATAGCTGAACGTGCCGCTGTCGCGCACCGGCTTGTAGCCCTGCGTCACCTCGAGCCCGCCGGGATCGACATCGGCCGGCAGGTCCTGGGGGCGGCGATACCAGGTGTGGGCGATGGTCTGGATGCTGACGCTGCCATTGACACCGCGCACCTCGCCATTCTGCAGCACCACGGACGCGGAATCATGCTGCAGCAGCTTGGCGCCGATGCGCCTTGCGCGTTCGCCGAGCTCGCGGCAGGCGGTCGCCACCGCGCCGCCCGCCATCACCATCGAGCGCGAGCCCCAGGTTCCCGTCGAGTAAGGCGTCATCGCGGTGTCGCCGAGGATGATGCGGATCCTTGCGACGTCGATGCCGAGGATCTCGTGCGCGACCTGAGCCAGCGTCGTCTCCATGCCCTGCCCATGCGAATGCACGCCGACGCGCAGTTCGAGCCCGCCATCCGGTGTCAGGCGCGCCGAGGCCTGCTCGTGGCCCGGCACCATCGGAATGCCCCAGCCGGAATAGACGGAGGTGCCGTGCGCGGCCTGCTCGCAATAGATGGAAACGCCGACGCCGATGCGGCGGCCATCGGCCTCGCCCTTGCTTTGCCTTGCACGAATGGCCTCGATATCAACAGCGGCCAGCGCGCGGCGCATCGCTTCGGGATAATCGCCGCTGTCGAAGTGCTTTTTGGTGATGTTGTCGAACGGCATCTGCTCGGGGCGCACCAGATTGCGCAGCCGCACCTCGCCGGGCTCGAGCCCGGCCTCGGCCGCCACGAGATCGAGCATCAGCTCCAGCGCAAAGCAGACGCCGGTGCGCGCGACGCCGCGATAGGGCAGGATCGGGCATTTGTTGGTGGCGACCGAGAAGGTGCGGCAGCGATAGGCCGGCATCTTGTAGGGCCCGGGCAAAATGCTCGCGACTTGCGCGGCCTCGAGGCAGGCCGAGAACGGATAAGACGAGTAGGCGCCGGAATCCACGGTTGCTTCGCAGTCGATGCCGCGCAGCGTGCCGTCACCGTCAGCATAGACCGTGATCTTGTAATGATGCTCGCGGCAATTGGAGCTGGCGATGAGATGCTCGCGGCGATCTTCAAGCCAGCGCACCGGATGGCCGTTCCGCATGGTCAGCCAGGACAGGCAGACCTCTTCGGGCAGCAAAATGCCCTTGTGGCCGAAGCCGCCGCCGACGTCAGGCGAGATGACGCGGATCTGGCCCTCCTCCATGCCGAGGCACTCGGCAAGGCCGCTGCGGGTGATGTGCGGCATCTGCGCCGCCGAATGCAGCGTGAGCTGATCGAGCCGGCGGTCGAAGGTCGCGACCACGCCGCGCCCTTCCAGCGGTGACATGCATTGCCGCGCGGTCGAGATCTCGCGCGTCACCTTGATCGGCGCATCGAGCGCGGCGGAGATGTCGACCTCGTAGACGGTTTCGAGGAAGACGTTGTCGCCCCAATGCTCATGCACGAGCGCCGTATCAGCCTCGCGCGCCTTCAGCATGTCGGTGACTGCGGGCAGCTCCTCCAGGTCGAGCGTGACTGATGCCGCGATGTCCTCGGCCTCGGCCCGCGTCGGCGCGAGGCACATCGCGACGAGCTCGCCGACCTGACGCACCTTGCCGGTGGCGAGCACCGGCTGCTCTGAAATCTTGAAGCCCGGAAGGCCCGACACCGCGCGGATCGGCTTGATGCCGACGAGATCGGCGGCCGTGAACACGCTGCCGCGATAGCGTTCGGGCACATGGATGCCGCGAATGCGCGCATGCGCCACCGGACTGCGCACGAAAGCGACGTCCTGGAGACCGGCGAGCCTGATGTCGGCGACATATTGGCCGCGGCCGCGCATCAGGCGGTCATCCTCCTTCCGCGGCAGCCGTGCGCCGACGCCCTGCCCGGACTTACCGTGAGGAAACTCCCGTTCGCTGCGCAACTCGGCGCCCTCCTTCACCGCCTGGCCTTACGCCGCCACGGCCTGCGGCAGGATCGGTGCGACCGCATCGAAGCGCGTGCCGGCGCGCAGGCAGAAGGCCGGCTGCAGCAGGCGCTCGGCGATGACCTCGTTCTTCTCGTTGTCCTTCAGGACGAACCGGCCGTTCTGCTCGTTAAGCACGGAGACGTCGGCGTCCATGCCGACCTTGAGCGCACCGATCTCCCCGCTGCGGCCGAGCATTTTTGCAGGGTTCGACGTGACCATCGGCACCACCTGCTCCAGCGACAGGCCGAGCGCCATCATCGAGCTCATCGCCTGAACCAGGCTGAACTTGGCCTGGCCAGCGAACGGATGGTTCTCCTCGTCCTCATGCTGGTCTGGCGTTCCAGCCGGCGCGGGCACGTGGGTGTTGTAGCCGTGAATGTCGGCGCCGAGCGTGGTCGGAATGATGCCCGCGGCGATCGCCTTCTTGGCGAGGCGGTAGGAGAAGTGGCTGCCGTGACCGACATCGACCTTGAGGCCGCGATCGAGCGCGGCCTGGATCACCGGATGCACCTCGCCCTCGCGGTTGACGAAACCGCCGGGATGGCGCGTGAAGGGATGCGCGAGCACGTCGCCTTCGCGCAGCAGCGGGATCACGCGGGTGAGGATGGTGTCCGCATCCTCGCCATTGGCGCCGCTCTCGGGCAAGCCCCAGAGCTGGCCGAAATGCACATAGACCGGAAGATCGGCGCGCTTGCCGATCTCCGCCGCCATCTCGATGACGCGGATGCCCCAGCGCGCGAAGCCGCCGATCTCGGCGTGGGCCTTGATGCCGCGGACGATGTCGAGATTGGCCGTCGCCGCCTTGACCGTCGCATCGATATCGACGCCCTCGGGGCTGTAGAGCTGCGGATAGTAATGCCCCTCCAGTCCGCCGACGAGATAGGCCGACAGGAACGCATAGACGCGCGAGGCCGACCGCTCCGCGATGAAGTGACGAAAGCCGGGCAGCGTCATGCAGGAGGGGCCGCCCTGGTCGACCAGCGTCGTCACGCCCGACTGCACGCCGACCATGTCGGGGTTCATGCCGAAGCGGCCGGAGACATATTGATAGACGTGGGCGTGGGTGTCGATCAATCCTGGGAGCACGAGCTTGCCGCCGACGTCGACGACCTCCTTCGCGCTGGTCGGCAGGATGTCCGCCGCCACCGCCGCGATCTTGCCGCCGCGAATGGCGACGTCCTTGATGCCGTCGACGCCGGAGGCCGGGCAGATCACGCGGCCGCCTCGCAGCAGAAGGTCGAAGCTGGCAGTGACGGACATGTGCGCTCTCCTCTCCTTGACACGAGCGACGGCATCGCCCGAATTACGAAGCATGCTTCGCATTTTGATCGAAGCAAGCTCCGTGCCATGATCCAGAAGTGGCGAGCGGGTTCGAATCGAGCTAAGCGCGGCAGGGGATTGAAGTGGGAGAGTGTGCATTGCGGCAGGCGAAGACACGTCGTGGCGGGAGCAGGCATCGCCCCTGGCCCTTGTCGCAACGACCCGGCTATCTGATCCGCCGGCTGCACCAGATTCACGTCGCACTGTTTCAGGAAGCCTGCGGCGCGTTCGAGGTCACGCCGCTGCAATACAGCCTTCTCACGGCGCTGGCGGCGCGTGAAACCGCCGATCAGACCACTTTGGCGGCCGATATAGCCCTGGATCGGACCACGACGACAGGCGCATTGAAGCGGCTCGCCGCGCGGAACCTGGTCGAGCGCGCCGTCAACAAGGACGATCGCCGCGCGCGCCTGTGCCGATTGACGCCTGCTGGCGCCGCCCTGCTGGTCAAGATCGAGAGCGCGGCACGCCGGGCACATCGTGCGACGCTCGGCGATTTGAGCGAGCGGGAACAAGCGCTCTTCATCGAGATGATGCAACGCATCGTGGCCGGCAACCCAAGTCGCGACAGTTCCGCTGCCCTATTCGATTAGGCGCAGTTGCTGCGCTTTTGAGTTGGGCTGCTCAATTTATCATCGTACCTTTGCTTGGCCGTGCAACATCCACGGCCTCCCGCCGGCGCTTCGAAGGCGCCACGGCGAGCCCGCGTGTGCGCATCGGCCGCGCTTGAAAACGCAGTCACAATCCGGCGTGGGCCAGGCTGCATCCCCCATCGGCGCACGCCGTGATCGTTCGCTCGCAATCTATGGCACGATTTATGCTGCGATGATGCGAAGCGTGCTTCGTATTGGGGGATGTCATGACGGATTCCGAACTTCGCGCTGATCTTCACAGCATCGAGCCAATTCCCGATGCGGACCGGGACTCGACCGGACCGCAGCAGATGTGGATCTGGGCCGGCGCCAACATCGCGCCGGTGAACTGGGCGCTCGGCGCGCTCGGCATCATTCTCAAGCTCGGCCTGATGGAGACGATCGCGGTCATCGTGCTCGGCAATATCGTCGGCTGCGCCATCTTCGCGACCTTCACGGTGATGGGCCACAAGACCGGCGTCAACCAGATGGTGCTGAGCCGGTCCGCCTTCGGCGTCCGCGGCGCTTATTTGCCCAGCATCCTGATGTTCCTGATGACGCTGGGCTGGATCGGCGTGAACACCTATTTCCCGGTGAAGGTCTCGATGGGCATCCTCGGCCAGTTCGGCGTGCCCGACACTTGGGCGATCGAGATCATCGTCATCACCCTGGTCATGGCGGCGCAGGTGCTGATCGGCATCTACGGGTTCTACGCGATCCGGACCTTCGAGAAATACACCGTGCCGCCGACCATCGCGATCATGGTACTGATGAGCATCCTGGCGTGGACGCGCCCCGGCGTCGTCAACTGGAGCCTTGCCACCTCGCTGCCGCCAGGCGCGCATCTGGCGATGCTGACGCTGCTGATGACGGCGATCGGCGTCGGCTGGGGCATTTCCTGGGTGACCTGGGCCTCCGACTATTCGCGCTTCGTGCCGCGTAGCACGTCGTCGAAATCCGTGTTCTGGTACAGCTATATCGGCATGTTCGTGCCGACGGTGTGGCTCGGCATCTTAGGCGCGACGATCGCCTCGACGACGCTGGACACCGATCCCGCCAAGATGGTGAGCGCGGTCTTCGGCGGGCCCGTCAGCATCCTGGTCCTGCTGATGGTGCTGCACGGCCCGATCGCCACCAACATCCTCAACGTCTATTCGGCGACCTTGGCGGCGCTCAGTGCAGGGCTGAAATTCTCGCGCTTCTGGCTCACCGTCATCGTCGGCATCGCGGGCTATCTGGTGACGCTGTATTTCATCTTCGCGCCGTCTTTCGCGAAAGCGTTCGACAACTGGATGATCAGCCTGCTGTTGTGGATGAGCCCGTGGGCCGGCGTGGTGCTGGCCGACTTCTTCATCAAGCGGAAGGGCAGGATCGACGTCGCCGAGCTCTATCGCTCGCCGGAGACGAGCGCCTATGGCGACATCAATTGGGCCGGCATGACCGCGTTCTTGGCGGGCCTCGTCGCCGGATGGCTGGTGGAGGACGGCCTGGTCGGCGCGCTGCAGGGGCCGATCTCCACCAATCTGCTCGGCGGCGCCGACCTGAGCTGGCTGTTCGGCATCGGCGTCTCGGGTCTGCTCTATCTCGCACTCGGCAAGCTCTCGACCTCACCCGCCTCCATCGTTGCGAGCAGCGCAGGCCGATAGCGGCGGCCGTGACGGTGGATTTATGGACCACGTTCTGCGATCCCTTCCCGGAAACGTCCAGTGGGGACTCTGGGACGGTCGACTGAAGCCGGTGCTCCGGATCGCGTCCGGAGACCGGGTGACCATCGAGACCCTTTCGGGCGAGCCGGACGATCTGCCTGATCCCTCGCTCGGCTTTGACATCGTTCCCGGACATCGCGAGGTGCTGGCCAGCAGCCTTCGCGGTCCGGGGCCGCACCTTCTCACCGGGCCGATCCACGTCGAGGGCGCCGAGCCCGGCGACGTGCTGGAAGTGCGGGTGCTGAGCATCGAACTGCGCTGCAATTGGGGCTGGAATCTTCAGGTGCCGATGCTCGGCACGCTGCCCGAGGATTTTCCCGAATTCCGTCGCATCCACATTCCGCTCGACCGCGCGCGCAACGTGGCGCGCCTGCCATGGGGACAGGAGCTGCCGCTCGCCCCCTTCTTCGGCAATTTCGGCGTCGCGCCGCCGCTCGCCTGGGGCCGTCTGTCCTCGAAGGAGCCGCGGGCGTTCGGCGGCAATATGGACAACAAGGAGCTCGGCGCCGGCAGCACGCTCTATTTTCCCGTCTTTGTGGCCGGCGCGCTGTTCTCCGCCGGCGACGGCCATGCCCTCCAGGGCGATGGCGAGGTCTGCCTGACGGCGATCGAGGCTGCGCTCACCGGCACCTTCGAATTCCACCTCCGGCGCGATCTTCGCCTCGCCTCCCCGCGCGCGGAAACGACCGCCGACTGGATCACGATGGGATTCGATGAAGACCTCGACGATGCGGCCAAGGCGGCGCTGCGCGACATGATCGTGCTGATTCGCGAGAGCAGCGGCCTTGGCGCACAGGATGCTTATACGCTTTGCTCGATTGCCGCCGACCTCAGGGTTACGCAGATGGTCGACGGCAACAAGGGCGTCCACTGCGTCCTGGCCAAATCCCGCATGCCGCAGCGAAGGTAAGGCTCCAGCCCCAAGCGTTGACTTGCGCGGCCTCAGAGGGCCGCAGCGAGGGCCTTGCCGGTGTCGATATGGGGAATGGCCTCGACCAGCCTGCGGGTGTAGTCGGTCTTCGGATTGTCGAACAGCGCCCGGCTTTCCCCCTGCTCCACGATGCCGCCGTTGCGCAGCACGATGGTGCGGTCGCACAGCATGCGCACCACGTTGAGATCGTGGCTGACGAACAGCAGGGCGATGTCGTTTTGGCGCCTGAGGCGATCGAGCAGCTGCAGCACAACCGCCTGCACCGAGACGTCGAGCGCGGCGGTCGGCTCGTCGAGCACGAGCAGGCGCGGCCGGCAGGCGATGGCGCGGGCAATGCCGACGCGGGCCTTCTGGCCGCCGGAGAGCTGGTGCGGGAAGCGCGGCAAGAGATCCAGCGGCAGCCCGACCCGCTCGGCGCATTCCTCGACCCGTTGCCGCAGCGCATCGCCTGCGCGCATGCCCTCGAGCCGCATCAGGGGATGGGCGATGCAGTCGAAGGCGGTGAAGCGCGGATTGAGGCTTTCGTTGGGGTCCTGGAACACCATCTGGATGTCTTTGCGCAGCGGCGAGCGATGGAAATCGCGCGAGGCGATGTGCCCGATCGACTGTCCGTCGAACACGATGTCGCCGTCGCTCGGATCGATCAGGCGGCAGATCATGCGCGAGGTCGTGCTCTTGCCGGAGCCGGATTCGCCGACGAGACCGACACTCTCCCCGCCGGCCATCGTCATCGAGAAGTCGGCGACCGCTGCGGCGCCCTGGTCGAAACGTTTTGCCAGCTTGCGCACTTCCAGCAGCGGCGGCGTCCCGTGTGCGGGCGCCGGCCTGGGCTTGCTGACGACGGCCGCGTAACGCTCCCGCTCCTCCTCGGTCACGAGATCCTCGATCCGGGACGTCGCGGTCGGCGACGCCGCGACGAGGCGCCGGGTATAGGCGTGCTGCGGCGTGCTGAACAGCGTTCCGGGGCTCGCTTCCTCGACGATGCGGCCGCGCTCCATCACCGCGATGCGGCGGCAATAGCGCGCCGCGAGCCCGAGATCATGCGTGATCAGGATCGCCGCCATGCCGCGCGCGGCGGCGATGTCCGCGAGCAGATCCATCACCACCTTCTGGGTGGTGACGTCGAGGCCGGTGGTCGGCTCGTCCGCGATCAGGAGCGCCGGATTGCAGGAGATCGCGATCGCGATCATGACGCGCTGGCACATGCCGCCGGAGAGCTCGTGCGGATAGGCGCTCATCCGCGCCTCTGGATCGCGGATCTGGACCGCGCGCAACAATTCCAGCGCCTCGGCACGCGCGGCGTCCTTCGAGATGCGCTTGTGTGTGAGGATCGCGTCCGCGATCTGCAAACCGATCGCCCGGATCGGATTGAGCGCCGCCCGCGGGTTCTGGAAGATCATGGACATGGCGGCGCCCTGGAGATGACGAAGGTCGTCCCCCCGGAGCTTCGTCACGTCCTGGCCGCGAAACAGGATCTTGCCACCGGTGACGCGCCCGGCCGCATCGAGCAGCCGCGTCGTGGCAAAGCCCGTCACCGACTTGCCGGAGCCGCTCTCGCCGACGAGGCCGAGCATCTCGCCAGCGCCGACGTTGAGCGAAACGCCGCGCACAGCCTCGACCATGCCACGCCGCGTCGAGAACGCGACGTGGAGGTCCTCGATCCTGAGCAGATCCTCGCTCATGTGCGCATGCGGGGATCGAGAATGTCCCGCATCCCGTCCCCGAGAAGGTTGAAGCACAGCACGGCCATCATCAGCGCAAGGCCCGGAAAGGCCACCAGCCACCAGCGTCCGGTCGAGATGAAGCGCGCGCCCTCCGCAACCATGATGCCCCATTCCGGCGTCGGCGGCTTGACGCCGAGGCCGATGAACGACAGGCCCGCGGCATTGAGAATGGCCCAGCCGAGATTGAGCGAGATCTGCACCGCCATCGCCGGCAGGATGTTCGGCAGCAGGAAGCGCAGCACCACCGAGAAATGACTCTCGCCGCAGGCGCGCGCAGCTTCGACCCAGCCGACATTGCGGCGGACATTCACCTCGGCCCGGGCGAAGCGGATGTAGAAGGGAAGATTGATGATCGCGGTCGCAATCACGATGTTCTCGATCCGGTTGCCGAGAGCCGCGACCATGGCCATCGCCAGCACGAACAGCGGAAAGGCCATCATCACGTCGACGAAGCGGCCGACGGCGCGATCGAGCCGGCCGCCGGCATAGCCGCAGAACGCGCCGACGACGGCGCCGATCGCGAAGGAGATGCCGACCGCAGACACCGCAATCGCGAGATCGAGGCGCGCCGCAATGACGAGACGGCTGAACACGTCGCGCCCGAGCTGATCGGTGCCGGCGAGATGTGCCGCGCTCGGCGGCAAAAGCGCCTCCGAGACGTTGGAGACCACGGGATCATAGGGCACGATCCAGGGCCCGAAGATCGCGATCAGGACGAACAGCGTCACCCCGGCTGCGGCCACCGCGGTGAGTGGATTGCCGCGCAGGATCCAGACCGAATGGCGGAGGGTTGCGCTGGTCATTCGATCGACACCCTGGGATCGGCGATGCCGTAGCAGATATCGACCACGAGATTGACCAGCACGAACAGGCTCGCCATCAGCAGCACGAAACCCTGCACCGGCGCATAGTCGGACGAGAGCAGCGCATCGAGCGCATAGGACGCGACGCCCGGCCAGGAGAATACCTTCTCCACCAGCACGTTGGCGCCCAGCATGGTCGAGAACACGATGCCGGCGATGGTGATGACCGGCAGGATCGCATTTCGCAGCGCATAGGTGACGACCACCTTGCGCCAGGACAATCCGACCGAGCGCGCGGTGCGCACGAAATCGCTGCCGAGCGAGACCAGCATCGAGGCGCGCGTGATCCGCGCCAGCGGCGCGATCACGAACAGCGCCATGCTCACCGCCGGCAGGATCAGCTGCTTGCAGGCCGCCCACCAGCCCTCGACATCGCCGGCAAGCAGGAAGTCGATCGAGAGGAAGCCGGTGCGCTGCGGCGGCAGCGAGGTAAACACGTCAATTCGCCCGGTTGGATCAGGCGCGAGCCCGAGCAGATAGTAAAAAACGTAGATCAAGAGCAGGCCCGAGACGAAGGTCGGCACGCAGACGCCGAGCGCGCAGAACAGCCGCACGCCGTGGTCGACGGCCGAGCCCGGCCGCAAGGCCGCGATGACGCCGAGCGGCACCGCCGCAATCAGCGCGATCAGCAGCGCGGTGAAGGTGAGTTCGAGCGAGGCTGGCAGCCGCTCGCGCAGATCCTTCAGCACCGGCTGGCCGGTCATCATGGAGCGGCCAAGATTGCCGTGGCCGATGTCGGAGAGGTAGAACACCAGCTGCTCCGGCACCGATTTGTCGAGCCCCATCTGCTTGCGGATCAGCTCGATCTCCTCCTTGCCCGCATTGGGCCCCGAGGCGAAGAACACCGCAGGGTCCCCCGGCAGGACCCGCATCAAGAGAAAGGTGAAGACCAGCACACCGAACAGCGCCGGCAGCGACGACAAAAGTCGCCTGCCCGCCCGCACCATCGTTGCGCCAAGACCGGTCGTCACCTTTGAGAGCCTCCCTCGTTTCCAACTATCACTTGCGGCTGACGTCGCGATAGTCGACTTGGCGATGGAACTCGTAGGTATAGCCTTCGATCGACGGCGCCATGACGGCATCCTGGTTCGGCTGCCACAACATGATCTGCGGCATCAGGTCAAAGTGCATCGCGTTGAGCTTCCGGCCGGCTTCCTCGTACTTGGCCTTGTCGGGCTCGAAGCGGGCTTCCTGCGCGATCGCGGCAAGGTCCGGGTTGTTGATCGAAGAGTAATTCCAGCGCTGATTGCCGGTGTAGAAGTTGCGGTAGAAGTAATCGGTCGACGGCAGCCAGGCGACGATGCCTTCGGTGTAGAAAGGAAGCTTCTTCTCGTTGATCTGCGTCGACATCTGCGCGTCCGGCAGCTTCTGGATGTCGACCTTGATGCCGATCTTGCCGAGCGATTCCTTCACGAGCGCTGCCATCGGCTCCGCCGTCGAGGCCTGGCCGACGTTGAAGCTGAAGGTGGTGGAAAAACCCTCCGGAAGACCGGCGGCCTTCAGATATTCCCTCGCCTTGTCGAGATCGAGCTTCACCGGCTGCTGGAACGGGTAGATGCCGTTCGCCGGCTTGCCATCGGCCCAGGTCGCGCCGAACAGCGGCGAACCGCGGCCGAACAGAGCAGCCTTGAACATGTCGTCGTAAGGCAGTGCGTAAGCGATGGCGCGGCGGACATTGACGTTGTCGAAGGGCGGGATCTGGTTGTTCATGGAGACGAAGGTGATCGCATTGTATTGCGGCGTCGAGATCACCTTGAGCTTGCCCTTCGCCTCCAGCGATTGCACGTCGCTGGCCTGCAGATCGAGCACCAGATCGGCATCGCCGCGCTCGACCAGGTTGGCGCGGGTCGCAGGCTCCGGCACCGATTGCACGATGACGCGCTTGAAGAACGCCGGTTTGTTGGGCGAGCCGCGGTTCCAGTCCTCGTTCCGCTTGATGATGACCTGCTCGCCCGGCTTGAAGCTCTCGACCACATAGGCGCCGCTGCCGGCGGTGTGCTCCTTCAGCCACGCGGTCGCCCAGGGATCGTCCGCGGTCGCGTGCTCTTTTGCGACCTTGGAGTTGATGATCATCGGATAGACGGTGGCAAGATTGGGCAGCGCGAGCTTGTCGGGCTTCGGCAGCGTCACTTCGATGGTGAGAGGATCGACCACCTTGAACTGGTCGGCAGATGTCAGCGAGCCCGTCAGCAGCTGCGCCTTGCCGAGTATCGGCGCGGTGACGCAGCGATCGAGCGACCATTTCACATCCTCGGCGGTGACGGGCGATCCGTCCTGGAACTTGGCGTCCTTGCGCAGATGGAAGGTGAGCTTCAGACCGTCGGAGCTGACCTCGTAGGACTCCGCGAGCTCGCCCGTGATCGTGTCGAGATCGAACACCCATTTGCCGTTGAGCTGCTTGCGGCCGAACGAGACCAGCCGGTCATAGGTGCTCATGCTCAGCGCAAAGGACTCGCGGGTCGAGCCGGGGATGTTGGGATCGAGCGTGTTCACGGATGCGCCCGTCACATAGCGCAATGTCTCCGCCCTGGTTTGCGCCTGCGACGGCGCGGTGGCGATGAGCAACATCGCACTGGTGGCGAGCACGCAGGTCGCCAGCCTCAAAGACACAAAACGCATTGGTTTTTCCCTGAATTTCGAACGAGAACGCCAGCAAGGCAGGTTAAGAAAGAAGCAAGTTGCGCGCCAGTCCCATGGGGTATTTTTGAGGACGCATCGTCACGGCGGCGCATGGATCATCACGGTATTTCCCCCATTTTTCGCGCCGGCCGCGTGACCACGGCCTGCGGCACGTCGTAGGCGTTGAGCGAAGCCCAATGGCGCGCGATATCGGCACGGAACAGGCCGCGCGTCAGGCCATTGACCAGCTTTGGAACGGCCGTCGTCATCGCATTGATCGATGATCCCGATGGACCAAAGCTCATGGTGGAGGCGATGGCGAAGAGATGGATGTCGCAGATCCAGGGCGTCTTTCCCGGCACACGTTCGGTGAAGGCATAGTCGTCGGCAAGGTAGGGAAAGCGGCCGAGCCGTTCGTTGCGCTCATCCTCGGGCGGCTGATAGCGGTCGGCCCAGGTAGCGATGTTCCCGGCGAATCCGGAGAGCTCGCCGCGCCCGGCAAAGTTCATGTCGATGCCGGTGCCGCAGATGACGAAATCCGCCGTGACGCTGCCGCGCGGCGTTTGCAGTTCGATGCCCTCGCCGGTCTCGCGCGCGGCCTCGACCGGCGCGCCCTCGTGCAGCGTGAAGGCGGCGTGACGCGCGCAGCGGTCGTAGGTCGGTTGCGGAAATCCTTCCCGCATCTCGAGGATCTTGCGCATGAAGCGCCAGCGCCAGGCATCGTCGAGATCGCTGAGATGGCGCAGGAAACCGCGGAAGGTCAGCCAGCGATAGGGTTGGATCAGCTGGATCTGCGCGCGGCGGCACAGCAGGTGCACCTCGGCGGCACCGGCTTCGAGGGCAGCCGCCGCATTGTCGAAAGCGGATGCACCGGCGCCGATCAAAGCGACGCGCTTGCCGCGCAGGCCTTCGAAATCGATGTCGTCGGCGACGGTCGCGACCGAACGCGCCGGCAGAGCGCGCAACTGTTCCGGGATCACCCAATCGCCCATGCCCTCCTGCCCCGTCGCCAGCACGATCTTGCGGGCGTAGAGCGTCTCGACACCAGCCGCATGCTTTACGCGCGCAGCGAGCAGGCCGCCGGACGCAGGCGCGATCTCCAGCAGCTCGCGACCATTGCTCACCGGCAAGCCGATTGTCCGTCGCAGCCAGAGCAGATATTCCGCCCAATGCTCCCTCAGGATCAGGCTCAACGACTGCCAGCTCTCCTTGCCGAAGCGGGCCTCGTGCCAGGACTGATAGGTCAGGCTCGGGATGTCAAGATCCGGCCCCGTATAGTCCTTCGGGCTGCGCAGCGTCGGCATACGGGCATAGGTGAGCCACGGGCCCTCCTTCCCCTCCTCGGCCTTGTCGATCAGCAGGATGTTGCTGACGCGCGAGCGCATCAGACCAAAGCCGATGGCAATGCCCGACTGGCCGCCACCGACGATGAGCACATCCAGCGCAGCGTTGCCATCCGGCCCGGTCTTCGGCTCCAGCCATGCGGCGTGGGGATGCGCGATCATGGCGAGATCGGCGCGAACGGTTGCTTCAAGCTCTGTCAGCGCGTCGCTCATGCCGCGAGCCAGCCTCCGTCGACCACCATCACTGTGCCGGTCGTGAAGGACGATGCATCGCTGGCGAGATGCAGCGCGGTCTGCGCGATCTCCTCCGCCCGGCCGAACCGCTTCATGGCGTGGCGGTTGCGGGAGGCCTCGCGTACCTCGTCCGGATTGGCGTGACGGGCGAAGCTGCGGCGCAGCATCGGCGTATCGATCGCCCCTGGCGCAATCGCGTTGACGCGAATGCCGTCGGGGGCGAAATCGACCGCCATCGTCCGCGTCAGGCTGATGATCGCGCCCTTGGCGGCGATATAGGCGCTGTTGCCCTTGCCGCCGGCCATCGCGAGCTGCGATGCCAGCGTGATGATCGAGCCGCCGCTCTGCCGCTGCATCTGCGGCACGGCCGCCCGGGCCCACAGCCAGGTGCCGCCGACATTGGTGCGAAACACTGCGTCCCAGTCTTCCGGGCTCGTGGTCAGCACCGTCCCCCCGCAGGAAAAGCCTGCCGCCGTCATCAGGATGTCGAGCCGGCCGTAGCGTGGCACGACGTCGCCGACAACGGTCTCTGCGAAAGCGGGATCGCCGACGTCGCCGATATGCGTCGTTGCGTCGCCGACCAGGCTCAGCGTTTCCTGAAGGCCCACGGCGTCGCGATCGACCAGGGCCAGACGCGCGCCCTCCTCCGCGAACAGCTTTGCGCTGGCCCGGCCGATGCCCGAGCCCGCGCCGGTGATGATGGCCGTGCGCCCTTGCAGCCGCATGTCAGATTCCCTCCTTGTGCTGCATCCACCAGGCGCTCATCGCAGCAGCCGACTCCACGCAGCCGAAGCGGGCGCGCCAGCCGAATTCGTCGGTCATCCGCTTGACCGACATCGGCGCCCGATCTCCGCCGTGGAGCTTGATGATGGTCTTCTCACCGGGAGATGCGAGCCGGCACTCCAGCCCCGGATGCAGGGCCGCAAACGCCGTGCCCCATTGCAGCGCCGACCAGGCCATGCCGCTGGAGATGTTGTAGAGCCTGTGGCGCGGCCGCTCGGCCTCGATCAGCAGCGCCACCGCTTCGGCGGCGTCCGGCGCGTAGGTCCAATCCTTGATGCCCGGCGCAGGGAGAAGGGCCGGCTCGCCGCGCGCGAACGCGGCGAGGATCTGGAACTGGAGGCTGGGCGTATCGCGCACCGAACCGGGCCGCTCCCAGGGACCGAACAAGGCACTCAAGCGCACGCTCAGGAAATCACCGCCAAAAAGTTCGGCGTACCGTGCCACCGATCGTTCCGAGGTGAACTTGCTGATGGCGTAGAACGAGACGGGATCGCAGGGCGTGTCCTCGTCCAACACCGGGACCCTCTGGCCCGCAGCGCCGTAGGCCGATCCCGACGACAGATTGACGACCCGGCGAACCCCATGGCGGATCGCCGCTTGCAGGATCGGGATCTGGGCCATGACGTTGATCTCGAGGACGCGCGCGGGCGATGCCCGTTCGAGGTCAGCGCCGGCGGTGACCGCGGCGCCTAGCACGATCGCATCGCAGCCTTTTGCGATGAGGGCGTCGATGGCTTCGACGTCAGTGATATCGCCCTGCACTGGTTTAAGCCGTGCATCGTAGTCGGCGAGAGATCGCAGCGCAGCCGGCGGCAGCGGCGCACGATCATACAGCGTCACCTCATGGCCGCGGGCGAGCAGCACCTCGGCGAGATTGAGGCCGACAAAACCGGTACCGCCGAAGATGATGGTCCTCATCGCGCCAGATCCACGATCGCAGGTTCAGTCATGCGGCACTCCGTGATAGGCTCAAGGCACGTCCTCGTAAATTCGCAGGAAGACCACCATGTCCCGGCCGCGCATTCTCGTCATCAACCCGAACTCCAACAGCAAGGTCACGCAGGGGCTGGAGGATGCGCTGAAGCCGCTCGGTTTCGAGGGTGGGCCGGAGGTCGTCTGCCGGACGCTGGCCGAAGGTCCTTTCGGCATCGAAAGCCAGGCGGACGTCGACAGCGTTGCGATGCCACTGCGAAAGCTCGTCGAAAGCGACAACAGCTCGGCCGCCTTCGTGATCGCCTGCTACAGCGATCCAGGGCTGCAGGTCTGCCGCGAAGGCACCGACCGGCCGGTGTTCGGCATCGCCGAATGCGGCGTGCTGACGGCGCTGTCCCGCGCCGAGACCTTCGGCGTCATCGCGATTGCCCAGCGCTCGATCCCGCGGCACATGCGCTATCTCAGGCAGATGGGATTGACTGACCGCCTCGCCGGCGAGCGGCCGCTGAACATGAGCGTTGCGGAAACCGCCTCGGGCGAAGGCACGCTCGGAAGGATGATCGAGGTCGGCCGCGCCTTGCGCGACGAGGACGGTGCCCGCGCCATCGTGATGGGCTGCGCCGGCATGGCGCGCCACCGCCGTCCGCTCGAAGACGCGCTGGCCATTCCCGTGATCGACCCGACACAGGCGGCCGTCACCATGGCGCTGGGTACGGTGCAGTTTTCGGCTCACTAGGCGTCCTTCATCCCTTAGGTGCCTCTTTGGCGTCCTGGCGCGCGAGCCATTGCGCATGGCTCTCGCGAACGAGCGTAAACGTATCCCGCTGCGTGGTGTAGAGATTGCCGAACATGCGGCCGATCGGCCGGTAGGCTTCGAGATCGACATACATGGTGGCCTCATCGACGAGGCCCGCGCGGGCGTGCACCCTGAGCACCTCGCCGACCAGGAGCTCGCGATCCGGAGAGAAGTTGAGCGTGACCTGGCGCCGGCATTCCAGCGCAAAGGGTGCCGCGGCGAGGCGCGGCACTTTCACGTCGATGGAGGGAAGCGTCGCAAGCCCGGTCGCCGCAACCTCACTGTCGCCGGACGGAAAATCCACTGCGCAGTCGTTCATCGCGACCGACAGCGCCTCGTCCACCATATGCACGACGAATTCGCCGTCGCGATGGATGTTGCGGGTCGTGTCCTTCGGCGCGTGATCCGGCTTGTGCTGGAGACCGAGCACGATCAGCGCGGGATTTTCGGAGAAGACGTTGAAAAAGCTGAAGGGCGCGGCATTCACCGCGCCGTTCTCATCCAGCGTCGTCACCAGCGCGATCGGCCGCGGCACGACCACGCCGCAGAGCAGCTTGTAGCGATCACGAGGATCGAGCTCGTGCAGTGATATGCCCCTGTCGGCCATCGGCGTCACTTCTCCGGCGGCGGCACCGCGCCAGTCTGGCTGGTGATCAGGCCGTAATGTTCGATGCGGCGGTGCCGGGCGAAATCGAAGATGGTGGTCTTGCCGAAGGTGGTGGCATCGAGGTCGCAGGCATGAACCAGAACCTCGTCATCGTCCGTCGTGGCTTCGGCGACGATCTCACCGTTGGGGTCGACGATCAGGCTGCCGCCGAACAGCGGATGGCCGTCCTCCACGCCGGCCTTGGCGACCGCGACCACCCAGGTCGCGTTCTGGTACGCACCGGCCTGCACCGAGAGGCGGTTGTGAAACAGGCGCTTCTCGACACCCTCCTCGCTCTTCTCGGCATTCACCGACGGCGTGTTGTAGCCGATCAGCACCATCTCGACGCCCTGCAGGCCCATGACGCGATAGGTCTCGGGCCAGCGGCGGTCGTTGCAGATCGCCATGCCGATGATGCCGCCGAGTTCACGCCAGACCTTGAAGCCGAGATCGCCCGGCTCGAAATAGCGTTTCTCCAGATGCTGGTGCGAGCGCTTGGTGTCGTAGTCGACATGGCCCGGCAGGTGGACCTTGCGATATTTGCCGACGATCTTGCCGGACTTGTCGGTGAGGATCGCAGTGTTGAAGTGGTGGCCGTCGGGCGTCAGCTCGGCATAGCCGAAATTCATCGCCATCCGGTGCTGCGCCGCGCGCTCGAACAGCGGCCTGGTCGCGGCGTTCGGCATTTCGCGCTCGAACCAGATGTCGAACTCGGCGCGATCCTCCACGTACCAGCGCGGAAAGAACGTCGTCAGCGCCAGCTCCGGATAGACGATCAGGTCGGCGCCTTTTGCCTTCGCCTCGTCCATCAGCGCGATCATGCGCTTGACCACGGCCTCGCGGCTGTCGGCCCTCTGGATCGGGCCCATCTGGGCGGCGGCTACTGTGACGATGCGCATCAGCGGTGTCCTGATTTCCTGAATTTCCTGGCGAGGCTGGGGATCGCAGCTTCAAGGGGCGTGTCGGAGCTTACCGCATAACGCAGCCTCGCACCGCTGTTCCAGCCAAGCAGTTTTCATGCCGTCCGCCCCCATTCGGCGTCCTGCAAAAGCCGCCAGTTGATCTTGTTGCTGGCGGTGCGCGGCAGGGAGTCGACGAAGACGACGGCGCGGGGCGCCTTGTAGCTCGCCATCGCGCCGCGCGCCCAGCTGACGATGTCGGCGGCGGAGGTCGTCGCGCGGGCGGCGTCATCGAGCACGACCAGCGCCTTGACGGTCTCGCCGCGATAGTCGTCCGGCGCAGAGACGATGCAGCATTCGCGGATCGCGCGGTTCTTGTACATCGCCGCCTCGACCTCGGCGGGCCACACCTTGAAGCCACTGACATTGATCATCCGCTTCAGGCGGTCGACAGCGAAAAAATAGCCTTCGGCATCGCGATAGCCGAGATCGCCCGTGCGCAGAAACCGCTTGCCGTCGAGCGCGATGAAGGCCTCGGCATCCGCCTGCGGCCTGTTCCAGTAACCTTGCAGCAGCTGCGGCCCGTGCACCACGATCTCGCCGACGACGTTGTCATCGAGTTCGACCAGGCGTTCGGGATCGATGACCCTTGCATCCGTTTCCTGCACGGCTATGCCGAGGCACTGCCGCTTCGGCGCCGCCATCGGGTTGAGATGGGTCGGCGACATCGTCTCGGTCATGCCGTAGCCCTCGACAAAGTCGAGGCCGAACCGCTGCTTCAGCCGTTCGGCGACCGCCGTCGGCATCGCCGCGCCGCCGCCGGTCAGCACTTTCAGTCTGGCGAAGCATTTTTCGCGGAACCGGGCGCTGGCGAGCACATCCACGATCATGGTCGGCGCCGCATTCCAGAACGTGACGCCATACGTCTCGAACAGATCCGGCAGCAGATCCTTGTCCCAGCGCGCCATCAGCAGCAGCGTCGCGCCGGAGACGATGGCAGCGTTCATCGAGCCCTGCATGCCCGCAACATGAAACAGCGGCATGAAGCCGGTCATCACGTCGCTGCCGTCGAGCCCATACCAGCGCGCCTGCAGCACGGCAGTGAACAGCGCGCCGCAATGGCTATGCATGCAGGCCTTCGGCTTGCCGGTCGTACCCGACGTATAGGGCAGGATCATGAGATCGCCGGGCCCAGCCTGCATCGCACCCGGCCGCAAGCCTTGCGCGATCGCGGCGGACCAGGCATGCCAGCCCGGCGATGACGGCAACTCCGACGGCGCGTCGGTCACGCATGACGGCAGCGTGTACGGCGTCGCGGCCGGAACCTCATCGCGATACTGCGCGACGATGACGTTCGCGATGGCATCCCCGACCAGCGGCGCCAACACGTCGCCGAGTTCGCTGCCGATGATCGCGACCCTCGCACCGCTGTCCGCGGCGAGATACGCGATCTCCGCAGTCTTGTTCATGGGATTGACCGGCACGATCACGGCATCCGCGCGCATCACCGCATAATAGGCAATGACATATTGCGGCGAGTTCTGCAGCGCGATCATGACGCGGTCTCCGCGTTTGACGCCGCAAGTGCCTTGCAGAAAGCCGGCCATGGCATCGACGCGAGCCCGCAGCTCGGCATAACTCAGGCTTGCACCATAGAACAAAGTCGCCGGATGCGACGGCCGATCATCCGCCGCGCGCGCCAGTGCGTCGTACAAGGTTCCCTCCGGCATCGGAAGATGCCAGGGCTCATCGGCCGGCCAGGCCGGCGAGCGGGGGAATGCTGCAGGGCCCGCGGTCACCCGTGCTCCTTGTCGGCGATGTCGAGACCGTGGTCGAGCGCATCGAGCAGCAGCACAGCTTCGCGCTCGGAGATCACCAGCGGCGGCGCCAGGAACAGCGAGGTCTGTTCGCCGCTGGTTCCGATCACCGCACCGGCCTCCAACGCCCGTTCCGCGACGCGCGAGGCGATCGGCACTTCGGTGGTGTCCGCGTGCCAGCTGCGCCAGTCCGGGCCATGGAGCTCGACCGTCCAGTGCAGACCATGCCCGGCCACGCGCTGCACGCTCGGGTGTTTTTGCGCGATCGCCAGCAGGCGGCGGGCGAACAGCTTCTCCAGGTTTTGGACGTGTTCGAGAATCTTGTCGTCGCTGACGACCTTGAGGTAGGCGCTGACGGCGGCCATGCTGATCGGATGACCGCGCAGCGTGCCGTAATTCTGCCAGCTCGAGCCCTTGAGCCGCTCGACGATATCTTTCGACACCACGACGGCAGCGACCGCCGCCGCGCCGCCGCCAAGCGACTTTCCGAGCGTCACGATGTCGGGACGGCTTTGCGCGCCCTGAAACGCAAACCAGCGTCCCGCGCGGCCTGCGCCGGTGACGACCTCGTCGGCGATCCAGTACGACCCCGCCTGCCGCGCGCAGCGCGCGACCTCGTCCTGATAGGCGCCGTCGTAATAGATGCCGCCTTGCGTGTAGTCGATGATGGTCGCGGCGGTGTCCGAGAGCAGGTCGGTGGCATCGGCCAGATATTCGCCGGGCGAGGTGTTGTTGACAGGCGCCCCATAGATCGCGCCATCAGGCGCCGGAAGAATCCGGACCGGTGCCATCGGCGCCGGCAATTTTGAGCCGCCTGAATGCACCGCCAGGCCGCCGTGCCATTGCGGCTGCACGGTCATGCTGCGGGACAGGCCGGTGATGCCGTGATAGGCCCGTTCGCGCGTCGCCAGCGCCGCGCGCTGCGTCAGCGCCTGGCAGAGCGACAACGCCATGTCGTTGGCCTCGCTGCCGCTGATGCAGAAGCGCACCGCGCCGACCCAATCCTCTTCGCCCTTGAAGGCGGTGGCCATCAGATCGTCCGCGGCCTGCTCGCGGCCGACCCAGGTCCAGCCTTCGTTGACGACGGGCGTGTCGGCCGCGCGGCGGATCGCTTCGACCATCGCAGGATGGCGGTGGCCTAGGCCGCCGCCGGTGTTGCTGCCATCAATGAGCTTGCGGCCGTCGGACAGGTGGAAGTAGACGCCCTCGCCGCCGACCACGGCCATCGGCGCGGCTTCGCCCGCATTCAAACCGGTTCGCAACAATCTGCTCATCGCGGGTCCTCACTTCGCCGGCGCGGCGCCATAGCCGCCGCCGCCGCACATCTCGATCGTGACGAGATCGTCTTGCTGCAACACCAGGTTCGACTTGCCGTCGATGGCGAGGTTTGTACCGTGCCTGACCAGCGAGATGCGGCAGGCCTTGCCGGGGGAGCCGCCCTGCATGCCCCAGGGCGCAATCACCATGCGCTCGATGCAGGTGGTCAGGTGCATCGACGGCGCGAGAATGCGATAGGTGCGGACCGAGCCGTCACCGCCGCGATGCGCACCCGCTCCGCCCGATTGCCGGCGAATGGCCTGCTGCTGGAGCCGGATCGCGTAGTTGGCCTCGATCACCTCGACCGGCGTGTTCGAGGTGTTGGACAGATGCACGCGCGTCGCCGAGGTGCCGGCCCGATCATGACGCGCGCCTTCGCCGCCGCCATGGACCTCGTAGAGCATCTTCCATGCCCCGTTCGGCCGCGGCTCGGCGAAGAACAGCACCCCCGCGGTGGTCGCCCCGCCCGCCGACAGCCGCTCGGGGATCGTGTCCTGCATCGCACGAAAAATCGCATCGACGATGCGCATCGACGTCTCGTGGTTGCCGGCGGCAACGGAAGCGGTCCAGCCCGGCTCCAGGATCGAGCCCGGGCGCGTGATGATGGTCAATGGCCGCAGTGCGCCGGCGTTCTGGTTCATGTCGCGCCCGCTCATGATGCGCGCGGCGTAGGCGACCGCTGAGCGCGCCATGAACGGTGTCGTGTTGCAGAAGTTCGAGACGCGGTCGCAGCTTCCGGAGAGGTCGAAGGTCGCTTCATCCCCGCGAATGGTGATCTTGACGTGAATGCGGGCCGGCGCGTCGTTGGCGCTGCCGTCGTCGAGATGGTCCTCGCCCTCATAGACGCCGTCGGGCAGCGCGCGCAGCGCCTCCCGCATCTCGATCTCCGAAAGGTCGTGCAGGCGCGACTGCGCCGCCATGAAGACGGCCTTGCCGTGCTCGCAGCACAGCTCGACGATGCGCTTCTCGCCGGCCTTGGTCGCCGCGATCTGCGCCAGAAGGTCGCCCTCGCAGGATTCGGGGTCGCGAACGTTGGCCTTGAGCAGCTGCACGATCGGCATGTTGACGCCGGCCGCCGTTGCAATCAGCACCGGCGGAATCCGCATCGCCTCCTGGAAGGTGTCGATGGCTTTTGCAAAATAGCTGCCCGGCCAGGTGCCGCCGATGTCGGGCCAGTGGGCGAGGCTGACCGCGAAAGCGACGATCTCGCCCTCGACGAAGACAGGACGCACGACCTTGACATCGTTGAGATGGTTGCCGCCGAGCGCGCCCACATTGTAGATCACCACGTCGCCGTCGTTCAGGCTGTCGCGCGGCATCACCTTCAGCAATTCGGGAATCGTATAGGCCATCGCGCCGAGATGAATCGGAATGTCGCGGCCCTGCCCGACCAGGCCGCCGTGACCGTCGGTGATGGCGGACGAGAGGTCGCCGGCCTCGCGCAGCAGCGGCGAGCGCGCCGAGCGCGTCATGACGAGGCTCATCTCCTCGGCGGCGGCAGAGAGACCGTGCCTGATGACCTCGACGACGAACGGATCGAGCTTCATGCCGCCCTCCGCGTCAGGAACAGATTGCCCGATAAGTCCGGCTTCGCCTGCCAGCCTGGCGGCACCACCACGGTCGACCACGCGTCTTCGACGATGGCAGGGCCAGCGACGGTCTCCGTGAGCGAGGCGCGGTCGATGATTGCTGTCGCGATCTCGTGGAAGCCCTCGAACGAGCAAATCCGCTTGCCCGACGACACCGCCCTCACCGCCGTTGCGGGCCGGCCGACGACGGTCGTCGAGGGACGGCGCGCCTGCACCCGAACGGATTCGATGACGCAGGGCTCCCCGGTCGCATAGCCGAACAGCTCATGGTGACGCGCCAGAAAGTCCTGCTTCAGCCTGGCGACGTCGAGCGGCAGCGCGAAGGATACCGGGACGGCGTCGTTCTGCGCGGCGTAGCGCATCAAGGCCACCAGCTCGACCTGGATCTCGGCCCCTGTGACGCCATTGGCGATCAACGGCGCCGAGGCATCGTCGATCAGCGTGCCGATCCGCTCCGACACGCGCGCAAGGTCTATGCCGTCGAGGGCGGCGCGCAGCGTCTGCTGCTGAAGGAAGCTGAAATCGGCCGTAAGGCAGCCCAGCGCCGAGAACGCACTCGATGCGCTCGGGACGACCACCTGCGCGAGCCCATAGAGATCGGCGAGACCCGCAGCATGCATGGGGCCGCCGCCGCCGAAGGCGAGCAGCGTGCAGTCGCGCCCATCGATGCCGCGCTCGACTGTGACGCGACGGAGCGCACGGGCCATGGTCGCGTTGGCGACCTTGATGATGCCGAGCGCCGTTTCGGTCAAGCTGAGGCCCAGCGCCTGCGCGATGGGCTGGATGACGCGCCTGGCGGAATCGAGGTCGATGCCGATGCGCTCGCCGAGCTTGGTCTCGGGATTGAGATAGCCGAGAACGGCGTTGGCATCGGTAATCGTCGGCTCATGGCCGCCGCGGGCGTAGCAGGCCGGGCCCGGTTCGGAGCCGGCGCTCTCGGGCCCGACCGTGAGACCGCCGGGACCGTTGCGCACGATCGATCCGCCGCCCGCGCCGATCGAATGCACCGCGAGCATCGGCTGGCGCAGCGGCTTGTCGCCGAGCATGCGACCGTCGGTCATTTCGGCCTGGCCGTCCACGATCAGGCACACATCGGTCGTGGTGCCGCCCATGTCGAAGGTCAGCATCCGCGGGGTGCCGAGCTGGCGCGCGATGCTCACCGACGCCGAGACTCCGGCCGCCGGCCCCGACATCGCCATCACCAGCGGTCGTCGTTTCACCGCCGAGATCGGGATCATGGCGCCGGCCGAATGAAACACCTGCAGGCCGGGGCCGATCGGCAGCCGCTGCTCCAGCTCGCTCAGATATTCCACCGCGATCGGCATTGCCGCCGCGTTGAACACGGTGGCCGAGGTCCGCTCGTATTCACGCGCCTCGGGATTGACCTCGTGCGAGAGCGAAACGTGGGCAATCACATCCTTGAGCCGCTTGCTCAGCATCTTTTCATGCGCCGGATTGGCATAGGCGTGAAGCAGGGCCACCGCGACACTCTGCACCCCGGTCTCTTTCAACCAAGCGACCAGACGCTCGATCTCCGCTTCATCCAGCGCTTTCAGCACCCGCCCCTCGTGATCGAGGCGTTCGGCAAGACCAAAGCATCGTTCGGGCGGCACCAAGGGCGGCGATTTCGGGGCAATGTCGAGACGGTAGAGATCGCGACGGCGATAGCGCGCGATCTCCAGCACATCGGCAAAGCCCTCGGTGGCCACCAGTGCCACCTTCGGCAGCCTGTTCTCGACGATGGCGTTGGTGACGCGCGTGGTGCCATGGACGAAGCGCCTGACCTCGCTCTTGCGCAAGCCCACCGCCTCGATTGCCTCCAGCATCGCCTGGACGGGCGCGCCGGGGCGCGACGGCACCTTCGCGATCCGCACTTCGGCGGAATCGCGCCGGATCGCGATGATGTCGGTGAAGGTGCCACCGATATCGGTGCCGACCTCCCAGTGATCGTCAGAATAGCCCATCTGCATAATCAGCTACGGATGACGCCCGAACCGGACGCCAGGCCTGCCCTGTCTATCGCTGCGTTCAATGCCAAACCGAGACCGCTCATCATGCATCCCCTGTCATGCCACCATGAGCGAGCGTGGGACAGAGCTGTGGGCGAGGGCGAGGGCCAGAGTTGTCGCAAACCGCTAGGCCAGCGCACGGCCCCGGCGGCGCGCCGCGGACCTGCTGCATGTTTTGGTGCAGCACTGCCCGTGCTGACGGCACTCGAGAACAGAGCTTTGCATGCGAGAAAAGTGCGGCGCACCACGGATTTCTCCGATGTTAATCGCGACCTCCGCTGCACCGCAATCCAAACATTTCAGATCGCCTGTCTAATTTGAAGGCGATCGATCGGCCCTGCGGGGTATTGAACTGCCTATGAGCTATGCTTGCCGATCAGCTCAGCCTCTCCTTATCGTACGAGCAGTCGGAGAGGATATCGCCGCCTCGGATGGTGCGTTGCGGGAGCCGCTGCCGATGCAAGCCGCGATTCTCGCGAGCAGTGGCGCGGCATCCTCGATGCGCAGCCGCCCATAGCCGAACACCAGGCCCTGTCGCGTCGGTTGCTCGAGAAAATTCTGAGACAGGGGCTGAACGTGGATGCCGGCCTGTTTCAGGCTTGCGGCCGCCTCGCGGTCGCTCATCCGCACCCGCATTGCGTCGGTGAACTCCGCCACCAGATGCAATCCCGTCACCGCCGCGGAGACGACCAGGTCATCCGGCATCCGCGCTGCGATCGCATCGATCAGCGCCTTTCGCCTGCTCGCATAGACCCGGCGCATCCCGCGCAGGTGCCGCAGCAAATGCCCTTCCCGCATGAACTCGGCCAGCGCGAGCTGGCCGATGCCGGAGGTGTGCACGTCGATCCGCGCGCGGCCCTTCGAAAACCCTTCGATGAAATGCCTGTTGGCGACGATGTAGCCGAGCCGCAGGTTCGGCATCATGATCTTGGAGAAGGTGCCGAAATAGATCACCCGCCCCTCGCGATCGAGCGAGCGCAAGGAGGCGATCATGCTGTCCTGATGCCTGAATTCCGAATTGTAGTCGTCCTCGATCACCCAGACGTCGTTCCTGTTGGCCCAGTCGAGCAGCTCGAGGCGCCGCTCCAGGCCCATGCTGACGCCGAGCGGATATTGGTGCGACGGCGTGACCACGATCAGCCGGGCGCCCGGCGCGCGCCGGATTCCTTCCGAGACGACCAGCCCCTTGTCGTCCACGGGAACAGGAACGAGCTTCGCGCCGGCGGCCGTCAGCGCCCAGCGGGCCTCGACGAAGCCCGGCTCCTCGACCCAGACCTCATCGCCGGGATCGAGGATCATCCGGCTGCAGAAATCCAGCGCGGCCGATGTGCCGGAGGTGACCACGACCTCTTCTGGTGAGCAGACGAGCCCGCGCACCGAGCCGAGGAAGTTCGCGATCTCGCTGCGCAGTCGCGGATGACCTTCGGCTGGAAGATCGAGGCACTCCTGCTCCCTCGGATTCTGCCAGGTCAGGCGCAGCAGGCGCGACCATTCCTTGAAGGGGAACGTCGAGATGTCGGGCGCGCCGGGTGCAAACACGGACGACCAATTGGTCTCGTAGTCCCGACCGAGCAGCGATTGCCAGCGCTTCGACGCGTGGTAGGGCGCTCCCCCGGCCGACTCAACCGACGGCTCCGCATGCGATGTGGCGACGGCCGCCACCATGACGCTGCCGCGTGGCGTCGATTCCAGATAGCCCTCGGCGTAGAGCAGATCCCACGCGGTCAGCACCACCGTGCGCGAGCAGCCCAATTCCCGCGCGATCTCGCGCGAGCCCAGGAATTGCGTTCCTGCCGGGAAGGTTCCGCACAGAATGCACCGGCGGATGTGAGCCGCGATCTGCAAATGCAGCGGCACGGCCGACGTCCGGTCGATATGCATTCCCGCAAGGGATAGGCGCTTGCCCGGGTGACGGCTCTTGTCCATCGCGCAGTGGTGATTGTTGGAACGGCCGACGAGCGTCAGCCTCACCTCAGGATGGGCCAAGAGCGGGTAGAGGTCCAGCCTTGATGGGGCCCGGCCGCCCATCCTACTCGCGCAAGATTGGCGGGTACCGCCAATTCCTGCCCCGAACAAGCCGCGACCGATGGGGGTGCTGTAGGGGCCGCTACCCTGGAGCAAGCTTGGCAACGCTACCTCGAAGCCCATTTGATCCGAAAGGGCCGTAGCGAGAAAACGATCAGCGGGTATCGCGATCACGTCGAGCGACTCTTTTCGGAATGGCTGAAGACCCTTTGCTTGACCTCGCGAATGATCCTGCTCGCGTCGCCAAAAAAGCATGATCAACTTTCTAAGGAGAACGGTCCTTACATCGCGAATGGCAGCATGCGGACGCTGCGGAGGCAGTAAGCGGGCGTTCGACATCCCGCTATCTCGGCAAATGATCCTGTGTCTCATTCGGGTGCTTCGTTTCGGAAGGCAAATGCAGCCGTCTCAGTCGCAAAAGTGGTTGTTCCCCGCTGAGAGCGCCTCAGGACACTTAGCGGAGACAAAGGAGGATCGAGAAGTTTTGTCAAAATGGGGCAATGACAAGCTGGTTGAAGACCACCTGCGCAGCCAACAGCAAGCTATCAGTACCGTCATGTTTTCTGCACTTGGTGATTCGCTAAAGGAAGATAAAGCTCTGATCAATTGGCTCGGTCCCGGGACTAGCCGAAGAGCCGTTACCCAAGTCCGATTGGAGCCAAACACTCTGGACGAGAAGCAAGAACGAATTCGGCAGGCAGCATGACTTCGAGCCGGCCGCCTGAGGAGTGTATCGCGGTCCCGAATATTGTCCCCCGACCGGCTTCCAACATTGGGCCCTGGCTCACCGCTCCAATTCGAAATGGATCCAGGCGCTTGCTGCATTTCAGGCGGGGTCAATGTTGGAAGCCGGTCGGGAGGTCAAAAGCCGCACTGATCCACAGGCCAGGTGTTCGTACCTGAATGAAAAACGGGCTAACTCTTACGCTGTAAAAGGCGGAATGTTAGTCCGAAGCTCTGTGCTTGCGCCCTATCTTCGAATACGACGGAGCGACTTCACGAAGCGTTTTGCAGAACATCCGCGCAGCATTGGGAAGCTCTCTTCCCTGTACTCTGACAATCCCGACCGATCGTTCGATCTTGCAGTCCGTAAGTGTGAGCGGCGTAACTCCGGTCGTGACAATCCGCGCAGAGACAAGACGCGTTACGAAGCCAACTCCGAGCCCCGCCCGAACCATCGCAACGACACTGAGTGCACTCTGCGTCTGAATGCTTGGATGGAACTCGAGCCCGGCTGCGGCAAATACTCTTTTGAGGGTTCCCCATGCGGCGGACTCGGGTGGCATCGTCACCAGGGGCTCTCGGACGATGTCGGCCAAGCTAACCCCTTTCCGCAAGGCAAGTTTATGTCCGTTCGGTACGATCGGTATAAACGAGTCCTTCAGAAGCATTTCAAAGTGAAACTGCTCGGTCGTCCGATCAAACGGGATGACTGCAAAATCGACAGCACCTTGCGAAAGCCGTTCGAGATCCCGTCCATAAAAATCATCCAGCAGAGCGATTTCGATCGCCGGCCAGCGCTTCTTGAACTTCGCGACGGCGTTAGGAAGGAAGCTTGCAGCGATCGATGGTGATGCCCCGATTCTCACGCGCCCTTTGCGCAAGCCTGCCTCATCATCGAACTCCTTCAGCAGTCCGCGTAGCTCTCCCATGGTTCGTTCCAGGCGGACGCGCAGGCGTTCACCGGAGTCAGAGATTGCGACGCGCCGGCTGGTGCGATGAAATAGCGTGACGCCAAGAACCTCTTCGAGATGTCTAATGCGAGCCGATACCGCGGGTTGAGAAAGCCCCAGCGCTGCAGCGCCTCGGCTGAAACTCCCGGACTCAGCAACAGCAAAGAACGCTTCCAGATCGCCAGGCGAGATATTGATCAGCATGATCTATAGATCGATACAATAATACGATTTCCAGTTCAATGTGCGACATGCGACTAAAACGCAACTTCAATAATAGTTGGCGAGGAAACCATGAGCGGATCGATATCGATCGCTGGCGTCAATGCAGGCGCGAGGCTTGATCGGCTGCCGTTCTCTACCTTTCACTGTCGCATCATCCTGCTGATCGGCACGGGAATGTTCCTGGACGCCTGCGACATCTACATGGCGCCGGGCATCCTTGGCGCACTGGTCAAGGCCGGGTGGTCCGACATGCAGACCAACGCCACATTCCTGTCGGCGACTTTTCTTGGGATGTTGCTTGGCACCTTCACCAGCGGAATTATTGGAGACCGCTACGGCCGTCGGTTCTCGTATCAGTTCAATCTTTTGCTCTTTGGTGGGGCGTCTTTTGCTGCGGCATTCGCGCCAAACATGCCGATGCTGATAGCGCTTCGCTTCCTGATGGGCATCGGCATGGGTGCCGAAATTGTTATCGGCTATTCGACGTTGTCTGAGTTCATGCCCCGCGCGGTTCGCGGCCGTTCGGTCGCAGTACTTTCGGCCATTACCAACACCGCCGTCGTCGCAGCCGGCTTTGGCGGGCTCTGGATCATCCCGGCCTTCGGTTGGCGCTACATGTTCGGAATTGTCGGCGTGGCCGCGCTGATCGTCTGGGTCATGCGCAAGAACATGCCGGAATCGCCGCGCTGGCTGGAATCACAAGGGCGCGCCAAGGACGCAGACGCTCTACTTTGTTCCATCGAAGCGGAGGTCGCAAAATCACGAGGCCTTCCGCCAATCGGGCAAACCACGGCGCCTGTCATCGATGCGGGTCGGTTCACCGAGCTGTTCGGCCCGTCACTGATACGCTCGACGATTCTCGGAGCGATCATCGCCTTGGTTGGCAGCGTGTCCCTCTATGGCTTCCTGTCATGGGTGCCGACCTTTCTGGTCAAGCAGGGGCTATCGCTTAACTCATCGCTCTTAGTCACGGCCATTATGGGCCTCGGCGCTCCCCTGGGCGGAGTAGTCGCATCGCTCCTTGCCGATCGTGCTGGTCGTGCCCGGACGCTGATCGCCCTAACGCTGCTGGAAGCCGTGTTGGGAGTTGCCTATGTCTATACGCAAAGCCAGTTCGAACTCGTGGCCGTCGGCTTCGGGGTGACCCTGTGCGCCTACGCGCTTGTCGCGTTGGGCTTTGGACTTTACATCCCGGAACTGTTTCCGACCCGCCTGCGCATACGCGGCGTATCCGTTGCCGCTGGAACAGGACGGCTTGCCGGCGCCGGAATTCAATTCGTCATCGTCGGCTTGTTCTCGCATTTTGGTATCGCCGCTGTTGCCGCCTTCCTCGTCACCGCTCTGCTCGTTCAGGTCGTCGCTATCATCGTTCTCGGGCGGGAAACCCAGAACCGGTCACTCGAAGACATCGAGCGTACCGCGCCGGAAGTGCAGGGCGCAGAACTGAGGCAACAGCTACCGGCGTAAGCAAAACAAATTCCCACAAGAGAGACCATCATGAGCATTTCTTCGGAACTCGATCGCGGTGAGGCCAACACGATCGATGCTAAAAGGCCCGACACGGGCATCATCGATTGCGATGTCCACCCCCTGCTGAAAAACGGCTTCCCGAGTCTCTATCCCTATATGCCGATGCCCTGGCGAGAGCGGTTCAAGCGCAAGCGTGCGGGACAGGCGGCAGCGGGATTGACGATGCGGTTCGCCCATCCCAATGGCTTCATTATACGCGAAGACGCACGGCCGCATGACGACGAACTCGCGGGAAGCGACCCAGCCTTCATGGTGACGGATCTGCTTGACGCCAACGACATGACCGCTTGTGCGCTCAATAGCCTGCAGACGGGTGCAATGTGCGCCATACTTGCGAGCGCCGACGAAAGCATCATCATCGCGAGTGCGGCGAACGACTACTTTATCCAAGAATGGCTTCCTGTGGACAAACGACTGCGCTACGCAATCGTTGTCCCGTCACAGGACCCCAACGCGGCTGCTCACGAGATCCGTCGGGTCGGCAAGCACGCTCAGGTCTGTGCGGTTGCAGTGCCGCCGATTGCGATGGCGCTTGGCAATCGCTACTGGTGGCCCGTTTATGAAGCAGCGCAGGAGTTGGACCTTCCGGTGTTTCTGCATGTGACGGGCGCGGAAGGTATCTATGCTGGCGCGCCCATGCCTGCCGGCGGCCTGCCGGACACCTATATCGAACGTTATGTGACGCTGTCGCAGGCTGCCGAAGCCAACCTGACCAGCCTGATCATGAACGGGGCATTCGAGCGGTTTCCTCGTTTGCGGGTGCTGTTCGTCGAATACGGCTTCGTGTGGCCGTTACCGGCGCTGCTTCGCATGGACCGCTTGTGGCGAGGACTGAGGCACGAGGTCCCCTGGGTCAGGAAATCGCCGATTGATTATGTCAATCAGCATGTCTGGTTTACGACCCAACCGATCGAGGAGCCGGGCGACCCACGCGACCTCGAAAAGATCGTCAAGATGATCGGCGTGGAAAACCTGTGTTTCAGTACCGATTATCCTCATTGGGATAATGACATGCCGATGCAATCTCTCCGGATGCTGTCTCCCGCTGATCGTGAAAAGATCATGTGCCGCAATGCGCGCCACGTCCTGCGGCTATCTTGAGGAGGGCAAACAATGTCAGCATCCGAAAGACAGGAGATCCTGGTCGGTGACGCAGCGGAGCTGGTCGATGGCAAGTTCAAGATTGTCCAGCAAGGCGCACTCAAGATCGGGGTGACGCGTCTGCGCGACGGAACCATCCGCGCGGTCCGCAACTGGTGCCCGCACAAGGGAGCTGCGATATGCAAGGGAATCATCGGAGGCACCTGGCCGCCGTCCGCACCGGGCGATCTCGTCTTTGATCGTGAGGGAGAAATTCTGGTCTGCCCTTGGCATGGTTTCGAATACGACCTTCGGACGGGCGACGAGCTGTACCGCAAGGCGCCGACCCGGCTTCGTTTCTACGAAGTGGTCGAGCGCAACGCGAAGATCTTTCTTTTGGTAAGCGGACGCGCGCTGGAAGCGCCTGCCCTCAGCGAGCCGCCCGCCGCGTGATCACCAAGCTCCAATTTTTCAACGTGCAGCGGATAAGGAAATTGCCATGACCTCTCAGGCAGATAAATTTGCGGGACTGCTCCGCGGTGGGGAGATGATCGTGGCGCCCGGCGCCTATGATTGCATCACGGCCCGCATGGTGGACCAAGCTGGGTACTCCGCCTGTTATATGACCGGGGCCGGCGTCGCTGCCGGTCTTGGATACCCCGACTTTGGGCTAGTCACTATGAGCGAGATGGCCGACACGGCGGGCCGGATGACCAACGTGCTCAACATTCCTCTAATCGCCGACGCCGACACAGGCTACGGCAACGAACTCAATGTCATTCGCACGGTTCGGGAATATGAGAGACGTGGCGTTGCGGCCATCCAGATCGAGGATCAGACGTTTCCCAAGCGGTGTGGGCACCTGGATAGCAAAGAAGTGGTGGCGCTCGACGAATTCCTTCCCAAGATACGCGCGGCAGCGTCAGCCAAGAGCAATCCGAATTTTACGTTGATTGCGCGAACCGATGCCCGAGCCGTTATCGGCTTCGAGGAATCGGTGAAACGCGCGAACGCCGCACTCGAGGCTGGAGCCGATGTTGCCTTCATCGAGGCCCCGCAGACGATGGAAGAGGTGCGTGCGGTTCCGAACCTTGTGAAAGGACCATGCCTTCTCAATATGGTCTGGAAGGGTAAGACCCCGGAAGTGACGGTCGACGAAGCACGTGCAATGGGCTTTCGCATCATGATCTTTCCCGGCATGCTCTTCAAAGCCGTGATCGGCACTTGCGACAGCGTGCTCGCTGAGCTCACGACGCAGGGCCAGCATCCTGTCCCTGCGGGCGACATGAATATCAAGGCCGGATTTGCCCGCGTCGGCGCGAATGAATGGGAGCCGCTGCGCGATCGCTTTCGCGATCCTGCCCTGAAGCTCGTGGGCTGATTTCGATCCATTCTTGCGGAAGTGCAATGACCAAGCCTGTCGTCATAGTCGGCGCCGGCCACGCGGGGGTGCAGGCTGCTGCTGCGTTGCGCGAGGAGAAATATGCGGGACGCATTGTTCTGGTTGGCGATGAGTTACATGTTCCCTACCACCGCCCGCCTCTTTCGAAAGCATATCTGAAGGGCGCCCTCGGGCGGGATTCGCTGGCGCTGCGCGGCGCCGCATATTACGGCAACCAAGGCATCGAAACGCTCTTTGGTGACCGGGTCATCAGCATCGACCGTGGAGCGAGGAAAGTTGAGCTCGCGTCAAATCGCGAACTCGAATACGAGCACCTCATTCTTGCCGTGGGCGCGCGAGCGAGGCCTGTGCCTTTCGCGGGCACAGATCTCGGTGGCGTCGTGACGCTTCGAAACCTTGATGATGCCGACATCCTTAAAAGAGAGCTTGATGCGGCTAGACATGTGGTCGTGGTCGGAGCCGGTTTCATTGGCCTGGAGTTCGCGGCTACCGCTCGCGGGGCCGGCAAAGATGTCACGATCGTCGAGGTCGCACCGCGCGTGATGGGTCGTGCTGTGTCGCCGCAGACTTCCAATTTCTTCGCCGACGCGCACCGGGCGTTCGGGGCGGAACTGCGTCTGAATGTCGGCGTGGAGAAAATTGAGGGGAATGCCGGGCGCGCTCGAGCGGTACATCTAACAGATGGGTCCGTCCTTTCGGCAGATCTAGTGCTGCTTGGAACTGGGGTTGTCGCCGAGGATCGTCTGGCACGGGATTCGGGCTTGGTTTGTGAGGACGGCCTCGTCGTTAACGCGCGGTTGGTGACCTCCGATCCCGATATTTCTGCCATCGGCGATTGCAGCTTCCACCCGAACGTCTGGCAGGGTGGCGAGGTAAGGCTTGAATCTGTTCAGAATGCCACCGATCAGGCGCGCGTTGTCGCGAAACGACTTGCGGGACGCCCTGTCGATTATTCATCGCTGCCGTGGTTTTGGAGCGATCAGGGTGATCTTAAGCTGCAAATTGCGGGTTTGCTCGTGGATTCCGACAAAGTTGTCGTACGGGGCGAGATTGCACGCCGCGCATTTTCGGTCTTCTGCTTCTCGGGGGATCGCCTTCGGTGTGTTGAATCGGTCAACCGGGGAGGCGACCATATGGCTGCTCGCAGAATTATTGGCGACAATATCGCGCTGTCACCGGCGGAGGCGCGTGATCCGTCGTTCGACTTAAAAGCCCACGCCACGCGGCACATGCGAGAGCGCGCATAGCTTAAGTCGGTCAAGCGCCCCGATAAGGGTGGGCTGCTCTTGATCGGCCCGCAACCGTTTGACGGCCGCCGAAACGATTCCGCTTCTGTAAGATGGCCTAACCGCATGGACGCGGCGGTCAGTATGCCGCCACTTCAACTGCACAGGTGGCGATGCCCGAGAGGAGGATCAGTCAGGCAAAAGGTCCCGGCGATACGCTGGGGATCAGCGCGATACCTGCAACTGCAGCAGAACCGTTGGGCGCGCTAAATGCCACTTGGTGGGCGCACCAGGGCTCGAACCTGGGACCCGCTGATTAAGAGGCTGATCTCTTATAGTCAAACACAGATACTTAACTGTAAAAGACCGCCTCAACAGGGCTATATGGATCAATAGGTTACGGTTCTAGCCCGAAAATGCGACTCTAACCCGCAACCTTGCAGACTGCAAAATCCGCTTCGGCGGAACGTCGGTCGCTATGAATTTGCTACGGGAAGCGCGCGCGCATCGCTCGCCAAGGATTCGAAATTCGTCTGCGACTATTTCGACGAGGACCTGCATTACCTTTTGCTGCGTCAACGCGGTCGAGCGCTCGGCTGGTTCGTGCGCGCCAAGGGCGGACCGAGCGGAGAGTCTGGCCGAGCGACCCTGGCTATCTCACGCCAGACAAAGCATGCACGAAGCCCGGCCAGATCTATTACGGCCCTTCCGGCAGACGTAGCTACCATTAAAACTAACGCCGTGGCCCTTCTGCCCTCGAAAATAGTATCGACCTAGCCGAAAATCGAGCCAGACCACTTCGTCATCCGGGCAGTGTCGTTGTACCAGCACCTCATGGCGAAACGGCGTCAGCGGTATTGCAAGTGAGTTTCGAATTCCGCACAGCATTGTCAGCAAGAGCACAAAGTGACCAGCGCCTCTGAAACATCTCATGATACGCACAGTCACCTCAGCGAGATCGTTATTTGGCTGAGGTTGGCAGCAAATTCCACTCCGGCCTTGGGCCCCTGCAAGACCATCACGACGCCGTTGTCGTTTCGCAGGTGGACACCACCAACACCTCCGACGAGAGCGCCACCACCACCAACCGAGCTGTAGGTGCCAGCGAAGTCGCGGACGTCTCTGATGCCGGAGGCCCAGCCTTCCAGGCGGCCGGCCGTCGCGCCGGCCGTGATGCCGAGACTTATTCCTGTGACGCGGAACGGATAGGTACGGCCGCGATAGGTCAACACGCCGTCGCCGCCGCCGCCACCAACCAGCAGGCCCGCCTTGACGATCTTGACCCGGACATGACCGCCGGCTTGCCCAAACGCGGGGCTCGCCGCGGTGCCGACGGCGAACAGCGCGATGGCCGCAAGGCGGATGATCGACCGCAGCATGGCCCCTCTCATCTCACGGTTTCGACGCATCGACCTTCTTCCAGGTCTGGTCGGGATCAAACAGCGTGAGGCGCTTGGCCACGAAGTCGGTGCGTGCGCCGAGATCCTTCTGGTAGACGACGCCGGCATGGTTGACCAGGAAGGTCATCACGCCGGAATTGCCGTACTCTGCCGGCCAGGCAATCAGCGCGAAGCCGCCGATCATCTTGCCTTTGACGACGTAGTTCAAGGCGCCCCCGGGGGCGTCGGGCCCCTGCCCCTTCAGGATGCGGAAGTAGTAGCCGTGATAAGGCGTCATGCCCTCGCCGGCTTTGTAGCCCTCGCTCGAGGCTTGCGCCGCCAGGGGTCCTAGCGGGCTCGGATCGCTGTCGTCGCGCCAAAACAATCCATCCTTCTTGCCGGGCGAAGACATGATGTGCTGCGCGTAGACGCCGGCGCCCTCGCCGCGGTCCTTGTCGGCATATTCGTTCTGCGCGTCGACGAAGGCGAGCGCGGTCTGGATCGCGTCGAGTTCGTTGCGTCCGATGCGACGGC
>NZ_JAANIH010000053.1 GCF_014529705.1 Bradyrhizobium campsiandrae
TATCTGCAACGGCGCTTTGGCGCGAAGGCGGAAGCGGAGGAGGTACTCCAGGCGTTCATGTTGCGCGCACTGGAGCGGTCTCGCGACATTCGTGATGCGGACTCGGTTCGAGGCTGGCTGAGCAGGGTCCTGGCGACCACCATCGCCGACTTTCACAGGCAGATATCGAAGAGCAAGACGCGGGAGATGCCTTTTCCGCATGAGCTTAATGATCGTCTTGCGGCCGACCAGGATGTGGCGGCAGATGCCGTGGTCTGCGAATGTCTTCATACCCACCTTTCCCTGCTCAAGCCCGAGCATGCCGAAGTCATCAGAAGGGTCGATCTCGGCGGTGAGCCGCGGGAAGTGGTTGCAGCCGATCTGGGTGTGACCGTGAACAATCTGACCGTTCGTCTGCACCGGGCGCGGCACGCCCTGAAGCAGCGGCTGGAACGGACCTGCGTCGTGTGTCTCGAGGAAAGCTTCTGGGAATGCCGCTGCGCCGACAATCGGACGCCGATCTAGCTTGCCTCGCGGCGTCGCGTCTTGCCGATGTCGCGCTGGGCGAGGCGGCTGCGATGGAGCGCGAACAGCTCCACGACTTTGTCGGCCGGCTTTGCGGCGCTGAACAGATAGCCTTGCATCTCGGAACAGCCGAGCGTGCGGAGCAGGCGCTGCTGCTCTTCGGTCTCGACGCCCTCCGCCGTGGTCGCCATGCGGCGGGCGCTGGCGAGGTTGACGACGGCCTGCACGATGCTGGCCGAGCCGTCGGGGCCGGCGATGTCGCTGACGAAGCAGCGGTCGATCTTGATCTTGTCGAACGGGAAGCGGTGCAGATAGCTCAGCGAGGAGTAGCCGGTGCCGAAATCGTCGAGCGCGATGCGGACGCCGATGGCCCGGAGCTGGTGCAGGATCGCAAGCGCGGTGTCGTCGTCGCGGATCAGCACGGCCTCGGTGATTTCGAGCTCCAGGCGGCTCGCCGGCAGGTTGGAAGCGGCCAGCGCCGCCATGATCTTCAGCGCCAGCGTTCCGCTCTTGAACTGTACCGGCGAGACGTTGACGGCGAGGCGGATGTCGTCGGGCCAGGCGGCCGCGTCGCGGCAGGCGGTTGTCAGCACCCATTCGCCGATCTCGTTGATCAGCCCGGTATCCTCCGCAATCGGGATGAACTCGGCGGGCGAGACCATGCCGCGTTCGGGATGACGCCAGCGCACCAGTGCTTCGCAACCGGTGATGCGGTCGTCCTTGAGGCTGAGGCAGGGCTGGTAATACACTTCGAGGCCGCCTTCGAGGCCGCCTCCAAGTCCACCTTCAAGTCCGCTTTGGGCGATGGCGTGGCGCAGATCGCTCTCGAGTTGGCGACGCTCGCGCACCTTGGCGTCCATTTCCGGCTCGAAGAAGCGATAGGTGCGACGTCCCGCCGATTTGGCGGCGTACATCGCCATATCAGCGTTCTTCAGGAGCTGGTCCAGCGCGTTGCCGTGTTCCGGCGCCAGGGCGATGCCGATGCTGGCGTCGGTGGTGAGGTGATGGCCCATGCAGTCGATCGGCGCACGGATCGCCGTGAACACGCGCGCGACGAGCTCGCCGACCTGATCCTGCGAGGTCACGGCGCTCTGCACGATCGCGAATTCATCGCCACCGAGCCGCGCCACGAAATCGGTCGGGCCTGCGCAGCGGCGGAGGCTGTTCGCCACCGATTTCAGCAGTTCGTCGCCGACGAGATGGCCGAGCGCGTCGTTGACGCCCTTGAATTCGTCGATGTCGATGTAGTGCACGGCAAGCTCTTCGCCGTCGGCGATGGTGGCCAGCTGCTCGCGCAGATGTTCGTGGAACATGGCGCGGTTCGGCAGGTCGGTCAGCGCGTCGTAGTGGGCGAGATGGGTAATGCGCTCCTCGATTCGACGGCGCTCGGTGATGTCTTCGTGGGTGGCGACCCAGCCGCCATCGCCGAGAGGTTCGTTGACGATCTGGATCGAGCGGCCGTCGCCCGTGTCGATGACCATGGAGTTGCGCACGTGGATGTCGCGCAGCACGCGCGCGACATAGCGGTCGACGTCGCCCGTGTACGAGCCGGTGGCCTTGCGGTGCACGATGATGTCCCGGAAGCTGCAACCGGGCTTCACGATCTCGGCCGACAAGCCGTACATTTCGATGTAGCGCTGGTTGCAGACCACGAGGCGCCGCTCTGCGTCGAACAGCAGCAGGCCCTGGGTCATGTTGTTCACGGCGCGGTCGAGGCGCAGCTTCTCCAGCGTCAGCCGTTCCCGGGACATGCGGTGCTGCTCCAGGAGCTTGCGCACGATGGCGATCAGCACGCCGGCGATCGCAAGCGCGGAGGCGCCGGCGACCGAAATCAGAATGCCGATCTGCTCGCGCCAGTCGGCGAGGGCCGCGGCGCGCGTGGTCGTTGCCATCATCACGATCGGGAAATGGGGCAGGGCGTGCACCGAGATCAGCCGGTCCTCGCCGTCGACGGGGCTGACGAAGCGGCCGGCGAAGTGATCGAGTGCGAAGACCCGCTGCTGCTCGAACGAGCCGTTCCTGAAATTGCGTCCCATCAGCTCGGCGGAATGCGGGAAGCGGGCAAGCAAGGTGCCGTCCCGGTGCAGCATCGAGATCGTGGAACCTTCGCCGAGCATGACGGACTCGAAGAATTTTTCGAAATTGGCCGGCTCGATGCCGCGCCCGACGACGCCCATGAACTCCCCGTGCGGGCCCATGATCCTGCGCACGATCAGGATGGTCCAGGCTCCGGAGATGCGGCTGTGGACCGGCTCGATCAGCAGATCGGGCGATTGCGGATCGTAACGGAAGCTGCGGAAATAGGCGCGATCGGCGACGTTGATCTTCGGCGCCGGCCACGCCGTCGAGGAGTTGATCAGATTGCCGGTGGCATCGACGACATTGACGCCGCCCATGTAAGGCAGCGCGTCGATCTTCGAGCGCAACATCCGGTGCACGTCCTCGCCGCCAAGTCGCCGACGGTACTCCTCGGCAGTGGTGATGCCGTTGGCGCGCACGTAATCGACGAAATCCTTCTGGATGACAGCGAAGTCCTGCAATTGCTGATCGAAATGATGGGCAAGCAGCAGTGCGGTGTTTTCCAACTCGCGGCTGGCGTTGCGCAGCGCGCGCTCGCGAAAGTTCTGAGCCATCAGCACCGCGCCGACCGCGATCGCGGCGATCAAGAGCGTGCCGCCCACCACCAGCCAGCGGATCGGTCCGCCGCGCACGAAGGCCTGGTCAAGGAGGCGACTGCCGTATCTTGTCATCATGTCGATCGTTGCCGCGCACACGTCAGGGTCAATTCCCGACCCACGTAACATCCGTCGGTTTACGGGATTGATGTGGAGGCGGCGTTAGGAAGCGCGGTTAATGCGGCATGAACCGCAGCACTCAAATGCAATCAATGTGCATGGCGGAGGGCGCGCGTGCTTGACCCAGTGATATTGGCGATGGGGGCTCCGCGCTTGTTCGCCGCAGCGGCGTCAACCGGCCCTTAACCGTGTAACGGGCTGGAGGATATTGTTACGCCCGATAGTAGCCCGACTTGCCTCCCAGCTTCTCGACGAGATGAATGCCCTCGATGCGCACGCCGCGCTCGACCGCCTTGATCATGTCGTAGATGGTGAGGCAGGCGACCGAGACCGCTGTCAGCGCCTCCATCTCGACGCCGGTTGGGCCGGTCACCTTGACGCTGGCACGGACCACGCAGCCCGGCAGCTTCGCGTCGGGCTCGATCTCGACCGTGACCTTCGACAGCGCCAGTGGATGACAGAGCGGGATCAGCTCGGAGGTACGTTTCGCCGCCATGATTCCGGCGATGCGCGCGGTGCCGAGCACGTCGCCCTTCTTGGCGTTGCCGGAGACGATCAGGTCGAGCGTCGCCTTCGCCATGACGACGCGGCCTTCGGCGACGGCGAGCCGCTCGGTTGCGGCCTTGTCGGAGACGTCGACCATCCGCGCCTCGCCGGAGGCGCCGATATGGGTGAGGGCAGGGCTGGCCCTTCCAGCCTTGCTCTTCGCAGGCTTGCGCGCCACATCCTTGCGCGCCACGTCAGCGCGTGCCCGTGGCGCGCGCATTGGTCTTGCGCGCGAGCAGCGTGCGCGTCGCCGCAGTGACGTCGGCCTGCCGCATCAGGCTCTCGCCGACCAGGAAGGTCGACATGCCGACGCGTTCGAGCCGGGCAAGGTCCTCCGGCGTGAAGATGCCGCTCTCGCCGACCATCAGCCTCTCGCTGGGGATCAGCGGCGCCAGCATCTCGCTGGTCGCCAGCGTCGTCTCGAACGTACGCAAGTTGCGATTGTTGACGCCGATCATCGGCGACCGCAGCTTCAGCGCCCGGTCGAGTTCGGCGCGATCGTGAATCTCGATCAGCACATCCATGCCATAGGCGATCGCGGCGTCCTCGAGGTCCCTGGCGGTGGCGTCATCGAGCGCGGCCATGATGATGAGAATGCAGTCGGCGCCATGCGCGCGCGCCTCGACCACCTGATAGGTATCGAACAGAAAGTCCTTGCGCAGCACGGGCAGCGAGGTCGCCGCGCGCGCCGCCACCATGAAATCAAGATGGCCCTGAAACGAGGGCGCGTCGGTCAGGATCGACAGGCAGGCCGCGCCGCCCGCCTCATAGGCCCTGGCAAGAGCAGGCGGATCGAAATCGGCGCGGATCAGCCCCTTGGAGGGCGAGGCCTTCTTCACCTCGGCGATCAGGGCATAATCGCCATTGGTGTGTTTGGCCTTGATGGCGCGTACGAAGCCGCGCGGCGCGCCTTGCGCCTTGGCCTGTGCCTCGACCGCCGAGAGCGGCTGGGCGCGCTTGGCGGCCGCGATCTCCTCGCGCTTGTAGGCCTCGATCTTGGTCAGGATATCAGACATGACAGGCTCAGCTGTTCGAGACCGCGATCAGGTGCTTCAGCCGCGCGCTTGCCGCGCCGCTGTCGAGCGATTTTGCGCCGATTGCGACGCCTTCCCTCAGGTCCTTGGCGCGTCCGGCGACGACCAGCGCGGCGGCGGCGTTGATCAGCGCGACGTCGCGATAGGGGCTCGGCTTGCCGTCGAGGACGTTTTGCAACGCCATCGCGTTGGCGTCGGCATCACCGCCCTTGAGGGCACCGGGTTCGCACCGCGGCAGGCCGGCGTCTTCGGGCGTCACCTCGAAACTCCTGATCTCGTCGTTGTGGAGCGCCGAGACGAAGGTCGGGCCGGTGAGGGTGATCTCGTCGAGGCCGTCGGAGCCGTGCACCACCCAGGCGGATTCGGAGCCGAGATTCTTCAGCACCTGCGCCAGCGGCTGCACCCATTGTCTGGAGAATACGCCGACCATCTGCCGCTTCACGCCGGCCGGGTTGGACAAGGGGCCGAGCAGGTTGAAGATCGTGCGGGTGGCGAGCTCGACCCGGGTCGGGCCGACGTTCTTCATCGCAGGGTGATGCGCGGGGGCGAACATGAAGCCGATGCCGCATTCGCGGATGCAGCGCCCGACCTGCTCGGGCTTGAGGTCGATCTTCACGCCGAGCGAGGTCAGCACGTCGGCGGCGCCGGAGCGCGACGACAGCGCGCGATTGCCGTGCTTGGCGACCGGCAGGCCGGCGCCCGAGACGATGAACGAGGCGCAGGTCGAGACGTTGACGGAGCCGGAGCCGTCACCGCCGGTGCCGACGATGTCGACGGCGTCCGCGGGCGCCTCGACCGTCAGCATCTTCGAGCGCATCGCCGTGACCGCGCCGGTGATCTCCTCCACGGTCTCGCCGCGCACGCGCAGCGCCATCAACAGGCCGCCCATCTGCGAGGGCGTGGCCTCGCCGGACATCACGGCGTCGAAGGCGGACGCGGCTTCCTCGCGCGACAGGCTGGCGCCGGTCGCCACTTTTCCAATGATCGATTTCAGGTCGTCCATCGCGTGCTTTCAACTCACTGGTTCGCGCCGGTCACTTGCGCGAAGGCGGCCTGATTGATGCTGGTCCCGATGTCGGCTTCGAGCTTGGTGACATAGGAGGCAACCTGCTCGTCGGTCAGCGAGCGGTCGATGCTGTCCTTCAGCTTCTTGACGGCGTCGGAGGCGGTGTCGACCGCGGGATCGACGACGTCGGTGACGCGATAGACGATCACTTCGCTGCCGCCGGTCACGGGCGCCTGTCCGACGCCGTCCTTGGCGGTGCGGAAGGCGGCCGCAACGATGTTCGCGGGCACGCCGGCCGGGGAGTCGTCGCGCTTGAAGCCGCTTGCGGTCTCGACCTTGGCGTTGATCGCAGAGGCCTCGTCGGCGAGCTTGCCGCCCGCCTCTAGCTTCTGCACCATCTCGGTCGCCTTCGCCTTCAGCTTGTTGGCGATCTGGTCCTGGCGCCAACGCGCCTCGACCTGGTCACGGACCTCGTCGAGATTGCGGTCGCGCGACGGCGTGATTGCGAGCACGTCGTACCAGACGTAACCGCCCTTGAACGAGATCGGGTCGTTGTCGACGCCGACGTCGCTGTTGAAGGCTTGCGAGACCACGTCGAGGCCTTGCGGAATGTTGTCGACCGTTTGTCCGTTCGGCGCCCGGCCGGAGCGGTCGACCGCATCGACGGTCACGGCGGTGAGCCCGAGCTTCTGCGCGGCGTCGGCGACGCTGGTGCCGGCGCCGCGTTCATCCTCCATCTTGTCGCGGAGCTCGCCGACCTTGGTGCGCGCGCGTCCGATGGCGATCTCGCGCTTGATGGCGGGGGCGAGGCTGGCGTAGTTCGCTTCGACGCCCGGCTCGATCTTGTCGACCTTGACGATCGAGACGCCAATCGGGCCCTGGATCGGCTGGCTGATTTCGCCAACCGGAAGGGCGAAGGCGGCATTGCCGACCGCGGATTCGAGCGAGGATTTGGCGACGAGCCCGAGGTCGACGTCGGAGGCGCTCAGCCCGCGTTCCTTGCCGAGGTCCTCGAAGGACAGGCCACCGACCAGGCGCTCGCGTGCGGCCTGCGCTTCGGCGAGGTTCGGAAACACGATCTGGTGGATCTGGCGCTTCTCGGGCGTGCCGAGCTGGTCCTTGCGCTGATCGAACAACTTTTTGGCCTCATCGTCGGAGACGTCGGTCCACTTGGCGATGTCATCAGGCGAGATCACGGCGAACACGATCTTGCGGTATTCGGGAGCGCGGAACTGGACCTTGTGATCCTCGAAATAGGCGGCGAGGGCCTCGGGCGAGGGCGGCTCGATGGTGCCTGCCTGCGCGGCGTCGAGCCTGACGAACTCGATCGCGCGTTGCTCGTTCTGGAAGCGTGTCGCGACCTCGAGCATGGTCTTCGGCGGCTCGAGGCCGGCGCCGATCGTGCCGGTGATCTGCCGGCGCAGCGCCACCTTGCGCTGCTCGGCCACGTAACGCTGCTCGGTATAGCCGAAATTGCGGATCAGCCCCTGGAAGCGGTTCGGATCGAACTTGCCGTCGACGCCCTTGAAGTTCGGGTCGTTCATGATGAGCTGGCGGACCTGCTCGTCGGACTGGCCGAGTCCGAGCTGGCGCGCGTTTTCGTCGAGGGCGGCTTCCGCGATGGTCTGCTGCAGCACTTGGCGGTCAAGGCCGAACGCGCGCGCCTGATCGGGCGTCAGCGGCCGGCCGAACTGGCGGCCGATCTGCTGCAGGCGATCGGTGTAGATCTGGCGGAACTCGTTCAGTGAAATCTCGGTGTGGCCGACCTTGGCGACCGTGGATTGGCCAAAGCCCCGGAAAATGTCGGCGATGCCCCAGATGCCAAAGCTGATGATCAGCACGCCCATCACCACGGCCATGATGGTCTTGCCGACCCAGTTTGATGAGGCCTTGCGCATTCCTCGAAGCATTTGGTCCAACTTGTCTTGATTAAGGAGGGGAACGGGAGCGCGTCTTAATGCAGATTCCGCAAAAGCGCGTCACCAAATTGATATGCCATCATAAAGTGGCGGCTTTCCCCCCGCAACCTCGCCCCGGTCCAGCCCTCGAAGTTGCGGTTAAGGGCTCCGGGTCTCTGGAACTGCCCGGGCGCCTCTGCTAGCGCATGCGCGAAACCTCAATCTGCTGGACATTGCCATGACCGATGCCATCCGCCCCCTGATCGCCGGCAACTGGAAAATGAATGGCCTCAAGGCCGCGGCCGCCGAATTTGACGCCATGCTCAACGGAGCGGCAGAGGTCGCAGGCAAGGCCGATCTGCTGGTCTGCCCGCCGGCGACGCTGATCGCAGCCTTTGCCGACAAGGCGCGCGGCAAGAAGGTCGCCGTGGGGGCCCAGGATTGCCATCCCAAGGCCTCCGGCGCCCATACTGGTGACATCGCGGCCGAAATGCTCGCTGACGCCGGCGCGACCGCCATCATCGTTGGTCATTCCGAACGCCGCGCCGACCACGGCGAGGGCGACGCGCTGGTCCGGCAGAAGGCGGAGGCGGCGTGGCGGGCCGGGGTGGTCGCCATCGTCTGCATCGGCGAGACGCAAGGCCAGCGCGATGCCGGCCAGACCCTCGACATCCTCCGCGGCCAGCTCGACGGCTCGCTGCCTGATAGCTCCACGGCTACCAATCTGGTCGTGGCTTATGAGCCGGTCTGGGCGATCGGCACGGGGCTGACCCCCACGGCCAAGGATGTCGAGCAAATTCATGGCTTTATCCGGGAACTTCTGACCTCCAGGTTCAAGACGGATGGTACCAGGATGCGGATCCTCTACGGCGGCTCGGTCAAGCCGTCGAACGCGGCCGAGTTGATGGCGGTGAACAACGTCAACGGTGCGCTGGTTGGCGGCGCGAGCCTGAAAGCGGCCGATTTCCTTGCGATTGCCAAGGGCTGCCCTTAGCTGACGAGGGCTGCCCCTAGCGAAGTCAAAGCTTTGATCCGGGGCCGATCGGGGGTGGCAATGCCCCCTCTGATCGTGTAACACCGCGCAACTTCAGGAAAACCCGCGAAGCGCGATCGGCCGCCGCCAGGCGCCGCCCGCTTGTGACGGAAGGATACTATGCAGACCGTTGTCATCGTCATCCACCTCATGATCGTTGCTGTCATGATCGGTGCCGTCCTGCTCCAGAAGTCGGAAGGCGGCGGCCTCGGCATGGGCGGCGGCGCCGGCTTCATGTCGAGCCGCGGCACCGCGAATCTGTTGTCGCGCACCACGGCAATCCTCGCTGCCGGCTTCTTCCTGACCAGCCTGTTCCTGTCCTGGTATGCCGGCTACAACCGCGCGCCGTCCTCGATCATCGGCCAGCCGGCGTCGCAAACCCAGCCGGCCGGCGGCAATCCGATCACCGCGCCGACGTCGGGCGGTATTCTGGACACGCTGAAGAAGGCGGACGAGCAGCAGCAGGCGCCGGCAGCGCCGAGCGGCCCGCAGGTGCCTCGCTCGCAATAAAGCAGGGGGGCCATGCAGGGTGGTGGCTACCGCCCTGCATCAACAATCCCCATCAAGGCACTGTCACCACACTTAGTTTTTGGCTCACCCACAGGCCCGCAGATTCTTTCGGGCGGAATACGAATCGCTTTGGCGAATCGGGTTTTGGGGATTAGAGGTTAGGTCCCATGGCGCGGTACATATTCATCACCGGCGGCGTGGTTTCTTCGCTCGGCAAGGGTCTGGCTTCAGCGGCACTCGGTGCCCTGCTGCAGGCCCGGGGCTACAAGGTCCGCCTCCGCAAGCTCGATCCCTATCTCAACCTCGATCCCGGAACGATGTCGCCGTATCAGCACGGCGAAGTGTTCGTGACCGATGACGGCGCGGAGACCGATCTCGACCTCGGCCACTACGAGCGCTTCACCGGGCGGCCTGCGACCAAGCAGGACAACATCACGACGGGGCGCATCTATCAGGACATCATCACCAAGGAACGCCGCGGCGACTATCTCGGCGCGACCATCCAGGTGGTGCCGCACGTCACCAACGCGATCAAGGAATTCGTCCTCTCCGGCAACGACGATTACGACTTCGTGCTGGTCGAGATCGGCGGCACCGTCGGCGACATCGAGGGCCTGCCGTTCTTCGAGGCGATCCGCCAGCTCAAGAACGAGCTGCCGCGCGATCACGCGGTCTATATCCATCTGACGCTGCTGCCCTACATTCCGAGCGCGGGCGAACTGAAAACCAAGCCGACGCAGCACTCGGTGAAAGAGCTGCGCTCGATCGGCATTCAGCCGGACATCCTGCTCTGCCGTACCGATCGCGAGATCCCGAAGGAGGAGCGGCGCAAGCTCGGCCTGTTCTGCAACGTGCGCGAAAGCGCCGTGATCGAGGCGCGCGACGTCGACAACATCTACGCCGTGCCCGAGGCCTATCACAATGCCGGCCTCGACGACGAGGTGCTCGCCGCCTTCGGCATCGGCTCGCGGATTCCGCCGGTGCTGCAGAGCTGGCAGCAGATCAACGAGCGCATCCGCAATCCCGAGGGCAACGTCACCATCGCCATCGTCGGCAAGTACACCGGCATGAAGGATGCGTACAAGTCGCTGATCGAGGCGCTCTCGCATGGCGGCATCGCCAACAAGGTGAAGGTCAATCTCGACTGGATCGAGAGCGAGATCTTCGAGAAGGAAGATCCGGCGCCGTTCCTCGAGCACGTCAACGGCATCCTGGTGCCCGGCGGCTTCGGCCAGCGCGGCGCCGAAGGCAAGATCAAGGCGGCGCAGTTCGCGCGCGAGCGCGACGTGCCTTATTTCGGCATCTGCTTCGGCATGCAGATGGCGGTCATCGAGGCGGCGCGAAACCTCGTCGGCATCGAGGAGGCAAACTCCACCGAGTTCGGCCCGACCAAGGAACCCCTGGTCGGCCTGATGACGGAATGGCTGCGCGGCAACGAGCTCGAGAAGCGCTCGCAGGCCGGCGATCTCGGCGGCACGATGCGGCTCGGCGCTTATCCCGCCGCGCTCAATCGCGGCAGCCGTGTCTCGCAGGTCTATGGCGGCGCGACCGAGATTTCCGAGCGGCACCGTCACCGCTACGAGGTCAACACCGCCTACAAGGACCGCCTCGAGCAGCACGGCCTGAAGTTCTCCGGTCTCTCTCCGGACGGCGTGCTGCCCGAGATCGTCGAGTACGAGGATCATCCCTGGTTCATCGGCGTCCAGTTCCACCCCGAACTGAAGTCGCGGCCGTTCGAGCCGCACCCGCTGTTCGCCTCGTTCATCGAGGCGGCGGCGAAGCAGAGCCGGCTGGTGTAACCGGCTCACCGCCCGAGGGGCCGGGCGCCCTCCTCAAATCGTCTGTTCGAGTGCGAGACGTGCGGATGGCGCCGGCGCAACCGATCCCGCGATCAGCGTCATCTGCGGCCGCCGCGTCAGCTTGTAGACGGCAGCCGGCGGCACGTTCAGGAAAGCCCGGTCCACCAGCGTGGCGCGCAGGCCGAGCCGGTCGAGCACCGGCCGCGGGATCGGACAGTTCATGCCGTAGGTGAACTGGTAGAACGCGCCGCCGGGGCGGACATAGCTGAACGCGCCGCTGACGATCGAGATCACCTTGCGTGTCGACATGTTGAGCAGCGGCAGCCCGCTCACCACCGCGCCGACGGGCGCGCCGTCATAGAGGCGCTCCGCGGCCAGCCGTGCGGCGTCCATCCAGAGCACGCGCGCGCCGGGAAAACGCATCTGCAACAGCTTCATGAAGTCAGAGCCGTACTCGATCAGCGTGAGATCCTGTGGCCGGACGCCGCGCTTCAAGAGCTTGTAGGTGAATGCACCGGTGCCTGGGCCGAGCTCCAGGATCGGGCCGGTCTTCTCGGTGATCTCGCGCGTGATCAGATCTGCCAGCGCCGCGCCCGATGGCGCGATGGCGCCGACCCGGCGCGGGGATGACATCCAGGACAGGAAGAAGGAGAGAAAATCGTTGGGCATGCGCACTCCGGCATCTCGATCGCCGCCTCGGGGTGAGGCCGATTCACAGTCGCGGGAGTGGATTGCGACAGCATTGCGCGATGCGCCGCGCATGCAGATTGCGTCAGCTCGAGAGGCTTGGCGGCAGCGTCATTCTGAAGCAGGTGCCGCCGTCCGCTCCGTCGGTGACCGCGACCTGGCCGCCATGCAGCAGCACGATCTCGCGCACCATGTTGAGTCCGAGGCCGGCGCCGCGGTCGAGCGGGGTGAGCCGATAGAACGGCTCGAAGATCTGCTCGCGCTGATCAGGAGGAATACCGGCGCCTTCATCGGTGACTTCGATGCAGGCCGGCCTGCTCACGCGAATGCCGATCACGCCGCGGCGGGGGCCGTGCTGGATCGCGTTCTGCACGAGATTGGTCAGCGCGCGCTCCAGTGCGGCTGCATCGCCGATCGTCTCGATCGGCGCCGCCGCCGCGTCGAGCGCCAGCTCGTAGCCGGCGGCGATCGCCAGCGGCGCGAGGTCGGCGGCCACGTTTCGCGCGATCGCGATCAGGTCGACGCGCGCAAAGGGTTGGCCGCAGCGGTCGAGCCGCTGGATGTCCAGCAATTGCTCGGCGAGCGTGGCCAGCCGCGCGGCGTCTTCCAGCAGTCGGGTCTTGTCCGGCCCCGAGGGAAGTGATTCCAGCCGCGTGTTCAGAATCGCGATCGGCGTGCGCAGCTCGTGCGCGGCGTCGGCGACGAAGCGCTTGTGCCTGATATAGCCTTGGTCCAGCCGCGCCAGCGCGTCGTTCACCGCGGTCACCAGCGGCACGACCTCGAGCGGAACCTGCTCCACCGACAGCCGCGCGCCGCGCTGGTGGATGTCGATGCGCCGCGCCTGGTCGGCGGTCGTGTCCAGCCCCCTGAAGGCACGCTGCACGATCATCGGCGTCGCGATGAGGGTCGCGGTGCCCATCACGAGCAGGCCGGGAAGGGCGATGCCGAGAAATGCCAGCGAGGTCATGAGCAGCGCCTTGGTGCCGGTGAGCCTGCCTTGCGTCGCCGTGATGATCTGTACGTTGCCGGCATCGGTATCGACACGCTTCAGCCGCGCCGCCGGCTTGCGCGGATCGTCCTCCAACATCTGCCAACCGAGACGCGCCTGGCTGATCTGATCGAGGCCGCCGCCGATTGCGGCGAATTCTGCCGGCACGGCGCCCTCGGCGAGGGAATGTCCTTGCCGGTCACGAACCAGAAACCAGAGGTCCGGTGTCTCGCCCCGCAATTGCTTTAGCTCGGGCGTCGCGCGCAGGGTCAGGCCGCCCTCGGCGTTGCGCGCGAGTGCGCGCTGCACGACATCGATCACACGGTCCTCGTCGCGCTCGGTAAGCGCGAAGCCCGACGCGCACAGCGCGCCGACGACGACGGCCACCAGCGCCAGCAGCAGTGCGGCCTGGAGCGCAAGCAGGCGCCAGCTCAACCGCGAGCGCAGGCAATAGGGATCGTCGTGCTTGCTCATGGCAGCTTCTTCAGGAGATAGCCGACGCCGCGAATGCCGTGGATCTCGACGCCTGCATTTGCATCGGCCAGCTTGCGACGCAGCCGCGAGATATGCGTGTCCAGCGCGTTCGACTGGATCTCGTCGTCGAAATTGTAGACGGCTTCCTCCAGCGCCGTGCGCAGCACCGTGCGACCCATCCGGCGGATCAGGGCTTCGAGCACCAGCAGCTCGCGGCGTGGCAGTTCGAACGGCTGGCCGTCGATGCTGGCCTCGCGATGGCCGAGGTCGAAGACGAGCCGGCCGGCACGGATGACGTCAGGGGACAGGCCCGCGGGCCGTCGCAGCACCGCGCGCAGCCGCGCCAGCAATTCCTCGACGGCGAACGGCTTGGCCAGATAATCGTCCGCACCGCTGTCGAGCCCGGCGATGCGGTCGGCAAGCTCGCCGCGCGCGGTCAGGACGATGATCGGCACGCCATCGGCGCGCGCCCGCAGTTTCGGGATCAGCTTCAGGCCGTCGCCGTCCGGAAGCTGGCGGTCGAGCAGGATCGCGACATGGACGTCGGCGCAAATCGCCTCTTCGGCGTCCGCAAGCGTGGGGGCGTGGTCCACCACCATGTCGTAGCGCTTCAGCGCCGACGAAAGCGCCGCGGCCATCTCCGCCTCATCCTCGACGAGCAATATCCGCACGGTCCGGCACCTCGGTCACACCTGAACCGTTCTAGCGGCGCATCATTGCGGCAGCATTGCGGGAACCGGGTGCGGCAGCTTGCCGGAAGCTGTCGAGCCATGCGTGAAACGCCGCGGGGGCGATCGGGCAGGGCTCAAGACAGCGTGGTGACCGGTGGCTATAACCGCCTCGCCTGTCCAGGGAGGAAACGAGAATGATCTACGAAATGCGCGTCTACCGTTGTCTGCCGGGCCGCTTGCCGGCGCTGCTGAAGCGGTTCGAGACGGTGACGCTGAAGCTGTGGGAAAAGCACGGCATCAAGCAGGCCGGTTTCTTCACCACGCTGATCGGCGAATCCAACCAGGAACTGACCTATTTTCTGGCCTGGGAGTCCCTTGCCGATCGCGAGGCGAAGTGGGGCAAGTTCATGACCGACCCGGACTGGATGAACGCCCGCGCCGAGAGTGAAGCGGATGGCCAGATCGTCGGCAACATCGTCAGCCAGTTGCTGACGCCGACAGCCTTTTCGTCGGTCAAGTAGCGGCGTTCGGATAGGGGTTGCCGCGGGGGCCCCCGCGCAACCCTGATATTCCGATCGCTCGGGGCCGAATCGGGTTGATCCGCCCCTCATCGCCGCTATGGTCGCGGCGAAACGAGGGATTTGCCTTGAACTCTTCGACTTCAGCGGCGCCGGTCGTCACCGTCGGCACTGTCAGATTCGGCAACGATCTGCCGATCTCGATCATTGCAGGACCCTGCCAGCTCGAAAGCCGCCAGCATGCGCTGGAGGTCGCCTCCGCGCTGAAGGAGATTGCCGCACGGCTGAAGATCGGCCTCGTCTACAAGACCTCGTTCGACAAGGCCAACCGTACCAGCGCCTCGGCGGCGCGCGGCCTCGGCCTTGCGCAGTCGCTGCCGATCTTCGCCGAAATCCGTTCCTCGCTGGGCCTGCCTGTTCTGACCGACGTGCACGACGCGGCGCAATGCGCCGAGGTGGCGCAAGCGGTGGACGTCTTGCAGATCCCGGCCTTCCTGTGCCGGCAGACCGATCTGTTGCTGGCCGCAGCCGCGACCGGCAAGGTCGTCAACGTCAAGAAGGGCCAGTTTCTGGCGCCCTGGGACATGGCCAACGTGGTCGCCAAGATCACGAGCGCGGGCAATGCCAACGTGCTCGTCACCGAGCGCGGCGCCTCCTTCGGCTACAACACGCTGGTCTCCGACATGCGTTCGCTGCCGATCATGGCGCGCACGACCGGCGCGCCGGTCATCTTCGATGCCACCCATTCGGTGCAGCAGCCGGGCGGGAAGGGGGCCTCCTCCGGCGGCGAGCGCGAATTCGTGCCGGTGCTGGCGCGCGCGGCGGTCGCCGTCGGTGTCGCCGGAGTGTTCGTCGAGACCCATCCCGATCCGGATCGCGCGCCGTCGGACGGACCGAACATGGTCCCGCTGCGCGAGTTCGAGGGACTGCTCCGTACGCTGATGGCGTTCGATGCGGTGACGAAAAGCACCGCGCGCTGATGCACCAGCCTGTGACCAGGCCGCTCCAAGAGCAGAAGTTTCCGCCCGCGATCAACATCATCGCGCTCGCCGGATTCTCGGCGGCCTTGTCGACGCGGGCGCTCGATCCCGTGCTGCCGCACGTCGCGGAGGATTTCTCGATCAGCATCACGACGGCCGCGAGCATCGCTGCCGGCTTCGCCCTGATCTATGCGCTGGTGCAGCCGGCGATCGGCGCGGCCGCCGATCTGTTCGGCAAGGCGCGGTTGATGACGCTATGCCTGGCGCTGCTTGGTGTCGCCTGCATTCTCGGCGCGCTTGCGAGCACGTTCTCAGGGCTGTTTGCGACCCGCATCCTGGCCGGCATCGCCTCCGGCGGCGTGTTTCCCGTCGCGCTTGGCCTGACCGCCGATCTCGTCGCGCCCGCCAAGCGCCAGGTCGCGATCGGGCGTACGATGGCGGGCTCGATGACCGGCAATCTGCTCGGCGCGTCCGCGAGCGGGATCATCGGCGATTTCATTGGCTGGCGCGGCGTGCTCGTCATCCTTGGCGCGCTCGGCCTGATCGCGGCCATCGCGGTTGCCGCGGGCTTTCGCGGCGCCGCGCTGACGCCGGCGCCGAAAACGGATTTGAAGACACTTCGGCAGGGCTACCGCACCATCTTCGCCAATCCCAACACGCGCTACTGTTACTCCGCCGTGTTCGTCGAGGGCTGCTGCGTGTTTGGCCTGTTTCCCTTCATCGCGGCGTTCCTGTTCGATCTCGGCGAAAAATCATTGTCGATCGCAGGCATCGTGATCGCGGGTTTTGCGGTCGGGGGGCTGTTCTACACCCTCGCGGTCTCGCGCATGCTGCCGCGGCTCGGCGTCAAGGGCATGATGATCGCCGGCGGCAGCATCGTGGCGCTGCAGCTCGCGCTGCTGGCCTTTGGTCCCGGCTGGAAGCTGCAATTCCTCAGTCTGCTGGCGATGGGCTGGGGCTTCTACATGATCCATGGCTGCCTGCAGGTGTTCGCCAGCGAGCTGTCGATCGGGGCGCGGGCGACGGCGATGTCGCTGCACTCGTTTTTCTTCTTCATGGGACAGACCGTCGGCCCGATCGCCTATGGTCTTGGGCTTCAGCATGGCGGCAAGGTGCCGACGTTGCTTGCGAGTGCCGCGATCATGGTGGTGCTCGGTCTCGTCTGCGCGCGATTCCTCAGGCCGCGCGCGCCTGGGGATGCGAGGGGCTGAGCAGCGGGCGAACAGACGTGCAGCTTCGGCGTCACCGTGTCGCGGCATGCTCGTGTATACATGGCACGTAGATTGCTTGGAAACTGGGCAAAATCCAGGGTGCGAGATTGTGGACGCCCAGCTCATCCGTTCGCCGACTTCAGCAGGTGTGACCCGACCGACTGGCTATGAGACCAAGCCGCCTCTGCGGCGTTTTCTGGTCGACTGCTACGAAGAGTTCAGAGCCGATCATTCCGGCGCGCTCGCCGACTACATCCCCGAGCTGAAGCGCGCCAACCCGGATCATTTCGGAGTCGCGCTCGTGACCATCGACGGCCACGTCTACGAAGTCGGGGATAGCGCGGTCCCATTCACGATCCAGTCGGTTTCCAAGGCGTTCGTCTTCGCGCTGGCCCTGGAGATGGTTGGCGAGGAGCGCGTCGCGGCCACCATCGGCGTCGAGCCGAGCGGCGAGGCCTTCAATTCAATTCGGCTCACGAACGATAACCGGCCCTTCAACCCGATGGTCAATGCCGGGGCCATAGCCTGCTCGGGCCTAATCTTCGAGGTCGACGGGAAAGGGGCATTCGAGCGCGTCCGTCGCAAGCTCAGCCAGTTCGCCGGGCGCGAGCTCGGCGTCGACGAGGCCGTGCACGCCTCGGAGACCGCGACCGGCAACCGCAACCGGGCCATCGCCTGGCTGCTGCGAAATTACGCGGTGCTCCCTGACGACGTCGATGCGGTGCTCGACGTCTATTTCCGCCAATGCGCAATTCTGGTGACGGCGCGCGACCTCGCGGTGATGGCGGCCACCCTCGCCAATCGCGGGATCAATCCGGTGACCGGCGTCCAGGTGATTACACCGCATATCGTCGCACGCACCTTGTCGGTCATGACAAGTTCCGGCATGTACGATTATGCCGGTGAATGGACCTATCGCGTCGGGATTCCCGCCAAGAGCGGCGTGGGGGGCGGGATTGTCGCGGCGCTGCCGTCGCAGCTTGGGCTCGGCACCTTCTCTCCACTGCTCGACGCCCACTTCAACAGCGTGCGCGGTCTGAAGGTCTGCGAGGCCCTGTCAGCGCGCTTCGATCTGCACATGCTCAACCGTAATGCCGACGTCCGCACCAGCATCATGGCGGACTACGACATCTACGGGATCTCCTCGCGCCGCAGCCGCCAACCGCACGAGCAGCAGATCCTCGACGAGCATCACAGCGACATCCGTGTGATCGAGCTTGTCGGCGCGATGAATTTCGGCACCATCGATTACGTGAGCCGCAAGCTCGCCAATGAGCCGCCCAATGCACCGCTGCTCATCATCGATTTCCGCCGCGTCCCCGACATAACCGCGGCGGGTGCGGAGCTTCTCGGCGAGACACTGTCTGCACTCGGTAACGCCGGGGTCACGACGATTTTGTCGGGCGTGGAGGCGGCGTCCGTGGTCTGGGCTGGCGTCGCAGCGTGCACGACGGATCTGCGCCGGCTGCGGCGATTTACACTGCTGGATGATGCGATCGAATGGGCCGAGGATCAGCTGATTTACCGTTTTGGCGGCTTCACCGACGTCAGGGAGAGCGCGCATATCGGTGAGCAGGCGCTGCTCGCCGACCTCGACGCGGACGAGATGGCCGCAATCGTCAAACTGTCGACGATGCGTCGCTACGGTGCTGGCCAGCGCATCATCGCCGCGGGCGAGCCCGCCAATTCGTTGTTCTTTCTCCAGAGCGGCATGGTGAGCGTCAAGCTGCCGAGCGGCGTGCGGCTCGCCTCTCTCGGCCCCGGCATGGAATTCGGCGAGATGGCGATCTTGGAGCGAAGCCGCAGTGCCGATGTCGTTGCGGATACGCCCGTGACCTGCCTCGAACTGCCGCTCGACAGCTTTGCGGATTATCGCCGCCTGCATCCCGGGACTGCGCTCAAGATCATGCGCAACCTCGCCGCCATACTGGCCCGGCGGCTGGTTGCGGCCAATGCCAAGGTCGATCTGCTCAGCGCCTACTAGCCGCGGCCGCGATACGGCGCGACGCCTTGCTCCGGCACCCACAGGCCCTTCGGCACCCGTCCGGTCTGCCAGAACACGTCGATCGGGATGCCGCCACGCGGATACCAGTAGCCGCCGATGCGCAGCCATTTCGGCTTGATCTCATCAGCGATGCGCTTGCCGATCATCACGGTGCAGTCCTCGTGGAAGGCGCCGTGGTTGCGGAAGCTCGCGATGTAGAGTTTCAGCGATTTCGACTCCAGCAGCCACTGGCCGGGCGCGTAGTCGATCATCAGATGGGCGAAATCGGGTTGTCCCGTGACCGGGCAGAGCGAGGTGAATTCCGGCACGGTGAAACGGACGAGGTAATCGGTCCCTCCTTGCGGATTGGGCACGCGGTCCAGCTGAGCTTTCTCAGGGCTATCTGGCCATTCCACGGCGCGACCGAGTTGCAGGCTGGGCGAGGTCTTCGATTTGCTGGGCTTTTTCGACATGCGGCCCTCATAGCCAATCATCGGGCGGCCGTCACCCGGCCTTTTCCGCCTCGATGCATTGCGGTAGAAGCACCCGCGAACCGCCCCGTTTGTTCCCCGAAAAGAGGCCCCCATGACCGCCATCATCGACATCATCGGACGCGAAATCCTCGATAGCCGCGGCAATCCCACCGTCGAGGTCGACGTCGTGCTGGAGGATGGCGCGCTTGGCCGCGCTGCGGTGCCGTCCGGTGCCTCGACCGGAGCCCATGAGGCGGTGGAACTGCGCGACGGCGACAAGGCCCGTTATCTCGGCAAGGGCGTGACCAAGGCGGTCGGCGCCGTCAACGGCGAGATCTTCGAGGCCCTGAGCGGCCTCGACGTCGAGCAGCAGGCCCAGATCGACCAGATCATGATCGACCTCGACGGCACGGCGAACAAGAGCCGGCTCGGCGCCAACGCCATCCTCGGCGTCTCGCTCGCCTGCGCCAAGGCGGCGGCGAACTCGCTCGACATGCCGCTCTATCGTTACGTCGGCGGCACCTCGGCGCGCCTCCTGCCGGTGCCGATGATGAACATCATCAATGGCGGCGTGCATGCCGACAACCCGATCGACTTCCAGGAGTTCATGATCCTGCCCGTCGGCGCGTCCTCCTTTGCCGAGGGCCTGCGCTACGGCGCGGAAGTCTTCCACACGCTGAAGTCCGAGCTGAAGAAGGCCGGCCACAACACCAATGTCGGCGACGAGGGCGGCTTCGCCCCGAACCTGCCGTCGGCGGATGCCGCGCTGGAGTTCGTCATGAACGCGATCGGCAAGGCCGGCTTCAAGGCGGGCGCCGACATCGTGCTCGGCCTCGACTGCGCCTCGACCGAGTTCTTCAAGGACGGCAAGTACGTCTATGAAGGCGAGGGCAAGACCCGCTCGATCTCCGAGCAGGCCAAGTATCTGGCGGACCTCGTCTCGCGCTATCCGATCGTCACCATCGAGGACGGCATGTCGGAAGACGACATGGATGGCTGGAAGGAGCTCACCGACCTGATCGGCAAGAAGTGCCAGCTGGTCGGCGACGACCTCTTCGTCACCAACGTCAAGCGCCTTGCCGAAGGCATCAAGGCCGGCCGCGCCAATTCGATCCTGATCAAGGTCAACCAGATCGGCACGCTGACCGAGACGCTCGCCGCCGTCGAGATGGCGCACAAGAACGGCTACACCTCCGTCATGTCGCACCGCTCCGGCGAGACCGAGGATTCCACCATCGCCGACCTCGCGGTCGCCACCAATTGCGGTCAGATCAAGACCGGCTCCCTTGCGCGGTCCGATCGCACCGCCAAATACAATCAGCTGCTGCGTATCGAGCAGCAGCTCGGCAAGCAGGCGTTGTACGGCGGCAAGGCGGCACTGAAGGCGCTGGCCTAAGCCAGCGTCACCGCGCGAGAGCGCGAGAAACGAGGACAGGGGAGGATCGACATGAGCGACGGCAAGACCGGACTGCAACTGCGTTCGCTGATCAAGAAGAGCGGAGAGCTCGAGATCTCGCTCGTGGACGTGCCGACCCCCGAGCCGGCGGACGACGAGGTCGTCGTCCGCATCGAAGCGGCGCCGATCAACCCGTCCGACCTCGGCCTGCTCGTCGGCGCCGCCGACATGAGCACGGCCAAGGCCTCAGGCACGAAGGATTCGCCTGTTATCACCGCGAAGGTACCTGATGGTGCGATGCGCGCCATGGGCGCGCGGATCGACCAGTCCCTGCCTGTCGGCAATGAGGGCGCCGGCGTCGTCATCAGGACCGGCGCGTCGGACGCTGCGAAGGCGCTGATGGGCAAGACCGTCGCCATGATCGGCGGGGCCATGTACGCGCAGTACCGCACCCTGAAGGCGAGGGACTGCCAGCCATTGCCCGAGGGCACCAGTGCGGCGGAGGGGGCCTCCTGGTTCGTCAATCCGCTCACCGCGCTCGGCATGACCGAGACGATGCGGCGCGAAGGCCACAAGGCCCTGGTGCACACCGCGGCCGCCTCCAATCTCGGCCAGATGCTGAACAAGATCTGCATCAAGGACGGCATCCCGCTCGTCAACATCGTGCGCAGCAAGGAGCAGGCGGAGATCCTGAAGAAGATCGGCGCGAAATACGTCGTCGATTCCAGCGTGCCGAGCTTTCTCGACGATCTCACCAATGCGCTGGTCGAGACCGGCGCCACCATCGCCTTCGACGCCATCGGCGGCGGCAAGCTCGCCGGCGACATCCTCAATTGCATGGAAATCGCGATCAACAAGACCGCCAAGGAATACAGCCGTTACGGCTCCAGCGTGCACAAGCAGGTCTATGTCTATGGCGGGCTCGACACTCGCCCGATCGAACTGCCGCGCGGCTTCGGCATGGCCTGGGGCGTCGGCGGCTGGCTGCTCACGCCGTTCCTGCAGAAGATCGGACCTGCCGATATCGGACGGCTGCGTCAGCGCGTCGTGAGTGAATTGAAGACGACCTTCGCCAGCCACTACACCAAGGTGGTGTCGCTGCAGGAGACGCTCGATCCCGCCAACATCGCGGTGTACGCCAAACGCGCCACCGGCGAAAAATTCCTGATCAATCCGAATAAATTGTCGTGATCTGCGAGCGCAGATCACCCAAAAGACGTCTTGCCTTCTGAGCCGAGCGGGAGATTATTCCGCCGCGTTGAAAGCGGAAAAACCGCAAGCGCGCGCTCAGAAGGGGACACTTCATGACCGATCTCAATCGCCGCCATTTGCTCGCAGGCGCAGCAGCAGTCGGCGTCGCTGCCGTGACTGGCCTGCGGCCGTTCACGGCAAATGCCGCAGTGCCGCAAGCCGGCGCCCAGGCGCCGGGCTTCTACCGCTACAAGGTCGGCAGCTTCGAGTGCACCTCGATCAATGACGGTGCGCGCAGCTTCCCGATGCCTGACAAATTCGTCGTCAACGTTCCCAAGGAGGAGGCGCTCGCCGCTGCCGACGCCGCCTACATGCCGAAGGGCATGGTGACGGTGCCGTTCAATCCGCAGCTGATCAACACCGGTTCCAAGCTCGTGCTGATCGACGCCGGCAACGGCGTCGCCAATCTCGAGCCCAGCAAGGGCGCGGTCGGCCGCACCCTGCAAAACCTGCAGGCCGCCGGCGTCGACGCGAAGAGCATCGACATCGTGCTGCTGTCGCATCTGCATCCGGACCACACCAACGGCATCCGCCTGGCCGACGGCGCGATGGCGTTCCCGAATGCCGAGATCATGGTGCCGGTGAAGGATTGGGAGTTCTGGACCAGCGAGGAGAACGCGGGGAGGGCCTCCGGAGACATGATGAAGAACTACTTCGCCAACGTGAAGAAGACCTTCGCCGGTCTCGAATCCAAGGTGACGAAGTACGAATGGGGCAAGGAGGTCGTATCAGGCATTACCTCGATCGCGACGCCCGGTCACACGCCCGGCCACACCTCCTTCGCGGTCGCCTCGGGCGACAAGAAGGTGCTGATCCAGTCGGACGTCACCAACATTCCGGAGCTGTTCCTGCGCAATCCGGACTGGCATGTGGCCTTCGACGCCGACGGTGCGATGGCGCAGGCGACGCGCCACAAATTCTACGACATGGCGGCGGCGGAGAAGGCGACCGTGATCGGCTTCCACTTCACGTTCCCCTCGGTCGGCCATGTCGAGAAGGACGGGGCGAAATATCGCCTGATCCCGTCGGCGTGGAATCCGACGATCTGAGCTGATGTCCAGATTCGCAGGAGAAATCGGGCCGCCTTGGCGGCCCGATTGTTCTGGGCGACCATCTGCTCCCAGGAAACCTAGCGTTTCCAAATTGGTCCGGTCCATGCACTTGCATTGAACCGCCCGGATCGCTTAAGTGCCGCCGGCACTTTCCCTCAAGGTTTCAAGGACAAACCATGGCCTACAACATCGTCGTGATCGCCGGCAGCCTGCGCAAGGACAGCTTCTCGCTGAAGATCGCCAATGCGCTCGCCAAGCTCGCACCCAGCTCTCTCAAGCTCGAGGTCATCACGCCTGCGGGCATCTCGTTCTTCAACCAGGACCTCGAGGGCGCGCCGCCGGCCGACTGGCTGGCCTTCCGCGAGAAACTGCAGAAGTCCGACGGCGTCATCTTCGTCACGCCGGAGTACAACCGCGCCATCCCGGGCGTGCTGAAGAACGCCATCGACGTCGCATCGCGGCCCTATGGCAAGAGCTCGTTCAACGGCAAGCCGGTCGGCATCATCTCGAACTCGCCGGGCCCGCTCGGCGGCGTCAGCGCGGCCAAGACGCTGCAGAACATCCTGCCCGGTATTTCCGGCCCGATCCTGCAGCAGCCGGAGGCCTATCTGAACGCGGTCGGCGACGCCTTCGATGCCGAGGGCAATTTGACCAAGGACTCGCTGAAGGGCGTGCTGCAGGCCTATATCGACGCCTTCGCGGCGCACGTCGCCAAGCATCACGGCTGAGCCGCTCATTTCGTCATTCCGGGCTCGCGCTCCGCGCGCCCCGGAATGACAACGACCTGGAAGGGGCGTCAATACTCCCTTAACCAAGCTGGCCCATCTTGCCAAAATGGTCTCTCGCGCCCGCCTCAAATCGATCCTGACCGGCCTTGCCCTCTATGCGATGGCGGCCGCCATCGTCGGCTATTTCGGCGTCAACGCCTACACCGGCAAATACGGCCTCAATGCCCGCCAGGAGCTCGACCAGGAGATCATCGCGCTGACCAGCGAGCTCGCCCAGCTCAAGCGGGAGCGCGTCCGGAGCGAGCAGCGCGTGTCGCTGCTGCGCACCGAGAAGATCGATCCCGATATGCTGGACGAGCGGGCCCGGTTCCAGCTCGACTACGTCAATCCGCACGATCTCGTTCGGATGATCCCACAGAACTAACGCTTCCGGCCGCATTCGAAACAGGCGGCGAAAGCCGCCCCGACTATTCCGAAGGTCGTAGAGCCGTGGCCATTTCGCCGCCTTGACGGCGGCGGGACGAGGGGAGATTGCTTGTTCGGGCGCCGTGCCGCCGAAGCTTGACGGAGATCAATCGGGTCGTCGAGGCGCCCGCCTAGACTGCTTTCCGGAGGAAATGGTGATGGATGGGTCGATGCCCCGGCATCACGCGGCTCGTGTCGAAGCCGCTATCGCGTCAGGCCAGGCGGCACGGTCCGCGCTCGTGGCTTCGTGGCGCCGTTCCTCGCGATTGCATCATCTCGACCCAGCCGGCCGCGGCCTGCCCCAGCGGCTGAGTGAAGCCGAACTGCGACAGGCGCGCGAGCGCGTCGCACCGCTGCTGGCCGCCGCGCAAGGGGCCATGGATCGGCTCTATCAGGCGGTCGGCGCGAGCGGCTGTTGCGTGCTGCTCGCAGACGGCGAGGGCGTGCCGGTCGACCGGCGCGGCACGCCGGCCGACGACACCACCTTCCAGTCCTGGGGCCTCTGGACCGGCGCGCTCTGGAGCGAGGAGCACGAGGGCACCAACGGCATCGGCACCTGCGTCGTCGAGCAGCGACCGCTGACGATCGATCGCGACCAGCATTTCTTCACCCGCAACACGCTGCTGAGCTGTACCGCCGTTCCGATCTACGACCACGAGGCGGCCTTTGTCGGCGTGCTCGACGTCTCCTCCTGCCGCGCCGACCGCACCGATGCCTTCTCCAGCCTGATCGCGCTGGCGGCCGGTGAGGCGGCGAGGCGCATCGAGGCCGATCTGTTTCGCCGGGCCTTCGCTAACGCGCGCATCGTGCTGACGCCAGGACCGGACGGCCAATCCATCGGCCTCGTCGCGGTCGATGCGGATGATCTCGTCATCGGTGCGAGCCGGTCGGCGAGGGCGGGATTCGGGATCGCGCCAGGCCGGGCGCTGCAGCCGGTTCCCGCGGCAGACCTGCTCGGCGGCGATGTTGCGCGGGACCATCTGGCCGGCGGACAGCGTGCGGTGGTGCAGCGGGCGCTGCTTCGCGCCGGCGGCAATGTTTCGGCCGCCGCCAAGGCCCTCGGCGTCAGCCGCGCCACGCTGCACCGGAAGCTGAAGCAGTTCGCGCTGAAGCACTAGGGCACAGACCTCTCCGCCGTCATTGCGAGGAGCTCGCGACAAAATTGCGTAGCAATTTTGCGCCGATGCGACGAAGCAGTCCAGAGTCTCGCCGTAGAGGCAGCCTGGATTGCTTCGCCTCGCTCGCAATGACGGTGGGGAGGCAGCAAGCGCTCCATCCCGCTCTTGCCTCGCCCGCGACTGTCGCAGTTCTGCGACAGGTCCGCGTCGCCATCGCATCCCCCAGGGCTGACAGAAATCATCCCCCGCGAGATCGTCTGCGCAAGTCGTGAACACACGACGATTTGCGAAAACATCAACATCGGGAGTGATCAATGAACAAGGTGGAATTCCTCAGCGTCACCAAAGTCCCCTTCGCCGAACGCTATGACAACTTCATCGGCGGCAAGTTCGTCGCGCCGATTTCGGGCAAATATTTCGACAATGCCTCGCCGGTGAACGGCCAGATCGTCTGCAAGATCGCGCGCTCCGACGCGCAGGACGTCGAAGCGGCCCTCGATGCGGCGCATGCCGCCAAGGGCGCTTGGGGCCGCACCAGCGTTGCCGAGCGTGCCGCGATCCTCAATCGCATCGCCGACCGCATGGAAGAGAATCTGGAACGCCTCGCGATCGCCGAGACCTGGGACAACGGCAAGCCGATCCGCGAGACCCGCGTCGCCGACATCCCGCTCGCGATCGATCACTTCCGCTATTTCGCCGGCGTGGTGCGCGCGCAGGAAGGCTCGATCGGCGAGATCGATCACGACACCATCGCCTATCATTTTCACGAACCGCTCGGCGTGGTCGGCCAGATCATCCCCTGGAACTTCCCGCTGCTGATGGCGTGCTGGAAGCTTGCGCCGGCGCTTGCCGCCGGCAATTGCGTCGTGCTCAAGCCGGCCGAGCAGACGCCGGCCTCGATCATGGTCTGGGCCGAGATCATCGGCGATCTCCTGCCATCAGGCGTGCTCAACATCGTCAACGGTTTCGGTCTCGAGGCCGGCAAACCGCTGGCATCCAGCCCGCGCATCGCCAAGATTGCCTTCACCGGCGAAACCACGACGGGCCGGCTGATCATGCAATATGCCAGCCAGAACCTGATCCCGGTGACGCTGGAGCTCGGCGGCAAGTCGCCGAACATCTTCTTCAAGGACGTCACCGCCGAGGACGACGATTTCTTCGACAAGGCGATCGAGGGCTTCGTCATGTTCGCGCTGAACCAGGGCGAGGTCTGCACCTGTCCGAGCCGGGCCCTCGTGCATGCGGATATCTACGATCGCTTCATGGAGCGGGCGCTGAAGCGTGTTGCCGCGATCAAGCAGGGGGACCCGCGCGACGCCACCACCATGATCGGCGCGCAGGCTTCCAGCGAGCAGCTCACAAAAATCCTGTCCTATATCGACATCGGCAAGCAGGAGGGGGCCAAGGTGCTGGCCGGCGGCGGACGCGCCGAGCTCGGTGGCGATCTCTCCGGCGGCTTCTATGTCCAGCCGACGGTGTTCGAGGGCAACAACAAGATGCGGATCTTCCAGGAGGAGATCTTCGGCCCCGTCGTCTCGGTCACGACCTTCAAGACCGACGACGAGGCGCTCGCGATCGCCAACGACACGCTCTACGGTTTGGGGGCCGGCGTCTGGAGCCGTGACGCCAACCGTTGCTACCGCTTTGGCCGGGCGATCGAGGCCGGCCGGGTCTGGACCAACTGCTATCACGCCTATCCCGCCCATGCGGCCTTCGGCGGCTACAAGCAGTCGGGCGTCGGGCGCGAGACCCACAAGATGATGCTCGATCACTATCAGCAGACCAAGAACCTCCTGGTCAGCTATAGCCCGAAGAAGCTCGGCTTCTTCTGATCGGCGGATTTTGATCGAAAAGAAGGCGGCGTCATCGTGGCGCCGCCTGCGCATGTCTGCCGCCGCCGTCATCGCTCTGTCAGAGAATTGAGACAAGACGGGCAGCTTGATCGCAACGCTGCGATGCCAGGCAGAGACGGAGGCGCGGCCATGACGAACCATTTCTTGCGGAAGATGCGTGCCTTGCGGAACATACGTGTCGGAGCGACGCTGCTGTGTGCGGCGGCCGCGGCATTGATTGCGCCGTCGATCGCCGCTGCGCAGTCGGCCCCGTCAGGGGCAAAACCCTTCCTGACCGTCGACGGCAAGGCGCCGCTGATCCTCGGACATCGCGGCGTGCCGGGACTGGTGCCGGAAGAGACCGAGCCGTCCTACGACCTCGCCGCGGCGCTGGGAACCGACGCCCTCGAAGAAGATCTGCACCTCACCAAGGATTGCCTCCTGGTTGCGCGCCACAACCCCTGGCTGGCCGACAACACCAATGTCGCCGAAGTCGCGAAGACCAACCCGGCGGTCGCCGCCCGCAAGCGCACGGGATCAGGGGTGCGCGTCAAGGCGCCTTCTGCCGCGGGCGTGCCTGCGGACTACCTTACGGATCTCACCGATCCCTCCGATCCCAAATCGGTGCTGAAGTCGCTGATCGTCGACGGCGAGGATCACACGGGCGACTGGTCGATCACCGACTTCACCATGGCCGAGCTGAAGGCGTGGATCGGCGGCACCACCTATGACGCGGCCAACGAACGGCCGAAGGTTTTCAACGGCAAATTTCCTGTCATCAGCTTCCAGGACATCCTCGACATCGCCAAGGCGAAGAGCAAGGAGACGGGGCGTCCCATCCTGGTCTATCCGGAGACCAAGAACCCGACTTGGAACAACGCCCAGGCGATCGCCAATGGCTGCGGCGCGCCGGGCAGCCACCCGCTCGAGGATGCCCTCATCAAGATCATTGGGGATAACGGCCTCAATTCCAAGGATGCTCCCATCCTGGTTCAGAGCTTCGAGCCCGGCAGCCTGAAATACATGCGCAGCCATGGTCTTCAGACCCGGCAGGTCCAGCTCATTGACGGCAACGGCATCGACTTCAGGACCGGCAAGGTCCTGCTCAACAACATCACCAATTCACGTCCGTTCGACTGGACGGTTGCAGGTGACGCGCGCCTGTATGATGCGATGCTGACGCCCGAGGGCCTCGCCAAGATCAAGACCTATGCCGACGGCATCGGTCCGTGGAAGGCCTATATCGTTCCGCTCAAGATCGCACCATGGAAGGACGCCAATGCCGACGGCACGCCCTACAAGGGATCGACGCCGGAAGCTTCGACGCAGGACGCGACCAGCCTGATCGCCGACGCGCACCGGCTCGGCCTGTTCGTCCACGTCTTCACGTTCCGCAACGAGAGGAAGTATCTGGCCGCCGACTACCGCGCCGATCCCGCCCAGGAATATCTCAAATTCTTCCGGCTCGGTGTCGATGGGGTCTTCACCGACTTCACGCATACCGGCGTTGCCGCCCGCGCGGCATATCTGCGCGAGCTCGGCTGGTGAGGTGAGCATCGGGGGCGCCGAATGTTGCCTGATCAAGCCTAAAGGTTTTGCAAAATTTCGGGCCACGTTGCAGTGCGGCATAATGAAAGTCGTGCCATGCCACGGCGGTGCTTTCACACGCTGATGAGTTGGGTTAGAGAGGGCTTAGTTTTCTCTGACCCGGAATTCTCATGGCCGCCCCCAAGAAAGCCGCCGCAAGCAGCCCACAAGACAAAACCGACGGCGGTTCGCCTCCGGAATTCACGAGAGAGCAGGAGCTGAAGGCGCTCCGCGACATGCTCCTGATCAGGCGATTCGAGGAGAAGGCCGGCCAGCTCTACGGCATGGGCGCGATCGGCGGCTTCTGCCATCTCTATATCGGCCAGGAGGCCGTGGTGGTCGGCATGCAGATGGCCCTGAAGGAGGGCGATCAGGTCATCACCGGCTATCGCGACCACGGCCATATGCTGGCCACCGGCATGGACGCCAACGGCGTCATGGCCGAGCTCACGGGACGCCGCGGCGGCTATTCCAAGGGCAAGGGCGGCTCCATGCACATGTTCAGCAAGGAGAAGCACTTTTATGGCGGCCACGGCATCGTCGGCGCGCAGGTCTCGCTCGGCACCGGTCTTGCGTTCGCCAACAATTATCGCAGCAATGGCAATGTCAGCGTCACCTATTTCGGCGACGGCGCGGCCAACCAGGGCCAGGTGTATGAGAGCTTCAACATGGCGGAGCTCTGGAAGCTGCCGGTGATCTACGTCATCGAGAACAACCGCTACGCCATGGGCACTTCGGTCTCGCGCGCGTCGGCGCAGCAGGATTTCTCCAGGCGCGGCGTGTCCTTCAACATCCCCGGCAAGCAGGTCGACGGCATGGATGTCCGCGCCGTCAAGGCCGCGGGCGACGAGGCGGCCGCCTGGTGCCGCGCCGGCAAGGGTCCCTTCATCCTGGAGATGCAGACCTACCGCTATCGCGGCCACTCGATGTCCGACCCGGCCAAGTACCGCACGCGCGAGGAGGTGGAGAAGGTTCGTCACGACCAGGATCCGATCGAGCAGGTGCGTAACCGGTTGCTTGCCGCCAAGGTGAGCGAGGCCGACCTCAAGGCGATCGACGCCGAGGTGCGCGACATCGTCAACGCCTCCGCCGATTTTGCCCAGCATGATCCCGAGCCGGATGCCGCCGAGCTCTGGACCGACGTCTATCGCTAAAACGCGCGCAAGCTTTCCTTGGAGTAGATATGCCAATTCAAGTGCTGATGCCCGCGTTGTCGCCCACGATGGAAAAGGGCAACCTCGCCAAATGGCTGAAAAAAGAGGGCGAGACGATCAAGTCCGGCGACGTCATCGCCGAGATCGAGACCGACAAGGCCACCATGGAAGTCGAGGCGACCGACGAGGGCACGCTCGGCAAGATCCTGATCCCCGAGGGCACCGCCGACGTTGCCGTGAACACGCCGATCGCCACCATTTTGGCCGACGGCGAGAGTGCCGCTGATCTGGCGAAAGCGCCCGCGCCGGCCGCGAAGGCTGCGGAGTCTGCGCCGCCGGCCGCTGCCAAGGCTGAAGTGCCCGCGCCGAAGGCTGCACCGGCGCCGCAGGCTGTCGCCGAGCCCGATCCGGAAGTGCCTGCCGGCACCGAGATGATCACCCAGACCATCCGCGAAGCGCTGCGCGACGCTATGGCCGAGGAGATGCGCCGCGATCCTGACGTGTTCGTGATGGGCGAAGAGGTCGCCGAATATCAGGGCGCCTACAAGGTCACGCAAGGGTTGCTGCAGGAGTTCGGCGCGAGGCGCGTGATCGACACCCCGATCACGGAGCACGGCTTTGCCGGCGTCGGCGTCGGCGCTGCCATGACCGGGCTGAAGCCGGTCGTCGAGTTCATGACCTTCAACTTCGCCATGCAGGCGATCGACCAGATCATCAACTCCGCGGCCAAGACGCTCTACATGTCAGGCGGCCAGATGGGCTGCTCGATCGTGTTCCGCGGCCCCAACGGCGCCGCCGCACGCGTCGCCGCCCAGCACAGCCAGGATTACTCGGCCTGGTACTCGAACGTCCCGGGCCTCAAGGTGGTCGCGCCGTTCTCGGCCGCCGATTACAAGGGCCTGCTCAAGGCCGCGATCCGCGATCCCAATCCCGTGATCTTCCTCGAGAACGAGGTGCTCTACGGTCACACCGGTGAGGTGCCGAAGCTCGACGATTTCATCGTTCCGATCGGCAAGGCGCGCATCGCCCGTGCCGGTTCGCATGTGAGCATCATCTCCTGGTCGAACGGCATGACCTATGCGCTCAAGGCCGCCGACGAGCTCGCCAAGGAGGGCATCGAGGCCGAGGTGATCGACCTGCGCACGCTGCGGCCGATGGACACCGAGACCATCATCAACTCGGTCAAGAAAACCGGGCGCGCCGTCACGGTGGAAGAGGGCTGGGCCCAGAGCGGCGTCGGCGCCGAGATCGCCGCGCGGATCATGGAGAACGCGTTCGATTATCTGGATGCGCCGGTCGCGCGCGTGTCCGGCAAGGACGTGCCGATGCCTTACGCTGCGAACCTGGAGAAGCTGGCGCTGCCGTCGGCGGCGGAGGTCGTCGAGGCCGCCAAAGCCGTCTGCTACAGGTAGGCCATGGCAGGCCCCAAGGAGCAGCCGCTGCCGCCCGACGTCATGACCCGCGATGACGCGGTCGAGATCCTGCGCGTGTTCGTGCTGGATGGCGGGCTGTCGATGGCGTTCCAGCGCGCCTTCGAGGAGCCCGACATGTGGGGTCTGCTGCTGGTCGATCTCGCCCGCCACGCCGCGCGCGCCTATGCGCGCGAGAGCGAATATACCGAGGAGGACGCATTGAACCGGATCCTCGACATGTTCCAGGCCGAGATCGAGCGTCCGACCGACACTGGCATCACCACGCCGCGCGGGAAGGGGCACTGAGTATGGCAATCGAACAACACCATTACGATTTCATGCTGGAGGCGATCCGCGAAGCGGAGGCCTCGATCGCGCAAGGTGGCCTGCCGATCGGCGCCGTGCTGACGCGCGGCGACAAGATCATCGCCCGTGGCCATAACAACCGCGTGCAGGAGAACAATCCGATCCTGCACGGCGAGATGAGCTGCCTGCGCGAGGCCGGCGCGATCTCGTTCCACGACACCGTCATGTACACCACGCTGTCGCCATGCTCGATGTGTGCCGGCGCGCTCGGCCTGTTCAAGGTCAAGCTCGTTGTGATCGGCGAGTCCGTCACCTTCGAGGGCTCCAAGGACATTCTCGACAAGTTCGGGATTCCCTGGATCGATCTTGCCGACGATCGCTCCATCACCATGATGAAGAATTGGCGTTCCATCCCTGCCAATGAGCGCCTCTGGCAAGGCGACATCGGCAACTAAAACTGGTCAGTTCGTCTTCATTGTCGGAGACGACGTTTTGAGAAGTTCTTCGTGAGGTCAGCATGCCCATCAACATCCTGATGCCAGCTCTTTCGCCGACGATGGAGAAGGGCAACCTCGCCAAGTGGCTGAAGAAGGAAGGCGACAAGGTCAAGTCAGGCGACGTCATCGCCGAGATCGAGACCGACAAGGCCACCATGGAGGTCGAGGCCATCGACGAGGGCACGATCGCCAAGATCCTGGTGCCCGAGGGCACGCAGGATGTCCCGGTCAATGACGTGATCGCGGTGCTTGCCGGCGAAGGCGAGGACGTGAAAGCCGCGGGCAGCGCCAAGCCCAGCGCTTCCGCCGCACCGCCCAAGCCCGCCGAGAAGGCGACTGAGGCTCCCGCTGCGGCGCCGGCTGCTGCGCCTGCTGCACCCAAGGCTGCACCGGCACCTGCCGCCGCTCCGGCGCCGCAAGCTGCTGCACCGGCTGCGCAGAGCAACGGACATACCGGCCGCGTGTTTTCATCGCCTCTGGCGCGACGTCTTGCCAAGGAAGCCGGCATCGATGTCGGCATGGTCACCGGCACCGGCCCACATGGTCGTGTGGTCGCGCGCGACGTCGAGCAGGCCAAGTCCGGCAAGGGCCTCAAGGCACCCGCTGCCGCGCCTCCCGCGGGCGCGCCTTCGATCGCACCGACCATGTCGGACAAGCAGATCCTGTCGCTGTTCGAGCCGGGCTCCTATGACATCGTCCCGCATGACGGCATGCGCCGCACCATCGCGCAGCGCCTGACCGCCTCCATCCAGAACGTCCCGCACTTTTATCTCACCATCGACTGCGACATCGGCAAGCTGCTCGCCGCGCGCGAGGAGATCAATGCGGCTGCTCCCAAGGACAAGGAGAAGAAGCCGCTCTACAAGATCTCGGTCAACGACTTCGTCATCAAGGCGATGGCGGTTGCGCTGCAGAAGATCCCGAATTGCAACGTTAGCTGGACCGAAAGCGGCATGGTCAAGCACCACCATTCCGACGTCGGCGTCGCCGTGGCGATGCCGGGCGGCCTGATCACGCCGATCATCCGCAAGGCCGAGACCAAGACGCTCTCGACCATCTCCAACGAGATGAAGGACTTTGCCGCGCGCGCCCGCTCGCGCAAGCTGAAGCCGGAGGAATATCAGGGCGGCACCACCGCCGTCTCGAACCTCGGCATGTACGGCATCAGCCACTTTACCGCCGTGATCAACCCGCCGCATGCGACCATCCTCGCGGTCGGCACCAGCGAGGAGCGGCCCGTCGTGCGCGGCGGCAAGATCGAGATCGCGCACATGATGAGCGTGACCCTGTCCTGCGATCACCGCGCCATCGACGGCGCGCTCGGCGCCGAGCTGATCGGCGCGTTCAAGCAGCTGATCGAAAACCCCGTCATGATGATGGTGTGAGGCGGGCAACGACTTCGTAGGGTGGGCAAAGGCGCATCGCGCCGTGCCCACCTCGTTTCTTTGAGAAGGCGGTGGGCACGCTTCGCTTTGCCCACCCTACGAGCTTCGGGGAGCCGCAATGGCCGACACATCCTTCGACGTCATCATCATCGGCTCCGGCCCCGGCGGCTATGTCACCGCGATCCGCGCAGCCCAGCTCGGCTTCAAGACCGCGATCGTGGAGAAATCCTATCTCGGCGGCATCTGCCTGAACTGGGGCTGCATCCCGACCAAGGCGCTGTTACGTTCCGCCGAGATTTACCACTACATGCAGCACGCCGGAGACTACGGCCTGTCGGCTGAAAAGGTCTCGTTCGATCCGAAGGCGGTGGTGCAGCGCTCGCGCGGCGTCTCCAAGCGGCTGAATGACGGCGTCGGCTTCCTGATGAAGAAGAACAAGGTCAGCGTGATCTGGGGCGCCGCCTCGATCGACGCGCCCGGGAAGATCACCGTGAAGAAGTCCGACGTCGAGGGCCCCAAGGGCTCGCTGGGTGAGGGGGCTTATCAGGCCAAACACATCATCGTCGCCACCGGCGCGCGGCCGCGCGTGCTGCCGGGGCTCGAGCCCGACAAGAAGCTGATCTGGACCTATTTCGAAGCGATGGTCCCGGAGCGGATGCCGAAATCGCTGCTGGTGGTCGGCTCCGGCGCGATCGGCATCGAGTTCGCCTCGTTCTTCCACACCATGGGCTCCGACGTCACCGTGGTCGAGGTGCTGCCGCAGATCCTGCCCGTCGAGGATGCCGAGATCGCGGGCCTTGCCCGCAAGCGGCTGGAGAAGCAGGGCATCAAGATCATGTCCTCGACCAAGGTCACGAAGCTCGAGAAGAAGGCCGACAGCGTCGTCGCCACCATCGACGACGGCAAGGGCAAGCCTGTCACCACCGAGTTCGAGCGCGTGATCTCGGCGGTCGGCGTCGTCGGCAATATCGAGAATCTCGGCCTGGAAAAGCTCGGCGTCAAGACCGACCGCGGCTGCATCGTGATCGACGGCTACGGCAAGACCAACGTCCCCGGCATCTATGCCATCGGCGACGTCGCGGGGCCGCCGATGCTGGCCCACAAGGCCGAGCATGAGGGCGTGATCTGCATCGAGGCGATCAAGGGCCTGCATCCGCATCCCATGGACAAGCTGATGATCCCGGGCTGCACCTATTGCCATCCGCAGGTCGCCTCGGTCGGCCTCACCGAAGCCAAGGCGAAAGAGAGCGGCCGCGAGATTCGCGTCGGCCGCTTCCCCTTCGTCGGCAACGGCAAGGCGATTGCGCTCGGCGAGGACCAGGGCCTGGTCAAGGTGATCTTCGACAAGAAGACCGGCCAGCTGTTAGGGGCCCACATGGTCGGCGCCGAGGTCACGGAATTGATCCAGGGCTACGTCGTCGCCATGAATCTGGAGACGACGGAAGAAGAGCTGATGCACACCGTGTTCCCGCATCCGACCCTGTCGGAGATGATGAAGGAGGCCGTGCTGGATGCGTATGGCCGGGTGCTGAATATTTGAGGCGCGCGCTGGCAGCAGTCCCGTCATCCTGAGGTGCTCGCCCCTTCGGCGAGCCTCGAAGGATGAACGGCCCAGCCGCAGCAGCCGGGCTCGTCGCCCTTCGAGACTTTTCATGCGGCGCGCCGCATGAAAAGCGCCTCAGGGTGACGGGTCAGATACTTGACACAGAACAACAAGAAGAAAGAACCCATGCACGACAACGACAACCTGACCATCGAACGCCCGACCTTCGTCACGCATCTCGAATGCGCGATGGAGGGGGATCATTACGCCGCCGACCAGGTCCACAACCTCTCCAAGGCCGGCAAGCCGCTGCTGGTGCGCTACGATCTTCCCGGCGTGAAAAAGGCGCTGACCAAGGATGCGCTGGCTCAGCGCCCCGCCGACATGTGGCGCTATCGCGAGCTCTTGCCGGTGCGCAAATGCAGGGACATCGTCTCGCTCGGCGAGGTCACGACGCCGCTGATCCGGCTGCCCAAGCTGGCTGCGAAGCTCGGCGGCGGCGAGATCATCGTCAAGGACGAGGGACGGCTGCCGACCGGCTCGTTCAAGGCGCGCGGCCTCGTGATGGCGGTGTCGATGGGCAAGGCGCTCGGCATCAAGCACATGGCGATGCCGACCAACGGCAATGCCGGTGCGGCGCTCGCGGCGTATGCGACCTCCTGCGGCATCAAGACCACGATCTTCTGCCCGGCCGACACGCCGGAGGTGAATGTCAGCGAGATCGAGCTGCAGGGCGCCACGGTCTATCGCGTGAACGGCTATATCGATGATTGCGGCAAGATCGTCGGCGAGGGCAAGGCGAAAGTCGGCTGGTTCGATACCTCGACCTTGAAGGAGCCGTACCGCATCGAGGGCAAGAAGACGATGGGCCTCGAGCTTGCCGAGCAACTGAACTGGGACGTGCCCGACGTGATCTTCTATCCGACCGGCGGCGGCACCGGCCTGATCGGCATGTGGAAGGCGTTCGACGAACTCGAGAAGATCGGCTTCATCGGCTCGAAGCGCCCGCGCATGGTCGCGGTGCAGGCCTCCGGTTGCGCGCCGATGGTGCGCGCCTATGAGGCCGGCACCGAGCATGCGGTGCGCTGGGAGGACGCCCACACCATCGCCTCGGGCATCCGCGTGCCGCAGGCCATCGGCGATTTTCTCATTCTGCGCGCCGTGCGCGAGAGCAAGGGGTTTGCGATTGCGGTCGACGACGACAGGATCTCGTCGGCGTTGAACGAGGTCGCGCGCGAGGAGGGACTGCTGCTGTGCCCGGAGGGCGCCGCGACCTATGCCGCCTACAAGCAAAGCCTCGCCGATGGCCGCGTCGCCAAGACTGACCGCGTGATGCTGTTCAACTGCGCCACCGGCCTGAAATACCCGCTGCCGCCGGTCACCCGCACGCTCGATCGCCACAAGCCGATCGACTACGCGCAGTTCTGACGTATCCTTCTCCCTCTCCCCGCAGGCGGGGAGAGGCGAAGAAAAACGAGAATACGTCGTTGGGAGATCGCAATGAAAAAGGCCATTCAGGCTGGGCTGATCGGCATTCTCGCTCTCACCGGCGCGGCGCGCGCCGACGATTACCCCTCGCATCCCATCACCATCATCGTTCCGTTCGCGGCCGGCGGCCCGTCCGACGCGATGGCGCGCGTGCTCGCCGAGCGGATGCGCGTCTCGCTCGGCCAGCCGCTGGTGATCGAGAATGTCACCGGCGCCGGCGGTTCGATCGGGGTGGGACGCGCCGTACATTCGCCGCCTGACGGCTACACCATCTCGTTCGGCCATCTCGGCACCCACGTCGCCAACGGCGCGGTCTACAAGTTCAATTACGATCTCGTCGCCGATCTCGAACCGGTGGTGCTGCTGCCGAGCAACCCGATGATCGTGGTCAGCAAGAACGCGGTGCCCGCGACCTCGCTGAAGCAGCTGCTGGACTGGCTGAAGTCGCGCCCCACGCCGCCGACGGCGGGTACGGCCGGTGCAGGATCTGGCAGCCATATCGCCGGCGTCTATTTCGAGAGCGTCTCCGGCATCAAGCTGCAATATGTGCCATATCGCGGCACCGCGCCGGCGCTGAACGACCTCATCGCCGGCCAGATCGACCTCATCATCGACCAGACCTCCAACTCCATCAACCAGGTCCGTGCCGGCACCATCCGCGCCTATGCCGTCACCGACGACAAGCGCCTCGCCTCGGCGCCCGATATCCCGACCGCCGACGAGGCCGGGCTGAAGGGCTTCAACATGACGCTGTGGTCCGGCATGTGGGTGCCGAAGGGCACGCCGAAGGAGATCGTGACGAAACTCAATGCGGCTGCCGTGGAGGCGCTGAACGATCCCGCCGTGAAGAAGCAGCTCGAAAGCCAGGGCCTGGAAATGACGCCGCAGGATCAGCTCACGCCAGAGGCGCTCGGCATCAGGCAGAAAGCCGAGATCGCAAAGTGGTGGCCGATCATCAAGGCGGCGAAGATTACGGTGGAGTGAACCGGTCCGCCCTCACTCCGCTCCCCTGAACCCCACCGGCAGCGCCTTGGCGCTGGCATCCTGCGTCACCACGCGCTGGTCGGTCTTCCCGGCGACCGCGCCGCTGCCCTCGAACCGTGCGCGGTAGACCAGCACGTTCTCCATCACGCGCTGGACGTAGTTGCGCGTCTCCGACAGCGGGATGCGCTCGACCCAGTCGACCGGATCGATCTTGGGGTCTCTGGGATCGCCATGCGCCTGCACCCATTCGCGCACACGGCCGCGGCCGGCATTGTAGCCGGCGAAGGTCATGATCTGGTTGCCGCGATATTCCGACAGCAGTGCGCTGAGTTCGGCCGCGCCCATCTGCGTGTTGTAGACCGGGTCGGAGACCATCTTGTCCCAGTCATAGGTCACGCCGAAGCGCTTGGCGGTGTCGCGGCCCGCTTCCGGCGTCACCTGCATCAGGCCGACGGCATTGGCTGACGACTTGTCGCGCTGGTTGAACGAGCTCTCGGTGCGCGCCACCGAATAGATCACGCTGGTCTCGATCGCGGGCGCGACCTGCTTGTGCTCGGGGATGCCGATGGTGGGGAAGGCGTAATGGTCGAGCGCAAGCCCGTGCGCCAGCGCCGATTTGCCGACCTCTAACATCACGCGCGCATCGTTGCGCTGTCCGGCGAGTTCGGCGAACGCCGCCAGCGCCGCGACGTCGGTGCTCTCCTTGGCGAAATCCTCGGCGTAATAGTACACGGTATCGCGCTCGCCGATGGCGTACAGCATGTCGGCGGCGCGCACGCGCTCGTCCGCGGCCGGCGTATCGGCCGCGGCCAGCCCGGGCGAGGGCGCGCGCAGCTCGATGCCCTCGAGGCCGAGCCTTGCACGGGCGAGCTGGCCGTAATAGGCGGTCGGATAGCGCGCGGCGGCCTGGTAGCTCGCTTGCGCATCGGCTGCGGCCCCCATCGCCTCGGCCGCACGGCCGCGCCAGTAATGGCCTCGCGACAGCGCCAGCGGATTGGGCGAGCCCTCGTCGATGGACGCGAAGTGCATGATCGCGGTCTTGGGATCGTCGAGGTAGCGCAGCGCGATCCAGCCGCACATGAAGTGATAGTCGACGCGATAGACCTCCATCGCGGGTACTGCCGCAGCCCATACGACGTCGTAGGCGGTCTGGAATTTGCCCTGGTCGAGCAGCCTTCGCGCAAGCAGGCGGCGCTCGCGCCACCACGCGTCGGTGTCCTGCGCCGCCATCGTGTCGGGAGCAGCAGCCAGGATCACCTCGGCCGCATCGTCGATGCGATCCTTCTGCAGGTGCCATTGCGCGCGGCACAGGACGTAGCCGAGGTCGCGGCGCGCGTCCGCCGCGACGTCGTCGAGATAATCCTTGGCCTTGTTCTCCTTGCCATTGACGGCGGCGCAGGCCTTGACGATCGCGAGTGCGTCCTCGCCGAGGCGTTTGGCGGCGCGCCGTGCGCCGGCATAGTCCTTGGCGCCGAGGCGCTTGTCCATGCGGGCGCGATGATCCTCAGGCCGCAGCAAATCGTGGAACGCTTCGTAGGAATCCTCCTCGCTGCGCTCGGATAATTCCTCCGAGCGCCAGGCGGCGCGGACGAGGCGCGCGGCCCGGTCGCTGTCGCCCTCGGCGAGCAGCACGCGGGCGAGCGCGAAATTGCCCTTGGCGCTGGTCGGCTGGTCCATGGTGAAGGCATGGACGGTGGCCGCGTCGCTCTTCTCCTGCCACAGCCGCGCCTCGGCACGGCGGCGGAGCAGGGAGCTGCTCGGCCAATCCGGATTGGCGGCGAGGAAGGCGGCGTAGCGTTTGAAGGGCGCGGTGCTCTCGGAGTGGCGCAGCATGAACCAGTCGGCAAGCTTCTGTCCGGCCGGATCGGCGATGCGATCGCGCGCCGCCGTCGCATCGTCGGTCTTGCCCTTGCGCGCGAGGTCGATCGCGTCCTTCAGCGCGGCGAGGTCGCCGGTCAGTGGCGGTGGTGCCGGCTTGTCCGCGGGCTCGTCGTCCTGCTTCTTCGACTTGCGTTTGGCCTCGGCATGTTTGCCGTGCTTGCCGGCCGCGGCGTGCCGATGCTTGCCCGCTTTGGCCTCGTGCGTTTTCTTCGGTGCTGATGATGACTTGCTCTTCGCTGCCAGCTCCGTGGGAAGGAGCGCCAATGCGGCCATGGCAACGACACACGCGAGCGAGCGTAGGCACTGGTTCATTCCGTGGTCCCCCCTGCGAAACCAGTACAAACCAAAGTCCGCAATCCGTCTGCGGCCCGAGAATCAAATCGACTTCAAAAACGGTGACACGCCATCGTTTCGCATTCCTGACGCTGCCGCAACAATGCGGCAAAATACGGATGGAGCGCGGGAACCTGTGCAACGGGGGATAGAACGCGGCTCTTAATCTTTGTTAACGAATGGGTCTCGCGCGACGGTGGCGGGCGGCCCTCGGCGCCACTGATCGCCGGCTTGAGCGTGTTCCCCGGCGAAAATCCGGTGTATTGAGTTCCATAGATCTTCATTGCAGCCTTTGCCCCGCGCCCATGCCGCTTTTCAATCAGTCGATCCGGCGCAAAATCGTCGGCATCGCCCTCGGATTGATCGTCCTGATGCTGATCACCTCGATCCTGTCGATGGTGATGTCGAGCCAGGTCGGGGTTCTCCTGGACGAGCTGACCAACCGTTACATCCCGGCCTATGGCGACCTGGCGCGCGCCAATATTCGCTCGCTGGAGCGATCGGTGGCGCTGCGGCGCATGGTCATGATGAAGATGCAGGACTCCTCGGACGAGGAGGCCTATGCGGCGCGCCTGAAGGAGTTCGAGGAGGCCGACCGGAAGATCGAGGAGGAGACGTCGGGCGCGCAAAAGCTGATCAACGCGATCATCGACGACACCCGGACGCCCTCGGACAACGCCGCGCTGGCGCGGATCGACACCCGCATCGACACCGCGGTCAGCGAGCTGCGCCGCGACATGAACGAAGATCACGCCAGACTGCTCAAGCAGGTGGACGCCAAGCAGATGGCGGAGACGCGCGGGACACTCGAACACATCGATGCCACGCGTGATCTGTTCAACCGGAGAATCGATGCGATCCGCGCCGACATGCTCAAGCAGGTCTATGTCAGCACGTCGACGGTGCTCGGCCACCAACGTCAGGCCATCATCGTCTCCGGCATCGTCACCGTGCTCGCGGCGATCGTCGGATTTGCCTTTGCGCTACTGGTCTCCGGCGGCATCACACGGCCGGTGCGCCTATTGCTCGCCGGCACCAGGGAAGTCGAGGCGGGGCGTTTCGACAAGACCATTGCCGTCTCGACCCAGGACGAGATCGGCGAGCTCGCCGCCGCCTTCAACCGCATGATCGAACAGCTGCGCCACAACGAGCGCATTCGCGAGACCTTCGGCCGCTATATCGATCCGAAGGTGGTCCAGGGCCTGATCGACCGGCCCGAGGTCGCTATCGACGGCCAGCGCCGGGTGATGACCATCATGTTCTGCGACATGAGCGGCTTCACGGCGATGAGCGAGGGCATGACCCCGCGCGGCCTCGTCAAGGTGATGAACCACTACTTCACGGTGATGTCCGCGCCGATCCGCAACAACCGCGGCGTCATCGACAAATATATCGGCGACGCCATCATGTCCTATTGGGGCCCGCCCTTCGTCGAGGAGGACGAGCAGGCGCCGCTGGCAGGGCTGTCCGCCGTCGACATGGCCGAGCAGGTGCCCGCGCTCCAGAAGCAGTTGCCTGACCTGCTGGGCATTCGCGCCATGCCGGTGCCGTGCGATCTGCGCATCGGCATCGCCACCGGCGAAGTCCTGACCGGCAGCATCGGCTCCGAGCTGATGATGAGCTTTACGGTGATGGGCGATGCCGTCAACCTCGCCTCTCGGCTCGAACTGGCCAACAAGGTCTACGGTACTCGAATCCTGATCGCGCAGGCGACGGCGGACGCCATCGGCTCGAAGCTCGAGCTGCGCGAGATCGATCGTCTTGTCGTGGCCGGCCAGAGCACGCCGCAAGCGATCTTCGAGGTGATGGGCAGAGCAGGGGCGCTGAGCGCGGCCCAGCAGGGCCTGCGAAAGCACTATGCCGAAGGCCTTGCCGCCTATCGCGCCGGCCGCTTCGACGACGCGCGTGCCGCGTTCAACGCCGCGCTGGAGAGCAGCCCGGGCGATGGTCCCGTGCGCACGATGCTCGCGCGCATCGCCGCGTTCGGGGCCAGTCCGCCGGCGGCCGGTTGGGACGGCGCCTGGCGGATGGACAGCAAATAACTGTCCCCGCCGGGAATAATTGATTCTACCTCATAACGATGTTCGCCGTGACCCATTTTCCGGGCTTAGGTTTGCTGCCTTGAGGCGTTTAATGGGGACACGCCGATGACACAACTCGAGGACAGGCTGGAGCGGTTCGAGACGCTCACCGCCGAATGCGAGCTGATTGCCAAGCTCGCCACCGACGGCACCAAGCGCGAATTCTACCTGAAGCTTTCGGAGCAGTATCGCCAGCTCGCGGTGGACATGCGCCGGGCGATCGCGACCAAGGCGGCCGCCTGACGCCGGCACCAGGCGCGGCCACCAACAAGGCACGATGCTCAGCATCCGTGTCCTTGCGAGAGGTCGTGCGGTCGCAATCCGTTGTTAACGCTTGAGCCGCATCCTTGATGGCAGCGGGGATTCGCGCGTTGCGGTCCCCTGCGATGGGAATGCCTGGGGCAAGGTTGCCATGCAACGTTCCCCGCCAACGTTGCTCCTGCGATGGTCACGTCCCATGCGCCTTCTTGCCATGCGTCTTCTTGCGGTCATCATGTTTGCGCTCATGACGGCGGCCTGCAACCAGGAGCAGGATGTCACCGGCTCGACCCCGCTGTGCCCGATGCGCAGCTACAGCGCCTACAATCCCCGCGACATGAACCAGTGCGTCGCCGCCTGCAAGTCGTGCGACCATGGCAACACCGTCACCTGCACCACCTCCTGCACGCTCAAGGGCGCGCATTGAAGACGATGGGCGCTAGGTCTGTTCGGCCTTGTCCCGCAATTCAGGGAAAATGGCCTCATCCTGAAGGATGACGTCGGCCGTTCGCTGATAGTGCGCCGTGAGTAGCTTCACCGCCAGATCGGCATTGCCGCTCAACACGGCCTCCATGATGGCCGCGTGCTCGTCACCGACATGACGCGAGGGAAAGGCCTTGCTGATCGATAGCCGACGGTAGCGGTAGAGCTGGTCGGCAAGCTGGCCGCAGAACGCGATCAATGATTGCGAGCCACAATGGCCGATCAGGGTGCGATGGTAGATGCGGTGCAGCCTTTCCCATTCGGGATTGTCCTCAAACTCCGTGGCGCTCAGCGAGCGTGGCACGCGGCTCAGCCGATGTTGGGCCAGGACGAGCTGTTCCTCCCAGGCTGGCGTCGACGCTGCCATGGACTCGCGTAGCGCCAGCGCCTCGACCCAGCAGCGAGTCTTGGTCAACTCGGCGAGCTCGGCACGGCTGACGTCCTTGACGTAGAAGCCGCGCTGTTCGCGGACCTCGACCAGTCCGTCGGCGGTCAACCGGTTAAGCGCCTCGCGCAGCGGCGTTTGACCGGTCTGATAGGTCTCCGTCAGAAACCGCATTTGCAGCTTGCGAGACGGGGCGAGGCGTCCAGACAACAGGTCTTCGCGCAGCCGATCATAGACATGGCTCGCCTGCGTCGATGGCACGGGCAAGGGCGACGCCGCCGTCATCTCCACCGCTCAGCCTCCATTGTTCATTCTGCTTACGACAGTCATCATATACATCTGATCACGATTTCAAAAAATGTATAAATTTATGTTGCAGTATCAGTTTTGTGTAATAAAAGAACGGTGCTGGCCGTGAAAGTGCGGTCGCGATCCAAGACAGCCACGCCGTTCGATCGGATCGTGGCCTGACGGAGGAATGCTTCATGGCCCGGTTTCCGGTGGTAGCGCTGCGCAGCGTCGATCTCGGCACACCGGACCTGGATCGCTCCGTGAGGTTCTATTGCGATGTCTGGGGCCTTTCGCTCGTCACGCGAGCGGCCGGCGTCGCTTATTTGCGCGCGACCGGCAGCGATCATCACGTCCTGGCCCTCTATCAGAGCGAGCTGCCGGAGCTTGGCGCCGTGACCTTTCGTGTCGCGAGCGTCGGTGATCTTGCGTCCGTCGCTGCCGGCGCGGTTGCCGAAGGCGCCGAACTGATCCGCGGTCCCACGCCGAACGACGCGCCCGATGGCGGCGTGATGATGGCCATTCGCGCGCCGGAAGGCGGCATCCTTCGTTTCGTTCACGGCGACATCACTCAGGTGCCGGAGCCACCGCAAGGCGATCGGCCCGAGCGGCTGGCCCACGTCAATCTCAACAGCACGAATGTCGATCGCTCCGCCACCTTCTACGAGCGGGCGCTCGGCTTTCGGCTCACGGATCGTTCGAAGACGATGGCGTTCGTCCGCTGCAACAGCGACCACCATGCAGTCGTGATTGCCGACGCCAGGGTCAACGGCCTCAATCACGTCGCTTTCCTGATGCCGAGCCTGGAGGCGGTGATGCGCGGCTCGGGACGCATGATCGACAACGGCTTTCCGATTGCCTGGGGCGTCGGCCGCCACGGCCCCGGCGACAATGTGTTCTCGTACTTCATCGATCCCGTAGGGACGGTGATCGAATACACCGCCGAGGTGCTGCAGGTCGATGACAGCTACGTCGTGCGCGGCCCGGATCATTGGGTCTGGCCGCCGGGCCGTACCGATCAATGGGGCATCGCGCCGCCCAAGGCGGACCACGTCAAGGCCTCGCAACTGTCTGTTCGCTACGCCGGGACGTGAGCACGACCGTTCATCACCATGTAAACGAGGTCTCGAGGTCAGTGTCCGGATCGACCAGTGCGAACGAGTACCAGGTTGCCATCGTCGGCTTCGGCCCGTCAGGCGCCGTCGCCGCCAGCCTGCTGGGCGCGCAAGGCATCCGGACGCTGGCTGTCGACCGCGACCGCGCGGTCTACGACAAGCCGCGCGCGATTGCGCTCGATCACGAGATCCTGCGCCTGTTCGACAATCTCGGCATTGCCGGCCAGCTCGCTCCGCATATCGCACCGTTTCCAGCTTCGGAACATTTCGGCGCGCGCGGCCAGTTGATCCGCCGTATCGACATGGTGAGCGAGCCTTATCCGCTCGGCTACACCCCGACCATGGTGTTCACCCAGCCGCCGGTCGAGGAGATTTTGCGCGCGCACGCGCGCTCCTGGCCGTCGGTCGTGGTGGAGCTCGGCACCGAGCTGCGCCAGCTCAGCCAGACACCTGATGGCGTGACGCTCGAACTGAGCGGCGACCGGGGAGCGCGCAACGTCACCGCGGACCATGTCATCGCCTGCGACGGCGCATCGAGCACCATCCGCCGCCAGCTCGGGATCAATTTTGACGATCTGGTCTTCGACGAGCCCTGGCTCGTGATTGACCTCAGGATCAATGATGCAGGACTTGCCAAGCTGCCGCGCACGGCAGTGCAGTTCTGCGATCCGTCACGGCCGACCACCTATATCGTCGGACCCGGCTCGCATCGGCGCTTCGAGATCATGCTGCTGCCCGGCGAGGATCCGCGCGCGATGGAGCAGCCCGAGCAGGTTTGGCGGCTGCTGGCGCGCTGGCTCACGCCTGACGATGCGACGCTGTGGCGGGCGGCAAGCTATCGCTTTCATGCCCTCGTCGCCAGCAAATGGCGCGAGGGGCGCGTCTTCCTCGCCGGAGATGCCGCCCACCAGCAGCCACCGTTCATCGGCCAGGGCATGTGCCAGGGCGTTCGCGATGTCGCCAATCTGGTCTGGAAGCTCGCGCGCGTCTTGCGCGGAGAGTCAGGGGCGGCGCTGCTCGACACCTATCAAGAAGAGCGCAGCGCTCACGTCCGTGAGCTGACGATGCGGATCAAGGCGATCGGCCACGTCATCTGCGAGCGCGATCCGGAAGCGGCCGCTACGCGCGATGCTCGCATCCTCGCCGAAGGCGGCGGCGTGCCGCGCACCATCACCCGCCAGGAGATCGTGCCGCCGCTCAGCTGCGGCCTGCGCGCCGACACTTCGCACGCCGCCAACGGCACGCTGTTTCCCCAGCCTTGGATACGGACCTCCGGCGGCCGGCAATTGCTCGACACGGCCTGCGGGGCCGGTTGGCGGCTGGTGCTGAAGGGCAACAGCGCCCTGGCCCGATCGCGCGCCATCGCGGCACGCGCAGCGGAGATGGGCTTGCGCCTGATCGCCATCGCGAAGGCGGATCACGATCAGGGGCCGGACGTTCTGCGGGAAGAGAGCGACGTGGTGACGGCTTGGTTCGCACGACACGCCTGTGCGGCCGCGATCGTGCGCCCTGATCATTACGTCTACGGCGTTGCAGCGGACGAAGCCGGGCTCATGGCGATGCTGTCTGGTCTCGAGGCCCGGCTGCGATGAACACAACAACGATAAAACTCAACGGGGGAAATGATGCCATCATCGGCGAGCTTGATGACGGGTCCCACGGTGCCTGCGCGCGCCTACGCGGTTCTCGTCATGCTGTTTCTGTTTCAGACAATCAACTTCTTCGACAAGCTGGTCTTCGGCCTCTCGGCGGTGCCGATGATGAAGGAGCTGTCGCTCAGCCCGAAGGAGTTCGGTCTGATCGGCAGTAGCTTCTTTCTGCTGTTCTCGCTTTCCGGCATGGCGGTCGGGTTGTTCGTCGTCGGCCGCTTTCCCGTGAAGTGGATCCTGATGCTGCTCGCCGCCATCTGGTCGGCGACGCAGCTTCCGGTGTTCTTCTCGGGCTCCGTCGCGGTGCTGGTCGTGTGCCGGATTCTGCTCGGCGCGGGTGAGGGGCCGGGCCTGCCGACGGCCTTGCACGCCTGCTACAACTGGTTTCCCGCCGACAAGCGCAGTGTCCCGAGCGCGGTGGTTCTGCAGGGGATCAGCGTCGGGCTTCTGGCCGGCGGCCCGCTGCTGACCTATGTGATCCTTAATCATGGCTGGCGCACGGGCTTTCTGGTTTGCGGCCTGCTCGGCATCGCCTGGATGATCGCCTGGAGCGTCATCGGCGGTGAGGGACCCTACGCCGCGGCGAGCGCTGGCCAGGATGCGCCTGCGGCGTCGCCGAACGTGCCGGCGCGGCTGCTGTGGTGCGATCCGACGGTGATCGGCGTCATCATCATGTCGACCATGTCGTACTGGATCGTCGGCATATCAGCGACATGGCTGCCGCCGTTCCTCCAACTCGGGCTCGGCTACAAGCCGACCGATGTCGGCTGGATCATCTCGGCCATCTACATGTTCCAGTCGCCGCTGCTGCTCAGCGGTTCCTGGATCACGCAAGTGCTTCAGCGTCGGGGCTGGAGTCTCCGCGCGTGTCTCGGCAACGCTTCGGGGCTGGCGCTGCTGATCGCAGGCTGCGCACTGCTGCTCAGCATCGTAACCTCGGGCGCGCTCCAGCTCGCCTGTGTGGCCATCGCCTTCGCCGCGCCGAGCCTGACCACGATCTTCGGCCCGGTGGCGCTGGGCGCCGTGGCGCCGGCGGCCCAGCGCGGCCGGCTGATCGTCGTGATTTATTCCGGAAATGCAGCCTCCGCGCTGTTCTCGAATGCGTTGACCGGTTGGATCGTGGGCGAGGCGGGTAGCAACAGCGCGCTTGGCTATGCCCATGCCATGACGTTCACCGCCGGCATTCTCATCGTCGGTGCGGTTGCCGCGTTCGCACTCATCTTCCCGGAGCGGACCATCGCGCGTTTTGCGAAGACCTCATCGCCATCATCCTCAGCTACTATTCTTCCCGCCACGTCGACCTGATCGACCCCTAACGCAAGGACGCCACATGAAATTCGCTAGCTTTGAAATCGACAACGCCGCCTCGTGGGGTCTGGTGGAGGGCGACAGCGTGGCCGATCTTGGGAATCGCTATCCCGACCTGAAATCGGCGATTGCGGCGGGCGCGCTTGCCGAGGCGGCCAAATCAACCGCCGGCGCCAAGCGTCATCCGCTGGCGAAGATCAAATTCCTGCCTGTCATTCCGAACCCGGACAAGATCCTCTGCATCGGTCTGAACTACGAAAACCATCGCAAGGAGACCGGCCGCACCGAGGTCGAGAACCCGACCGTGTTCGGTCGCTTCGCCAACAGCCAGACCGGCCATCTCACCGACATCATCCGCCCGAAGGTCTCGACCCAGCTCGACTTCGAGGGTGAGCTCGCGATCATCATCGGCAAACCCGGCCGTTACATCAAGAAGAGCGAGGCTTGGGGCCACATTGCCGGCTATGCCTGCTACAACGAGGGCAGCGTGCGCGATTATCAGCGGCACACCCATCAGTTCACGCCGGGCAAGAATTTTCCATCGACCGGCGGCTTCGGCCCATATTTGGTCACGCCCGACGAGGTCGGCGATGTCGGACGCTTGCGCCTGCAAACCCGGCTCAACGGCGAGGTGGTGCAGGACACCACGATCGACCAGATGATCTTCGATATTCCGCGCCAGATCGAATATTGCTCGCAGTTCACCCGCCTCGAGCCTGGCGACGTCATCGCGACCGGCACGCCTGGAGGCATCGGCTCCAGGCGAACTCCGCCGCTCTGGATGAAGGCCGGCGATATCGTCGAGGTCGAGATCGACAAGGTCGGCCTGCTTCGCAACGGGATTGCCGACGAAGCCTGATGTCATCGGAAGTCACGACGGCTTATCCGCCGCTGCTGCGCGCAATTCACTGGGCAACGGCGGTGCTCTTCATCGCGGCCATGCTGATCGGCTTCTATTGCGGTCTCCAGCCGCCGGGCACCTCGCCACGGCGCGAACTGCTGGAGGTGCACAAATCGCTCGGCATGACCGTGCTGTTCCTGTCGGTGCTGCGGCTGATGGTGCGCGCGACGACGAGGGCACCGGTCGAGCCGGCCTCGCTCGGTGCGCTGGTGCGGTTCGCCGCACGGCTCAATCATCTCGCGCTCTATCTCATCCTGTTCGCGATGCCGCTCACCGGCTACGCGTTCTCCGCGGCCGGCGGCTATTCGCTGAAATATTTCTGGACGTTCAGCTGGCCGCGCCTGGTGGCCGACAATCCGCAGACGGCTCATGCCGGCGAGGTCGCGCACGACACGCTGGCCTGGCTGGTCTATGCCGTCGTGGCCCTGCACATCGCGGCGACGTTCTGGCATGCGCTGGTCGTGCGAGATGGAACACTGGCGCGGATGTGGCCCCGGTCTGGGAATAGCGAGCGCGGAGCACGTCGGTGCTCCGACACCGGAACGATTCACATGGATTAATCATTAGAGGAGGGCGGCAGGACGCGGAGTCCTATGGAATGGGTATGCTTGATCCCGGTCGGTTTCTGGTGTCGTGCTCGCATTGCGAGGCGTGGCCGATGGCCGCCAATGTGAAGCGCTCGAGCTGGTCGGCGCAGCCGCACGAGGTTCGGTTCGTGTGCCCGCGCTGCAGGCGCGAAGAGACCGCGATCGTCTCGGCGTCAGGGCAATTGTTACCGATCAAGCGGCTGGACATTCCCCCGCATGAGGTGACCGCGGCGTGGGTTCAGGCGCAGCGTCCGCGTGGTCGAACCTGAGGCGTCGCGCTACTCCGTTCTGGAACCCGGTCCTTCGTCGTGCGTTTCCGCCTCGACACAACGCATCGAGATCGCACGCATGATCAGCGAACATTTCGACACCCGCACACGGATCAACATGAAGCTGGCGCTGGACCGGGTCTGCCGTCATCGTCCCCATGGCGAGGACCATGGCTTCCGCAGGTCGGTCGCCGAGAACATCATCCGCTGCGCATTCTCGGGGCGCACCGGCATCGGCCAGCTCGTCGATGCCGGCGAGCGCGCCGTGATCAGGACACGCGCAGAGCGGGGCCCGGCCTGATCGGGCCTTGCAGGAATCCATCGACAGCCGTGATAGGATCGCCGCCACGGGCATTGTGCTCCGGGGGCGCGACAGCTTGAACGAGGATGCCTATTGGCGCGAGGACATCGCCTCGCTGGTGTTTCCCGTCACCGGCCACGGCGCGATCTGCGCCGTGCACCGGGGCGCCTTCCGGACATTGCTCGACACCGAGCCGTCGCCGGAGGCCTGCCTTGCCTATTTCCAGCGGTTCGAGGCCGCCTTTCGGGCCGCCGCCGGCGCCAAGATCGTCCGCAGAGACATTTTGCCCGGGACAAGTCTGCATCTTACCAGTCGCGACATCGCCCGGAAGCTGCTAGAAGACGCCAAATCGCCAATGGAGAATAGAACATGAGCCAGTCCCAGCTCGCCGATATCCAGGTTTCGGCTCAGGTCACGCTTCCGGTCTCCGCCGGGCAGGTGGGACGGCTGTCGCAGGCCGTGATGGCGATGGTGCTCGGCGTGTTCGTCGTCGGCATGGTCGGCTTCTCCCACATCGACGTCGTCCACAATGCCGCCCACGACGTCCGCCATTCGAACGCGTTTCCCTGCCACTGATACGGATGGCATGAGCACGTTTCGCGCGATCGTCTTCGCGTCGGTCATTTCGGGTTTCATCGTCGGTCTTCTCGTCACTGTCGTCCAGCAGTTCGGCACCGTCCCCCTGATCCTGAAGGCGGAAGTCTTCGAGAAGGCAGCGCAGATGCACCCGCATGATGCTGCCGTGGCCGCGCAGCCGGCCGCCGCCGGGCATGACCACGCCAACCATGACCATGCCGCGCACGACCACGGCGACCACGACCATGGTGTCGGGGCATGGGAGCCGCGCGACGGCTTTGAGCGCAACGCCTACACCGCCGCCGCCAATATCCTGACCGCGATCGGCTTCGCACTTCTGCTCGCCGGCTTCTTCGCCGTGCGCAGCGGCGCCACCGGCGCGAGCGTGTCCTGGCATGAAGGTCTGCTCTGGGGCCTTGCGGGCTTTGCCGTCTTCACGCTGGCGCCCGGCCTCGGCCTGCCGCCCGAGCTGCCGGGCGTGCCCTCCGCGCCGCTGCTGTCGCGCCAGATCTGGTGGCTGGCCGCCGTGCTGGCGACCTCAGGAGGGCTTGCTCTGATCGTCTTCCGCCGCACGGTGCCGGCGGCGATCTCAGGCGTGATCCTGCTGACGCTGCCGCATCTGATCGGCGCGCCTGAAATCGCCAACATCGAGACCAACGTGCCGTCGTCCTTGATGCATCAGTTCGTCACCGCGGTGACGGTGACAAGCCTGGTGTTCTGGACCCTGCTCGGCGGGCTGACCAGTGCGGTGTTCGCGCGGTTCGATCGCGGCGCGACGCTGCGGACGTGAAGCAACAAGCCGCAGGGCATCACGACATCAGTTCGTGCAGCCCCGTCCATCCGGTGTAGAGGCCGACGAAGACGATCAAGGCTGCCGAGACATAGGGGGCGCGGTGGGCGTAGCGGCTGAAGCCGCCCCAGTGCCGTTCGACATGGCGCAGGCTCAGCGCTGCGAGCACGCCGGCCGAGACCATCGTGATCGCAAGCCCGATGCCGAAGGAGAGCACCAGCACGAAGCCGAGACTGAACTGCTTCAATTGAAGGCAGAGCAGCAGCACGGTGATTGCCGCGGGGCAGGGGATCAGCCCGCCGGTGAGGCCGAACAGGACGATCTGCGTCGTCGTCACGCGGCGGCCCGCGAAGCGCTTGCGAATGTCGGCGGCGTGGGCGCGCGCGTGGGCGTCATCCTCGTCGCCGAGATCGACGTGGACATCATCGTGCGCGTGTTCCGTAAACACGAGTTCGGTCGAGGCGCCCGCAAAGGCGACGCGCGCCTTGAACGCGTGCGGCTCGGGAATCTCGTCGATGCTTTCGAGGTATCCGTCGCGGGCGACGAACGCAAAGCTCTGCTCGGTGCCGTCCTCGCGAATCGTGGTCACCGCGATGTTGCCGGCCGGGGGAAGCGCGCCCGTCTCGCTCCGGATCCGCCAGCGCGGCGGCACGCCGTCCTCGAAAACCTCCAGCGCGAACGACGCGCCGGCGAGGGAAACGGAGCGTGGTTCGTCGTGATGATGGTCGTGGTCATGCGCGTGGTTCTGATCCCGCCAGGTCCGCCAGACCATCCAGCCGGCGATGCCGACGATGATGAGGGCCGACACCAATTGCAGCCAGGCTTCGCTGCGTTCGCCCGATAGTTCACGGCCGAAATACAGTCCCGCGAGCGCGACCGCCCAGACAACAGCGGTATGGGAGACGGTCGCCGACAGGCCGAGCAGCACGGCCTGCAGCACCGTTCCCCTGATGGCGATGATGAACGCCGCCATCATGGTCTTGGAGTGTCCGGGCTCCAGACCATGCAACGCGCCGAGCAGGATGGCGCTCGGCACGAACAGCCATGCATGTGCGCTGCTCTGCTGGAGCAGGTGCGACAGGTCGGTCATCTCTTCACTTCAAATAGGTTCGGACGACGTCGATGAGGTCGGCGGCGCCCTTGGCCTTCTCCGGATCCTTCTCGTGCGCGGGGTCCACGACATGATGACGGATGTGGTCTTCCAGGAGCTCGGTGGTGAGACCGCTGATCGCGCCCTTCACCGAAGCCACCAGCATCAGCACGTCGGCGCAGCCGATCTCCGATTCCAGCGCGCGTTCGACGGCCTCGAGCTGCCCCTTGATGCGCCGGACGCGGCCGATGAGCTTCGACTTGTGCTTGATGGTGTGCGACATGCAGGTAAGATAGGGGGGTACCCTATATGAGTCAATGCGCGCCTGATGATGCATCCCGGCGCTGCCGGTAACCGGAGGTGGAGCAGCGAATCAATTTTGGTTGCTGCTCGGCGCCTGAAATGGACTAATCTCAGCGCAGCCCTCCCCAAAGCGAGGTGCCAAAGATGTTGATGCGCGCATTCATTCTCGGCGTCTCGCTTCTGGTCGCGAGCGCAGTGCCGGCGGATTCGCGGGGGAGCTCCCCGTCCAGGGACGATCCCTGGAATCCCGAGCATATCGGCAGCCTGCCTCCTGAAATCCGCCAGTACATCGCAGGCATGTGCAAGGGACCGGCCAGTGCCCAGCACGACTTCGCGACCTATTCTCCGGCCGAGAAGCGCTGGCGTATCAACATCGAATATCTCCGCTGCGAAGGTCTCACCGAGGTTCGGCGCGGCCATCAATGCATCGACGTGGATTTCGTCGAGGTCGGCTCGCATTTCCGCCTGGCGAGCAAGCAATATCGCGATTGCGGCTTCTGAAAATCATAAGCTGGTTTGCGCGCCGTGGCGGCGCGCGCGGCAGCGCCGACTCAGTCGCGTTTCGCTGTCGCGATCGGAAAATCAGTCGTACGCCCCATGCCTGGAAATCTCAGATTGTGGCCTGTCATCTTCGCGCAGGTATTACAGTAGGCGACCCCGTGTCTTCCCGGTAACGATTGTGCTGCCACGGCAACACTCACGGTGGATTTAACCTTCATCACCGGTGGTTCGCATCAGCGCCGCTTTTTGGCCACACCCGACCATGAATAAAATTGCTGTCATGTTTCAGGGGCTGGGCTGGTCCCTTGCAGGCGACGGGAAATCCCAAGGTCGATTCAAATCTTGGGTCTGATGTTTCCTGAACTGACAAGGGTTAGCCGGGAAACTGGACCTTTAGGAAACGGGTCGCGATGGACGCCAAGGCCAACATCAAGCAGAGGCTGCCGAGCCGTCACGTGACGGAAGGTCCTGCGCGCGCGCCGCATCGCTCCTACTTCTACGCCATGGGTCTGACCACCGAGCAGATCCACCAGCCCTTCGTCGGTGTCGCCTCGTGCTGGAACGAGGCCGCACCCTGCAACATCGCGCTGATGCGCCAGGCGCAGGCGGTGAAGAAGGGCGTCGCATCCGCCGGCGGCACGCCGCGTGAATTCTGCACCATCACCGTCACCGACGGCATCGCCATGGGCCATGACGGCATGCGCTCGTCGCTGCCGTCGCGCGAATGCATCGCCGACTCCGTCGAGCTGACCGTGCGTGGCCACGCCTACGACGCGCTGGTCGGGCTCGCCGGTTGCGACAAGTCGCTGCCGGGCATGATGATGGCGATGGTCCGCCTCAACGTGCCCTCGATCTTCATCTATGGCGGCTCGATCCTCCCCGGCAATTTCCGCGGCCAGCAGGTCACGGTGCAGGACATGTTCGAGGCCGTCGGCAAGCACTCGGTCGGCACCATGTCTGACGAGGACCTCGACGAGATCGAGCGCGTGGCGTGTCCCTCGGCGGGCGCCTGCGGTGCGCAGTTCACGGCCAACACCATGGCGACGGTTTCCGAGGCTATCGGCCTGGCGCTGCCTTACTCCGCCGGTGCTCCGGCACCGTACGAAATCCGCGATGCCTTCTGCATGACTGCGGGCGAGAAGGTGATGGAGCTGATCGCATCCAACCTGCGGCCGCGCGACATCGTCACCCGCAAGGCGCTGGAGAATGCTGCCGCCGTGGTTGCCGCGTCCGGTGGCTCGACCAATGCTGCGCTGCACCTGCCGGCGATCGCGCACGAGGCCGGAATCAAGTTCGACCTGTTCGACGTCGCCGAAATCTTCAAAAAGACACCTTATGTCGCGGATTTGAAGCCGGGCGGCCGTTATGTCGCCAAAGACATGTTTGAAGTTGGCGGCATTCCGCTTCTGATGAAGACGCTGCTCGACAACGGATTTCTCCACGGCGACTGCATTACGGTCACCGGTCGAACGATCGCCGAAAACCTCAAGAGCGTGAAATGGAATCCGCACCAGGACGTGGTGCACCCGGCAGACAAGCCCATCACCGTTACGGGCGGTGTGGTCGGTCTGAAGGGCAATTTGGCGCCAGAAGGTGCGATCGTGAAAGTCGCGGGCATGTCCAACCTCAAGTTTACCGGTCCGGCCAGGTGCTTTGACCGGGAGGAGGACGCGTTCGCGGCGGTCCAGAACCGCACCTATCGGGAAGGCGAAGTCATCGTGATCCGCTACGAGGGCCCCAGGGGCGGCCCCGGCATGCGGGAAATGCTCCAGACCACCGCGGCGCTGACCGGCCAGGGCATGGGCGGCAAGATTGCGCTCATCACCGACGGCCGCTTCTCCGGCGCCACTCGCGGCTTCTGCATCGGCCATGTCGGGCCGGAGGCTGCGGTCGGCGGCCCGATCGGGCTCCTGGAGGACGGCGACGTCATCGAGATCGACGCCGACGCCGGTACCCTTAACGTAAAATTGAGTGACGCTGAGCTGGCTCAGCGCAAGACCAAATGGAGCGCTCGCGCGACGAACCATACGTCAGGTGCGCTCTGGAAATATGCTCAGCAGGTTGGACCAGCGGTCGGGGGGGCAGTGACCCATCCGGGCGGCGCGCACGAGAAACAGTGCTATGCGGACATCTAGGCGTGCCATCGTTGCGTTTGTGTTGGGGGCTACCGCGCTGGCCGCGCCGGCGCTCGCCTTCGACGGCGCGCCCGTCAACCCGAAGGATGCGACCATCCCCGTCGTGACCACTCTGCCCGGTGCTTCCGGCACGGTGCGCAAGGCGGCGCCGCCGGTGGTGACGCAGGAAACCTCGGTCAGCGCCCTGGAATATGCCGCCGAGGGGGGCCACCCGGTCGCGCAATGGATGCTCGGCCGCATGTACGCCAATGGCGATGGTGTGGCCCGGGACGACGTGCGCGCCTTCGAATATTTCAGCCGCATCGCCAACGCGCATGCCGAGGATCTGCCTTCGACGCCGCAGGCGCAGGTCGTGGCCAACGCCTTCGTCGCGCTCGGCCGCTATTATCTCAACGGCATCCCGAACTCGAAGATCAAGCCGGACCCTGACAGGGCGCGTGAGATGTTCTCCTATGCGGCCTCCTATTTCGGCAATGCGGACGCCCAGTACGATCTGGCCCGGCTCTATCTGAAGACGCCGGATGCCTCGCGCGAGGATTTCCGCTATGGCGCGCGCTGGCTCGGCCTCGCCGCCCAGAAGGGCCAGCACGAGGCCCAGGCGCTGCTCGGCCAGATGCTGTTCAACGGCGATCGCCTGCCGCGGCAGGCTGCGCGCGGCCTGATGTGGCTGACCCTGGCGCGCGACAGCGCCAGCGCCGACGAGATCTGGATCAAGGAAAACTACAACCGCGCCTTCGCCAAGGCCTCGGTCGACGACCGCGCCATGTGCCTGCAAATGCTGGAGCAGTGGGTCCAGGGGCGCCGCGACTAAGCGCGGCGACCTCGATCTTGTAGGGTGGGCAAAGGCGCACTTGCGCCGTGCCCACCATCTCTTTCCAATCGGAACTAGTCGTGGGCACGCTTCGCTTTGCCCACCCTACGGCAGTCGCCACTGCCGCACCCAACTCCGCGTATAGCCTACGCCGCCTCCAGATCCAGATCCGCCCAAACCGGCACGTGATCCGAGGGCTTCTCCCAGGCCCGCACATAGCTGTCGATGCCGACATTGGCGAGCCGGTCGCTGGCCTGGGGCGAGAGCAGCAGATGGTCGATGCGCAGGCCCTGGTTCTTCTGCCAGGCGCCGGCCTGATAGTCCCAGAACGTGTACAGCCCGGGCTCGTCGGTGACGGCGCGCAGCGCATCGGTCAGGCCGAGGCCGAGCAGGGCTTGGAAGCTTTCGCGCGTTTCGGGCTTGAACAGGGCGTCTTCGGTCCAGGCGGCGGGATTGTGGACGTCGCGGGCATGCGGGATGACGTTGAAGTCGCCTGCGAGGATCAGCGGCTCCTCGGTCTTAAGACGCTCCTTCGAATACTCAAGAAGCCGCGACATCCATTTGAGCTTGTAGGGATATTTCTCGGTGCCAACAGGGTTGCCGTTGGGCAGATAGAGGCAGGCGATGCGCATGACGCCCTGCTTGAGCGTCACCACGCCCTCGAGGAAGCGGGCATGGCTGTCTTCGTCGTCGCCTGACAGCCCCGACTTGGTTTCGTCGAATTTGAGCTTGGAGAGCAGGGCGACGCCATTGAACGTCTTCTGCCCGTGCGTGACCACGTTGTAGCCGAGCGCCTCGATCTCCAGCCGCGGAAACGCCTCGTCGACGCATTTGATCTCCTGCAGGCAGACGATGTCCGGCTGGCATTCCTTCAGCCAGGTCAGGAGAAGATCAATCCGCTGCCGGACCGAATTGACGTTCCAGGTGGCAACTCTGATGGGCATGGGGCGGCTCCGCACAGGGGCCATGGTTAGAACAAAATGCCAACGGGCCCGTCAAGGACGCCGCAAAATCTCCCACAAAATTAACCCGGTTGAAGCAGGCGGCAGGTCATTGATCGTCCAAAGGTTCCTCGGATCGGATGGCCGGACAAATTCATGACGCGAACTGAGACGCGCGACGGTCTGATCGGCGCGTTCCTGTACTGGCTCGGCGGCTTCGAGATCGAGGATGGCCTCACCGCCGATCTCAGCGAGCGCGAGCTGAGCCGGATCCGCGCCAAGCAGATCGACGCGGTGACGCGGCTGATCCCGGTGACCATGGCCGTCACCATGCTCAACGTCGCCATCGTGCTGATCCTGTTCTGGGGCAGGGGCTGGAACGACTTCCTGGCGATCTGGGGCCTGACGCTGGCCGCGACCGCCTCGCTCGCGGTGCGTTCGTGGCGACGCTCGCATCGGCACCCGCCGCAGGAGGCTTCACCGCGCGCGGCGCGGCAGATGCTGCGACAGGCGTTCTTCCTTGCCGTGATCTGGGGCACGCTGCCACTGGGCCTATTCAGTCGCGTCGAGCCGACCAGCCAGCTGATCCTGGCCTGCCTGATGGTCGGCATGATGTCCGGCGGCGCCTTCACGCTGTCGACCTTCCCGCGGGCTGGCCTGGTCTATCTCGCCACCATGACGATCGCCTGCGCCGGCGCGCTCCTGCTCTGCGGCACCGGGCCGTATCTGGTGACGGCGGTCTTCCTGCTGCTGTTCGCATTCTTCATGGCGCGCAACATCGTCTCGCAGGGCAATTTGTTCCTCGGCAATCTCAAGGCCCGGCTCGAGCTCGAACGCCAGACCGAGATCATTTCACTGCTGCTCAAGGACTTTCAGGACAATGCCAGCGACTGGCTGTGGCAGACCGACGCCGAAGGGCGCCTCACCGACGTGCCGCAACGCTTCGCTGACGTCGCGCAATTGCCGCTTCCGCTCTTGAAGGGATCGTCCTTCGTCGATGTGCTCGACATGCTCTGCCCCGACGACAAGGCGGCGGCCTACAACATCGTCGGCCTGATGGAGCATGCCGAGCCGGTGCACGAGATGAACCTCAAGGTCGTCGCCGGCGGCGAGGCGCGGCTGTGGTCGCTGACCGCCAAGCCCGCCCATGACCGCGACGGCCAGTTTCTCGGCTATCGCGGCTTCGGCCGCGACGTCACCGAGCGCTGGCGCGCCGAAAAGGCCGAGGCCGAGAGCCGCGCCAAGTCGGATTTCCTCGCCGTGATGAGCCACGAGATCCGCACCCCCATGAATGGCGTGCTCGGGCTTGCCAGCATGCTGCTCGAAACCAAGCTCGATCCGGAGCAGCGCGAGGCCGTCATCACGATCCGCGAATCCGGCGACAACCTGCAGCGCATCCTCAACGACATCCTCGATCTCTCCAAGCTCGAGGCCGGGCGCTTCCAGTTCGAGGCGATCGACTTTGCGCCGCAGACGCTGGTCGAGACGGTTGCGACCGTCGTGCGCGCAAGCGCCAAGAGCAAGGATAAGGGCAAGGGGCTCGCCGTCAGGGTCGAGCTCGATCCGAATTTGCCGCCGACGCTGCGCGGCGACGTCGCGCGCATCCGTCAGGTGCTGCTCAATCTCGCCTCCAACGCGGTGAAGTTCACCGACCATGGCGAGGTGACGATCAAGGCCATCTGCCAGGCGCGGCGCGATCTGCTCGCGACCGTCGAATGGACCGTCTCCGACAGCGGCATCGGCATTGCGCCCGACAAGCTCGGGCAGCTGTTCTCGGATTTTGCCCAGGCCGACGCCTCGATCAGCCGCCGCTTCGGCGGCACCGGGCTCGGGCTTGCGATCTCAAGGCGCATCATCGAGCAGATGGGCGGCACCATCGGCGTCACCTCGACGCCGGGAGAGGGCTCGACCTTCCGCTTCACACTGGTGCTGCCGTGGAGCCAGGCGCAGACCTCGGATCAGGACGCGGGCCGCGACGAAGCCGAGGAGCTGAAGGCGCGGATTGCGAGCCTCGACCGGCCGCTGCAGGTGCTGGTCGCGGAGGACGACGCCGTCAACCGCATGGTCGTGAGCAAGATGCTGGGCGCCTTCGAGGTCGAGCTGCGGGTCGTCGCCGACGGCGCCGAGGCCGTCGCGGCGGTGTCCGAAGGCGGCGATTACGACGTCGTGCTGATGGACGTGCGCATGCCCGAGATGGACGGCCTCGCCGCAACCCGCGCAATCCGCGCGAAAGGCGGGCGCTTCGCCACCTTGCCGATCGTCGCGCTGACCGCCAACGCCTTCCCCGAGGACGTCAAGGTCTGCCGTGACGCCGGCATGTCGGACTTCCTGGCCAAGCCGCTGCGCAAGCCCGCGCTGGTCGCGGCCCTGCTGCGTGCGCTGGACGGCCACGTCATGACGGAAGAAGCGCCGCTGCAGCCGACGCTGATGCCTGACGAGGTGGAGTGGACGGACGAAGAGAGGCAGATGACGGGCGTGTAGAGCAGGTGCGAGATGTTCTTGCCGCCCGCGCGATCTGGGCCAGAATTGTCTGATGCTTGAAAGAGCTTACAATCGCCGAACGCGTTGCTGCGTTCACCCCCACGCCACGACCATCAACCCAACCATCCGTTTGTCATGAAACCCGCGCAAATCAAATCTTGCTGCTCTCGTGCAAATGTATCCGACACCGGATCCGTAGCTGGTTCGGTCCGACACCAATGGGGTGAGCTATACAATCAGGTGATACTCGGCTGCATGTGCGTCGGTGACGATGTTTATGAACCGCACCTCCGTGGGCTCATACGAGTTGACGTTGAGCCTGGTGCCGTCAGGATAGGGCGTCGGGTGCAGACTAGAAGGGAAATTGTCTTGGTACCCGGTATTGTATTGGTCCAGAACAAAAAATCCGCTCTGTCCGTTTTCTGATCCGGAACCCAGGAAGAATGCAGCGTGAGCGCCGTTGTAGGAATTTCCTGTGAAGGTCGCAATTGGGGATCCGGCGGGCATTTGGCTTTGATTTACAACGCCGCCACTCACGACAGCAGCACCAGGATTCCAGTTCCCGGTAGAACCAACATTGTGATCCAGCGCCTGGAGTAAAGCGACACACTGATCTTCATAACTTGCGTTGCCGATGACCGTCGGCACATTTATGAATCCGTTTGTATAGCCATTTGTGTTCGATGTTGAACCAATGATGTAATTGCTCGGCGCGGTGCCGTACGCCGTAGCGAGGTCCAAAGCAATCTGATCGACCAACGAGGCATGGTTGGTGAGATGCGACGGCGAGACAACTGAGTTCTGAAATTGGGCATCGATCAGACTCTTCGCAACTGAAAAGTCGTTCGCGAGAGAACCGGCCGCGCCTGGATCGTTGATGTCCACCTCCGTCCAGTTATTGTTATTGCTCCAGGTGCCGTTGTAAGCCTCGAGCCATATCTTGTCGGTACCATGCGAGGTTCCTCCGGTGTAAACCAGGCCTGACAGGCTATTGAATGTCAGCGCCTGATCCAGGGCCACAGGCGTGCCGTTGTTGGTGAGTGTCCCCAAGGCCGGGGAGCCACCTTCCGGATAGCTGAACCACAGCTTGTATTGCGAAATATTGCTGCCGCTCACTTGGAAGAGATCGGTCAGGGCAATCTGCTGCCCATTGCTTGCGGTCTGGTTGTGCGGCGTAATCACTGGTGCAGTAATAACTGCGCCTTGATCGGTGATGTCCGCCTCGGTCCAGGTGTTGCCGCCGCTCCAGGCGCCGTTGTAAGCCTCGAGCCATATCTTGTCGGTGCCGTGCGTCGCTGAACCGGTATAGGCCAGACCAGCAAGGCTCGTCAGCGTCACGGCCTGATCCAGCGCTACCGGCGTGCCATTGTTCGTCAGCGTTCCGAGCGCCGGCGAGCCGCCCTCGGGATAACTGAACCACACCTTGTACTGGGTGATGCCGCTGCCGACCACGGAGAACAGGTCGGTCAGCAAGATCTGCTGCCCATTGCTTGCGGTCTGGTTGTGCGGCGTAATCACTGGTGCAGTAATAACTGCGCCTTGATCGGTGATGTCCACTTCGGTCCAGGTGTTGCCACCGCTCCAGGCGCCGTTGTAGGCCTCGAGCCATATCTTGTCGGTGCCGTGCGTCGCTGAACCAGTATAGGCCAGACCAGCAAGGCTCGTGAGTGTCACGGCCTGATCCAGCGCTATCGGCGTGCCATTGTTCGTCAGTGTTCCGAGCGCCGGCGAGCCGCCCTCGGGATAACTGAACCACACCTTGTATTGGGTGATGCCGCTGCCGACCACCGAGAACAGATTGGTGAACACAATCTGCTGCCCATTGCTTGCGGTCTGGTTGTGCGGCGTAATCACCGGTGCAGCAACAACTGCGCCTTGATCGGTGATGTCCACTTCGGTCCAGGTGTTGCCGCTGCTCCAGGCGCCGTTGTAGGCCTCGAGCCATATCTTGTCGGTGCCGTGCGTCACTGAACCGGTATAGGCCAGACCAGCAAGGCTCGTGAGCGTCACGGCCTGATCCAGCGCTATCGGCGTGCCATTGTTCGTCAATGTTCCGAGTGCGGGGAAGCCACCTTCCGGATAACCGAACCACACCTTGTACTGGGTGATGCCGCTGCCAACCACCGAGAAGAGATTGGTGAACACAATCTGCTGCCCATTGCTTGCGGTCTGGTTGTGCGGCGTAATCACTGGTGCAGTAACAATTGCGCCTTGATCGGTGATGTCCACTTCGGTCCAGGTGTTGCCGCCGCTCCAGGCGCCGTTGTAGGCCTCGAGCCATATCTTGTCGGTGCCGTGCGTCGCTGAACCGGTATAGGCCAGACCAGCAAGGCTCGTGAGTGTCACGGCCTGATCCAGCGCTATCGGCGTGCCGTTGTTCGTCAGTGTTCCGAGCGCCGGCGAGCCGCCCTCGGGATAACTGAACCACACCTTGTATTGGGTGATGCCGCTGCCGACCACCGAGAACAGATTGGTGAACACAATCTGCTGCCCATTGCTTGCGGTCTGGTTGTGCGGCGTAATCACTGGCGCGGAGACCCCGCCGGTCCACTGACCAAAATCCGAGGTGAGCGCCGTGTCGGTATCGACGCTCACTCCGATTGGCGTTGGGCTGGCCTGAACGCCATTCTGGTTCCTCTGAATATTGGCCCCGGAAAAAGACGTCCCCCAGTGTGTATCGACCCAATAATAGGCTACGTCGGGCAAATTCAGCGACTTGATTGCCGTGAGTACGTCTCCCGGCCCGTATATGCCGATTTTGTATGGATTACCTTGAGCGGCGAAATCATCGCTTATGCGCTGAAAGTAGGTCTTTATCGTCGCGATGTAAGTCGACGATAAAGCGCCGAAGCCGCTGTAAATGCCGGCCTCGGCAGCAGGATCAACCGCAAAATAAATGGCCGTTCCCAATGGTTGATGGGCGACATTGCTTGCGGCCGTGATGGCACTCGCTGAACTATTCGCATCGGCGTCGGCTTGAGCGACTGTGAAATAGCCTATGTGGTCGGGACTCCTTTCGAAGATCGAGACGATCGGTAGTCCCAGGGCCTGTGCATCGGTCTGAGTGAGATATCCGCTGTTGGCCGCGTTCCCGATGTATTCGCCGACGAACTGATAACCGTCGCTACGGATAGCAGAAACGCTCACGCCAGTTAGCGCGGTTCCGGTCTGGCTCGGGACCCGATAGTCAATACCCCCCGAGACGCCGCTACCGCCCCCCTGCGTCAGGAAGTACAGCGGTGACGAAAAGTTCGAAGCGCCGGCACTGTCGATCGCATCGACGTTCCAGCGGTACGAGCCGCCGGCTGAGAGCGACGCCTGATAGCTGGTCCCAGAAACGATCTGATCGACGACGAGCTGGTTTGTGACCATATCTCTGACGGCGACTTCGTAGGACGTGGCGCCGGAGA
>NZ_JAANIH010000054.1 GCF_014529705.1 Bradyrhizobium campsiandrae
AACGCAGCGTCAACGGCATCGTGCGCTCGGTCTCCTCGGCCGCGGCCGGCATGCAGTCGACGGCGCAGTCGATGACTGCGACCGCCAGCGATGCCTCCTCGCGCGCCGCAACGGTCGGCGCGGCCTCACAGAAGGCCTCCGGCAATGTCGGCACGGTGGCAGCCGCCGCCGAAGAGCTGTCGAGCTCGGTCGCGGAAATCTCCCGCCAGGTGACGCGCTCGACGGAAGTTGCGAGCAAGGCCGTGACCGACGCCGAACGCACCAACGCCACGGTGCAGGAGCTCTCGACCGGCGCCGAGAAGATCGGCGAGGTGGTCAAGCTCATTCATTCGATCGCGGCGCAGACCAATCTGCTCGCGCTCAACGCCACTATCGAGGCCGCGCGTGCCGGTGAGTCCGGCCGCGGCTTTGCCGTCGTCGCCTCCGAGGTGAAGGCACTGGCCAACCAGACCGCCAAGGCGACCGAGGAAATCTCCGCGCAAGTGGCGGCGATGCAGACCTCGACCAGCGATGCGGTCGCCGCCATCGGCGGCATCACCCAGACCATCGCCGAGATGAGCGAGATCACCGCCGGCATCTCGGCCTCGATCGAGCAGCAGGGCGAGGCGACGCGCGAGATCGCCCGCAACATCCAGTCGGTGGCGGCCGGTTCGAGCGAGATCAACGCCCATATCGGCAGCGTCACCTCGGCCGCCGAAGCGACCGGCACCGCGGCCGGCGACGTCCTGACCAACGCCCGCGAACTGGACCACCAGTCCGGCGCGCTGCGCAGCGCGGTGGACGGCTTCCTCGCCAAGGTCCGCGCGGCGTAGGTTTCGTATTGTGTTGCATAGGGCGGCAAGGGTGTGTGAGCGCCGCCCGCCTTTTCCATTCATTTATTTGAGGAGTCCGTCGTGAAGTTGAGCAGTCTGAAGATCGCCTCCAAACTCGGCATCCTGGTTGGCGTCACCCTGATCGGTCTGTGCATCTCCGGGATTCTGGCTGGATATCTCATGAAGCGTGAGATGGTGAATGCGCGCATTGATCAGACGAAGTCCATCGTGGACGTGGCCCTCAGCTTCGCCGGCAATCTAAAAAAGCGCGTCGACGCCGGCGAGATGACGAAGGATGCGGCCATGGCCGAGCTTCGCCGCTACGGCAATGCGATGACCTACGACAACGGCTCGGGCTACCTGTTCGGCACGTCCTATGACGGCATCACCCAGCTTGCGCCCGATCCGAAGCAGGTCGGCCAGAACCGCATGGACATTCTGACCAACGGCCGTAATCTCTCCAGGGAGTGGATGGACGGCGTCAAGGCCAACGGGTCGGTGCTTTTGTTCTACGAGTACATGAAGCCCGGCCAGGACAAGCCGATCCGCAAGGTGGGCTATTCGGCGGCCGTTCCCGGCTTCGACATGTATCTCGGCACCGGCGGCTATCTTGAAGACATCGACGCCAAGATGGTTCCGATCTACTGGTCGCTCGGCCTTGCCATGCTCGGCATCGTCGTCATCGCTGGCAGCGTGGCCTGGATGCTCGGCCGCAGCATCAGCCGTCCGCTGGCGCTGCTCGGCGCCCGCATGAAGGATCTCGCCGACGGCAAGCTCGAGGGTGACATCCCCGGCGTCGGCCGCGGTGACGAGGTCGGCGCGATGTCCTCCACGGTCCAGATCTTCAAGGACAACGCGGTCCGCATCCGCGACCTCGAGCAGACCGAAGCGGCTGCCAAGGAGCGTGCGGCGGCGGAACGCCGCCGCGCGATGGAAGACATCGCCAACGACTTCGAACGCAGCGTCAACGGCATCGTGCGCTCGGTCTCCTCGGCCGCGGCCGGCATGCAGTCGACGGCGCAGTCGATGACTGCGACCGCCAGCGATGCCTCCTCGCGCGCCGCAACGGTCGGCGCGGCCTCGCAGAAGGCCTCCGGCAATGTCGGCACCGTCGCCGCGGCCGCCGAAGAGCTGTCGAGCTCGGTTGCGGAAATCTCCCGCCAGGTGACGCGCTCGACGGAAGTTGCCAGCAAGGCCGTGACCGACGCCGAACGCACCAACGCCACGGTACAGGAGCTCTCGACCGGCGCCGAGAAGATCGGCGAGGTGGTCAAGCTCATTCATTCGATCGCGGCGCAGACCAATCTGCTCGCGCTCAACGCCACCATCGAGGCCGCGCGTGCCGGTGAGTCCGGCCGCGGCTTTGCCGTCGTCGCCTCCGAGGTGAAGGCACTGGCCAACCAGACCGCCAAGGCGACCGAGGAAATCTCCGCGCAAGTGGCGGCGATGCAGACCTCGACCAGCGATGCGGTCGCCGCCATCGGCGGCATCACCCAGACCATTGCCGAGATGAGCGAGATCACCGCCGGCATCTCGGCCTCGATCGAGCAGCAGGGCGAGGCAACGCGCGAGATCGCCCGCAACATCCAGTCGGTGGCGGCCGGTTCGAGCGAGATCAACGCCAATATCGGCAGCGTCACCTCGGCTGCCGAAGCGACCGGCACCGCGGCCGCCGACGTCCTGACCAACGCCCGCGAACTGGACAGCCAGTCCGGCGCGCTGCGCAGCGCAGTCGACGGCTTCCTCGCCAAGGTCCGCGCGGCGTAAAGTTCGCGTTGAGTTGCGTGGATGTAAAGATCTTGTATTGAATTCGTAAGGTGGGCAAAGACGCGATGCGTCGTGCCCACCTTTTCATTTTGAGTGCGCGATGAAGTCGCCGTGGGCACGCTTTCGCTTTGCCCACCCTACGAGACCTGTTTACTGCTTCTCGATCCCCGCATCCTTGATCAGCTTCTCCCACAGCACCAGCTGCTCGTTCACGAACGTGCCGAGCTCTTCCGGTGTGCCCGAAAACGCGTCCATGCCGAGCGTTGCGAGCTGGGCCTTGATTTCAGGCTTCTCGACGATCTTGCGGATCTCGGCGTTGAGCCTGACAACGATCTCCTTGGGCATGCCTGCGGGACCGAAATAGCCCTGCCATGACGAGATGTCGAAATCGGGCACGCCGGCCTCCTGCATCGAGGGGAGGCTGGGGATCAGCGGGGTGCGGTCCTTGGTGGTGACGGCGAGTGCGCGCAGCGCGTTGCCCTGGACGTGCGGCAGGCCGGTCAGGATGTCCACGAACATCATCGAGACGCGTCCGCCCATGACGTCGTTGAGCGCCGGCGGCGAGCTCTTGTAGGGCACGTGCAACAGGTCGAGCCCGGCATTGTGTGCGAAGGTCGCGCCCGACACGATCGCCGAGGAGGAGCCCGAGGCGTAGCTCAGCTTGCCCGGATTGGCCTTGCCGTAGGCGACGAGCTCGGCGACCGTTTTGGCCGGCACGTCCGGATGGACCACCAGCATGAAGGGCAGGTCGCCGGTGCGCGCGATCGGGGTGAAATCCTTCACCGGATCGTAGGTCAGGTTCTTGAGCAGAAAGGGATTGGCCGAATGCGTGGTGTTGGTGGTGACCAGCAGCGTGTAGCCGTCGGGCGCGGAGCGCGCGACATAGGTCGCCGCGATCATGCCGTTGGCGCCGGCCTTGTTCTCGATCACGATGCCGACGCCGAGCGCCTGCGACAGATGCTGCGAGATCAGCCGCGTCGTGGTGTCGGTGCCGCTGCCGGCCGCAAACGGCAGCACCAGCGTGATGTTGCGGCTCGGCCAGGGTTCGGCTTCGGCGGCGGATGCGGCGGCAAGACACAACACGGCGGCGCCGGCGGTGCGCAGGGCGCGCATGAGCGATGGCAGCATGTTCGGACGTTCCCTCTTTTTCGTTGGCAGGGAACCTAGCCGGTCCACATCAAAACCGGAAGACGGCAGGGCAGCGCACTCCGCCCGCGGCGCGGAATTACGTCGCGGCCGAACCCTGGCGCGAGGCGATCACGACGCCGGCGAGCACCAGCGCGTAGCCGATCAGGTGGAACGGCCGCAGCTTCTCGCCGAGCAGCAGGATCGCCATCGCCGAGCCGAACACCGGCACCAGATGGAAGAACGGCGCGGCGCGGTTCGGCCCGATCAGCGCGACGCCACGATTGAAGAAGAGATAGGCGAGCGTGGAGGGGAAGATCAGGATGTAGCCGAGGGTTGCCAGCGTCACCGCGTCGAATTGAATGACATTGCCGCGCCACGCCTCCCAGATTGCCGTCGGCAGCAGCATCAAGGCACCGCAGCAGGTGGTGAAGGACAGAAAGGACAGCTGGTGAACCTTCGGCCGGCGCGGAATGAAGGCGGAGTAGAGCCCGAACGCCACCAGCGAGGAGGCGAACATGATGTCGCCTCGGTTGAAGGAGATGCTGGCCAGCGCCGCGAGATCGCCGCGCAGGATGATGATCAGCACGCCGATCAGCGAGATCGCGATGCCCGCAAGCTGGCCGCCGGTCAGCCGCACGCCGAACAGCACCAGCGACCACAACGCCACGAACAGCGGCCCCGCCGACTGGATCAGGAGCGCGTTCAGCGCTTCGGTATATTGCAGCGCCCAGTACGAGATGGCGTTGTTGAAGGCAAAGCCGACCAGCGACAGGAACAGCATCAAGGGCAGGCTCTTGCGCAAGGCCGGCCAGTCGCGCTTCAGGTGCGGCCATGAAAACGGCAGCAGGATCAGGAACACGCCGAACCAGCGGATCGTGGTCACCGTCAACGGTGGCACATGCGCGCCGACATGGCGCGCGAGCACGATGTTGCCGGCCCAGAACAGCGAGCTCAGGCTGAGCAGCAGATAAGGCTGGTTGTTGAGCCAGCTGGCCGGGTTCGAGGCTGGTGGCGCGGGCGAAGCGATCGTCATGGGGTCAGACAGGACTTTGCGCCGGATCGCCGTCGTGACACAAGTCACGCCGCCGCAATGCTACAATGCAGGCAAATCCTGAGGAGGTGCCATTGGCGGTCAATATGTTGAACATCGAGGGCCTGGAAGGGCTCGACCGGCATGCGCCGGTGGTGATGCTGAACCTGATGCGCTTTCACGCGCGCTCGCGCGACGGCGATGGTTCGGGCTGGGACGCCTATCTGCGCTACAGCGCGATCACGGTGCCGATGATCAGGGCGCGCGGCGGCACGCTGCTGTGGACCGGCGAGGCCAAGGCGGTCGCGCTCGGCCCGCGCGATGGCAACGAATGGGATTTCGTCGCGCTGGTGTATTATCCGACTGTCGCGGCGTTTCTCGACATGATGACGTCGGAAGCCTACGAGACGCAGGCCGATCCGCATCGCCGCAACGGCTGCGCCGAGCACGTCATCATCGCGACCAGCGAGGCCTACAGCAAGTTCAAGACGAAGTAGCATATCTGTCACGCGGCGCGTCGGGTCTCTCCGCAAATCCCGGAATCGTAGGGTGGGCAAAGGCGCACTTGCGCCGTGCCCGCGTTTCGTCTTCATAGGATGGAGGTGGTGGGCACGCTTCGCTTTGCCCGCCCTACGAACTCCCGCAAGGGGAGAAGGAAGAAGCTACGCCGCCTGCTTCCGCGACGCCGCGAACACGCCGGACAGCACCAGCGCGAAGCCGATGAAGTGGAAGGCCTGCGGGCGTTCACCCAGGAAGGCCATCGCCATGATCGAGCCGAACACGGGCACGACGTGGAAGAACGGCGCGGCACGGTTGGCGCCGATCAGCCGGACGCCGCGGTTGAAGCAGAGATAGGCGAGCGTCGAGGGGAACACCGCGACGTAGAACAAGGTGAGCAGGTTCGGTCCGTCGAGCTTCATCACCGGACGCGCCGACAGTTCCCAGATCTCCAGCGGAATCAGGCAGGCGGCGCCGGCGCCGAAGGTGAAGGCGAGAAATGACAGGCCGTGGATCGGCGGTCGCTTCAAGGTCAGCACCGAATAGAGCGCGAAGATGATCAGCGCGACGATGAAGATCAGGTCGCCCTTGTTGAATGCGATGTTTGACAGCGTGGTGAAATCGCCGTGCAGCAGGATGATCAGCACGCCGCACATCGAGAGCAACACGCCGAAAGCCTGCGCCGCGGTGAGGCGGACCCCGAGGATGACCAGCGACCATAGGGCCACGATCAGCGGCGCGGCCGATTGCAGCAAGAGCGTGTTGAGCGCCTGGGTATGCTCCAGCGCCCAATATTGCAGGGTGTTGAAGGCGCCGATGCCGGTGATCGAGAGCGTGATCATCAGGCCAAGCTTGCGGCGGATCTCGGGCCAGTCCTGCACGAGATGTTTCCAGGCGAACGGCAGCACGATGAGGAAGGCGAAGCTCCAGCGCAGGAACGACAGCGTCACCGGCGGGATATGGCCCGCGGCAAGGCGTCCCACGATGGCATTGCCGGCCCAGCACAGCGCGGTGATGCTGAGCAGGAGATAGGGCTGGTTGGAAATCCAGTGCTGGTCGGACGCTTCGGCGCCTGTGGTGTGGCCGGTGGCGGACATTGTGATTGTTATGGCCCCGCGTGGAGTACAGCAAGGCCGCCGGCCCGGCTGGGTCCGGGCCGGTCGAAACCCGGCCCATTCAGAAACACCGAAACGCGCGCGATATCAATGCCGCGAGACGCATCGCCATCATGCGCGGTGCGAAGCGGAGGAACTTCAGCCCCTGCGCCCGGTGCGGATCGCGAACGGCTTCAACAGCTCGGCGCAGGCGAGATAGGCGACGACGAGCAGCGCGATGCCGGCCATCATGATCGGCGGCGGCGCGACGAAGCCGAACCAGGCTCCGAGCGGCGTGAACGGCAGGACCATCGCGACGAGCAGTGCGACCAGCGAGGAGGCGGCGAGCACGGGATCCGGCCAGTTGCGCCACGGTCGCCCGTTGGTGCGGATGACGAAGATGACCAGGATCTGCGTCGCCATGGATTCGACGAACCAGGCGGTGCGAAACTCCTCCGGCGAAGCCTTGAACAGGTACAGCAGGGCGCCGAAGGTGAGGAAGTCGTATATCGACGACAGCGGCCCCATGATCGCGGCGAAGCGCACCAGGCGCGACATGCTCCACACCTGCGGCTGCGCCGTCGCCCGGGCCGAGACGCGATCGAACGGGATGCCGAGCTCCGACAGGTCGTAGAGCAGATTGTTGAGCAGGATCTGGGTCGGCAGCATCGGCAGGAACGGCAGCGCGATCGAGGCCGCCGCCATCGACAGCATGTTGCCGAAATTCGAGCTTGCGCCCATGCGGACATATTTGAGGATGTTGGCGAAGGTGCGCCGGCCTTCCTCGACCCCGTCCGCGACGACCTCGAGATCGGAGGCAAGCAGGATCATGTCGGCGGCGGCCTGCGCCACGCCGGTGGCGCCGTCGACCGACAGCCCGACATCGGCGACCTTCAGGGCCGGCGCATCGTTGATGCCGTCGCCGAGAAAGCCAACCACCTCGCCGCCCACCTGAAGGGCCTTCACGATCCGCGATTTCTGGTCCGGCGCAAGCCGGCCGAACGCGTCGACCGAGCGCACCTGCACGGCGAGCGCCTCGTCGCTGAGCTCGGCGATTTCGGCGCCCGACAGGACACGCGCAGGATTGAGGCCAACCAGGCCCGCGAGCCGCTGCACCACCACGGGATCGTCGCCCGAGAGGATCTTCAGCCTGATGCCGCTCGCCGCCAGCCGGGCGATCGCGGCCGCGGCCGTCGGCTTCGGCGGATCGGCGAAGGCGCAGAATCCTTCGAACACGAGGTCGGTCTCGTCGTCCGTCTCCACCTCGCGCAGGGCTCCGCTCCAGGCCCGCGAGGCGATGGCCACGGTGCGGAGGCCTCCGGTCGCAAGCTCGTGCACGCGGCCCATCGCCGCTTCACGCGCAGCCTCGTCCATTGCGCACAATGCGAGCACCGCTTCCGGCGCGCCCTTGACGATCAGCAGCGCGCCCTCGGGGCCGGTCGCGAGCACCGATCCGAGCCGGCGTGAGAAGTCGAACGCCTGCCGTCCGGCGAGCGTCCAGCCTTGGGCGGCGTCCGGCCGGCCGGCGACGAGCGCAGCATCGAGCGCGCCGCGGTCGCCGCCGAGCGATGCCGCGATGGCGCCGAGATGCGCGGCGCGGGTGTCGTCCTTGCCTGCAGCATCGAGGCTTCTCGCAAGCGTGATCTCGGCCGAGGTCAGCGTGCCCGTCTTGTCCGTGCACAGCACGGTCATGGCGCCGAGGTCGTGGATCGCGGCAAGACGTTTCACGATCACCTTGCGCCCGGCCATGCGCAGCGCACCGCGCGACAGCGTCACCGTGGTGATCATCGGCAGCAGTTCCGGCGTCAGCCCGACCGCGAGCGCGACGGCAAAGAGCAGAGAATCGAGCACCGGCCGGCCGAACACGACGCGGACGGTGAGCACGATCAGCACCAGCGCCAGCGTGGCGCGCGCGATGACGAGCCCGAACTCGCGCAAATCGCGCTCGAAGGGGGAGGGCGCCTGAGTCTCCGCAAGAGCGGAGGCTGCCGCTCCGAACACAGTGTCGCGCCCGGTCCTGACGACGAGCGCGATCGCCTCCCCGGTCTGCGCCACCGCGCCGCGGAACAGCGCGTTCGAGGTGTCGTTGAGGTCGGCGCCGCTGCCGGCGCGCTTCGGCACCGGGTAAGGCTCGCCGGTGAGCGCGGCCTCTCCGGCCGTGAATGCCGTGCTCTCCAGAACCAGCGCATCGGCCGGGATGATGTCGCCGGCGCGGACGCGCAGCAGATCGCCGGGCACCACCCGGTCGACGTCGATCTCGACAAAGGCGCCGTCGCGCCGGACCTCGGCCTTCAGGGCGACCGAACGGCGGAGAATCTCGGCGGCGCGGACCGCCTGGCCTTCCTGGACGGTGTCGAGCCCGATCGAGAGCGCGAGGATCAGCACGATGATCAGGCCGCCGATGCCGTCTCCGGTCAGCATCGAGACGATACCCGCCACCAGCAGGATCAGCGACAGCGGCTCGAGCAGGCGGCGCAGGATCGCGCGCATCGTGCCCTCGATGCGCGCTGGTGCATCGCTGTTCGGTCCGAAACGGTCGAGGCGCTCGGCGGCCTCGGCTGCGGTCAGGCCGGTCTGGCCACAGCCGAGCCTGCTGCAGAGGTCGAGCGGTGACAGGCGCCAGAACTTGGTGTCGGCGTGAGTTGGACTTTCCAGCAAGCGAAGCTCCCGGTGACTGGACCTCTCGCGTCGGCAGATGCCTCTAAATTCGCCGTAACCTCTTGACCTAGAACAATCTCGATTTTCGTCCGCAGGATAGCGTCGTGATGAACGAGCCGGGCGATAGCGGATCCGCGGGATTCGTCCGCCGGTGCGGCGCGTTGCGGGACGATGTCATGGTCGAGCAAACTATCGTCCTGACCCGGCACAGGCGATGGTTTTCCGTCACTGGGCTGTGGTCGGGATTTCTCAGTCACAAATGGTTCATTCTCGCGGTGATGGTCCTGCTCGGGCTCGGCATCTGGCAGGGCGCGCGGGTGCTGTTCGGCCCGGCGGTCGTCGTGGACCAGGTCAAGCTCGGCCGTCTCGTCGAGACGGTTGTCGCGAGCGGCCATGTCGAAACGCCGTATCGCGTCGAGATCGGCAGCCAGATCACCGGCACGGTGCAGGACGTGCTGGTTCAGGAGGGTGAAAAGGTCGCCAAGGGCCAGCCGCTGATCGCGCTGGAATCCCGTGAATTGAGGGCGACCATGGTGCAGGCGCAGGGCGCGGTGGCGCAGGCGGAGGCACGCATCAAGCAGCTCGAGGAGCTGACGCTGCCATCGGCCAGGGAGGCGCTGACCCAGGCGCAGGCGACGCTGCTCAACGCCCAGCAGACCTATGACCGCACGGCCCAGCTCGAACACAACGGCTATGCGACACGGGCCGCGCTCGATGATGCCCAGAAGACTCTCGACGTCGCGCGCGCGGCGATGCGCTCGGCGCAATTTCAGGTCTATACGGCGAGCCCCGGCGGCAGTGATTACGTGATGGCGCAGACCCAGGCCAACCAGGCGCGGGCCAATCTCGACACCGCGGAATCCCGGCTCGGCTATGCGACGATCACGGCGCCCCGCGACGGTGTCCTGATCTCGCGCAGTGTCGAGCGGGGAACCGTCGTGCAGCCCGGCAAGGCCCTGCTCGTGCTTGCGCCGGCGGGCGACGTGCAGCTCGTCTTGCAGATCGACGAACGCAATCTCGGCAAGATCTCGCTCGGGCAGAAGGCGGTTGCGTCGGCCGACGCCTATCCTGACCGCCGCTTCCCCGCCACCATCACCTATATCAATCCCGGCATCGACATTTCCCGCGCCTCCGTCGAGGTCAAGCTGACGGTCTCCGATCCGCCGGACTATCTGCGCCAGGACATGACCGTGTCGGTCGATGTCGAGGTCGCCGCGCGCGACGATGCGCGGATCCTGCCGCTGCGCTCGGTGCATGACGTCCTGTCGAATAACCCCTGGGTGCTCGGCATCAGGGACGGGCGCGCCAGTCAGCGGGCGGTGAAGATCGGCCTGCACGGCAACAGCCATGTCGAGATCATCGACGGTCTTGCGACAGGCGACGTTGCGATCCCGCAGAGTTCCGGCGTTCTGACCGGCCAGCGCGTGCGGCCCGTGCTGCCATGAACCACTGGCTGCCGATCGAATGGACCATGGCCGTGCGCTTCCTGCGCGAAGGCCGGCTGCAGACCATCTTCATCATCGGCGGCATCTCGATCGGCGTCGGCGTCATCGTCTTCATGTCGGCGATGCTCGCGGGGCTCCAGGCCAATTTCATCAAGCGCGTCCTGACCTCGCAGCCGCAGATCCAGTTGCTCTCGCCGGATCAGATCGCGCGCCCGCTGCGCAATGCCGGAGGCGAGATCGAGGACGCGGTGGTGCAGCGTCCGAGCCAGCGGGTGATCTCGATCGACCAATGGCCGAAGATCAGGGCGCAGATGCAGGCGATGCCCGAGGTCGTCACGGTGTCGCCGACGATCCTCGGCTCGGTGCTCGCGGTGCGCGGCGATGCCAGCCGTTCGGTGAACCTGTCGGGCGTCGAGCCGGACTCCTACTTCAAGATCGTGAAGGTGCCGGACTATATCGTCGCCGGCGAACCTCGCCTCACCAGCGAAGACATCATCATCGGCACCGAGCTTGCGAAGGATCTCGGAGCGACCGTCGGCGACAAGCTCAACATTCGCGCCGCGTCCGGCGCAACGCGCGTGCTCACGATCTCGGGCATCGTCGACCTCGGCAACAAGAGCGTCAACCAGCGCGTCTGCTACGCCGCGCTCCGCACCGCGCAATCGCTGCTCGGCATGATCGGCGGCATCACCACGATCGACATCACCGTTACCGACATCTATGCGGCCGAGGACATCGCCCAGCGCATCCAGGCCGCCAACGTTGTCGAGGCCGACAGCTGGATCAAGACAAACGCGCAGTTCTTCACCGCGGTGCAGGCCCAGCAGAACACCAACACCCTGATCCGCCTCTTCGTCGGCCTCTCCGTGGCGTTCGGCATCGCGGCGGTGCTCATCGTCTCGGTGATCCAGCGTTCCAAGGACATCGGCATCCTGCGTGCGATGGGGACCTCGCGGGCGCAGGTCCTGCGCGTCTTCCTGGTTCAGGGCGGCCTGCTCGGCTTCGTCGGCTCGCTGTTCGGCGCGGCGATGGGCGCGTTCGCGCTGGTCTATTGGCATTCGGTGGCCCGTCAGGCCGACGGCACCGAATTGTTTCCGCTGATCCTGGAGCGATCCCTGTTCGTCTATACGGCCCTGCTTGCCACCGTCACCGGCATCCTGGCCGCGATGGCGCCGGCGGTTCGCGCGGCAAAACTCGATCCGGTGGTGGCGATCCGTGGCTGATGCGATCCTCAAGCTCGAGCGGGTGTGCAAGGCCTACAATGTCGGGCTGCCGACCGAGACCGAGGTGCTGCACGACATCGACCTCGAGCTCGACCATGGCGAGTTTCTCGCACTGATCGGCCCGTCGGGCTCCGGCAAGAGCACGCTGCTCAACATCGTGGGCCTGCTCGATCGCCCGACCTCGGGCCGGCTCTCGATCAAGGGGCACGACACCGCCGCGCTCGGCGATGCCGAGATCACCCGCCTGCGCGGCCATACCATCGGGTTCATCTTCCAGTATCATCTCTTGATCTCGGCCTTCACGGCGCGGGAGAACGTCATGATGCCGATGCTGGTCGATCGCGGCTTTCCGGCCGCCGATATCGAGGCGCGGGCGGACCGGCTGCTGGCGCAGGTGGGTTTGGCGAAGTTCGCCGGCAACCTCGCCAACAACATGTCGGGCGGCCAGCAGCAGCGGGTCGCGGTGGCGCGCGCGCTCGCCATGGAGCCGGACCTCGTGCTGGCCGACGAGCCGACCGGCAATCTCGACACCAAATCGGCGGATGCCGTGTTCGAGCTGATGCGGCAGGTCAACCGCGACAGCGGAACGAGCTTCCTGCTCGTCACCCACAATATGGACCTCGCGCAGCGCTGCGACCGCATCATCGAAGTCGTCGACGGCCGCATCCGCGCCTAACGTCGTAGACGCCGGCCCGGCAGGACGGATTTTAAGGGGATATCAAAGGCTTGGATCGCGTATTGGGCCCGAAAAAAGCCCCGTTCTTGCTTGCCTAGAGGGGCTGCATCCTTTATCCGGTTGGCTGCCTCGCGTGCGAGCGGCCCCGGCCGTGGATTGGCTGGGCGCATCTAAAATCTTCGAAGGGAATCCCCGCGAATGGCCAATGTTGTCGTCGTCGGCGCCCAATGGGGCGACGAAGGAAAGGGCAAGATCGTCGACTGGTTGTCGGAGCAGGCCGACATCGTCGCGCGCTTCCAGGGCGGCCATAACGCCGGCCACACGCTGGTCATCAACGGCGAGACTTACAAGCTCGCGCTGTTGCCCTCGGGCGTGCTGCGCCCGTCGAAGCTGGCGGTGATCGGCAACGGCGTGGTGTTCGACGCGCAGGCTTTCCTCGACGAGGTCACCAAGCTGCGGGGCCAGGGCGTCGCGGTCGGCCCGGAGAATCTGCGCGTTGCTGAGAACGTGACCCTGATCCTGCCGCTGCACCGCGAGCTCGACGCGCTGCGCGAATCCTCCAATTCGGCGACCGCGATCGGCACCACACGGCGCGGCATCGGCCCTGCCTATGAGGACAAGGTCGGCCGGCGCGCGATCCGCCTGATGGACCTCGCCGATCTCGACACGCTGCCGCACAAGATCGATCGTCTCCTGGCGCACCACAACGCGCTCCGTCGCGGCCTCAACCTGCCGGAATTCGACGGCAAGGAGATCCTGAAGGAACTGAGCGCGCTGGCGCCGCAGCTGCTGCCTTATGCGGAGACCGTCTGGCGTCTGCTCGATACCGAGCGGCGTGCCGGCAAGCGCATCCTGTTCGAAGGCGCGCAGGGCGCGCTGCTCGACGTCGACCATGGCACCTACCCTTACGTCACCTCGTCCAACACCGTGGCGGCGCAGGCTGCGACCGGAACAGGCCTCGGCCCGAACGCGGTCGGCTACGTGCTCGGCATCTGCAAGGCCTATACGACCCGGGTCGGCCAGGGGCCGTTTCCGACCGAGCTCCTGAACGAGATTGGCGAGGAGATCGGCCGCAGAGGCCGCGAGTTCGGGGTCAACACCGGGCGCAAGCGCAGGTGCGGCTGGTTTGATGCCGTGCTGGTCCGCCAGACTGTGCGGACCTGCGGCATCACCGGCCTGGCCCTGACCAAGCTCGACATTCTCGACGGCTTCGACACGATCGAGGTCTGTGTCGGCTACAAGCTCGATGGCAAGGAGATCGATTATTTCCCGGCGGGCGAGGGCGCCCAGGCCCGGGTCGAGCCGATCTACGAGACCATCGAGGGCTGGAAGGAGCCGACCGCCAATGCCCGGTCCTGGGCCCAGCTGCCGGCCCAGGCCATCAAATATGTCCGCCGGATCGAGGAATTGGTGGGGTGCCCGGTGGCGCTGCTTTCCACCAGCCCCGAACGCGAGGATACTATCCTGGTGCAAAACCCGTTTGAGGCTTAACGATCTCTTACCAGGACGCGGGTATAGTTGAGTAGAAATGGCTGATTACTATCCGCTGATTGCCCGCGCGATTGCCGCCCTGGACCCGAACGCTCCCGGCGAGAGCCGGCGCGCGCTCTATGAACGGGCGCGCACGGCCCTGATCGCGCAGCTGCGCAGCGTGCAGCCGCCGCTCTCCGAATCCGAGATCACGCGCGAGCGGCTGTCGCTGGAAGAGGCCGTCCGCAAGGTCGAATCGGAGGCCGCCCAGCGGGCCCGCGAGGCCTCGCGTCCCGGTGGCGGGGCCAGGAGTGGAGGCGCTAGCGGAGGCGGCAGCGGCGATGCGTTCCGCCGGGCCAGCGCGCGAGCGGCCGACAACAATCCGCCCGCACCCGCTCAGCCGGCTGCGCCACCCCGGGCCCGTCCCGCCGCGCCGCCGCCGCGCAACGATCGTCCGCCCGCAGGTGGTGACGACCAAAGCGAGGCCCCACGTCCGCCGCGCGCCCCGCGTTTCGATGCGCCGCGCCAGCCGGCTCCCCCGGAGCCGCCGGCCGGGCGCGACCGCTCGCCGCCCCGCCGCCCGTCGGATGGCGCACCGCCGCCGCCCTTGCCGCCGTCGCCGGGTGTGCGCGGCTTCCGCGACATCACCGCCGACGCCAACGATCTCGGCGGCGCCGCGGCGCAGGCCAACCGGGCTGCGCGCCGCACCTATGCCAACGTGCCCTCGCCCTCGCCGGAATTCGACCGGCTTGAGCCGAGCCTGGAAAATCGCGCCGCCGAGGGCGATGCGTCCTATTCCTATGACGAGTCGATGGAGGAGGCCGAGCGCTACACGCCGCAGCCCCCGTCGGCGCGTCCACACATCCCCGTGCTCGATCGCAACGCCAAGAAGCGGACCGGCCGGGCCTCGGTCTTCCCGTTCAAGAGTGCGATCGCCATCGGCATCGTGCTGATCCTGGTCGGCGCCGGCATCCTCTGGGGCAAACCGCTGATCCAGATCGCGACCAATCTGTTCAAGTCCTCGCCCACCCTGGTGGTGGAGGCGCCGAAGGACACCTCGCAGCCGCAGAGCAAGCCGAAGATTCCGGATCGCGTCGGCCAGCCCTCGGCGAGCGACCAGCCGGCCGCGCCGGTGGCGCAGAAGGTCGTGCTCTATGACGAGGATCCGTCCGATCCGAAGGGCAAGCAATATGTCGGCTCGGTGGTGTGGCGGCTCGAGCCGATCAAGGCGTCGGGCAACCAGAAGGCCGACCTCGCCGTACGCGCCGACATCGAGATCCCCGACCGCAAGTTCAAGATGACGATGTCGTTCCGCCGCAACACCGACTCGTCGCTGCCGGCAAGCCATACGGCCGAGCTGACCTTCATCCTGCCGCCGGACTTTCCGGGCGGCAGCGTCTCCAACGTGCCCGGCATCCTGATGAAGTCGAACGAGCAGGCGCGCGGCACGCCGCTGGCAGGGCTCGCCGTCAAGGTCACCGACGGCTTCTTCCTGGTCGGGCTCTCCAATGTTGATGCCGACCGCAGCCGCAACGTCCAGCTCCTGAAGGAGCGCTCGTGGTTCGACGTGCCGCTGGTCTACGCCAACCAGCGCCGCGCTATCATCGCCATCGAGAAGGGCGCCCCCGGCGAGCGCGCCTTCAACGACGCCTTCGGGCAGTGGGGCGACTAGGCTCTTCACCTCTCCCCAGCGGGGAGCGCTGAGCACCTTCCAAACTGGCAGTTCTCCTACTGCGCCGCCGCTTCGCGCTTGCGCGCCGCCGTGGCGGCGGCGTGCTCGCGGTCCATCACAGCGCGGCAGCCCGGGCTCACTTGCGACTTGTTCCGCACCATGCAGGCGGTGATGCGCGGGATATCAGGGATTTCACTGGAGCACAGCCGCATCGCATCGCCCGAGCACATCTGCTGCGCTTCGGACGAGAAGGCAAGGCTTGGCGATGTCTGGAGCGCGAGGGCTGTGGCGGCGAAGGCAAATAGCGAAGCGAGTGTCTGGCTGCTGCGTGTCATGAAGAATGCGTCCCCGAGTTCCGTGGGTTGAACCACTTTGTTTTGGGGCGCCGCACGCGGCTTGATCTGCCGCATGTCACAGCCTTCACGCCGGGAGCTCAATCCCGTGTGTGGTCGCTCGATTTCCTGATGTTCGAATCGAAAAGTGCTGCGCCGCCCGATTCGAGTATGCGCGAAAGTCGCGAAGCTTCAATGGGAGATGCGAAGGAATTCGCAGTTGTTGCGCGATCGTCACGCGAATGGTGGCGCGCGCCTACATGCCGTGGCTCGCGAACACCTTGCTGCATGACTTCGACAGCTTGGCGCGGTTGGCCTGCAGGCAGCCTTGCACCGCTCCGTCATTGCCGAGATCCTTGCGGCACAGCCGCGAGGCGTCGCGCGAGCAGGCGTTCTGCTCCTGCGGCGTGCCCATGTGGCCCTGCGCGAAGGCGGGCGCGGTCGACAGGTCGCCGAGGGCCGTGAGCGTGATCGTCGCCAGCAACAATAGTTTACGAGACATCGGCGGCTCCGGATCTGACGGGTGAATTTCAGGTCCTGTCTGAACTCGTCGCCTTGCCACTTGTTCCCACCAAAGCCGCCCGTAACCGCTATCCAAGGTTCCGGCCGCGCTGCTATAAAAGCCGCCGAGCATGAGGAGTCCTCGATGAAGCGCTATCTGGTGTTTGGCCTCATTGGCCCGTTCGTGGGCGGCTTTCTGCTGCTGCTGACCACGACCTACCAGTCCGGCTATTGGGAGCAGACCAGTCTCAGCGAGGTCGGCAAGCTGTTCGCCGTGTTCTTCAAGACGCTGCAATACAGCTATCTGTTCGGCTTCCTGCCGTCGCTGATGATCGGTGCGGTCGACGACATTCTGATGCATGTGAGGCGTATCCGACCGGGCCTGCGCATGCTGCTGGTCGGCCTGTTCGCCTTCATCCTCGCCGCGTTCACCTACAGCTCGCGCGGGTCGGATTCGGGCGCGGTGCAGTTCGTCCTGTATGGCCTGGTCGGCTTCGTGCCGTCGGTGCTCTCGTCCTGGGTCGTGCATCACTATGTCGAGGAGCCGCAACCGGCGGCAGCGGCGAGCTGAGCGCGCGACCTTTGGACGCGACGCAGCAACTTCTGCCCCGTCCGTGCGTTTGCTGATGGCATGACCATGACCGACGATGACATCCTCTCGCCACGCAGGTCTCGTTCCGGGATGGAGTCGCGCGCCGGCTCTTCGGGACGCGACGCGCGCGGACCGATCATCGACCAGGACGGCCGTGAGATCCCGCCCGAAACCCTGGAGCAGGGGTTCCAGGAATTCCGCTTCGAATTCGGACAAGGCAATCCCTTCGGCAATCTGACGCGCGAGCAGCGGATCGCGCGGCTCGAGGCGATCGCAAGATTGCTCGACGTCGCCTTCATCCTGCCGGGCACCAATATCCGCTACGGCATTGACGGGTTGATCGGCCTGATCCCCGTGATCGGCGACATCATCACCACCGCGATCTCGCTGTGGCTGGTGCGCGAGGCCCGCGCGCTGGGCGCGCCCTGGTACATTACCGCGCGGATGCTGGGCAATGTCGCGGTCGACGGCGTGGTCGGCATGGTGCCGTTCGCGGGCGATGCCTTCGACGTCATGTTCCGCGCCAACATGCGCAACGTCCGCCTCCTGCGCCGCTGGCTCGACAAGCAGCCGCGGATGTAGCGCGAGAGCTTGGGGCGCGTGCCGCGAACTCAACCGGTCGACAATGCGCCGGATCTCTCTGCGTCGTCATTGCGATCGCAGCGAAGCAATCCAGAATCTTTCCGCGGCGGCAGTCTGGATTGCTTCGCTGCGCTCGCAATGACGGAGAGCGGAAAGAAAGCCCCACAACGCAAAAAGCGCGACAGCCTTTCGGCCATCGCGCTTTCTGCACACATCGGAGGCTTTTAGAAGACTTACGCCGCGTCGGCGTCGGTCTCGGCGGCCGGCGCCGGCTTGGGACGGCGCGGCAGCGGGAAGGCTTCGCTCTCATAGAGGGAGCGGATGCCGTTCTGGTCGAAACGGGCTTCCTCGACCTGGAGATACGCGCCATTCAGCGAATCCGTCGGCAACTGCTCCATCGCGAACTGCACGGCCTCAGCCGCGGTGCCGAACCGGCGATAGGTGAAGCCGGCGCGCTTCTTCTTGCGGATCGCAGCGGGGAAGAGTTCGGCGGAAGTGTTGAAGTTGAACGGACGCAGTGGACGCATGGTCAAAGACCTCGTGATCTTCTCTGGGGCTTTAAGCGCGTGGGGTTGGGGAGGGCAGGGGCCGCAATGGCGCGGGCCCGCCGCATGTCATTTTCGCCCCCTAATATAGGCTGTTTTGACAGAAATGCGACCCCTGCGATGGGAGATGATGAATCCACGCATGGCAGCCCCGCAGAGGGGATAATATAAGTGATATCAATCGCTTAAGTGGTTTATAATTTGCCGGCAAGCAACAGGACGATCAGCACCACGAGTACGACGCCGCCGATGCCCATGCCGGAATGGCCCATGCCGTAGCCATAGCCGCCGATCCGGCCGGACAGGCCGCCCAAGAGATAGATGATCACCAGGATGATCAGGATGGTCCCGAGTGACATGGCGCTCTCCTTGGCCGCCTCCCTGGCGGCCGCCGGATCAGGCGCAACGGCCGCGCCGCCACAGAAGAAAAGCACATCGTGCCGCCGGGTTCCATGGCGGAACCCGGCGGCACGTCGTCTTATTTCGGCTCGAGCTTCAGCGCTGCCGAGTTGATGCAATAACGCAGGCCGGTCGGCCCGGGACCATCAGGGAAGACATGGCCGAGATGGCCGCTGCATTTGGAGCAGAGCACCTCGGTGCGGATCATGCCGTGGGTCGTATCCCGCTCCTCGTCGATATGGCTCTCGACGGCAGGGGCGGTGAAGCTCGGCCAGCCGCAGCCGGAATCGAACTTGGCGTCGGATTCGAACAGTTCGTTGCCGCAGCCGGCGCAGACATAGGTGCCGGCACGATGGTCGTGTTCATACTCGCCCGTGAAGGGACGCTCGGTCGCCTTCTCGCGCAGCACCGCATATTGCATCGGCGTCAATTCGCGCCGCCACTGCTCTTCGCTCTTGATGACCTTGTCGGTGGTTTTGGTCTCTGTGGTTTTTGTCTTGGTGTCGGGCATGGGTCTCCCGTTGTGTCTGATGACCTTGCGATCAGTTGGTGGCCTTGCTGGCACTCACCAGCGTCGGCTTCTCAATGTAGTTATCCGCGAACAGCTTTTTCAGGTTCTCGACCTTCGGGATGTCGTTATAGGCGATGTAGGGCTGGTTCGGGTGCAGCGTCAGATAGTCCTGGTGGTAGGCCTCGGCCGGGTAGAACGCTTCCAGCGCACTGATCTTGGTCACGATCGGCTTGCTGAACACCTTGGCGGAGTTGAGCTGGGCGATATAGGCCTCCGCGACCTTCTTCTGCTCGTCGGAGGTGGTGAAGATCGCCGAGCGATATTGCGTGCCGGTGTCCGGGCCCTGGCGGTTGAGTTGGGTCGGGTCGTGCGCCACCGAGAAGTAGATCTGCAGGATCTTGCCGTAGGAGATCTTCTTCGGGTCGAACTTGATCTCGACCGACTCGGCGTGACCGGTGCGGCCGGTCGAGACGGTCTCGTAATCCGCCGTCGCCTTGGTGCCGCCGGCATAACCGGAGACCGCGTTGACGACGCCGGCGGTGTGCTGGAATACGCCCTGCACGCCCCAGAAGCATCCCCCAGCGATGACCGCGGTCTGGATGCCGGTCGCGGGGCTTGCGTCCATCGCGGGGGCGGGAATCACGACGGCGTCTTCCGCGGCCCGGGTCGGTAGGGCAAAGCCCAGCGACAGGACGGCGGTGGCGGCGAGCAGGGACAGGACGGAGCGGCGCATGGCGGATCCTCTTATCAGAAGGCCTGACAGTCTAGGGCGGTTGAGGGCGGGCGAACAGCCTGCCCGGCAATTTCGGACACTCCAGATACGGACGTGCCGGGCGATTGTTACAGCCGGCGCGACACGAGTCCGTGAAAAGGGGCCCCACCTTGCGGCCCGGCTTGGCGGGTGGGGGAACCCCAGGCTAGATGAACCGGCGTGATCGCTGATCGACTTAAAATGGTGGTGGCTGGAGCTGATCTGACAACATGCTGCGCGTCATCCCTCTGACATCAGTCGTACTCCTCTGCGGCGTCGCGATCGCCACGGCTGACCCCCAACTCGGCGACGACCTCGCCACCTGCCGCGACCGCCAGGCGGATTTTCAGGCGCGTGTGACGGCTTGCGAAAACCTGCTCAGCGCCGACCGGCTCACCGGCAAGGACAAGGCCGTTGCGCTCACCGTGCGCGGCAATGCGATGGTCAACAAGCGCGACTACGTCCACGCGATCGAGACCTTGTCCATTGCCGTTGGGCTCGATCCCGACAACGTCGTCACGCTCAACTCGCGGGGCATCGCCTATGAGCGAACCGGCCAGGACGACCTCGCGATGGCCGACTACAATCTGGCGCTTCAGAAGCGCCCGACTTACGGCGTTCCCTACAACAATCGCGGCACCATCCAGCTGCGCAGGGGCGCGCTGCAAAGCGCGCTCGACGATTTCAGCCTGTCGATCAAATACACGCCCAAATTCCTGCTCGCCTGGACCAATCGGGCCCGCGTGCGCACGCTCATGAAGGACTATGACGGCGCCATCGCCGATTTTGCCGAGGCCGAGAAGATCGATCCGACCGCGCAGCAGATCGCCGGCAACCGCTGCACCACCTACGGCCTGATGGGCAAGTATGACCAGGCCTTTGCCGACTGCAACGCCCTGATCGAGCGGCAGCCGAAGAATGTCTATGCCATCAACAATCGCGCTGAAGTCTATTTCATGAAGGGCGATCTCGACGCCGCGCTGAAGGATTACAACGCGGCGCTTCAGCTCAATCCGAACAGTGTCCGCGCGCTTTCCGGCCGCGGCCAGATCTACGAGCGCAGGAAGGATCTCGCCCAGGCCCGCGCTGACTATCGCTCCGCGGCCTATTCGCTGACGAAATTCGACGAGCTCGACGTCGCGCGCGCCCGCGCCATCGCGCAGGAGCGGCTCGCGGCGCTGACGCCGCAAACGCCGGGGGCTGCGCCCACCGGGCGCCGCGTCGCGCTGGTGATCGGCAATGGGGCCTACAAGAACGTCCATGCCCTGCCCAATCCGCCGCGCGATTCGAAGCTGATCGCGGGCGTGTTGAAGGATGTCGGCTTCCAGACCGTGATCTCGGTCAGCGATCTCACCCGCGACAAGTTCTTCGATGCGCTGAAGGCTTTCGCCGACGAGGCGGAGAAGGCCGATTGGGCCGTGGTCTATTATGCCGGCCACGGTTTCGAGATCGGCGGGGTGAACTACCTCGTGCCCGTCGATGCCAAGCTCGCCGTCGACCGGGACGCCGAGACGCAAGCCGTCGCGCTGGAGCAGGTGATCGCCGCGGTCGGCGCCGCAAGAAAAGTGCGCCTCGTGATCCTGGATGCCTGCCGCGACAATCCGTTCGCGCCGACCATGCAGCACACGCTGTCGCTGAAGCTGGTCGACAAGGGCTTTTCCAACATCGAGCCCGGTGCCGGCTTCATGGTGGTCTACGCCGCCAAGCACGGCGAGACCGCGATCGACGGCGACAATGGCGCCGACAGCCCGTTCTCCACCGCGCTCGCCCGTGAGATCAAGGTGCCGAAGATCGAGATCCGGAAATTGTTCGACATCGTCCGCGACGACGTCTGGAGCGCGACCAGGCACGAGCAGCAGCCGTTCACGTACGGCTCGCCGCCGGGACGGGAGGATTTCTATTTCGTGGCGGGGAAGTGAGTTTGTAGGGTGGGTTAGCGCAGCGTAACCCACCTCTTCTTTCTCCGCCGAGAACAACAGTGGTGGGTTACGCTGCGCTAACCCGCCCTACGATCTTCAAACCACGATGCTGAGCCGTTTCGCCGCCCGCGTAATGCCCGTGTACAGCCACCGCGCCCTGCTATCCTGAAACGCAAAGCTCTCGTCGAACAGCACGACGTCGTCCCATTGCGAGCCCTGCGATTTGTGCACGGTGAGGACGTAGCCGTAGTCGAACTCGTCGTAGGGCTTGCGCTGCTCCCAGGCGATCTGCTCGACGCCGCCCTCGAAACAATCGGCGCGCACCGACACCTTCGTCACCTTGTGGCCGAAATCCTCGTCCGGCGACAGCCGCATCGACAGGATGCGCGACTTGGAGCGCGAGGTGTTGCGCGACTTGACGCGCCACAGACCCCCGTTGAACAGGCCCTTCTTGCGGTTGTTGCGCAGGCACACCAGCTTGTCGCCGGCGACCGGAAAGACGTCCTCGATGTTCTGGCGCTGACGCACCCGCATGTTGTAGGCGCGGCGGGTGTTGTTGCGGCCGACCAGCACCTGGTCGGCGCCCATGACGCGATCGGGATCGAGCTCCTTGCGCGACACCACCTCGCTCTCGCCGTAGCGGCCGATGTCGAGCTCGCGTCCCTCGCGCACGTCCATCGACATCCGCACGATCGGATCGTCCTGGGCCTGGCGGTGCACCTCGGTCAGCATCGCGTCCGGCTCGGAATTGGTGAAGAAGCCGCCGCCCTGGATCGGCGGCAGCTGGGCCGGATCGCCCAGCACCAGCAGCGGACATTCGAACGACATCAGGTCGCGGCCGAGCTCGGCATCGACCATCGAGCATTCGTCGATCACGATCAGCTTTGCTTTTGATGCCGGCGCGTCGTCCCAGAGCTCGAAGCTCGGCTGCTCCTCGCCGGATTCCCGGGCGCGGTAGATCAGCGAATGGATGGTGGAGGCCTCGTCGCAACCCTTGTTGCGCATGACGAGCGCCGCCTTGCCGGTGAAGGCGGCAAACTTCACCTCGCCGTCGACGCCCTCGGCGATGTGCCGCGCCAGCGTGGTCTTGCCGGTGCCGGCAAAGCCGAACAGACGGAACACCGGCGGGGTGCCGTTACGTCCGGGTTTTGCCTTGAGCCAGTCGCCGACGGCTTTGAGCGCGGCATCCTGATGCGGGGTGAAAGTGGCCATGACTGTCTTGAGGAAGGGCGAAACGAAGCGATTCGCCGGACCTCAAAACTAACCATTCGCCCCGCCCGTTCAAGCGGCCCGGATCGGCCCTATTGCCACCCCGGCACGCCGCGCATGTCGGGCAGGTGGTGGGCGATGCCCTTGTGGCAGTCGATGCAGGTCTTCTCGCCGGAAAACAGGAAGCGCTGGTGCGCCACCGAGGCCCGCGGCGACTGCTTGGTGATGTCCATGGAATCGGCGCTGTGGCAGTTGCGGCATTCCAGGGAATCATTGGCCTTGAAGCGCGCCCATTCATGGGCCGCCAGCTCGAGCCGGTGATCCAAAAACTTCTCGCGGGTGTCGATCGTGCCGAAGATCTTGCCCCAGACCTCCTTGGAGGCCTGCATCTTGCGCGCGATCTTGTCGGTCCAGTTGTGCGGCACGTGGCAGTCGGGGCAGGTCGCACGCACGCCTGATCTGTTGGAGAAGTGGATGGTCGATTTCAGCTCGGCGAAGACGTTGTCCTTCATCTCGTGGCAGCCGGTGCAGAATTTCTCGGTGTTGGTCAGCTCCAGCGCGGTGTTGAAACCGCCCCAGAAGATCACGCCGGCGGCAAAGCCTGCGAGCACCAGCGTGCCGAGCGCGAACACGGTGCTCGGCCGCGACAGCACGCCCCACAGCTCGAGCGCGAAATCCCACACGCGCGCGATGAAGCCACGCTTGGCTTTCAGCTCCGCATCGGGCTCGTCAGCGGTCGTCGTCATCGCCGGCCACCCGGGCTTGCGCGCGAGAGCAGCGTGTCGATGTCGGTGAAGTCGTTGCTGACGGGCGGGTTGGCGGTGTTCTGCGGCACGTGGCATTCCGTGCAGAAGAAGCGGCGCGGCGACATCGAGGCCAGGAACTGGCCGTCGCGGTCCATGAAGTGGGTGATCGAGACCATCGGCGCCTGCGATTCCGCGGTGCGCGCGCGGGCGTGGCAGGACAGGCACTTATTGCCGTTGAGGTCGATCTGGTAGCCGTCGATATTGTGCGGGATGACGGGCGGTTGCTCCGGATAGTTCCGCGACTCCCGTTCGGAGGTGTTGCGGTTCGGCAGCATTGGCGGCGCCGGCCCCTCGTCATTGAGCGGGGTCGGGCCGCGCAGGCCGGAGCTTATCGTCTGCGCGGTCAACGAGCTCGCGCCCGCGGCGATCGCGACGGCGAGCAGGGCGATTACGGATCGTTTCATCATGACACGTTCACCCGCTCGATGCGCACGGCGCATTTCTTGAAGTCTGTTTGCAGCGAGATCGGATCGGTGGCGTCGAGCGTGACCTTGTTGATCAGCTTGGATTCGTCGAACCACGGCACGAAGACGAGGCCGCGCGGCGGCCGGTCGCGGCCGCGCGTCTCGACACGGGCGCGGATGAAGCCGCGGCGCGAAACCACCTTCACCTCGTCGCCCCGTCGCAGCTTCATCTCCTGCGCATCATCAGGGTGCATGAAGCAGACGGCTTCCGGGAACGCCTTGTAGAGTTCGGGCACGCGCCGCGTCATGGTGCCGGAATGCCAGTGCTCCAGCACGCGGCCGGTCGAAAGCCAGAACGGATACTCGTTGTCGGGCGATTCCGCCGGCGGCTCGTAGGGCAGCGCGAAGATGCGCGCCTTGCCGTCAGGATAGCCGTAGAACTGCACGTCCGCGCCCTGCTTGACGTAGGGGTCGCTGCCCTCGCGGAAACGCCATTTGGTTTCCTGACCGTTGACGACGGGCCAGCGCAGTCCACGCTCGCGGTGATAGGCGTCGAACGGCGCGAGGTCATGACCGTGGCCGCGGCCGAAGCTGGCATATTCCTCGAACAGGCCCTTCTGCGCGTAGAAGCCGAAGGCCTTGGATTCGTCGTTGAGATAGCCCGCCTCGATGTCGCTCACCGGGAATTTGTCGACCTGGCCGTTCCTGTAGAGCACGTCGAACAGCGACTTGCCGCGGACCTCGGGTTTCTTGGCGATCAGCTCCTCGGGCCAGACCTCCTCGGTCTTGAAGCGTTTTGAAAACTCCATGAGCTGCCAGAGGTCGGACTTGGCTTCCCCCGGCGCCTGGACGAGCTGGTGCCAGAACTGCGTGCGCCGCTCGGCGTTGCCATAGGCGCCTTCCTTCTCCACCCACATCGCGGTCGGCAGGATCAGATCGGCTGCGAGCGCGGTGACCGAGGGGTAGGCGTCCGAGACCACGATGAAATTGTCGGGGTTGCGGAAGCCCGGATAGGTTTCCTCGTTGGCGTTCGGGCCGGCCTGCAGATTGTTGTTGACCTGCACCCAATAGGCGTTGATCAGGCCGTCCTTCAGCATCCGGCTCTGCAGCACGGCGTGCGCGCCGGGCTTGTCCGGAATGGTGCCCTCGGGCAACTGCCAGATGTGTTCGGCCTTGGCGCGGTGCTCCTTGTTGGTCACCACCATGTCGGCGGGCAGGCGGTGCGAGAAGGTGCCGACCTCGCGTGCGGTGCCGCAGGCGGAGGGCTGGCCGGTCAGCGAGAACGGGCTGTTGCCGGGCGAGGAGATCTTCCCGGTCAGGAGATGGATGTTGTAGACGAGGTTGTTGCACCAGACGCCGCGGGTGTGCTGGTTGAAGCCCATGGTCCAGAACGAGACCACCTTGGTCTTCGGGTCGGCATAGAGCTCGGCAAGCGCCTCCAGCCGGTTCAGCGGCACGCCGGACATCTCGGCCGCCTTCTCCAGCGTGTAATCCGACACGAACTTGACGAACTCGTCATAGCTCATGTCGGTGGAGTCGTTGGCCTTGGCCGCGCCCGTCGCCTTCTTCTGCAGCGGATGCTCGGGCCGCAGGCCGTAGCCGATGTCGGTCTGGCCCCTCCTGAACGTCGTATGCGCGGCGACGAAATCCTTGTTGACGCGGCCGGTCTTGATGATGTGGTTGGCGATGGCGTTGAGGATGTAGAGGTCGGTCTGCGGCTTGAACACCATGCCGATGTCGGCGAGGTCGAACGAGCGGTGCTCGAAGGTCGAGAGCACGGCGACGCGGACATGCGGCGCCGACAGCCGCCGGTCGGTCAGGCGCGTCCACAGGATGGGATGCATCTCCGCCATGTTGGAGCCCCACAGCACGAAGGCATCGGTCGCCTCGATGTCGTCGTAGCAGCCGGCCGGCTCGTCGATGCCGAAGGTGCGCATCATGCCGGCGACGGCCGAGGCCATGCAGTGCCGCGCATTGGGGTCGATGTTGTTGGTGCGGAAGCCGGCCTTGAACAGTTTCGAGGCGGCATAGCCCTCCCAGATCGTCCACTGGCCGGAGCCGAACATGGCGACGCCGTTCGGCCCGCGCTTCTTCATCGCCTCCTTCCACTTCACCTCCATGATGTCGAAGGCTTCGGTCCAGGTGACCGGCGTGAAGTCGCCGTTCTTGTCGTATTTGCCGTCTCTCTTGCGCAGCATCGGCTGCGTCAGCCGGTCGTGGCCGTACATGATCTTGGAGAGGAAATAGCCCTTGACGCAGTTGAGGCCGCGATTGACCTCGGCCTTGATGTCGCCATGGGTGGCGACGACGCGGTTCTCCTTGGTCGCGACCATCACCGAGCAGCCGGTGCCGCAGAAGCGGCAGGCCGCCTTGTCCCATTTCAGTTCCGAGACCTCGCGTTCGGCGACGAGGTTGGCGGCAAGCGAAGGCGCCGGCATGCCGGCGGCGGCCGCCGCGATCGCGGCAGCCTCCAGCTTCAGCATCTGGCGGCGGTCGAGCTTCGGTGATGTCATGATGGCTCTCCCGGCGCTTAGGCGGATTCGATGGCGTGAAAGACCAGCGTCGCGGAATAGACGTGCTGCAGCGACTGGATGGTGTTGAGCATGGTGCCGAGACTGCCGGCGTCGGGCGCCTCGGTCACGACGACGAGCTTGCCGCGTGCGTCGCGTCCGTGAATCTCGCAGCCGGACAGCCCGGTGATCTCGGCTTCGACCTCGGCGAGCCGTTCGGGGCGCGCCTGCACCAGAATGCTGGCGATCTCGCAGCCCGGCGGCGGCACGATGCGTTCGGCGCTGAGCACCCGGCCGGTGATCAATGCGCGGCGGTTCAGGGTGGCTTTGTCGAGGGGGCCTTGGTTGGATGAGCCTTGGGCCATGATGCCTGTCTTTCGCGTCTCGGTGATCAATGCGGGGAGGGCGGCGGCCCCGGGGGGCCGGCGAAGATCTGGTAGATCCAGACGCCGAGGCCGTACGAGCCAACCGTTCCGACCGCGAGGGCTGGCATCACGACCGCGGTCAGGAACAGGAAAGCGAAAATCTCCATGCGCTTACGGCGCACGCGCGACTTCGCGTCGTCAGGGGCCGACATGTTCGGTCTCTTTGAATGTGATGGGGAATCGGGACGGCATCCGGGCCGTTGCCTCGCGCCCAATTTAGATGCACCGAGCCGGCCGACGCGTTGATTTGGATCAACCTTTCAAGGTGTCACGAACCGGCTCCGTCGGAGCTGCGCAAGCACAAGTTGGGGTTGTGCACGCCCCCCGGCGATGCGAGACTTGCGTTCTCAAATGGAGACGACAGGGTGTGACGGGGCTCACGGCCATCGATCTCGGACTGCGCGGCGCAACCAGCGGCGTATTCCTCCTGATCATTCTCGTGGCGCTGCTGCGTCGTGCGAGCAGCCAGCAGGCTGTGCTGGGCATGGCGATGTCGGCCGGCGGCGTGTTCTACGCCATCGCGACCGCGCCGTTCTTTCCCAAATCGTCATGGTGGTGGGTGTTGCCGATGCTGTCGGGCCAGCCGGCCATATTCTGGCTGTGGGCCCGCGCCGCGTTCGACGATGATTTCGTGCTGAGGCGCTGGCACGGCGCCCTGTGGCTCGGCATCGTGGCGTTCGGCTTCGGGCTCACGCTGAGCTGGGCTTACTGGCCCGCTTGGTCGGGGGCCGGTGGCCGCGGCCTGGCGCTGGTCAATCTGGCGCTGGCGCTCGCCGCCGCGGTGCAGACGGTCAAGACTTGGCGCGCCGATCTGGTCGCGCGCCGGCGCCGGCTGCGGCTGGCGATCCTCGCCATCAATGTCGGGCTCATCGCGACCCTTGCCGGTGCCGGCTTCGCCGCCATTCCCGTCGCGGTCCCCGGCGCGCCCGCCAGCCTGCCGGTCGCGCTCGGTCTGTTCGTGGTGGCCATGCTCGCTGGCCTTGCGACGTTCGCCGCGCCGCCGGCCGTCCCCGCCACCGACGCCACCGCGGCCATCGCTTTCGGCGATGCCCGCGGGACCAGCCGTGCTCCCACCGGCCGCGTTGTCGTTGACCCGATCCTGTTGCGCCGCCTCGACCACCTGATGAGCGTGGAGCGAACCTACCGGCAGGAAGGCCTTGCGATCGGGGCGCTGGCCGCGCGGTTGCAGGTTCCCGAGCATCGGCTGCGCCAGGCCATCAACGAAGGGCTGGGCTACCGCAACTTCAACGCGTTCCTCAATCGCTATCGCATCGAGGATGCCAAGCTGGCGCTGGCCGATCTAACGCAGCGGGAGGTTCCGGTGCTGACCATCGCCATGGATGCCGGCTTCCAGTCGATCGGGCCGTTCAACCGCGCCTTCAAGGCCGAGACCGGCGTGACCCCGACCGAATTCCGGCGCGAGGCGCTGAGCCGGCCCGACATCAGCCCGCCGCGCCGAGAAATCGGCTAGCCGATTTTTGGATCGGGCGAGAGAGAGCCATCCCGATGGGACACACTGGCGGCAGAAAGCCCCGTCCAGCCAGCGAGAGCCTGTCCGTGCTCCATTCGACCGCCGTTACGCCCGCATCCGAACGGCTCCACGCGCTCGATGCGCTCAGGGGCATCGCCCTGCTGCTTGGCATCGTCCTGCACGCGACCTTGTCGTTCGTGCTGGCCACGCCCCGGTTCTGGATCATCCAGGACACGCATCCGAGCGTCATCCTGAGCCTGCTGTCCTTCGCCATTCATGTCTTCCGGATGACGACCTTCTTCCTGATGGCCGGCTTCTTTGCCCGCATGAGCTTTCATCGCCGGGGCGCCCGGGGTTTCGTCAAGGACCGCTTGCAGCGGATCGCCTTGCCGCTGGTGATCGCTTGGCCGCTCGTGCTCACGTCGATCGCGCTGGTGTTCAGCTGGGCCGGGACCTTTCCGAATGGCGGTTCGCCCCAATGGACGTGGCTGCCGCCCTTGCCGGCTTTCCGCCTGACCCATCTCTGGTTTCTCTACGTTCTGCTGGAGCTCTACGTCGCCACGCTGCTGCTCCGCGGCGCGATCGTCTCGCTCGATGCGTCGGGCAGGCTGCGAGCGGTGGTTGTTGATCGTCTCTTCGCCAGGCTGATCCGCAATCCGCTGGCGCCGCTCATTCTGGCGATCCCGATCGGGGTCGCATTCTGGCTCGACCCGCGCTGGGTCAATGTGATGGGGGTGAGGACGCCGGATCAATCGCTCATCACCAATGCGCAGGCCTGGATCGGTTTCGGCACCGCCTTCGGCGCCGGCTGGCTGCTGCATCGGCAGATTGATCTGCTACGGGTGATCGAGCGGCGCTGGCTTGCGCATCTGCTGCTGGCGGTCGCGCTGATCCTGATCGGCTTCGTTTTGTCCGGCGTGATGTTTTCCGCGCCCGGCGCGCCGAAACTTCCCTACAGCTTCGCCACGCTGAGGCTCGTCTCCGTCGTCCTCTATGCGCCCGCGATCTGGATAACGACCTTCGCGGCGCTCGGGCTGGCGCTCCGCTTCATGTCCGGCTTCAGCCCGACCTGGCGCTACCTCGCCGATGCCTCCTACTGGCTCTATCTGATCCATCTGCCGATCGTGATGGCCTTGCAGGTCACCCTGTCGCAGCTCGACTGGCCCGGCCTCGTCAAGTTCGCAATCATTCTTCTCGTTGCGATTCCGCCGATGCTGGCGAGCTATCATCTGCTGGTGCGCTTCACCTTCATCGGCATGGTCCTCAACGGCCGCCGCGCCGAACGACGCGTTCTGCCGCAAGGCGGAATTGCGATCGCATAGACAGCGCCGCCTCACCCATTAAGATGCCCGCAACAAAGAACAATGCGGGAGAGGCGTCATGAAGTTCGGCATCTTCTACGAACTGCAACTGCCGCGGCCCTGGGTGGCCGGCGACGAGCTCGCCCTCTACCAGAACGCGCTCTCGCAGATGGAACTCGCCGACCGTCTCGGCTACGACCATGCCTGGGTGGTCGAACATCATTTCCTCGAGGAATATTCGCACTCGCCTTCGCCGGAATCCTTCCTCGCCGCGGCAAGCCAGCGCACGAAGAACATCAGGCTCGGCCACGGCATCCTCCAGCTCACCACCAACCATCCGGCCCGCGTCGCCGAGCGCGTCGCGGTGCTCGATTTGCTCTCCAACGGCCGCTGCGAATTCGGCATGGGCGAGAGCGCGTCCATCACCGAGCTGACGCCGTTCGGTCGCGACATGGAGACCAAGAAGGAGGTGTTCGAGGAGGCTGTCGCGGCGATCTTCCCGATGTTCAAGGACGCAGGGTCCGAGCATCACGGCAAGTACTTCGACATCCCCTTGCGCAACGTCGTGCCGAAACCGGTGCAGAAGCCGCATCCGCCGCTATGGATGGCCTGCTCGCAGCTGCCGACCATCGAGCGCGCCGGCCGCCATGGCTTCGGCGCGCTCGGCTTCCAGTTCGTCAGCGCCGATGCCGCCCATGCCTGGGTACATGCCTATTACAACGCGATGACCAAGCGCCTCACCAAGCTCGCCGACTACGAGATCAACCCGAACATGGCGCTGGTGTCGTTCTTCATGTGCGCCAGGACGGATGAAGAGGCGCGCGCCCGCGCCGACGGCGCCACCTTCTTCCAGTTCGCGCTGCGCTTCTACGGCGCCTCGCAGAACCGCCAGCGGCCCGCGCCCTACACCGTCAACATGTGGGACGAGTATATGAAGTGGAAGCGCGACAATCCCGAGGCGCAGGAGGCGGCGCTGCGCGGCGGCCTGATCGGCTCGCCGGAGACGATCAGGCGGAAGCTGAAGCGCTTCCAGTCCTCGCATATCGACCAGGTCATCCTGCTCAACCAGGCCGGCAAGAACAGCCACGAGCACATCTGCGAATCGCTGGAGCTGTTCGGCCGCGAGGTGATGCCGGAATTCCAGCACGATCCTGATCAGGCCGCATGGAAGCAAGGCGTGATGAGCGGCGAGATCGAGCTCGAAGAGATCGACACGCAAGCCTTCACCGACCGCTACGGCAAACTCGCCATCAATGTCGCGCCGGCGAAGGCTGCGGCGGGGTAGGGTCTTATGGTGGCCGACGAAGTGATCGAATAGCTCTGCCAGCGGCTCCGGGACCCTGCTTGTGGCTCATATTGGGACGTTTCCGACCGCCGGCGACGCGTCTGGTCCCGTTCACCACATTTAAACCATAAGATTCTACGAAGGGAATCCACCACAGGCCGCAGGAATGCGAACAGCGTTCGTACAGAAGCCGTCAATGGACTTCGGGCAGTGAAGGTTTGGGGGCAGTGAAGGTTTGGCAGACCAGCTGCATCGCGGCTGTGATCGCATTTGCGGGGCTTTATCTTGCTGCCGGAAACAGGCCGGCCGCGACGGTGCCTGACGTCATGCCGGAAGCGGCGGCGAACATGACGGCTTCTGCGGACATTACGGCTTCTACGAACACGGCTTCCACGAACACAGCCTCTGCGAACATTGCGGCTCCTGCCAACGTGGTGACGGCTGAGCTCTACGCGGAGGCATCCGCCAGACTTGCGGCAGCGCTTCGGGCGGAAAGTGCAGAGCTTGCCTCGGTGACGTCAGCAGGTTCGGTGCCGTTGAGCACCGGAGCCGAAAATGTCGATGCTCGCGTGGGGCCGAAGCTGGCGTCGTTGGGAGATGATATCGTTCAGTCTCTGCCGGCGGCACTCGACACCTCCGACGGTGCTCCCAAACCGGCGTCGACGCCAGATTTCCGTTATCTGACCTATTACATCTGGTCCGAAGTGCCGCCAGCCGAGAAGCCGGCGGAGACCGTCTTGCGTGCATTCAAGGACATCCCCCTCGGAACGCCGGCCGAGGAGATCAAGCGCGTTTCCGACGCGTTCGGTCTCGATGTCAATTTCATGATGGCGGTTGCCAAGATCGAATCCGGCTTCAACCCGAGTCAACGCACTGGGTCATATATCGGGCTGTTTCAGCTGAGCAAATATGAGTTCGGCAAGTTCGGCTCCGGGCAGATTCTCAATCCGCGGGACAACGCGGTTGCGGCCGCCTACAAGATTATCACCGAAGGCGTCCAGTTCGGGTGGATCACGCATCGAACGCCGGACATGAGCGATCTTTACCTGATCCATCAGCAGGGCTGGGAAGGCGCCGCCGAGCACATCAGCCGGCCCGCTCGCCTCGCCTGGAAATCCATGTGCGCCACCGGTGAAGGCAAGGAGAAGGGCGAGAGGTGGTGCAAACGCGCCATCTGGGGCAACGCACTGCCGGCGTTCAAGCGCACCTGGAAATCGGTCGAAAACGTGACGTCGGAAGCGTTCGTCGGCATGTGGCGCGGCCGGGTCGCCGAGTTCTACACGAAATATCTGGCGACCGCCGCTGCGGCGGCAAACCCCTAAAGCGGCAGCGTCCTGCGGGGGCACCGCCGCGGATCTGTCGATCATCCTGGAGGGCCTCGATCGGCGTACCGCCAGCGCGCTCGGCCTTCGTGTGCCCTCATCGCTCGCTCTCACCAGCGACCGGCGCTTAAGCGCGATGGAATTGGGATCAATCCGCATCGCGCTTGAGGTCATCCTTGAAGCGGCGGTTGTGCATGCCGCCGCACCATTGCTTGCGGCAGCGCTACTCCGCCGCCTTGGTGATCAGCTCGGAGACCTCCTTCGAGAACGACAACATCGCGACGTGGCTCGAGGGCACCTCGACTGCCGTGGCCTTGGCCGTCTTCACCTGGTCTCGCTCCATTTGCGGAGGAATGATCGCATCCTTCGCCGCGACGACCATGAAGGTCGGCTTCTCCCGCCAGGCCGCCTGGCTGACCGGAGCAGTAAGTGTCCTGATGTGGAAGGGTCCCTGAGTCGCCGCTACGACGGCCTGTTCCTTGGGCGGAAGGTCGGCCGCGAAATACTTTCTGATGCCTTCCTCGCTGATTGTGAGATAGCCGTCCGGGTCCTTGACGAAGGCCTTGAGGCTCTCGGGATCCGGATATTTGGAGGTGGCGCTTTTCACCGACTCGCCTTTATCAGGCGCGTATGCCGCCACGTACACGAGCGATTTGACCTTTTCGTCGTTTCCCGCTTCGGTGATGACGGCACCACCCCAGGAATGGGCGACGAGGACGACGGGACCCTCGGCATTTCGGATGGCCCGCTTGGTGGCGGCGACGTCGTTGTCTAGCGAGTCGAGCGGGTTCTGGACTGCAATGACCTTAAGCCCGGCCTTTTCGAGATAAGGAATGACTTTCTCCCAGCTCGAGCCGTCCGCGAACGCACCATGCACAAGGACTGCGGTCTTGGCTTTCGGTTCGGCAGCCAAGACTGGTAGGCTAATTGCGACCATCGCTGTCAGGAGGCTCAGGCTCAAAACACTCTTATATGACTTCATTGCTGCATTCCTTCATTTGGTGGGGGCCTGGTATTGTCGTCTTCACTGCGCGGAGGAGGGAAGACTGACGTACATGGCGAGGAGCGCTCTCAGGATCGGGTGTTTTCATGGCGATACCTTTTCGGCTGAGGCAGTGTGCGAAGCGTTCGGTTTGATGCGGCGTCGGTCCAGCGCAGCAATGAGAGCCCGGGCCAGCGGATGATCGGAGCGCGGATTCTGGCCCGTGATCATCTCGCGATCTTCGACCACGTGGGGCGCGAAGTCGGGCCCGGTGTTGACCTGCGCGCCCGCGATCGTCAGCGCCGAGGGCATGTCGAAATAGAGCTTGCCATGCAGGATCTGTTCTTCGATCGGTTTCTCCTCGCTGCGTGAATAGACCGTCATCTTGTAGCCGGCGTATTGCCAGCCATTGCCGAGCGCGGCCGCTCGCACAGTCTCGCCGGCGATCAGCGCCGCACGAAACTCTTTGGCGCGCGGCAGGGCGGCCACGGAGGCGATCGGGCCATGGCAGAGGAATGCCGTCGGCCGGGCCTGCACGTGGAAGAACCGCAGGATCTCGCCGAGATCGCCGTCCTGCATGAGATCGACGACCGGAGCCTGTCCGCCCGGCGTGAAGAACCCGTCATATCGATCGAGCCCGGTCTCGATCAGGGCGCGCAGGGTCGAGACCTTGTTCAGGACCGGACTGGTGTCGAAGAACGCGCGCGCCTGCCGATAGGCCGCTTCATCGTCGAAATGCACCGCCTTGTCCGACGCTGGATCGATGTGCGGCTTGCTTCCATTTGGCGTCGCGAAGACGATGTCGTATCCGGCATCGACCAGCGCCATCACCGGCACGACCAGTTCGTTGAGATACTGGCCGGTCGGGCCGGTGCCGCCGCCTCTGATCTCGATCCTGTTGGCATTGGATCCTGCCACCAGGACTGTTCCTTTGGACATTCTGCTCGCTCCTCGATTGAGTGTGGAGACTTCACGCCGAGCCGATTTGCCTCGCCTCGCTTCTCCGATGCGACGACTATAGTCCGGTGGGCGGAGGCAGCCGGTTAAATCAGGTAAATGCGCTTTCGCGGCAGCGCCGGAGCAATAGAAGCGCTTTGGACCCTGCGACAAGATGCACGACGCAATCGTGCCTTTTCAAAATCGCCGTGTTCAGCAGGGGGTGACGCGTGATACTTCTCTAGGAACTGTCGCATCCTTTGGCCGAGATGAATGCTGGCACCCACGGAGTCATTGCAAAGAGGCCGGCGTCGAGAGGAGCTCACGTTCTCCTTCGGGCCATTTCGGTTGGTTCCGCGCCGCCAGCTTCTTCTTCTCGATGGCCGGCCCGTCAAAATGGGCGGCCGCGCCTTCGAGCTGCTCCAGGCGCTGGTGCAGCGCTCCGGCGAACTCGTCAGCAAGGACGAGTTGATGGAGGCTGCCTGGCCCGGCACCTTCCTCCACGACAGCAATCTCAAGGTCAATATGTGGAGCTTGAGGCGCTCGCTGGGCGACACGCAGGGTGAGCCCGTCTACATCGCGACGGTGGCGCGGCGGGGCTACAAGTTCATTGCGGACGTGCAAGCCAGCATCGGCGAGATCGCGGATGATCTTGTGCATGTGGAACCGGTCGGCTTGTCCAGGCCGCCCGTGGTGCGCGGCGTCGTCGGCCGCGAAGCCGAAATCGCCGGCATTGCCGAGGCCCTGATCGAGCGGAGGCATATCACCCTGGCCGGCGCAGGCGGGGTCGGCAAGACGACGGTCGCGATCGCCGCCGCACAGGTCTTCGCATCCCGCTGCCGCGACGGCGTGTGCTTCGTCGATCTCGCGACGATCGCCGATCCGATGCTGTTTGGCGCGGCGCTGGTCACGGCGTTGGGCATCAGGGGCAATTCGGACAACGGGATGACTGCGGTCCTGGATTATCTGAGGTCGCGGCAGGTGCTGGTGGTGCTGGACAATTGCGAACATGTCTTGCCTGCCGCCACCATGTTTGCCGCCCGGTTCGTCACGGACACATCATCTTCCAGGCTGCTGGCAACCAGCCGCGAGCCGCTCGGGACCCCGGCCGAGCATCTGGTGCGGCTTGGCCCGCTTGGCTTGCCGAGGCCGGGCCGCGCGCTGGCGGCCGCCCAGGCCATCAAATTCCCGGGCGTGCAATTGTTGGTCGGCCTCGCCGCCGAATGGGCGGACTACCAGTTCGTCGACGATGATTGCGACGCGATTGCCCGGATATGTCATGCGCTCGACGGCCTTCCTCTGGCCATTGAACTGGCGGCAGCCCAGATCGGCAGGTTCACGCCCCGCGAGCTGCTCGCGCTGCTCGATCAGAACCTCGGCTTTCGCGCCCCCGCCATCGCCCCCGTGACGCCGCGACATGAAACCCTGATGGCGACGATCGACTGGAGCTTCAAGCTCCTGTCGCAGCGAGACGCCAGGCTGTTCGGTCTTTTGTCGGTGTTCAGCGGCGCGTTCGAGGCGGAGGATGCGGTTTTCGTCGCCGAGGCGGCAGGGCTCACGCCGGTCGACGTCGTCGCGGGTCTCGGCAGCCTGGTGACCAAATCTCTGGTGAACGCACAGGCGCAGGGCGCCGGACTTCGCTATCGGCTGCTCGACAGCACGAGACGCTATGCTGCGGAGCGCCGTCTGGCCGATCCGGCCTCACGGCAGGCCCTGGACCGTCATGCCCGGCGCGTGCTTGCGCTGTTCGAACAGTCCGAGGAGGAGTGGCACTGGCGCGAACCTTCCGATTGGACGGAGCGCTATCTTGGCCGCATCGCCGATTTGAGGGCCGCCTTGTCATGGGCGTTTGGCGCGGACGGGGACCTCGTGCTCGGCATCCGGCTGACGGTTGCCGGCATCACCCTGTGGTCGGAGACGTCGATCCTGTCGGAGGCGCAGGCGCGGCTGGAGACCGCGCTCGGCCTTGCCAAGTCCATTGCATGTGACGATCTGCTGCGCGCAAAGCTCGCCTGTGCGCTCGGATGGAGCCTGTTCTACGCGCGCAAGCTCTCGAACGAAAACGAGCTTGCATGGCTCGATGCCATCGCCTTCTCGAGGCGCGCCGGGGATGTCGAATATCAGCAACGTGCACTGGTTGGGTTTGCATTTTACCTGCTGCAGATCGGCCAGATCCCGCGTGCGATAACCCACCTTGAAGAGGCCACGGCACTCGGCAATCGGGACCGCGACCTGACGGCGACATCCGAAGCCGATCGGGCCTGGGCCTGGGCCCAGGCTTTCGCCGGCGAATTGCGCAAAAGCCGTCTGGTTCTGGATCGCCTCGCGGCGACCTATTCACTGGCCGAAGGCCGCTCGCGCAAGGATGCGAACGAGGTCTATCGATTCATCACGGTCCGCTTCAACCTGCCTTTCGTGGCCTGGATGCAGGGGCAAGCCGACTATGCGGCGAAGCTGGCTGACGATGCCGTCGAAGCCGCCGATCGCGGCGGTCATTGGGTCTCGCAGTCGAATGCGCTCGGCCTTGCCGCGCTTCCGATTTCGCTCGAGTCAGGAAATTTGGCGGCGCTCGCGCGTTACACCGAGCGGCTGCGCCGCAATCTGGACCGGGAACGCATCTCGCGCTGGATCCCGGTCGAACGCTATTTCTCGGCCTGCCTGCGCGATTTGCGCGGCGATCTCGCCGCGGTGGAGGACATCCGCGCTGCGATCGAGGAGCTGATCGACGCTCGCTTCCTGATGCGGATCGGCAGCTATCTCGCCGTCCTCAGCAGCGCCTATCTGCGACAAGGGCGGATCGAGGAGGCGCGCAAGGCGATCGCAAGAGCCCTTCGCCATCAGGAGGATCAGGGAGAGCGCTGGTGTCGTCCGGAACTCCTTCGGGTCGAGGCGTCCGTTCTGCTGCACGAAGGTGAGCCGCGGCTTGCCGAAAGCCTGTTGCAGCAGGCGCTCACTGAGGCGCGCGCGATGGGGGCGAAGACGTTCGAGCTGCGCATCGCCACCGATCTTGCCGCACATTGGATCGCAGCCGGGCGCGGGCCGAAGGCCATCCGACTGCTCGCGCCGGTCTATGACGGGTTCACTGAGGGCTTCCGGGCCCACGACCTGGTGGCTGCTTCGCACGTGCTGCGAAGCGCGCGGGCTTGCGCATAGGGAACGACGACGCGTTCATGATCGGCGAGGCCACCGCCAAAACTGCCGGAGGACCAAACCGGCGGAAATTGCTCGAATCGGATCATCCGCCCGATCGCCCGATCCCGAGGCGCTCGCAAACGTATTCAACGCTGTCTTCGATCGAAATGTTCGACGTGTCCAGCAATTCGAATCCGCCCGCCTCAGCCTCGCCGCGAAGAAATCTTGCCCAGTTCATCATATCGGGATTGGCCAAGTCAGGCTGGTTGCGTTCGTTAACGAGGCGATGCGTTCGGCTTTCATCGTCACAATGCAGCAAGACGATACGTGCCTCTGCAATTCCAGCAGCAGCCAGCCCCTCTGTGATGAACGACAGCCGCATCTGGCCTTCGAATAGAACAGGAAGAGCATCAAGTTCTCTCGCAATCCGGGCCAACCACTCGATCGTCATCGCGCGCTGCCATCCACCTCCAGGTCCCGATCCTGCGCCCGATCTCGCAATGCATTCCTGCGGGGACGGAACCCCAATGCTGTCGAACCGGAATACGCGAGCCAGCCGCGGGTATTGCCGCTCGATCCTTTCTGCAATCGTCGTCTTACCCGAACCCGACGCTCCCGTCAGGATGACCAGCCTCATTGCGATGACCTCGGACCGATCGGATCGAGCGAGGTCTTGTCGAATCGCAGCTGCTTGACCCGGCCGTCGTCGATCAACATCGCATTACACCTGCCATCGTCTGCGCACGCAAACTTCAGGTTTCCGATCGGAAAATCGGTCGTGAACGCGTCAACCCCGACAGGTTGCAGATCCAGGTCTCCCCGGGGGTAGTGCACCGTCAGCACGTCCTCGTGGAAGAACACGTCATAGATGACGCCGAGTTCTGCGCTGTAGTAGTGGCCCTCGTACGCCTTGAGTCGGTCTGCTCTAGGATTCTCGATCGTGATCCGCTTCAGAGGTAGATTGGCGCCGTTCTGGTGCAGGACTGCATTCTGAGCTTTTCCGTCTTGTCCGACTGCGTCGAAGACGATTTCCGCGGGAACGACCCTCAGGCGGAAGGCTGTGTTGGAGACCGCGTACATCGGAAACGATGACTGGCCGGTCGCGCGCTCGACGAGATGGTCATTGTCTTTGCTGATGGAGATGATGAACCCCGGTCTGAGTTCATAGTCGCCAACATAGGCATCGAGGATCTTCGGGTCGACCGTGACTTCCGGCTTGTCATCAAGTTCCGGCCTGGCACGCGCAGGTTTGAGCAACTCCTTGAGATAGATGTCGGCGATCCGGAACGAGAGTGCCGTCGGGTTGAGATCTCCCGCGTTTGCGAGGATCACGACCGAGAAATGCTGATCCGGGAATCTGAGAATATTGGTCCGGTAGGCAGCATCGCCGCCGGCATGCTCGACGATCCTGAGCCCGCGATATCTTCCGATTGTTAGGCCCGACGCGTAGTTGATCTCGCTGCCGTTGTTGAGCTTGCCCTTCTGTTGCATCTCGGCGAGAAGCGTCGGGCCGCCGACGTCTCCGGTGTAGAAGTTCTCATCCCAGCGCGCCAGGTCGCCGACCGTGGAAAACAGGCTTGAAGGTCCGACCGTCGAATAGGTCAGCGCAACGTATTGGTATTTGCCGTCGGGCTGTCGCCCATAGGAATAGGCTCGGTCCTTGACGATCGTGCCGTATTTGTCCTGGAAGCGCGTGTGAGACATGCCGAGAGGTTCGAAGATGCGCTCCTTGGCGAACTCCGGCAGCGTTTGGCCAGCCACTTGCTTCACGACCATCGCGAGCAACGTGTAGCCGCTGTTGCTGTAGAGGAACTGATCGCCGGGCGCGAAGTTCAACCCGGTTTGTTGAAACAGCAGGCGCGCAACATCGTCGTCCGTGATCTCGTCGTCCAGCCGCCATCCCGCGAGTGCCAGAAGATTCCACTGGTCGCGAACTCCGCTGGTGTGGTGCAGCAGGTGGCGAATTGTTATCGGCTTGCCGAACTCGTGCAGCTTCGGAACATATTTGCGGACATCGTCGTCGAGGGACAGCTTTCCTTCTTGGGCGAGGAGATGGATCGCGAAGGCCGTGAACTGTTTGGAGACCGATGCCAGGTGGAATACGGTTGATGGCGTGTTGGGCACGCCAAGCTCCAGATTGGCGGCGCCATAACCCTGACTGTAAATGATCTTGCCGTCTCGAAGGACGGCGATGACCGCGCCGGGCGAGCTGGGTTCTGCCCATTGAGCGAACAGCTGATCGACCGACCGCTCTATGGGCCCACTGCTCGATGTTGCGGAAGACGCCGGGGCCGATTGAGCGCCGGGAGCAGTCGTTGAGAGATACAACGCCGCAAAGGCCGCCGTAAAAATCCTAAAGAGCATGACATTTTTCCTGATTGACGCCCGGAATCTTGGCATGAACGCAGCGCCCAAGCGGAAGCATCTCGTTCGAGGAGTATGTATGGAACTGCCGAGAAAACAACGATAAGGCGCGATCACAGATTCGTTCTCTTATGGTTCTTGGCTGACCTGGCTCGGAGCGCGTCGATGCGTTCTGTCCCCATCGCTAGCGACAGACAACGGCACCGGATTTCGCTAGTCTGGCCGGAAAGACATCCGGAGGAGCCCGCCTTGAGCACCGCGCCGCGCGTCGACATCGACCCAGCCGCATTCTGGGCCGACCCCTATCCGACACTTGCAGAGCTGCGCAAGGAGGCGCCGATCGCCTTTGTGCCGCAGCTCGGCTCGACCTTGCTGACGCGCCGCGACGACATCTCCATCTCCGAGAAGCAGATCGACGTGTTCTCCTCGCATCAGCCGGCCGGCCTGATGAACCGGCTGATGGGCCACAACATGATGCGCAAGGACGGCGAGGCGCATCAGCTCGAGCGGCGCGCGATGTTTCCGACGGTGTCGCCGAAGACGGTGAAGGCACACTGGACCGCACTGTTCCAGGCCCATGCGGATCGCATCCTCGATGCCATCGCGCCGGGGCGCATCGACCTCATGCGCGATTTCGCGCTGCCGTTCTCCGGCGAATGCCTGAAGTCGATCACCGGTCTCACCAATATCGGCTTCGAGGACATGGACGCGTGGTCGCAGGGCATGATCGAGGGTATCGCCAATTACGGCGGCGATCCCGCGATCGAGGCGCGCTGCCATGCGGCGACATCGGGAATCGATGCTGCGATCGACGACATCCTGCCGGTGATGAGGAAAAATCCGGATCAAAGCATCCTCGGCGTCCTCCTCGCCTCTGATATGCCAATGGAGAGCGTGCGCGCCAACGTCAAGCTCGCGATATCGGGCGGCCAGAACGAGCCGCGCAAGGCGATATCAGGCACAGTGTGGGCGCTGCTGACCCATCCCGCGCAGCTCGATCTGGTTCTGCGCGGTGAGGTGAGCTGGCTCCAGGCCTTCGAAGAATATGCCCGCTGGATCTCGCCGATCGGCATGTCGCCGCGGCGGATCGCAAAGCCGTGGTCGATCCGCGATGTCTCGTTCGAGCGAGATGAGCGCGTGTTCCTGATGTTCGGCTCGGCCAACCGCGACGAAACACATTTTGAGCGCGCCGACCAATTCGACGTGCGGCGCGACACCTCGAAAAGCGTTGCCTTCGGCGCCGGGCCGCATTTCTGCGCCGGCGCCTTCGCATCGCGCGCCATGATCGCGGACGTCGCGCTGCCGACTCTGTTCGCCCGTGCCAGACGGATCGAGCTCGCCGATGACGAGCCGGTGCGGATCGGCGGCTGGGCGTTCCGGGGCCTGCAGAATTTGCCGGTGAGGTGGCAGCATGCGGGCTAAGATGATCATCGTCGAGATCGTGCGGACGAGGAGGCGGACATGATGCCGGATTCAAACGGAGGACAGCATGCTGCGCCACGGCCGCCGGCAGGACCTCCCGTTGCCATGTTCAGCGCCCCCGGGCATCGCGACACCGTGTGGTCCGACGTCAAGGGAAGCGTGCTTCAATCGCGACAGATCAAATGGGCCGGCGGAATCGCGGCCTCGCACCGCATAGGCAAGGTCTCAGGCGCAGCCGAAATTCGCACGCGGTCGCTTGCGCTGCAGTTCTCATGGAATTCCGGCTACGTCGAGGCAGATGCCGAATCGGGCAAGGAGCTTCGTGCCTACAAGAACAGGCCTCGTTATGCTCTGGTCCTGCCGCCTGAAACAGGCGTGGAATTTCGGATCAGGGAGAAGTCGAATTACCGTTTCCTCGCCATCGAGTTCGAGCCGGAATACTTGCTCCGCACGGTCGAGATCCAGCACCGCCACGACGTGGAGTTCGTGGAAGCGTGGGATTATGACCACCCTCTGACCTGGGAGCTTGCGCAGATCATCTCCGAGGAATGCGAGAGCGAGGCGCGGCAAGGCCTGTTCTACGCCGAGACGGCCGTCACACTGCTCGCCTTGCATGTCTTCCGAAGTTTCTCCAATCATCCCGACGCTGTCGCCTTCGCACGCCGAGGCGGACTGGCGCCGAACACGTTGCGCCGCGCCTGCGAATACATGGTCAGCCGCCTGGCCGACAACCTGTCGCTGTCCGAGGTCGCGAGCACGTGCAACCTGTCGACGTCGCATTTCTCGATCGCCTTCAAGCAGTCGATGGGGGTTGCGCCGCATACGTGGTTGCGCCGCCAGCGCATCGACAAGGCCAAGGTTCTGCTCCGTCATCGTGAGATGAGTCTGGCATCGATCGCGCCTCTGGTGGGTTTTGCAAATCAGAGTGCATTCGGGGTCGCCTTCAAGAAGGAGACGGGATTGAGCCCGGTGGCGTGGCGGCGGATGCACTGGCTGTGAAGGCGCGCCGTTTTCGTCCAAAACTTCGGTGATTGTTCTGAATATGCGACGAAACGACGAGGTCGATTCGTTGTGAATTCACTTTCTCCGTTCCGTGCGGCCTAGATCGGGCGTCAGCGGAAAGGAGCTAAGTGAACCATGCAGCAATTCGCGCGCGTACTGGCGGACGAGGGTGCTATTCCCGTCGTCCTGAGAGGGAATGACCACCTCGATCTGCGTCCGGTCATATCGGACATCACACCTGACGTCATCGCCGCCGATGCCCTTGCCAAAGTCGACGTTGCACGACTGTCTCCTGTCGTCGGCAAATTCTCCTATCTCGCGCCCATCCAGGGCATCCGCCAGATTGCAGCGACCGGCTTCAACTACAGGAAGCACATCGCGGAATTTCACATGAAGCCGCCCACCGAGCCAGAGGTGTTCCTGAAGGCAACGTCCTCGCTGGCCGGACCGTTCGACCCGATCTCCCGCGGCCCCAATCAGGAGGTGAAGCTCGACTGGGAGACCGAGCTGGCGATCGTCATCGGCCGGGAGACGAAGGATATCACGGCCGCCGATGCCGCCGGTCATATCTTCGGCTATCTCTGCCTGAACGACATCTCCGATCGGTCGACGCAGGTGGATGCGGAAGGGCAGCAACATCTGGTGCGCGCCAAATCGCGTCCGACCTACTGCCCCATCGGCCCCTATCTGGCCACTGGCGTGGATGGGATGAATCTGGAGATGTGGACCAAGCTGAACGGCAAGTTCGAGCAGCAGGGCAACACCAGCGATATGCTGTTCGACCTCCATGCGATGGTGGCCTATTTCTCCCAGCACATGTTGCTGCTGCCGGGTGACCTCATCGCGACCGGGACGCCGCCAGGCGTCGGCTTCGGCAAGAACCGCTACATGTCGGTCGGGGACGTGCTCGAATGCGGCATCGCAAACCTCGGAGAGCAACGTCACGAGATCGTGCCCTGAAGCATGATCCGAAGACGTGCCAAGCGGATCTCTCGCGCGACAAATGCGGAACGCGTTTGCGCGGAGATCATGCTCGAACAATAACCTGACGCGCGATGACGATTCATCCCGATCTCATCGCGCTCGGGATCTCGCGCGGCCGGCGATTGAACCGCATCTTTCCCCGGCCCCGCGCGCAGCAGTCATGATGCCATCATGCTCCTGTTTTGCCCGACGCGTCAACCAAATTTCGGATAAAGCGTAAGTCACTCGCTTCAGGTGCCCGGCTACTGTGCATGGGGTTGTTTTCGAGGTTTGGGTTCCGGCCGCCAGTCCGCGGCTCGAACGCGCGGTCATCACATCCGCGTGCAGAAAAATTTCATCTTCATTCGCCCCCTCGCTCGAAAGATTAATCATGCGCTTTGCCTCGCGCGCAGTGCTTGCATCGCTATTTTCCCCGCTGTCTCGACACTCTTCCCGCTCCGCACCATCATTCTGCGAACGCGAGTGAATGACGGCCGTGCGCGGCCGGGAGCCTGGAATGCAACGTCGTGATTTCCTGAAACTGTCCGTTGGAACCGTCGCCGCGGCGGCCGTCGCCTCGCGCGCCGGCGCGCAAGGTGCGCTGAAGGAAATTCGTATCGGCTACCAGAAGAACGGCGTGCTGGTCATCACGCGCCAGCAGGCCGCGCTGGAAAAACATTTCTCCGCGCAAGGCATCGAAGTGAAATGGGTCGAGTTCTCCTCGGGCCCGCCGATGATGGAAGCGATGAACGTCGGCAGCGTCGACTACGGCGCGGTCGGCGATTCCCCGCCAGTGTTCGCGCAGGCCGCCGGCGCGGCGATCGTCTATGCCGCTGCCCAGCCCATCGTGAACGGTCAGGGCATTCTGGTGCCCAGGGATTCATCGATCCGGGCGATCGCAGACCTCAAGGGCAAGCGCATCGGCTTCACCAAAGGCTCCAGCGCCCACAACGTCGTGGTGCAGACGCTGGAGAAGGCCGGTCTCACCTATGCCGACATCACGCCGGTCTATCTGACGCCGCCGGATGCGGGCCCCGCCTTCGCCAATGGCAGCATCGACGCCTGGGCGATCTGGGATCCATATTTCGCGATCGGCGAGACCAAGCAGAACGGCCGCATCCTGATCAATGCGCGCGACGTCACCAAGACCAACTCCTTCTTCATCGCCAACCGCGATTTCGCGGGCAAGCACGGCGCGATTCTGCAGCAGATCGTCGACGTGACGGCCACATCAGCAAAATGGGCCGAGCGGCACCGTGACGAGGTCGCCGCATCGCTGGCGGCGATCACCGGTGTGCCGCTCGACATCCAGACCGTTGCCGCGCGGCGCGCGGGATTTGCCGTGGTCCCCGTCACGGACGATATCGTCACGACCCAGCAGGGCGTCGCCGACCGCTTCGCCAAGCTCGGCCTGATCCCGAAGTCGATTCAGATCCGCGACATCGTCTGGCGCAACCCGGCAGCTTGAACCGTGCCGACCACTCTTCCCACCCACAGGGGTTTGAACATGAGGCGTATCATCCGGCGCGTGATCGCGGCCATCGCGCTGTCGATCGGCATCGTCGCCGCCGCGGTCGGCACCTCCTATGGTCAGGACAAGGTGGTCCGCATCGGCTATCAGAAATACGGCAAGCTCGTGCTGCTCAAGAGCAAGGGTACGCTGGAGCCGAAGCTCGCCGCCGACGGCTACAAGGTGGTGTGGACCGAATTCCCCTCCGGTCCGCCGCTGCTCGAAGCGCTCAATGTCGGTGCGATCGATTTCGGCAACACCGGCGAAGCCCCGCCGATCTTCGCGCAGGCCGCCGGCGCGCCGATTCAGTATGTCGCCTATGAGCCGCCGGCGCCGAAAGGCGAGGCGATCCTGGTGCCAAAGGACAGCCCGCTGAAATCGGTCGCCGACCTCAAGGGCAAGAAGGTCGCGCTGAACAAGGGCTCCAACGTCCACTATCTCCTGGTCAAGGCGCTTGAGAAGGCGGGCGTCCGATATTCCGAGATCGAACCGGTGTTCCTTGCGCCGGCCGATGCGCGGGCCGCCTTCGAGCGCGGCGCAGTCGATGCCTGGGTGATCTGGGATCCGTTCCAGGCTGCCGCGGAAGCCGCCACCGGCGCGCGCACGCTCGCCGACGGCACCGGCATCGTCGCCAACTATCAGTTCTACTTCTCCTCGAAGAAATTCCTCGAAGCCAACCCGAAGATCGTCGATGCGGTGCTCACCGAGCTGAGTTCGGTCGACGACTGGGCCAAGCGCGACATCCACGCGGTCGCCGAGCAGCTCGCGCCGGCGATCGGTCTGTCGGTGCCGGTGGTCGAGGTTGCCTTGAAGCGGCAGTCCTACGGCATCAAGCCGCTGACGGATGCCGTGATCGCCGACCAGCAGCAGGTTGCCGACGCGTTCCTCGCGCTCAACCTTATTCCCAAATCCATCAAGATTTCCGACGTGGCACGGAGGCCGGGGTCATGAGCAAGCAATCCAACGCCAACATCCTCTGGTTCCTGCCGACCCATGGCGATGGCCGCTATCTCGGCACCGGCATCGGCGGCCGCGAGGTCAACTTCAATTATCTGCGTCAGGTCGCGCAGGCCGCCGACCAGCTCGGCTATTTCGGCGTGCTGCTGCCGACCGGCCGCTCCTGCGAGGATTCCTGGATCGTCGCCTCCTCGGTGGCGCCGTTCACCCAGAGGCTGCGCTATCTCGTCGCTGTCAGGCCCGGCCTGCAGTCGCCGACCGTTGCGGCGCGCATGACCGCGACGCTCGACCGCATCACCAATGGTCGGCTGCTGATCAACGTCGTCACTGGTGGCGATCCCGTCGAGAACAAGGGCGACGGCATCTTCCTTGGGCACGACGAGCGCTACGAGGTCACCCGCGAGTTCCTGGGCGTCTATAGCGATCTGCTCGTGGGCAAGACCGTCAATGTCGAGGGCAAGCACATCCGCATCGAGGACGGCAAGCTGCTGTTCCATCCGGTACAGTCGCCGCGTCCGCCGCTCTATTTCGGCGGTTCGTCGGATGCCGGCATCGACGTCGCCGTTGACGCCGTCGACAAATATCTCACCTGGGGCGAACCGCCGGCGCAGGTCGCCGAGAAGGTCGCCAAGGTGAGGGCGGCGGCCGAGGCGCGGGGCCGAAAGCTCTCCTTCGGCATCCGTCTTCATGTGATCGTCCGCGAGACCAACGAAGAAGCCTGGCGCGCTGCGAACGAGCTGATCAAGTACGTCAGCGACGAGACCATCGCGACCGCGCAGAAGAACTTCGCGCGCATGGACTCGGTCGGCCAGCAGCGCATGGCGCAGCTCCACGGCGGCAAGCGCGACAAGCTCGAGATCGCCCCGAACCTCTGGGCCGGCGTCGGCCTCGTGCGTGGCGGCGCCGGCACGGCGCTGGTCGGTGATCCCCAGACGGTCGCCGCGCGTATCAAGGAGTATCAGGACATCGGCATCGATACCTTCATCATGTCGGGCTATCCGCATCTGGAGGAAGCCTATCGCTTCGCCGAGCTGGTCTTCCCGCTGCTCTCGCTGGAGCAGCCTGATAACGTGACCAGGCTGCACTTCAACGGCGGTCCTTTCGGCGAGACGGTCGGCAGCGATTATCGTCCGCAGCATCGGGTGTCGCAATCATGAGCCTCATCGACAGTATCGCGCTCCCGCGTAACTTCCGCCTGCCGCGAGCCGACGGTCTGGTGCAGTGGATCGTGCCGCTTGGCATCATCGTCGTCTGGCAGATCGCCTGCGTCACCGGCTTCGTGCCGACCCGGGTGCTGCCGGCGCCGAGCGATGTCGCGCTCGCCGGATGGAAGCTGCTGCTATCAGGCGAACTCGTCCGCAACATCTGGGTGTCGTTCTGGCGCGCCTCGATCGGCTTTCTCATCGGCGGCAGCATCGGTTTCGCGTTCGGGCTCGCCAACGGTCTGTCGCAGCTCTCGGCGAAGCTCACCGACACCACGTTGCAGATGGTGCGCAACGTGCCGCATCTGGCGCTGATCCCGCTGGTCATCCTGTGGTTCGGCATCGACGAGAGCGCCAAGCTGTTCCTGGTCGCGCTCGGCGTGTTCTTCCCGATCTATCTCAACACGCTGCACGGCATCCGCACCGTCGATCCGCAGCTGATCGAGATGGGCCGGATTTACGGCATGACTGATAGCGAGCTGTTCCGCCGCGTCATCTTCCCGGGCGCGCTGCCCTCGATCTTCGTCGGCATCCGCTTCGCGCTCGGCATCATGTGGCTGACGCTGATCGTCGCCGAGACCATCGCGGCGTCCTCGGGGCTAGGCTACATGGCAATGCAGGCGCGCGAGTTCATGCTGATCGACGTCGTTGTGCTCTCCATCCTGATCTACGCCCTGCTCGGCAAGCTCGCCGACAGCGCCTCCCGCGTGCTGGAGCGGGCGACGCTCTCCTGGCATCCCGCCTTCCAGAAACGTTGAGCAGAAATACTGGGACTCACATGCAGACAGCGCTTCGTACGGCCCTTCCCGAAACCGAGCTCGCCAGCCTCGCCAATTTCGCGCCTCAAACGCGTGTCGTGCGCGAGGAGCGGCCGGCTCAGGCCAGCGGCCTGCCGCTGAGCATTCGCGGCTTGCGCAAATCCTTCGGCGACAACGAGGTGCTGCGCGGCATCGATCTGCACATCCCCGCCGGGCAGTTCGTGGCGATCGTGGGAAAAAGCGGTTGCGGCAAGAGCACGCTGCTGCGTCTCATCGCCGGCCTTGAGAAGATCGATGCCGGCAGCATCAGCTTTGCCGACGAGGTGAAGGCGGAAGACATCCGCGTGATGTTCCAGGAGCCACGCCTGCTGCCCTGGGCGCGGGTGCTTGCCAATGTCGAGGTCGGCCTCGGCCGTGACCGTGCCTCGAAGGACGCGGATGCCCGCGCCGAGAAGGCCTTGAACGAGGTTGGCCTCGCCGACAAGCGTGATCAGTGGCCCTCGGTGCTGTCAGGCGGCCAGAAGCAGCGCGTTGCGCTCGCCCGCGCGCTGGTCTCCCGGCCGCGGGTGCTCGCCTTCGACGAGCCGCTCGGTGCGCTGGACGCGCTGACCCGCATCTCGATGCAGCGGCTGCTGGAGCGCGTCTGGCGCGATCAGGGCTTTACCGCGATCCTTGTGACCCATGATGTCGCCGAGGCGGTCGCCCTGGCGGACCGGGTGCTGGTGATCGAGGACGGCCGGATTGCCCACGATGTTACGGTTAACGCAGCCAGGCCTCGCGAGCGCGGCTCGGCGGAGCTTGCCAGTCTCGAAGGCTCGATCCTGCGCCACCTTTTGTCGGCGGAAGACCGTACCTAAATAGAGGGAACCCCGTTTCGGGGACCATACCATGAATGTAGTGCCCCGCGATCTCATGACTGAAGTCCCCGTCTCGTCCGCCGATTTCCGCGGCGCCATGCGCCACCTCACCGGCGGCGTCAGCGTCATCACCGCCGGGCGGGGCAAGGACATCACCGGCATGACGGTGACCTCAGTCACCTCGCTGTCGGTCGAACCGCCGACTCTGCTCGTCAGCATCAACCGCGATGCCTCGTCCTTCCCGCTGATCAAGCGCTACGGTGCCTTCGGCGTGAACATCCTGGCGGCCGATCAGCTCGATGTCGCCGAGCGTTTTGCCGGCAAGGGTGGCCTGAAGGGGGCTGATCGTTTCGCCGGCAGCCAATGGGTCACGTCCGTCTCCGGCGTGCCGCTGCTGGTCGGCGCCTTGTCCGCGGTCGATTGCGAGGTCGAGGAGATCGTCGAGCGGCATTCGCACGGCATCGTCATCGGCCGTGTCAGGGACATCAGGAATTCGGTCCGCAACGCGGCGCTCGCCTATTGGCATGGGCAGTATCTGGCGGTTGATCAGGACGAGGATGCGGCGCGACTCGCCGAGGTCAGCGTTCCCGCGCGCGGCCTGCGCGGCGTTTGATCGCCGCGCTCGGGCTGGCCTTTTTCCCAGGCTGGCCTTTTTCCAATCATCGCTCTAGAAGCGCCCTGAGCCTCCCGTGGCGGGACGGCCATGGAGCGGAGCTATGAAGCGCGTCGGGACCTGGGCCTTCTACGCCGTCGGCGCGCTGGCGATTGCCTATCTCGCGCTCTATGCGTATGCGATGTTCCGCGGCCAGCCGTTCGTGCCCGGCGATCCCATCCACATATTCCGCAAGCCCGACGCGCCGAGTTATTCATGAGGTTTGGGAGGTCTCCTAGGGTGGATTGGCCGAACGCGCAATCCACCCTGCGAACTCATCCCCTTAAAATCGCCAGCGCCAGCGTCTGCGCGCGCGGCACGATGCTGTCGAGCTCGAGATATTCCTCCGGCGAATGCGCGAGCCCGCCGACCGGACCGACGCCGCAGATGGTCGGCGTTCCCACCGCGGCGGTGAAGCCTGAATCGGCGCAGCCGCCGGAGAACTCGCCCTGCAGCGTGGTGAGGCCGGCCTGCCTGGCGGCGGCCTGATAAGTTTCGAACAGTGCTTTCGAGCTCTCGCTTTGCACCACCGGGACGAACTCGCCCTTGATCGTCAGCGTCGCGCTGGTGCCGGGCACGTAAGGCGTCGCGATGATCCGCTCGATCTCGGCCATGACAGTGGCGCGATCCTTCGGATCGACGTAGCGCATGTCGATCTGGCCCTCGGCATAGGGCGCGGTCGTGTTGACCGACTGGCCGCCCGAGATGAGGCCGACATTGAGCGTGATGCCCTTGGTGAGATCGGTCAGCGCGTGGATTTGCGTGATCTTGTGCGCGAGCTCGCCGATCGCGCTGATGCCCGCGGCGAAATTGGCGCCGGAATGCGCTGCCTTTCCTGATATGGCCATGTGCATGAAGATGCCGCCCTTGCGGCTGGTGACGACGTTGCCGGTGGGGCGGCCAGGCTCGGAATTGAACACGGCGCGCGCAGAGCGCCCCTCGCGCTCGATTATCGGCCGCGACGAGGGCGAGCCGATCTCCTCGTCCGAGGTGATCAGCAGCTTGATCGGATGCGGGTTGCCGCCGAATTTGTGGAAGGCGGTGGCGACGAAGATGTTCATCACGACCCCGGCCTTCATGTCGGCGACGCCGGGCCCGTAGGCACGGTTACCCTTGATCGTGAACGGACGCTTCCCGGCCTCGCCCTTGCTGAACACCGTGTCGCGATGTCCCATAAACAGCACCGGCTTTTCGTTGCTGCCGGGCTTTGCCACCTCGGCGTGGATGGCATCGCCGAAAGTGGCATTGCCCTCGCGCCTGTAGGGAATGCCGTGCTCGGCAAAATGCCGTTCGAACCGCGCACCGACCGCATCGACGCCTTCCTTGTCATAGGACCCGGAATCGATGTTCACGACATCGCGCAGCAGATCGACCATCGCCTGCCGCTGCGATGCCAGCCAATCGGTGATTTGGGCTTCAGACATGTTTTCCTCGCGTGGTTCTCGCGAGCGGTTATAGGGCCTGGAGTCGTGATGGCCTAGTCACGTAATGCGGTCCCGTTATGCGGGGAACGCTCCCAGCCCGTCATTGCGAGCGTAGCGAAGCAATCCAGACGGCCTCCGCGGAAAGACTCTGGATTGCTTCGCTGCGCTCGCAATGACGACGCTAGCAGCGTGGCCTCCAACAAAAATGCCCGGGATTTGGCCCGGGCATCGCATCCTCTCGATCTCGGTTGAGGCCTTACGCCCCGATCATCGGCATCCGCGGATACTCGCCCGGCGTGCCCGCTGGCGTGATCGGAATGCCGCCGTCGGCGTATTCGTTCAGCTTGTTGCGCAACGTGCGGATCGAGATGCCGAGGATGTTGGCAGCGTGGGTCCGGTTGCCAAGGCAGTGCTTGAGCGTCTCCAGGATCAAATCGCGCTCGACATCGGCGACGGTGCGCCCCACCAGGGCGCGCGTCACCTGCTCGGCGGCCATGGTGGCGTGCGCTACGGCCGGCGCCGTCTTGGCGAGGTCGAGGCGGTCGCCGTCCGGCGTGATGATCGCCTCGGGACCGATCTCGTCGCCCTGCGCCATCAGCACCGCGCGGTGCATGGTGTTTTCGAGCTCGCGGACGTTGCCTTGCCAGCGGTTGGCGGAGAGCACGCGTTTGGCCTCGGTCGAGATCGGGCGCATCGGCACGCCGTTGGCCTCGGCGTATTTCTTCACGAAGTGCTGGGCGAGCTCCATGATGTCGGCAGGACGCTCGCGCAGCGGCGGAATCTTCAGGTTCACGACGTTGAGGCGGAACAAAAGGTCTTCGCGAAACGTGCCTTCGCGCACGGCATCGGCCAGGTTGCGGTTCGACGTTGCGATGATGCGGATGTCCACCGGCACAGGCTTGGTGCCGCCGACGCGGTCGATCACGCGCTCCTGGATGGCACGGAGCAGCTTCGATTGCAGGCGGACGTCCATCTCCGAGATTTCGTCGAGCAGCAGCGTGCCGCCGGTTGCCTCCTCGAACTTGCCGATGCGGCGGGCGACAGCGCCGGTGAACGCACCCTTCTCATGGCCGAACAGCTCGGACTCCAGCAGATGCTCGGGGATCGCGGCGCAGTTTATCGAGATGAACGGGCGCTTGGCGCGCCCCGAGCGGGTGTGAACGTAGCGGGCCAGCACCTCCTTGCCGGTGCCGGATTCGCCGGTGATCATCACCGAGGCGTCGGAGCCCGCGATCTGCTGGGCGAGCTTGATGACCCGCGCCATGGCGTCGTCGCGATAGACCAGCTCGCGGGAATCATTGGCGACGGCGGCGAGCACCGCGGCGATCAGCTCCGGCTCCGGCGGCAGCGGGATGTATTCCTTGGCGCCGGCGTGGATCGCGGCGACGGCGGCGCGGGCGTCGTTGGTGATGCCGCAGGCGACGATCGGGGCGTGAATGTGCTCGGCCTCCAGCCGCATCACGAGGTCCCGGATGTCGAGGGCAACGTCGACCAGCAGGAGGTCGGCGCCCTTGCCGCCGCGCAGCACGCGCATCGCCTGCTCGTGATCCTCGGCGTGGGTCACGGTGGCGCCGTTGTCCATCGCGATCTTGGTGGCGGTGGTGAGCTGGCCCTTCAATGTGCCAACGATGAGAAGCCGCATGTCAGTCTCCTGTCCGTCTGCTCGCGCTTTCGCGCGTCATCCCTCTTGCGTGCCTTAGCCGCGTTCCGTCTTGATGATTTCCGTCATGGTGACGCCGAGCTTGTCCTCGACCAACACCACCTCGCCGCGCGCGACGAGCTTGTTGTTGACGTAGATGTCGATGGCCTCGCCGACGCGGCGATCGAGCTCGAGCACGGTGCCGGGTCCGAGCTTGAGCAGCTCGCCGACATCCATCTTGGAGCGGCCGAGCACCGCCGAGACCTGCACCGGCACGTCGAAGACAGCCTCGAGGTCGGCGGCGACACGCGCCGCATATTCGTCCTCGTTGTAGCCGACATCGGTGCCACCGGGCGGCAGTGGGCCGTTGAGATCGGGCAGCGGGACCTGTCCGTCGGTGTCGCTCATGGCTTAGTTCCCCTTGCGGGACGCGATATAGCGTCCGACCATCTCGTCGATCTTGGCTGCGATGGCGCTGCGCTCCAGCACGACGCCGCCATCGGCCCATTCGATCCGGCAGTCGCCGGTGGCGATTTCGGGCTCGGCCAGGATCACCAGCCGACCTTCGAAGCCGCTCTGCTTGGCGAGCCGTTCGATCTTCTCGCGGGCGCTGTCGTACAGCGCGTCGTTGATGCGAACCACGAGATGCGGCGTCGCGACCAGGTGCGAGAAGCAATCCTTGACCAGCGCCATGATCTCGCCGAGCGGCTCGGCGGCGATCAGGTCGGCGCACAGCTTGCGCGCGACCGCCACCGCAACGTCGACCGCCTCGGTCTCCATCTTGCTCTCGATATTGCCGATGCCTGACGCGATGCCCCGGATCGCGATGTTGATCTCCTCCATGGCGAGCGCGACGCGGCGGTCGCTCTCGGCCTTGGCCTCGCGCTGGCCGGCGGCAAAGCCGTCCTGATAGGCACGTGCCTCGGCCTCCGCGACCTTCTGCGCGATCTCGGCTGCGGTCGCCGCCTTCTCGCGCGTCCGGTCGGGCGCGGCGAAGTCGGTGTCGAACAGGAATTTGGCGGGGGCGCCCATCAGTACACCAGCTCGTCGTCAGCGCGGTTCTTGGTCAGCATGATCTCGCCCTTGGCGGCGAGGTCCTTGGCGAGGTTCACCAGCAGCGCCTGGGCTTCGTCGACGTCGCGCAGCCGCACCGGGCCCATCGCCGCCATGTCGTCCTGCAGCATCTTGGCGGCGCGCGAGGACATGTTGCCGAAGAAGAAGTTGCGGACGTCCTCGTTCGCGCTCTTCAGCGCCACGCCGAGCTTGTCCTTGTCGACGTTGCGCATCAACGTCTGGGCCGAGCCGGAATCGAGCTTGACGAGATCGTCGAAGGTGAACATCAGCGCCTTGATGCGCTCGGCCGATTCCCGGTTCTCCTCTTCCAGCGAGGTGATGAAGCGGGTTTCGGTCTGGCGGTCGAAATTGTTGAAGATTTCCGCCATCACCTCGTGGGCATCGCGGCGCCGGGTCTGCGACAGGTTCGACATGAATTCGGTGCGCAGCGTCTTCTCCACGCTCTCGATCACCTCCTTCTGCACCGCTTCCATCTTCAGCATGCGGTTGACGACGTCGAGCGCGAGGTCTTCGGGGAAGATGCCGAGCACCCGCGCGGCATGTTCCGGCTTCAGTTTCGACAGCACCACCGCGATGGTCTGCGGATATTCGTTCTTGAGGTAGTTGGCGAGAACCTCTTCCTGTACGTTGGAGAGCTTCTCCCACATGTTGCGCCCCGCGGGGCCGCGGATCTCGTCCATGATGCCGTTGACGCGCTCGGGCGGCAGGTACTGCTGCAGCAGGCGTTCGGTGGCGTCGAAATTGCCCATCAGCGCGCCCGAAGCCGACATGCGCGAGACGAATTCGAGCAGCATGTCCTCGACCGTATCGACCTCGACCGTGCCAAGCGTCGACATTTCCAGCGAGAGCTGGCGCACCTCGTCGTCGTCGAGCAGGCCCCAGATCTTGCCGCCATATTGCTCGCCGAGCGCCAGCATCAGGATCGCGGCGCGCTTCGGGCCCGACAGCGCCTCGGCCTTGGCGCCGCCCTGCCGGCTGCCGGCGCGCTGGCCGAGCGTGGAGATCACGCTGGTGATGTCGTTCGAGTTGGCGTTTTGCAAGGAGGCGGCCATGTCAGATCACTTCTTGATTCACTGGCTTCGGTTACTTCGTCGGCTCCGTTAGCCATTGACGGATGATGGCGACGGTTTCGTTGGGGTTGCGCTCGGCGAGCTCGCCGACGCGATGAACTGATTGGGCGTGGACCTGGCCCTGGATGGTGGCGACGTCGATCGCGCTGGCGGCGCCGCCCGGCAGGAGGGCCTGACCGCCGGCGGCGGCAGGTGCCTCTTCGGACGCGGCGGGCCCGGCGAGAACGCCTGATATGGCGGCGGCGACCTCGTCGGAGGCGAGGATGCGCTTCACCAGCGGGCGGATCACCATGAACATCACGACGAGGCCGAGCATCATCATCACGCCGAGCTCGACGAAATACATGATGTCGTCCTTGGTGAACTGGAGCATGCCAAGGAAGCCGGAGGGCTCGGCGATCGGGGCGGTGGGGGGGGCGTCGGCGAAGCGCAGATTGACGACCTCGACCTGGTCGCCGCGCTTCTGGTCGAAGCCGATCGCCGAGCGCACCAGGGTGGCGATGCGGTCGAGCTGCTCCTTGGTGCGGTCGGTGTAGGCCAGCTCGCCCTTGTCGTTCTTGGTGTAGATGCCGTCGACCAGCACCGCGACCGAGATACGGTTGACCCGGCCGGCCTCGGTCACCTCGGTCTTGGTGGTGCGGGAGATCTCGTAATTGTTGGTCTCTTCGGTCTTCTTGCTCTGGTCCTTCGCCGCGGCGCCCCCGTTCTGCTGCTGGCCGGGAAGCTCGTTGTTGACCGTGACCTGGCCGTTATTGTCGGCGGTCATGCTCTGCTCTTCCCTTGTCTGGGTCGAGCGCAGCACGCGGCCTTCGGGATCGAACTTGTCCGAGGTCTGGGTGATCTTGTTGAAGTCGAAATCGGCGGAGAGCTGGACGCGGGCGCGGCCCGAGCCGACTACCGAGGAGACGATGTCCTCGACCTGCTTGCGCAGCCGCTTTTCGAAGGCGATGCGCCGGTCGTCGCCTGCGGCCTGCTCCGGATCGGTCTGGGCACCGTCGGCGAGCAGCTGGCCGGCCTCGTCCACGATCGAGACGCGCTGCGGCTTCAGGCCGTTGACCGCGGAGGCGACGAGGTGGCGGATGGCGCGGATCTGCTGGGCCTCGAGCGAGCCGCGGACGCGCACCACGATCGAGGCCGACGGCTCCGGCGCCTCGCGCGCGAACAGCGGGCGCTCGGGCAACACCAGATGGACGCGGGCCGCCTGGATTCGGTCGATGGCGCGGATGGTGCGGGCGAGCTCGCCCTCCAGCGCACGCAAATGATTGATGTTTTGGACGAAAGAGGTGGTGCCGAGTGCGTCCGACTTGTCGAAGACCTCGTAGCCGACCCCGCCGCCCTTGGGCAGGCCGCCCTCGGCAAGCTTCATCCGCAGGCGCGTGACCTTGTCCTTCGGCACCATGATGATGGTGCCTTCATTGCGCAACTCGAACTGGATGCCCTGGCGTTCCAGGTCTTTGATAATACTGGAGGAATCCTCGACGCTGAGATCGGTGAACAGCGTCGTCATCTGCGGCGTGGTGACCCGCATGATGACGAAGGCAAAGAAGCCGATGAGCGCGGCGGTGACCGCGATCATCGCCCCGAACCGGGCGGCGCCGATACCCTTTAAGAAGTCAGCAAGACCTTGCAAGCAACCGCCCCGACAGATTCGACCCGCATTCCAAGAGCGGCCGAGTGGGCAATTATTGCCTAGGTGATGGTTTCGATATGGTTAACGAAGGTTAAGAGCTTGGACAAAAGTAGCGACATGAAAAAAATCGGCCTCGCAGAGCGAGGCCGATTTTCGTCAAAAGCAGCAGATTTCCGGATTGCTTACTGGCGATATTGCTGGATGCGGGTGGTGCGAAGACCCGCCAGACCATGCTGGTCGATGGAAAACTGCCAGGAGAGGAATTCGTCGACCGTCAGGGTATAACGGCTGCAGGCCTCCTCGAGCGAAAGAAGTCCACCGCGGACAGCGGCGACGACCTCGGCCTTGCGGCGGATGACCCAGCGTTTGGTGCCGGGTGCGGGCAGGTCTGCAATCGTCAGCGGACTGCCGTCCGGCCCGATGACGTATTTTACCCTCGGGCGATGGGGTTCTGTCATGGCGTACTCACAAACTCTCAACCACTGAACTCACGCCGTAACCCTACGCGCCGCGGCTTAAAAATCCGCTAAGCCTAAGGCTTCAATACAATTCTCGTTGAATCCGGCTGGAACGCCGTCGGCTCGGCCGGCTGAAAGCGCAATTTCAGCGTGCCGAGCGGGGGTCTGCGTAAATACTTTACTAACGAACGAGGCCTGCGCGCGGCGCGAGGGCCCTTCAACGTGGTCCCGGCGAAAGCCAGGACCCATCACCCTGGGAGTAGTTTGGCGAACGACTCGGCGTGATGTCTTCGCCTCAACCGACATTCGGTGGTTATGGATCCCCGCCTTCGCGGGGATGACACTGTCTGTGTGGCGGGCGCGCGCCCTTAATTGCTGCTGGTCGCGATGATGCTCTTCACCTGGCTCAGCGTGTAGCTGGTGCCGTCGATCGAGAGCAGCGGCGGCGACTGGGTCAGATCGACGGAGCTCACCACGCCCTGCACCTGCGCGGCGATGCCGACATTGTTGTTGGCGACGTCCTTGCCCGTCGCCGAGATCGTGTACTTGCCGTCGGGCCATTGCGTGCCGTCATTGCCCTGGCCGTTCCATGTGAAGGGAACGTCGGAGGCGGCGCCGGCCGTGTATTTTCCGGTGAACACGGTCTGGCCGCTGGAATTGGCGATGGTGATGTCGACGGTGGCATCGGTGGGCACGTTGAGATGCCAGGTCGCCGACGAGTTCGTCATGGTCGCGGTGGTGCCGTCGACCAGAGCGGTCTTGCCGACGAAGCCGAGCGCCTGCGTCGCCTGCGTGGTCTGCTGCAGGGTGACGAGCTGGGACAGCGAGTCGTTGGTCTTGAGCTGCTGCTCGACGCCGGCGAATTGCACCAGCTGCTGGGTGAACTGGTTGGTGTCGAGCGGATCGAGCGGGTTCTGGTTCTGCAGCTGCGTGGTCAGCAGGGTCAGGAAGGTCTGGAAATTGCCTGCGAGCGTCGCGCCCGTGCTCGAGCTCAGGCTCGCGTTCGACGAGGAGGATTTCGGAACGTCTGTGGTGCCGGAGACGACTGACGGCGCGGTGGCGGCATTCGTGGTGGTCATGGCCCGATACTCCTCACACTCTGATGTCGACGCCGCTGCTCGATCCGAGCATGCGGCCATAGCTGCGGCTGACGGGAGCGCTTGCGGCCTGGTCGTCCTCGCTGATGATCAGGCGGCGGGCATTGCCGGAATTGTCGTTGTTCTGGCCGGCGTTCTGGCCCGATGAATTCTGGTCGCGCAGGCTGAAGGAGAGCCCGTTGCTGCCGGTCTTGAGGCCGGCATCGTCGAGCGCGCGCTGCAATTGCGGCGCGTCCTGCCGCAACATCTGCAGCGTCTCCGGCTTCTCGACCGTGAGATGCGAGGTGACCTGGCCGTTGCGGTCGACGTTGATGCGGACGTCGATGCGGCCGAGATCGGCCGGGTCGAGGCTGAGGTCGAAGCGCGTCTTGCCGGCGCGCGCAGCGGCTGCGATCTCGACCGGAATGCCGCTGATCGGCACGGCGTTCGACGTCGCCGCGGTCGCGGTGAGCGTCGCGGTGGAGGCGGTGGCTGCAGATGTGGTCGTCGTCAGCGGCGCCTGCACGGCGTTGGCCGCCTGCGTGCTGACATCGGTCGGCGCAGCAACTGCTGCCTGGGTATCGGCATGCGCGTGCGTGGTGGGCGCGGCCGGCGTGGCATCATTGACGCGATTGGTGGCCGCGACCTTGGCATCGGTCGTGGCGGCATCAACCTGCGACTTTGCGGCTTGCGGATGCGCGATGGCGCCGGCTGCGGTCGCGGAATTTTGCGCCGGCGTCGCCGTCTGCGCGGTCTTGCCGGTGTCCTGGCCGATATTGGAAACGTCGGCCTGGCCTTGCGCTGTCGTGGCAGCCTTGAACGAGGTCTTGGGTGTGCCCTGATCGACGACGATCACCTGCGCGGCATTGGCCGTGACATCCGTTGCGGTCGCATCCGTGGTCGCCGCGTCGGCGAGCGGGATCTTCGCGTCGGCGGTCTTGGCGTCGCCGGTCTTGGCGGTCTTGCCGGTCGCATCGGTCTTGGTGCCGGCGATCTGTGCCGCGGTGGAGGCGCTGGCGGCGATGCCGGCCGCGGCGATCGTCAGCGGCGAGGACGCCGTGCCGGCAGCCTGGTTCGCGGCCGCATTCGGATCGACCGGCACTGCGGGTGCTGCGACAGGAACGGGGGTCGGATCGGGCGTCGTGGTCTGCGCCGCCGCTTGAGCGTTGGCCGCGGCATCCACGGCGGCGGCGAGGCCGTCGGTGGTGCTGTCGGTCTTGTCGCCCTTGTTGCCCTTGGCGTCCGTGCTGTCCTTGGACTGTTGCGCCTTGTCTCCCGCCTTGGAGGCGTCGGACTTGTCTTTGCTCTTGCCATCAGCCTTGGGCTGATCGGCTGGCGCAGTGCTGGCCGCCGTCGTCGCGGAATCGGTGTTGTCGCTCGCCTTGCTCGATGCGGAGGTGTCGGTCGAGGAGGTGTCGTGTGCGTTCCGGTCCGAGGACGAGGACGACGAATCGGTTCGCCGGGGCGCCGGGTCCTGGCTCTGCGACGGGGCGCTGTTGCTGATGGCCTGGGTGTTGCTGTCGACCAGCGCGCCGAAGGAGTCGCTGGGGGGTTTGTCCTTGGCGGGGCTCTGCGGCCGGGCAGGCTTCGCTTGCGCGCTCGAGACCTGCGCGCTTGCCGCTACGTCTGACGTGCTACCGACCACAGGCGACCCCTTGAAAACATCTTCGGACCAGGAGGTCAGCAAGGAGCGGGCCAATCCCTCTTGGTGGAATTTTGTAGAATAAAATCAATATCTTGAAGGATTTACTCCGTCGCCGACATGCCGGCTCCAGCCCCGTCATTTCTGCCGCCCCGGCAAGAATTGCCCTAAGGGGCCATCACCCGTGATTGCTTCACCGGAATGCCGCCTATATTAAAGGGTGCTCTCAGCCGCTTTCGACCGGGCCAGCCAAGTGCCCCCGAGGGAACCCAGGGTTCCCGGGGATAGCTGCCGTCCCGGCTCAAGGCATCAGGAATCGCGGGAAACGCCGCCGTCACAACGCTTAGGCCCATGCTCAACAGTCTGGATCTCGAAGGCCGTCCTGAGGACACCAGGGTCGTCGTCGCCATGTCGGGCGGCGTCGATTCCTCGACGACGGCTGCGCTGCTGAAGGCGGAAGGCTACGACGTCGTCGGCATCACGCTGCAGCTCTACGATCATGGTGCGGCGACCCACCGCAAGGGCGCCTGCTGCGCCGGCCAGGATATCCACGACGCCCGCGATGTCGCCGCCAAGCTCGGCATTCCCCATTACGTGCTCGACTATGAGGACCGCTTTCGCGAGTCCGTCATCGACAATTTTGCGGATTCCTACGCGCTCGGCGAAACGCCGGTGCCGTGCATCGAGTGCAACCGCAGCGTCAAGTTTCGCGACCTCTTGAAGACCGCGCGCGAGCTCGGGGCCCGGGCGCTCGCCACCGGCCATTACGTCGCTTCGCGCCGCCAGGGTGATGGCTCGCGCGCGCTGGTCTGCGCGGCGGACGCCGATCGCGACCAGAGCTATTTCCTGTTCGCGACCACGCAGGAACAGCTCGACTTCCTGCGCTTCCCGCTCGGCGACATGACCAAGCCGGAGACGCGCGAGCTCGCGCGCCGCTTTGGCCTTAGCGTCGCCGACAAGCACGATAGCCAGGACATCTGCTTCGTGCCCACGGGGCGCTACACCGACATCATCACGCGCCTGCGCCCGAACGCGATGGACCCCGGCGACATCGTCGATCTCGACGGCCGCGTGCTCGGCCAGCATCACGGCATCGCCAATTTCACCATCGGCCAGCGCCGCGGCCTCGGCATCGCGGCCACCGCGCCGCTTTACGTGGTGCGGCTCGATGCCGCGAGCCGCCGCGTCGTCGTCGGCCCGCGCGAGGCCCTGAAGATGCACCGCATCGCACTGCGCGACGTCAACTGGATCGGCGGCGGCGACATCGACCGCGCGATCGGAGGCGGCCTCGAGCTGTTCGTGCGCGTGCGCTCCACGCGTGCGCCGCAGCCGGCCTGGCTGCGCGGCGCAAATGGCCATTATGAGGTCGAGCTCGTCGCCGGCGAAGAGGGCGTTTCGCCGGGCCAGGCCTGCGTGTTCTACGACGCAGCCAGCGGGCAGGCGCGCGTGCTGGGCGGCGGCTTCATCCAGAGCGCTGCCGCGAAGGTCGCTACGAGCACGGTGAGGCCGCTCGCCGAAGCGGTGCGCGGCTAAACTTCCGGGGCAGGGCAGGGGGCATGGCAGCAGACATCTCGCGGGCCGGGGTCGAGAAGGCCTATGGCCGCTGGGCGCCGGTCTATGATCTCGTGTTCGGCAAGGTGTTCGATGCTGGCAGGCAATCGACCATCGCGGAGGCCGACCGCATCGGCGGCCGAATCCTCGACGTCGGCGTCGGCACGGGTCTTTCGCTGTCGGACTATTCGCGCACCACGAAGATCTGCGGCGTCGACATTTCCGAGCCGATGCTGCGCAAGGCGCAACAACGCGTGCGCAGCCTTCGCCTCTCCAATGTCGAAGTGCTCTCGGTGATGGACGCGAAGAACCTCGCCTTTCCCGACAATTCCTTCGACGCGGTGGTGGCGCAATATGTCATCACCGCGGTGCCCGATCCCGAAGGCACGCTCGATGAGTTCGTGCGCGTGCTCAAGCCCGGCGGTGAGCTGATCCTCGTCAACCACATCGGCGCCGAGAAGGGCCTACGCAAACTCTCCGAGCTTGCGTTTGCGCCGCTGGCCCGTCGCCTCGGCTGGCGCCCGGAATTCCCGTGGGCGCGCCTCGTCAACTGGGCCGCCAAGCACGGCGGCATCACGCTCGCCGAGCGCCGCCCGATGCCGCCGCTGGGCCACTTCTCGCTGATCCGCTACCGCAAATCGTAATGTTCAGCGGTGGGAACAGCGCGGGGGCTCCGCGCGTTTCCCACCCATGCGCACGAACTCATCGAGCGTGCCTTCGGGATCGGGCACCGCGGTGATGACATATTGCGCCACCACCGCGTCGAAGGAATTGTCGGGAAAGGCGAGGT
>NZ_JAANIH010000055.1 GCF_014529705.1 Bradyrhizobium campsiandrae
ATACGAATTCCGGCACTCTCAATCCGCTGTTTTATCCCGCTGCGCATTACGATTCGCCTGCTGATGTATTGAATGCGAGCGAGCTCTCTGGTCCGGAGAAGCGGATCATCCTGTCGTCCTGGGCGTCCGACATGTACGCGGTCGAGTCCTGTCCCGCCCTGCGCGAGATCCCCGGCATGAGCCACACGATTCGGCTCACCGATATCCTGGCCGCGCTGCGCAAACTCGACGGCGACAACGACAATGACGATCCGCCGCGCGGCGGCGGCGTCCCAATGCGGCTGCGGCGGCCCTGGGCCGCCGCCGAGGGGCGGAGCACATGATGTTCACGCAAACCGTTCTGGGCCTCGTGCTGCTCGGGCAGGCCGCGGCGGTCTGCGCCGTTCCGTTTCTGGCCATGCAGGGCTGGATCGTCGCGTCACGCGGCGAAGGATGAGCCACGATCCTCCAAATTCCCTCGCCCAAGACATAGCGGCAGGTGACCAAGATGAATGCTGTGCGTCTGCTCTTGCTGGCGCTGCTGGTGCTGACACTCACGGCATCACAGCCTGCTGCAGGCCAAATCCCCGATCTGAAGACCGGCGGCTCGGTGCCGACCCTGGCGCCGCTGGTGCGCCAGGTGACGCCGGCCGTGGTCAACATCTCCGTGCACGGTCGCGTGCGCGAGGACAATCCGCTCTATCGCGATCCGATCTTCCGCGAATTCTTCGACGTCCCCCGGCAGATCGAGAAGGAGGTCAATGCGACCGGCTCGGGCGTGATCGTCGATGCCCAGCGCGGCTACGTGTTGACCAACAATCACGTAGTCGAAGGTACCTCCGCCGTGCAGATCACGACCAAGGACGGTCGGCAGTTTTCGGCCAAGGTGGTCGGGCGCGATCCGCCGACGGACGTTGCCGTGCTGCAGATCCAGAACCCGGCCGGCCTCAAGGCGCTTGCCTTCGGCGACAGCGACACGCTCGAGGTCGGCGACTTCGTGCTCGCGATCGGAAATCCCTTCGGCCTCGGCCAGACCGTGACATCGGGGCTCGTCAGCGCGTTGGGCCGGACCGGTCTCGGCAAGCAGGGCTATGAGGATTTCATCCAGACCGATGCCGCGATCAATCCTGGCAATTCCGGCGGCGCGCTGGTCAGCCTCCGCGGCGAGCTGGTGGGTATCAACTCGGCGATCATCTCGCCCGCCGGCGGCAATGTCGGGATCGGCTTCGCCATTCCGGTCAACATGGCGCGCAAGGTGATGGAGCAGATCATCGCCAATGGCCGCGTCGAGCGCGGTCGTATCGGCATCTCGCTCAAGGATCCGCTTCCCTCGGTCAACAAGGGATTGACCCAGGGGGCCGTCATCGCCGAGGTCGCCGCGGATTCGCCCGCGGACAGGGCCGGCTTGCGCAAAGGGGATGTCGTCACCGCGGCCGACGACCGCCCGATCCGCACCGCCGCCCAGCTCCGCAACACGATCGGCCTTGCCCGGGTCGGCGAACATGTGAGGCTCTCCGTGCTGCGTAACGGTGCTCCGCTCGCCGTGAGCGTCAGGGTCGCGCCCGCAAGTGAATCCAGCAGCGCCCTCGCAGGGCCCAATCGCCTCCTTCGTTGAACGGATCGCAGGGGTTGCGCCGAAGCATCGGCGATCTCCCCTGCGAGGGTGGCGAGCCGCATGACCGTGGCTCAGGCTGCGCGGTGATCCTGCTCGCGTTGCAAATCTCTGATCAGCCGCAGCTCGCGCTCGATGCGCTGGCGATAGAGCTCGCGTTCTTGCTCGGTCTTTGCGCTTGCCAGAAGCAGCTCGTAATGGCCGATCACCTTTTCGCTGCCGCGAATGAGCAGCGCTCGCTGGCTGGTCATTGCATTGCTCCCCTCGCATCGACCGGCGCCTGGGCGGCACAGAGAGCAACCGGGAAGGTGGCTGCGGTCAGGCTTTCGAGCGCCGACCTTTCTTCTGTGAGGCGCCTGTCAATGAACTGGCGCTCGAGCTCCGACAGCCTGGTCTTCAGAAGGCGCCGGTAGCGGTGGATGTTGTTACGGTGTGCGCGAATGCGGGCCAAATTCTCGTCGAGCATCGTCGTCTCTCCAGACGGTCGCGTTGGGTCCTTTGATTTTCGAGGGCGAGAAACAGCTTTCTCGGCGCAAAAAATATGCAGCCGGAATTCCGTGTCAAGAGGATTGCGAGGCGTCGTCGAGCATCTCTCGTCGCAGGAATTACGACAGCTCGATCGGCGCGCCGCGGCCGCTGAGCTCCTCATCGAGGCGCAGATAATGGGCGAGATAGTCGTGCAGCGCGGTCGCCGCCTTCGAGGTCGCACCGCTGGATTTGTAAAGCAGCAGCTCGATCTTCGGCAGCGGCGGCAGGCCCTCATTCGGGCCGATCTCCCGCATCGCCGGCACCAGCGCGCTGCGGCCGAGCACGGTGACCGCCATGCCGGCGAACGCCGCGGCCTGCAGGCCGCCGACGCTTTCGCTGACGCAGGCGATGCGCCAGCGCAGGCTCGCGCGCTCGAGCGTATCGATGGCGTAGTCGCGGTAGATGTTGCCCGGCGGCAGCAGCGCCAGCGGGATCGGGCGTTCCTGATGCGCGGCGGATTGCTCGCCCGTCATCCACACCAGTTGCTCGCGCCGCACCACCTGGCCGCCAGTGAAATCGTTCATGCGGGTGACGAGCGCGATGTCGACGTCGCCGCGCTTGACCAGGCCGACCAGCGGCGTCGACAGCGCGCAGTTGAGCTCGACCTGCACGCGCGGAAACGACTTTCGGAATACGCTGAGGATCTGCGGCAGCATGAACGCCGCATAGAGGTCGGGCGTGCCGAGCACCACCTGGCCCTCGATCTCCTGCGACGCCAGCTGCGAGATCAGCTCGTCATGCAACCTCAGGATGGATTTGGCGTAGGTGAGGACGGTGGTGCCGTCGTCGGTCAGCGTCAGCCTGCGGCCGCCATGCTCGAACAGCTGCTTGCCGGTCAGCTCCTCCAGCCGCTGCAATTGCAGCGTGATCGCCGGCTGGGTGCGGCCGAGCCGTCGCGCGGTCTCGGTGATGCTGCCGGTCTCGACCACCGAGATCAGCGACCGGAGCATACGGATGTCGAGACTGATGAGGTTCATGCGGGGTCCATGTCGCCCAGAATTTATGCAAGTTCCATGCTAGGGGCGGCGGACGGGGATTGCCGCAAGAATAACCGGGCTGCGGCAATTTTTCGAGATTCCGCTGGCCTGCGTTCCCGAGAAACTAACTGAGAACGAAGCCTGCTCGTGACAATGCGAGACCCGACCGCAATGGTGCAGGCCATTGCAAATGCTGCGATCTCACCCGGCTTGACGACGTCGGGAAGTTGAGGCCATTGCTGGCGGTGTGATGAATCAAACAACAACAAGACAAACATCAAGGAAGTGCCCATGCGCGGGGTTATGCGACGCACCTTTCTGGCCGCCTGTGCGGCCGTTCTGTTCTCCGGCGCGGCTCTAGCGCAGGATTACCCTTCCCGGCCCGTCAAGATCATCGTTCCGTTCCCGGCCGGCGGCTCCAACGACATCATCGCCCGTATCGTCGCTCAGAAGCTGACCGAACGGAACGGCCAGACCTTCCTGGTCGAAAATCGCGGCGGCGCCGGCGGCAATATCGGCGCCGAGGCCGCCGCGAGCGCAGAGCCCGACGGCTATACGCTGCTTCTGACCGCTCCTCCTCCGCTGACCATTAACGGCTCGCTCTACAAGAAGCTGCCGTTCGATCCGGCCAAGGCGTTTGCCCCGGTGGCCCTGATCGCCTCGGTGCCGATCGTGCTGGTCATCAATCCCTCGGTACCGGCCAAGAACGTCGGCGAGCTGATCGCGCTCGCCAAGGCCAAGCCGGGCTCGCTGAATTTCGGCTCGTCGGGAATCGGCTCGACCAATCATCTCGCCGGCGAACTGCTCAAGAGCATGGCCGGCATCGACATCGTGCATGTGCCCTATCGCGGCGCCGCGCCGGCGATGAATGACCTGCTCGCCGGGCAGATTCCCTTCATGTTCGACAATATGCCGGCGGTGCTTCCGCAGGTGCAGGGCAAGGCGATCAATGCGATTGCCGTCGCCGGCACCAAACGCGCTGAAGCGCTGCCCGACGTGCCGACGGTTGCGGAAACCGTTCCCGGCTTCGAGGCCTCGTCCTGGTTCGGGCTGGTCGCGCCCGCGAAAACGCCGGAGCCTGCACTTGCCAAGCTCAGCGATGAGCTCGAGACGATCCTGAAGATGCCTGACGTCAAGAAGCGGCTTGCCGAGCTCGGCGCCGAGCCTGGCGCAATGTTCGGCCCTGCCTTCGGGCAGTTCATGGCGGACGAGACCACGAAGTGGGGCAAGCTCGTCAAGGCCTCCGGCGCCACGGTGGATTGAGGGTCGCGTCATGGATCTCAATCTGGGCGGCAAGGTTGCCGTCGTCACCGGCGGCAGCATCGGCATTGGCCGCGCCATTGCCGCCGAGCTCGCGCGCGAGCAGGCGCACGTGGTCATCGTCGCGCGCGACGCCGAGCGGCTGGCGGCGGCGGCGGCGGAGATGTCGCGCGACACCGGCCGGCGTGTGATCGCCTGCGCCGGTGACATGACCAAGCCCGACGATATCGCCCGCGCAATGGTGACCGCGCGCGAGGCCTTCGGCCGGATCGATATTCTCGTCAATAATGCGGGCGCATCGCCGATGGGGAGGATCGCCGAGACGCCGGATGCGATCTGGGCCAAGTCTATCGAGCTGAAGCTGCTGGGCTACATGCGCTGTGCGCGCAACGTGCTGCCGGAGATGCGCGACCGACGCTGGGGTCGAATCATCAACATCATCGGCCGCAGCGGACATCAGCCGCGCGCGGCCTATCTGGCCGGCGGCGCGGTCAACGCCGCACTGCTGAATTTCACGCTGGCGCTCGCCGAGGAATGCGCTCCCGACAATGTGCTGGTCACCGGCGTCAATCCCGGACCGGTGCAGACCGATCGCTGGGACAGCCTCATCTCCCAGGGCGCGGCGATCTCGGGGCAGGATCAGGGCGCGACCAATGCGGCTGCGATTGCCTCGGTGCCGCTCGGCCGGGTCGGGCAGCCGCACGAGGTGTCGGGCCTCGTCGCGTTCCTCTGTTCGGATCGCGCCTCCTTCATTACTGGTACCTGCATCAATGTCGATGGCGGTGGAACGAGGTGTATCTGATGGGTAGCGAACTGCGGAAGATCGGTGTCAGCGAGGATTGCGAGCTTGCGGTCCGCATCGACGATTATCTGCTGCCATGGGACACCAGGCCGGCGGTCGTGATGCTGCACGGGCTCGCCGAAAGCGGCGAGGCGTTCCGCCGCTGGGTGCCGTATTTCGCCACGCATCACCTGGTGGTGCGGCCCGATCTGCGCGGCTACGGCGATTCGACGCCGATGCCGGGCACCTATCCCTATCGCTTCGCGGGCCTCGGCGATGACATCGTCCGCATGCTCGACGCGTTGAAGCTCGACCGTGTGTTCCTGGTCGGTGGCAAGATCGGTGGCACGCTGGCGATGCACCTGACGGCCAAACACCCGGATCGCGTGATCGCGGTTGCCGCGGTCGGTGCGCCGGCCTCGCTCACCTCGTTCGATCAGCGGGCGCCGGCCTGGCGCAAGCAGATCCGCGAGCAGGGCGTCGAGCCCTGGGTGCGTGAGACCACGGCGGGCCGGCTCGGTTCTTCGCTGCCGCCGGCGGCGCTGGATTGGTGGATCAGGCTGATGTCGAAGACCAGGGCTTCGACGCTGGAGGCCTTCCTCCAGATGGTGCCGACGGTCGACGTCACCGGTGAGCTTCCGTCCATCAGGCGTCCCGCGCTGGTGATCACCACCACCGGCTCCGGTCTCGGCGACGTCGCCTCGGTGAAGGCGTGGCAGGAGACGATTCCGGGATCGAAGCTCGAAGTGTTGCCCGGCGATTCCTATCACGTCGCTGCAACCGACCCCGATGTCTGCGCGCAAAAAGTTCGTGCGTTCTTCGATCGCGTCGCGACTTAAGGCGTACAGGGCGGGCCATTGGCCCGCCCGTCGTTTGACTCTATGATGATCGCTCGACAAGAAACGGGACCTATCAGGGAGAGAAGCCGTGACAACGACCACGCGACGCAGCGTGCTCACCGCCGCAGCCGCGATGACCGCGGCGGGCCTCACGGAGGTGGCACCGGCCGCCGCCCAGGCCGGACCGAAGCCGATCTTCCCGGTGCCGATGGTTGCGATCCCGATCGTCGGCGAGAGCCAGGTATTCCAGGTCCGCCGCATCTATTGCATCGGCCGCAACTATGCCGCGCACGCGATCGAGCGCGGCTCGGATCCGAACCGCGAGCCACCGTTCTTCTTCCAGAAGCCGACCGACGCGATCCAGAACGTCGCGATTGGCGAAGTCGCCGACCATCCCTATCCGTCGCTGACCAAGAACTATCATCACGAGGTCGAGCTGGTCGCGGCGCTGAAATCCGGCGGCACCAACATCCCGGCCGACAAGGCGCTCGACCATGTCTACGGCTACGCGCTCGGCCTCGACATGACCCGCCGCGATCTCCAGAACGGCATGGCCGCGGAGAAGAAACCGTGGGAAATCGGCAAGAGCTTTGACCACGCCGCGGTGATCGGCCCGATCCACCCGGCCAGCAAGACCGGTCATTTCGAGAAGGGCGCGATCTCGCTCGCGATCAACGGCAACGTGAAGCAGAGCTCGGATCTCAGCAAGATGATCTGGAGCGTCGCCGAGCAGATCGCAAAGCTGTCGGAGGCGTTCGAGCTGAAGGCTGGCGACATCATCTATTCCGGCACGCCGGAGAATGTCGGCCCGGTCGTGAAGGGCGACGTGCTCCTGTGCAAGCTCGAAGGCCTGCCTGACATGTCGATCAAGATCGTCTGATCGCCGTCCGGGAGGTACCCCGCTTCCTAGGGCTGGCCGAGGATCTTCTTCGCGGCGCGAAGATGCGGCTTGTCGATCATCTGGCCGTCGAGCCGCAGCGTGCCGGAGTTGGGATTGCTCGCGAACGCTGCGATCACCTTCTTCGCCCAAATGCGCTCGGCCTCGGTCGGCTCGAACGCTGCATTGACGATGTCGACATGCTTGGGATGGATCAGCGCCTTGGCCGAAAAGCCATTGCGCCGGGCTGCGCGCGTCTCGGCTTCGAGGCCGGCGAGATTGTCGATGTCGGTATAAACGGTGTCGATCGGTGCCACGTCCGCCGCGGCCGCCGCCATCAGGCAGAGGTCGCGCGCGAGACGATAGGGGCTGTGGAACACGCCGCCTGACGCCTTCTCGGTGGCGCCGAGCGAGGCGGAGAGATCTTCCGCGCCCCACATCAGGCCGGCAAGGCGAGGCGAGCAGCCCTTGTAGCTGCCGAGACCGAAGATCGCGCTCGCGGTTTCGGTCGCGACGCAGACGATACGCGTCGCGCCAACCGTGAGGCCGGACGCAGCTTCCAGGGCCTCGAGCCAGGTGGCGACCTGGCGCACGTCGTCGCCGCCTTGCGATTTCGGCAGCACGATGCCGTCGGGCCTGCCCGGCATCACCGCGGCGAGATCGGTCAGCGTCATGCCGGTCTCGAGCGCGTTGACGCGCACATAGAGAAGATGCGGGCCGGGGCGGCGCTTCAGCATCGCCAGCGTCAGCCCGCGCGCCTCCGGCTTCTTTTCGGCGACGACGGAATCCTCGAGATCGATGATCAGCGCGTCGGCCTTGCCTTCGCTCGCCTTCTCGAACTTGCGCGGGGAATCGCCCGGCACGAACAGCATGGATCGCATCAGACCGGCCTCTTGTGCATCATCGCCATGCGGCGGCATGTGCCGACGATCTCGTCGTTCTGGTTCAAGGCATGATGCTCGAACTCGACGATGCCCGCTCTCGGGCGCGATTTGGATTCCCTCAACGAAAGCACCTTCGTCGTCGCCCGCAAGGTGTCGCCATGGAAGACCGGCTTCGGAAAGGTCACCTCGGTCATGCCGAGATTGGCGACGGTGGTGCCCAGGGTCGTATCATAGACCGTCATGCCGATCATGATGCCGAGGGTGTAAAGGCTGTTGAAAATGCGCTGGCCGAACTCGGTCTTCTCGGCGAAATGCGCGTCGATGTGCAGCGGCTGCGGGTTGAGCGTCAGCAGGCTGAACAGGGTGTTGTCCATTTCCGTGACGGTCCGGGTCAGCGGATGCCTGAACTCCTGGCCCACGGAAAAGTCCTCGAAATAGAGTCCGGCCATCCGTCTCGCTCCCTGTCCCTTGCCCCTCCGTCCGTACCATTACGCGCGTGAACCGCTGGACGGAAAATGCCTTTGCTGCGACGCATGGAGCCATGCGTTGCTCATGTCGTTGACAGCTAGATTCACCGATATGTACCTTCGGCTCAAGCAAGAAATGAACGAGGGCCGCGCGGCAAGGAGTCAAATCATGGATTTCGCGCTCACCGATCAGCAGGAAGCCATCCGCGATGCCATCGCCAAGATCTGCGAAGGCTTTCCCGATGCCTATTGGCTGAAGAAGGACCACGACGGCGGCTTTCCGCACGATTTTCACAAGGCGCTGGCCGACGCTGGCTGGCTCGGCATCTGCGTGCCGGAAGAATATGGCGGCTCCGGCCTCGGCATCACCGAAGCTGCAATCATGATGCGCACCATCGCGGAGTCCGGCGCCGGCATGTCCGGCGCCTCCGCGGTGCACATCAACGTATTCGGCCTCAACCCCGTCGTCGTGTTCGGCACCGAGGAACAACGCAAGCGGATGCTGCCGCCGATGGTCGAGGGCCGCGAGAAGGCGTGCTTTGCCGTGACCGAACCCAACACCGGGCTCAACACCACGCAGCTCAAGACCCGCGCCGTCGCCAAGAACGACCGCTACGTCGTCAACGGCCAGAAGGTGTGGATTTCGACCGCCCAGGTCGCGCACAAGATCCTGCTGCTCGCGCGCACCACCCCGCTGGAGGAGGTGCGCTCGCCGACGCACGGGCTCAGCCTGTTCTATACCGATTTCGATCGCAACAGGATCAAGGTCCACGAGATCGAGAAGATGGGCCGCAAGATCGTCGATTCCAACGAGCTGTTCTTCGAGGACTTTGAAATTCCGATGGAGGACCGCATCGGCGAAGAGGGCAAAGGGTTTCAGTACATTCTGGAAGGCATGAATCCCGAGCGGATTCTGATCGCGGCCGAAGCCGTCGGCCTCGGCAAGCTCGCGCTGTCGCGCGCGACGGAATATGCCAAGACTCGGATCGTGTTCAATCGTCCGATCGGCAAGAATCAAGGCATCCAGCATCCGCTTGCGGTGAACTGGGTCGAGCTCGAGGCGGCCTGGCTGATGGTGATGCAGGCAGCCTGGCAATACGACAAGGGCCTGCCCTGCGGCGCTGGCGCGAATGCCGCGAAATATTTCGCGGGCGAAGCCGGATACCATGCCTGCGAGCAGGCGGTGATGACCCATGGCGGCTTCGGCTATGCCAAGGAATTCCACGTCGAACGCTATTTGCGCGAGGTGCTGATCCCGCGCATCGCGCCGGTCAGCCCGCAGCTCGCGCTCAGCTTCATCGCGGAGAAGGTGCTGGGTCTCGCCAAGTCGTACTGACGTCGTACTGAACTTTTTTCTATTCCGTGGCGATCCGCTCCATCGCCATGGCGCGAAGCTTGGCGCGCTGGATCTTGACGCCGTTGGCACTGTCGGTGACGGGAAAGGCGTCCACGATATAGAGCCGCGCCGGCACCTTGTAGCCGGCAAGCCGCTCGCGCAGACGCGCGATCAGCGTCTCCTGTTGCGGAGGCGCGTCAGCCGGGATGACAAACGCAACGCAGCGCGCCTGGCCCTTCAGATCGACCGCGACAACCTGGGCATCGGCAACGCCGTCGCAGGATTTGAGCTCGTCCTCGATCTCCCCGGGCGCGACCAGGAAGCCGCCGAGGCGCATGGCATCGCCGGCGCGGGTCTCATAGACGAACGACCCGTCGCCGCGGAGGCGGCCGATGTCGCCGGTCCGGAAGAAGCCGTCCGAAGTGATCGCATCGCGCGTAGCCTCGGGATTGCCGAAATAGCCGAGGAAGCGCGATGGCGCGCTGATCTCGATCTCGCCGGAGACGCCAGGCGCTGCGAGCTCACGAGTTTCGGTGTCGCGCACGCGGACCTTGGCGTCCGGGGACATCGGCTGGCCGCCGCCCTCGATGCGATCGGCAAAGGCGTCGCCGGGTCGGGCGATCGAGAACAGCGCCTGCACCTCGCTCGAGCCGTAGAGGCCGAACAGCGGCAGGCCGCGCGCCTCGGCCTCCGCGGCAAGCTCGCGCCAGCCGGGCTGGAACGCGGCAAAGCCGCAGACTTCGACATGCGGAAACGGGCGTGGCGCCGAGGTGAGGGCGAGGATGCGGCGGAACATCTCGTCGGAGCCGAAGCTGTGCGTGATCTTGTGCTCGCCGAGGATCTTCAGCGCCGGCGCCGCTTCGAACGCGTCGAGCACATGGACGGTCGCGCCGGCGGCGATGAAGCCGAGCAGGCTCGTCATGCCGAAGGTGCCGCAGAACGGCAGCATCGCCAGCAGCGCGTGGCGCTGCGGGGAAAGCCGGAGCGCCACGGCAACGGCCCTGGCGTGGGTCGCGAGCGTCCGCTGTGAATGCGCGACCAGTTTTGGTCCCTTGGTCGTGCCCGATGTGGTGTAGAGCAGCACCGGCAGATCGACCTCGCCCTGGGACAGAGCTGGCGGATAAGGCTTGTCGAAGGCGTCGAAATGCACACAGGGCCATTGCGCGGGGATCGTAGCGGCGCCGACGACCGCGAGTTTTTGCAGCGCGGGGACTTCGTCCCTGGCGATGTCGGCGAGAATGGCGGCGAAATCGATCGAGCGGAACGCCGCCTCGATCATCAGCAGTTTCGCCCCGGACAGCTTCAGCAGATGCTCGACCTCCGCGCTGCGGTAGCGCGTATTGACGGCGGCAACGATCGCACCCCGCCGGGCGGCGGCCAACAGCAGCGCGATCCATTCGACCCGGTTGACCAGCCAGACTGCGACGACGTCGCCCCTGCCGATGCCCTGCGCGGCAAGCCAGGCCGTGGTCTGCCCGACCTTCCCGGCGAATTCGGCGCGCGACACCGGCGTGCCGTCGAACACGAAGGCGGGCTCGGCAGCGCTCTCCGATTCGATCAGCGATTGCAGTGAAACTTCGTCGGCATGCATGGCAACCGGAGTAGCCCGATCGCGCAAACCTGTCTACTTGGTGCCGAACATCCGGTCGCCGGCATCGCCCAGGCCCGGCACGATGTAGCCGTGGTCGTTGAGCCGCTCATCGACTGCGGCGGTCCAGATCGGCACGTCAGGGTGCTCGCTCTGGAACTGCGCGATGCCCTCGGGCGCCGCCAAGAGGCACACGAAGCGGATATCGCGCGCGCCGCGGTCCTTGAGCAGGGACGCGCCGGCGCAGGCTGAATTGCCGGTCGCCAGCATCGGGTCCATCAGGATCACGGTGCGGTCGGACAGGTCCTGCGGGGCCTTGAAGTAATATTCCACGGCCTGCAAGGTCTCGGGGTCGCGATAGAGGCCGATATGGGCGATGCGGGCGGAGGGCATCAGCGCCAGCATGCCGTCCAGAAAGCCGACGCCGGCGCGCAGGATCGGCGCCAGCGTGAGCTTCTTGCCGGCGATCTTTGGCGCCTGCATCGGCGAGATCGGCGTCTCGATCTCGACCATTTCGAGCGGCAGGTCGCGCGTCACCTCGTAGCCGAGCAGCATCCCGACCTCGTTCAGGATTTCCCGAAAGCTCTTGGTCGAGCGGTCCTTCTCCCGCATCAGGGAAAGCTTGTGCTGGACCAGGGGGTGGGCGACGACGTTCACGCTGCTTGTGCTCATGCGGCCGATCTAACACGGTTCCGTGAAACTGCGCCAGATCGGCCGGAGGTTTTCCGCAAGAGCGCGAGGCCGGCCGGTCCGGCATCGCAACCTCCGTCCATGCCCGGTTGCTTGCCTTGTAGGCAGCGATGGTCAATTCGCGGTCGATCGCGTGGCCGCGATTGGGATTAGAGGCCGAGCCCGCGCGCCGCGAGCGTGATCACGATCGTCAGGACCGCACCCCAGACCAGGCTCAACGTCATGGTCAGAATGGTCGTGGTGACCGCGTGTTCGAGATCTCCCCTGAACAGCGGCATGCTAATGGTCCGACGCCGGCGCCGCGGTGAGGCGCAGGCCGAGCAACAGCGCGCCCATCAGCGCGAGCAGCATCGCGATCTTGAGTTCGACCATGTCACGTCACCTCGCGACGATCCGGGCCAGCATCCGCCTCGCTCGCCCGGCCAGCACGATCAGGGGATTGCCGCGATTTGCGACGTCGAGCTCGAAGATCTCGCTGGGGAAAACCAGCGCGCACCGTGCCGGCGCGCTCTGACGGTTGGCAAATTCGACGGCCGAGCTCTTGAACAGGAATAGACCGCCGATGCGGCCGCGCGCCTCGCGTGCGACCCAGAGGCCGGCGGCATTGCGGCCGATGAAGAAGGCGGGAATGGCCTCGCTGATCACATCGGGATCGAGCGGCTCGAGCTCCGCCGCGGGCCGCTGCGGCGGCTGGCGGTGAACAGCTTGAAGAGCGATCGCGGCCATGGCGGCCTCCTCGCAGATTTGCAGGGTCATGACGGCGCCTTCAGGCGTGGAGATGCCAGACATAGATTGCGGTCTTCAGTGCGATCAGCGCAGTCAGCACGCTGCCCATCGTGAGCACGGCGAGCGCACGGAGCGCGACGCGCTTGAGTTGGGCCTTGCGCGCCTTCGATCTTCGCGCCGGGCGCTCGGCCCAGGCCATGGGCCGTTCCAAGCCCTGTGTCAGCATCGACATGTGAGACTGTCCTCATCCTTGGAGCGACGAGACGGTCGCTCCAATCTCCCTCCTATGATGAGCAGCGCAGCATAGGAATGCGAGACGGGCGCCAATGCTGTCGTATAGGAGCGCCATAAAAGGCCTTCGTTAAGCCCCAACGCCGTCGATCAGGTCTTCGTCGGCAATCGCCGCGAAGGCCTTCCGGACCTCGGCGCGGGCCGCCTCATCCAGCGGCACGATCGGCAGCCTTGTGGCCGGCGACATCAGGCCCAGCGTGCTCAGCGCGTATTTGAGCGCAGACGGGCTCTCGCGGGACAGGCAGGCGATCAGCGGAACCAGCCGCTTGTGCAGATAGCGCGCCGTCTGCAGGCGACCTTGTCTCACTTGTGAGAAGATCGTCCGGCACAGATCCGGAGCGATGTTGGAGATTTCCGAGATCGCGCCGTCGCCGCCGTCGGCAATGGTGCCGAAGATGGTCACGTCATTGCCGGACAGCAGGCGGAAGCCTGATGGCAAGAGGCGGCTCAGACGCATCGGGCGAGTGGTGTCGCCACTGCCGTCGCGCAGGCCCACGAACTGGCGGGATTCGACCAGCCGCAGCAGTGTCTCGTCGGCGAGCGGCCGCAGCGTGCGGGAGGGAATGTCGTGCAGGATCACGGGGAGCCCCGTCGCGCCGGCAACGGCACGGAAATGCGCAAGCATCCCCTCCTGCATCGGCTTGTTGTAGGCGGGCACGACCGACATGATGGCGTCAGCCCCGGCCGCCTCCGCACGGCGGGCCAGTTCGACAGCGCGGCCGGTTGCGTTCGACATCGCACCGGCAATGATCCGTGTGCGTCCGCGAGCGACGTCGACCGCGGTGCGAATGACGAGCTCCTGCTCGGCGGGCGAGAGCGTCGGTGCCTCGCCCGCTGTCTCGCAGACCACGAGTGCGGGAACCCCGGCCGAAACCTGGCGCTCGCACAGCGCGGCGAACGCCTGAAGATCGATCGTGTCGGCCGCATCGAATGGCGTCGGCAGATCCGGAATGAAACCGGTGAACCAGGCTGAAGGAGGGGTGAACATGGCTTGTTCGCCGAGTGCGCCGGTTCAGGCGGCGTGCTGCGAAAGATCGGGACTTTTGCCCATGTCGAGCTCGATCACGCGTTGCAGCTCGACGATGGTTTCGGGGTGCCGTCCATTCTCGAACAGCGCGTATTTGATGGCTTGGGCGCGGCTGACGAACAGGCCGCCATAGAGGCCGTTCTGCTCTTGCGCGATCCACTGTCCACGGTGGTTCCTGCCGATGAAGACGATGCTGGAGAGCGCGCTGCACGAGGGAGGTTCGACCAGTTTCACGGATATTGTCCTTCCAATTGACGCGGGAGCTGCGGGATCTCGTCCCGCTGGCCGCCCGATCAATATCTTTCCGGATGGATAGGATTTCGAGAGAGAGCGCGCCGCGATCTCATAGGAACGCCATAGGGCTTTGGCGTTCGTTCAGCTAAAATTCTCGCAAGACGCCGGCTCATACAACGGGTCTGCGGCGCGGCGCACATTGGGAACGCTCGGCCGCGGCGCTTCCGCGGCCAGCGACTGGACTTCCACGAAAGCGGACAGCAGCGCAATCGCGAGATCGCCATGACACCCTTCGGTGGCGGTGTCGAGCCAATCGGGCAGTTCGCGTTCACGCGACAGCGCGCAATGCCACTCGCCCTCGTCATAGGCGATGCGGCGGACGTGCCACAGCGGCAGTTCGAGCTCCATCAGCGCCAGCGCCGCGTCGGTCCAGGCCTCCGCGTCGATCAGGTGCATGAGGCGTGCGGTGCGCTCGGACTGTCCGAGCGAGGGAAAGCGGCGGCAGGCCCTGTCGATGATCTCGAGCATCAGCGGCCGGGTCATGCCTTGCGCGTTGCGCAGGCGGTCGCCGAGGGAAGGCGGGTCGTAGTGGCGGAAAGCGACATTCATGTCAGCCTCCTGAAATTGGCGGCGGTCAGTCGGCCGGTTTCTTCAGGATGGCGGGACGGGCATTGGAAAACGAGACGGGAAGGGGAGGCGAGATATAGGAATCTCATAAAGACGGGAGGAGCGCTGTATCAGGGGCGAGGCGGGCGGCCCAACCGCCTGGCCCTTTATGAGATTCCTATAATTTCGTCCTAGCCCCAATCTCGAAAACCTATGGCGGTGGTGGCACGTCACAGGTGCGAAAATCCCGGGCGGCGTTACGCGGATCGCTTTTGATCCATCGCAAGATGACGTCCCGAAACCACGGAATGATTGCGCCAGGACTGAGCGCAACGAGGAGTATCCCATGATGGACGTTCTCATGCTGGCGCTGGGCTTCGGCTTCTTTGCCCTTGCGATCGGTTACACCTACGTCTGCGAACGGCTGTGACGGAGCGGACCATGATCTTCGATTATGCGCTCGCCGGCGCCGTCTCGCTCGGCCTGCTGATCTATCTCACTTATGCGCTGCTGCGGCCGGAACGGTTCTGAGCCGTGCTGCTGCTTTTCGAATTGCTGCTGGCGGACATCGCGCTCGTCGGCTGCCTGCTTGTGGTGCTCCTGCCGCTGTTGCGCCGGGCATCGAGCCTGAAAGGTTGATTCCATGACCATGATCGGTTGGCTCCAGATCATTCTGTTCTGCGTCATCATCGTCGCGCTCACCAAACCGCTGGGCTGGTACATGACGCGCGTCTTCAATGGCGAGCGGACGTTTCTCTCGCCGGTGCTGCGCCCCATCGAGGCCGGCATCTACCGGATATCAGGCGTCGATGAGAAGCGCGAGCAGCACTGGCTGACCTATACGGTCGCCATGCTGCTGTTCCATGTCGGCGGCTTCCTCATCATCTACGGCGTGATGCGCCTGCAGGCCGTGCTGCCCTTCAATCCGGCCGGGCAGGCGGCGGTCGCCGAGGATCTCTCCTTCAACACCGCGGTCTCCTTCATCACCAACACCAACTGGCAGAACTACGGCGGCGAGAGCACGCTGTCCTACCTGGTGCAGATGGTCGGCCTCACGCACCAGAACTTCCTGTCGGCCGCGATCGGCATCGCGCTCGCCGTGGCGCTGATCCGCGGCTTCTCGCGCGCCTCGGTGCGCACGGTCGGCAATTTCTGGGTCGATGTCACCAGGTGCACGCTCTACGTGCTGCTGCCGATCTGCGTCGTCTATACGCTGTTCCTGGTCTGGCAGGGCATCCCGCAGACGCTCGGCGATTACGTCGAGGCGACCACGCTCGAGGGCGCCAAGCAGACCATTGCGGTCGGCCCGGTCGCCTCCCAGGTCGCGATCAAGATGCTCGGCACCAATGGCGGCGGCTTCTTCAACGCCAATGCCGCGCATCCGTTCGAAAACCCGACCGCGCTGTCCAACTTCGTGCAGATGCTGTCGATCTTCGCGCTCGGCGCCGCGCTGACCAACGTGTTCGGCCGCATGGTCGGCAATCAGCGCCAGGGCTGGGCGATCCTCGCCGTGATGGGCGTGCTGTTCGTCGCCGGCGTCGCCGTCACCTATTGGGCCGAGGCCAATGGCACCTCGACGCTGCAGGCGCTGGGCCTCACCGGCGGCAATATGGAGGGAAAGGAAGTGCGCTTCGGCATCGTTGCCTCCGCGCTGTTCGCCGTGATCACCACCGCAGCGTCGTGCGGCGCCGTCAACGCCATGCACGACAGCTTCACCGCGCTCGGCGGCATGATCCCGCTGATCAACATCGAGCTCGGCGAAATCATCGTCGGCGGCGTCGGCGCCGGCATGTACGGCATGCTGCTGTTCGTCATTCTCGCCATCTTCGTCGCCGGCCTGATGGTCGGTCGCACGCCGGAATATGTCGGCAAGAAGATCGAGGCGCGCGAGGTCAAGATGGCGATGCTGGCGATCCTGGTGCTGCCGCTGATGATTCTCGGCTGGACCGCGGTCGGCGTGGTCTATCCGGCGGCGGTGGCTTCCATGGCGAATGCCGGGCCGCACGGCTTCACCGAGGTGCTCTACGCCTACACCTCGGCGACGGGGAACAACGGCTCGGCCTTTGCCGGCCTCTCCGGCAACACCTTCTTCTACAACCTCACGCTCGCCAGCGCGATGTTCGTCGGCCGCTTCTTCATGATCGTCCCGGCGATGGCGATTGCGGGCTCGCTCGCGGGGAAGAAATCGATCCCGCCGTCCATGGGCACATTCCCGACCACGGGCGGGCTCTTCGTCGGCCTCGTCGTCGGCGTGATCCTGATCATGGGCGGCCTGACCTTCTTTCCGGCGCTCGCGCTCGGCCCGATCGTCGAGCATCTGGCGATGAACGCAAGCCAGCTGTTCTGACTGAACCTCTTCTGATTGTCTGGAGTGACCTCCATGGATACGATGAAACTACAAAAGCGTGCGCCGATGTCGGCAATGCTCGATCCCAGAATCGTGCTGCCCGCGATCCGCGCCTCCTTCGCCAAGCTCGATCCGCGGCTGATGGTGAAGAACCCCGTCATGTTCGTGGTCGAGGTCGTGGCCGCGCTCACCACCGTGATCTTCCTGCGTGACCTCGTCACATCAGGCGCCAATCTCGGCTTCACCTTCCAGATCATCCTCTGGCTCTGGTTCACGGTGCTGTTCGCGAACTTCGCCGAGGCCGTCGCCGAGGGCCGCGGCAAGGCGCAAGCGGATTCGCTGCGCAAGACCCGCACCGAAAGCCAGGCCAAGCTGCTCGGTGGCACAGGCCGGGATTTCAAGCTGGTGCCGGGCACGAGCCTGAAGGTCGGCGACGTCGTGCTGGTCGAAGCCGGCGACACCATCCCCTCCGACGGTGAGGTGATCGAGGGCGTGGCTTCCGTCAACGAGGCCGCCATCACCGGCGAATCCGCCCCCGTGATCCGCGAGTCCGGCGGCGACCGCTCGGCGGTAACGGGCGGCACGCAGGTGCTGTCCGACTGGATCCGCGTCCGCATCACGGCGGCGCAGGGCTCGACCTTCATCGATCGCATGATCAGGCTGGTCGAAGGCGCCGAGCGGCAGAAGACGCCGAACGAGATCGCGCTCAACATCCTGCTCGCCGGCCTCACCATCATCTTCGTGTTCGCCACCGTCACCATTCCGAGCTATGCGGCCTATGCCGGCGGCTCGATCTCGGTGATCGTGCTGGTCGCCCTGTTCGTGACGTTGATCCCGACCACGATCGGCGCGCTGCTGTCGGCGATCGGCATCGCCGGCATGGACCGCCTGGTGCGTTTCAACGTGCTGGCGATGTCCGGTCGCGCGGTCGAGGCCGCCGGCGACGTCGACACGCTGCTGCTCGACAAGACCGGCACCATCACGCTCGGCAACCGCCAGGCGACGGCGTTCCGCCCCGTGCGCGGGGTGACCGAACAGGAATTGGCCGATGCGGCCCAGCTCGCCTCGCTCGCCGACGAGACCCCGGAAGGCCGCTCCATCGTCGTGCTGGCGAAGGAGAAGTACGGCATCCGCGGCCGCGACATGGCCGAGCTGGGCGCCACCTTCATCCCGTTCACGGCGCAGACCCGCATGAGCGGCGTCGATGCCGGCGGCTCCTCGGTGCGCAAGGGTGCGGTTGACGCGATGCTCAATTATGTCGGCGGTGGCGCGCCGTTGGCGGTCGCCTCCGGCAACACGGCGCGGGCGATCCAGCCCGCCGCGGTCTCGGAGATCGGCCGTGAGGTCCAGGCCATCGCGGACGAGATCTCGAAGGCCGGCGGTACGCCCCTGGCGGTTGCCAAGGACGGAAAACTGCTCGGAATCATCCAACTCAAGGACATCGTCAAAGGCGGCATCCGCGAGCGCTTCGCCGAGCTGCGCCGCATGGGCATCCGCACCATCATGATCACGGGCGACAACCCGATGACGGCGGCGGCGATCGCCGCGGAAGCCGGCGTCGACGACTTCCTGGCGCAGGCAACGCCCGAGGACAAGCTCAAGCTGATCCGCGACGAGCAGGCCAAGGGCAAGCTGGTCGCCATGTGCGGCGACGGAACCAACGACGCGCCGGCGCTGGCGCAGGCCGATGTCGGTGTCGCCATGAACACCGGCACCCAGGCCGCCCGCGAGGCCGGCAACATGGTCGACCTCGATTCCAACCCGACCAAGCTGATCGAGGTGGTCGAGATCGGCAAGCAGCTGTTGATGACGCGCGGTGCGCTGACGACCTTCTCGATCGCCAACGACGTCGCCAAATATTTTGCGATCATCCCCGCGATGTTCCTGGCGTTCTACCCGCAGCTCAACGTGCTGAACGTCATGAACCTGTCGAGCCCGCAGAGCGCGATCCTGTCGGCGATCATCTTCAACGCGCTCATCATCATCGGCCTGATCCCGCTGGCGCTGAAGGGCGTCGCTTATCGCGCGGTCGGTGCCGGCGCGTTGCTCCGCCGCAACCTGCTGATCTACGGGCTCGGGGGTATCGTCATTCCCTTCGTCGGCATCAAGGCGATCGACCTCGTCGTTGTTGCCTTGCATCTGGCCTGAGTCGTCATTGCGAGCGAAGCGAAGCAATCCAGAGATGTTTCCACGATTGGCAGCCTGGATTGCTTCGTCGCAAGAGCTCCTCGCAATGACAGGAGAAACTGGAGAAACACATGCTCAGAGAAATCCGCCCCGCCATCGTCCTGTTGCTGGCACTCACCGCCATCACCGGCGTTGCCTATCCGCTCGCGATGACCGGCATTGCCGGCGCGATCTTTCCCGCCAGGGCGCAAGGCAGCCTGATCGAGAAAGACGGCAAGGTGGTCGGCTCCACCCTGATCGGGCAGGAGTTCAAGGACGACAAATATTTCCATGGTCGCCCGTCGGCGACGCTGGCTCCGGATCCGAATGATTCGAGCAAAACGGTACCGGCACCCTACAACGCCGCCAATTCCGGTGGCTCCAATCTCGGCCCGACCAGCAAGGCGCTGGCCGATCGGCTGAAGGAGGACGTGGACAGGCTGAAGGCCGAGAACCCTAACGCCGCCGTTCCGGTCGATCTGGTCACGACCTCGGCGAGCGGGCTCGACCCCGACATTTCGCCCGAGGCCGCGGAATTCCAGGTGCCGCGCGTCGCCAAGGCGCGGAATATGCCAGAAGCTTCGCTGAAGCAGCTCGTCGCCTCGAACACCGAAGGCCGCTGGCTCGGCCTGATCGGCGAACCCAGGGTTAACGTTCTTGCGCTGAACCTGGCGCTGGATCGTGCCGCCGCGAAGTAGCGTCTAGGCCGGCAATATCAGGATGATTATATTGGCCTGATGGTTCAGCAGCGCCGCGATCCCGAACAACGTCCATCGCCCGAGGCGCTGCTGGAAGCCGCGCGCCGGGAGGAGAGCGCGAGGGGAAAGCTGAAGATCTTCGTCGGCGCCGCCCCCGGCGTCGGCAAGACCTATGAGATGCTGCAGAGCGCCCATGCCAGGCGGAAGACCGGCATCGATGTCGTGGTCGGCTTTGTCGAGACCCATGGCCGTGCCGAGACCGAGGCGCTGGTGCGCGGGCTCGAGGTGGTCCCGCGCAAGCGGCTCGAATACCGCGGCCAGATCGTCGAGGAGATGGACCTCGACGCCGTGATCGCGCGGCGACCGCAAATCGCGCTGGTTGACGAGCTCGCCCACACCAACGCCGCCGGCAGCCGGCATCCCAAACGCTATCTCGATGTCGAGGAGCTGCTCTCGCACGGCATCGACGTCTACACCGCCGTCAACATCCAGCACATCGAGAGCCTGAACGACGTCGTCGCCCAGATCACGCATGTCCGGGTGCGCGAGACGGTGCCGGATTCGATCTTCGACCGCGCCGACGCGATCGAGCTGATCGACCTCACGCCTGATGACCTGATCCAGCGTCTGCGGGAAGGCAAGGTCTACGTCCCCAGGCAGGCCGAGCGGGCGCTGGAACATTATTTCTCGCCGGGCAATCTGACCGCGCTGCGTGAGCTCGCGCTACGGCGCACCGCCGAGCGCGTCGACGAGCAATTGCTCAACCACATGCAGGCCAACGCCATCGCCGGCCCCTGGGCGGCGGGCGAGCGTATCCTGGTCTGTGTCAGCGAGGATCCGCGCGCGGCCGGGCTGGTGCGCTACACCAAGCGATTGGCCGATCGGCTGCACGCGCCGTTCACCGCGATCTCGATCGAGACGCGGCGCTCGCTGCAGCTCTCGGACGAGGAGCGCGACCGGCTCGCCGACACGCTGCGGCTTGCCGAGTCACTCGGCGGCGAGGCACTGACCATCCCTGCCGTCGGCCGCCGCATCGCCGACGACGTCATCAATTTCGCGCAAGGCAACAACGTCACCCAGATCGTGATCGGCAAGTCGACGCGCTCGCGCTGGTTCGAGATGACGCGCGGCTCCGTCGTGCACGATCTGGTGCGCCGCGCCGGCCATATCAGTGTTCACGTCATTCCCGGTGACGAGCTGTCCGACGAGGCGGTGCCGAAGACATCAGTGCAGACCGCAGCGCGGTCCGAGCCGTTCGATCCGCTGCCCTATCTGAAATCGCTCGGCATCGTTCTGGTCGGCCTCGGCGCCGCGGAACTGTTGCAGCCGCGGTTCGGCATCGAGAACGTGGACCTTGTGCTGCTGACCGCGGTGGTCGCGGTTGCCGTGCGCTATGGTCTGTGGCCGTCGCTGCTCGCGAGCATCGCGGCATCGCTCGCCTATAATTTCTTCTTCCTGCCGCCGGTCTATACTTTCACCATCACCGACCCGACCAACGTCGCGGCGTTCTTCTTCTTCATGCTGATCGCGATCCTGGTGTCGAATGTCGCCGCGCGCGTGCGCACGCAGGCGGATACCGCGATCGGACGCATCCGCACGACCGAGCAGCTCTATGCCTTCAGCCGCAAGCTCGCCGGTACCGCCACGCTCGACGACGTGCTGTGGGCCTCGGCCTATCAGATCGCGCTGATGCTGAAGGTCCGCGTCGTGCTGCTGTTGCCCGAGGACGGACTTTTGACAGTGAAGTCCGGCTACCCACCGGAGGACCAGCTCGACCAGGCGGATCTTGCAGCGGCCAACTGGGCCTGGAGCAACGATCGTACGGCTGGCCGTGGCTCGGACACGCTGCCGGGCGCAAAACGGCTGTTCCTGCCGATGCGCACCGGGCGCGGTCCGATCGGCGTGATCGGCATCGACAACGACCGTACCGGGCCGTTGTTGACGCCGGACCAGCGCCGGCTGCTGGATGCGCTGGTGGATCAGGGCGCGCTCGCGATCGAGCGCGTGCTGCTGGTGGAGGACATGGACCGCGTCAAGCGTACCGTGGAATCCGAGCGGCTGCGCTCCGCGCTGCTGACCTCGATCTCGCACGATTTGAAGACGCCGCTCGCCTCCGTGCTCGGTGCGGCCTCGACCATGCGCGATCTCGCCGGTGCGCTGTCCGATACCGAGAAGCGCGATCTGCTCGCGACCGTGATCGACGAGTCCGAGCGGCTCAACCGCTTCATCGCCAATCTTCTCGACATGACCAAGCTCGAGTCCGGCGCGATCGTGCCGAACACCGCGCTGCATGATCTCGGCGAGATTGTCGGCAGCGCGCTGCGGCGGGCTTCCAAAATCCTGACCGCGCACAAGGTCGAGCTGGTGCTGGCCGCGGACCTGCCGATGCTCGAGCTCGATGCCGTGCTGTTCGAGCAGGTGCTGTTCAACCTGCTCGACAATGCCGCGAAATATTCGTCGCCCGAGACCACGATCGCGATCAGGAGCCGCCGCGAGCGCGATCAGGTGGTGCTCGAAGTCGCCGACGAAGGCGACGGCATTCCGCCGGACGAGCTCGAAAGCGTATTCGACAAGTTTTACCGCGTGCAGAAGGGCGATCATGTCCGTCCTGGCACCGGGCTCGGGCTCGCCATCTCCCGTGGCTTCATCGAGGCCATGCGCGGCACGATCTCGGCCGCCAACCGCAGCGACCGAAGCGGCGCGGTCCTCACCATCCGTCTGCCCGTCCCTGCGCAGACCCACGCATTGGATACCGCCGCATGAGTGCTGCCCCGATCAAGGTCCTGGTGATCGACGACGAGCCGCCGATCCGCAAATTATTGCGGATGGGATTGTCGACGCAGGGCTACGAGATTCTCGAGGCCTCGAACGGCAAGATCGCGCTGGAGAAGCTGGCTGAGGGGCCTGCCTTGATCATCCTCGATCTCGGCTTGCCTGATATCCAGGGCCATGAGCTGTTGCGCACCATCCGGGCCCGCAATGAGAATGTGCCGATCGTGGTATTGTCGAGCCGCGGCGATGAGGCCGGCAAGGTGCAGGCGCTCGATCTCGGCGCCGACGATTATCTCACAAAACCCTTCGGCATGGATGAGCTGCTGGCGCGCCTGCGCGCTGCGCTGCGGCACCAGCTGCAGGTGCAGGGGGAGCGCCCGGTGTTTCGCACCGGCGATCTCTCGGTCGATCTGGTCCGCCGCATCGTCAAGCTCGGCGAGCGCGAGATCAAGCTGTCGCCGAAGGAATACGACCTGCTGCGCGTGCTGGTCCAGCACGCCGGCAAGGTGCTGACCCACAGATTCCTGCTCAAGGAGCTCTGGGACGAACTGACCGATGCGCAATATCTTCGCGTCTACGTCCGCCAGCTCCGCCAGAAGATCGAGGCCGATCCGGAGCGGCCGCAATATGTGCTGACCGAGACGGGGATCGGGTATCGGCTGAAGGCGGGGGATTGATCGCAGACCTGTAGGGCGGGCAAAGGCGCAAAGCGCCGTGCCCACCGTCGCTCTCGATCAGAAACAATGCGTGGGCACGCTTCGCTTTGCCCACCCTACGATATCGAACGCTTCACGAGCGGTCTCTTCAACCCGCCTTCCTGTGTCGCGCCGTCGCGCGGTGCGACTTCTTCGCCGCACGGTGCCGCCCGGTTGTCCGCCGCGCATGCGACGTGGCCGCAGTCTTCTTTCCGCCGCGCCCTTTCAAACTCTGCTTCAGCGCATCCATCAGGCTGACGACATTGCTCGGCCGCTCCTCGGGTTCCGGCAGCTCGATCTTCTTGCCGCTCGCCTTGCGCTTCACCAGCGCCTTCAGCGCGGTCTCGTAGTCGTCCTTGAACTTGCTCGGATCGAAATGCGATGCTTTGGTCTGCAGGATGTGGCCCGCGAGCTCGACCATGTCCTTGGTGATCTTCGGGCTCTTGATGTCGCCAAAGAATTCGTCCTCGTCACGGAGCTCGTAAGGAAAGCGCAGCGTGGTGCCGAGCAGGCCCTTGCCGCGAGGCTCGATCGCGATGATGTGCTCGCGGTTGGTCAGCACGATTTTTGCGAGCGCCACGCGGTCCTGGTCCTTCATGGCGTCGCGGATCACCGCGAAGGCGTCGATCGCGGCCTTGCCTTCGGGCGCGATGTAATAGGGATGGTTGAGATAGCGCTGGTCGATCTCCTCGCTCGGCACGAAGCTTTCGATGTCGATGGTGTGATTGCTCTCGATCTGGACGGCCTCGAGCTCTTCCGGCTCGATCTCGACATATTTGCCCTTGGAGAGCTCGTAGCCGCGACCCTTCTGATCGCTCTCGACGACGTCGCCGGTCTCGGCATCCACCATCTGCTGCTTGAGCCGGTTGCCGGTCTCGCGGTTGATCATGTGAAACCGGGTCTTCTCGGCCGCCGTGGTCGCGGGGTAGAGCACGACGGGGCAGCTGACCAGCGACAGTTTCAACGTTCCCTTCCAATAGGCGCGCGGGGCCATTCCATTCTCCAGTGATTTCAAGGCGTTTTGGAACCCCAACCACCCGCCGGGGTTTTGGTTCCGGGTGGGACCTTGGCCGTGATAGGCTTCAACGCGATTAGAGGATGTGGGACCCGTCGTGCTGCAAAAACTCTCCACCTATCGAAAGAAGCGTGATTTCGAGAAGACACCCGAACCGTCGGGCAAGACGGCGGTGGCGCCCTCCAAACAGCGCCGCTTCGTGATCCAGAAGCACGATGCGACACGGCTGCATTACGATCTCAGGCTCGAGTTCGACGGCGTGTTCAAATCCTGGGCCGTGACGAAAGGGCCATCCCTCAACCCGCAGGACAAGCGGCTGGCGGTGGAAGTCGAGGACCATCCGCTCGACTATGGCGATTTCGAAGGTACGATTCCCGAGGGGCAATATGGCGGCGGCACGGTGATGCTGTGGGACCGCGGCACCTGGGAGGCCGATGATCCCGAAGCCGGCTTTAGGAAGGGCGACCTCAAGTTCACGCTCCACGGTGAGAAGCTGCATGGCAGCTGGGTGCTGGTGCGGATGCGCAACCGCGGCGGCGAGAAGCGCACCAACTGGCTGCTGATCAAGCACCGCGACGACTATGCCAGCGAGGACGAGGACATTTTGGCGGAGGACAAGTCCGTGGCCTCCGGCCGTGCCATGGAACAGATCGCAAGCGGCAAGGGCCGCGCGCCAAAACCGTTCATGCTGGCGAAGGGTACGGGCAAGGCCGATGCGGTCTGGCAATCCAATCGCGCCGAGGAGAGCAAGGGACGCACCGTCAAGCCGGCCCCGCGCACGGCGTTGAAGCGCGGCAAGACCTCGAAAAGCCGGGCGACGAGCGCGACGCCGGCCAAGAAGGTCTCGCAGATGCCGGATTTCGTCGCGCCGCAGCTCTGCACGCCGGTCGAACGGCCGCCCGCCGCCGACGGCTGGTGCCACGAGATCAAATTCGACGGCTACCGCGTCCAGCTCCGCGTCGAGGACGGCGAGGCGACCTTGAAGACGCGCAAAGGCCTCGACTGGACCGACAAGTTCGCGTCGATCGCGAAGGAGGCGGGTGGCCTGCCAGACGCGTTGATCGACGGCGAGATCGTTGCGCTCGACCACAACGGCGCGCCAAATTTCTCCTCGTTGCAAGCCGCCTTGTCGGATGGCAAGGATGAGGATCTGATCTTTTTTGCCTTCGACCTGCTGTTCGCCGAGGGCCTGGACTATCGCCGGCTGCCGCTCGGCGAGCGCAAGAACCGGCTGAAGGATTTGCTGGGCGCGCGCAGGAAGAAGGCGAGCCAGATCCGCTATGTCGAGCATTTCGAGAGCGGCGGCGATGCGGTGCTGCAATCGGCCTGCAATCTGGAGCTCGAAGGCGTGGTCTCGAAGAAGCTCGACGCGCCGTACCGGTCGGGCCGTACCGAGAGCTGGACCAAGGCGAAGTGTCGCGCGGGACATGAGGTCGTGATCGGCGGCTACAAGACCACCAATGGAAAGTTCCGCTCGCTGATGGCGGGCGTGCATCGAGACGATCATCTCGCCTTCGTCGGCATGGTCGGGACCGGATTTGGCGCCGACAAGGTCAAGCGCATCATGCCGTCGCTGAAGGCCATGGAGGCCAAGGAAAGTCCCTTCGGCGGCAAGAATGCGCCGAGGAAGACGCGCGACGTGCATTGGCTGAAGCCGGAGCTCGTTGCCGAGATCGAGTTCGCCGGCTTCACCGCCGACGGCAATATCCGCCAGGCCGCCTTCAAGGGCCTGCGGCAGGACAAGCCTGCCGTAGAGGTCGAGGCGGAGACGCCCGTGGATACCAAGCTTGCGCAGCCTTCCGTCGGAAAGCGCGCGCCAGCGCAACCGGCGAAAGGGAAGGGTACCGCCGAAGTCATGGGCGTCGTCATCTCGAAGCCCGAGAAGGAGCTATGGCCTGACGGCGGCGACGGCGAGGGCGTCACGAAGCTGGATCTCGCGCGCTATTTCGAGGCCGTCGGCGCCTGGATGATCGAACATCTGAAGGGCCGTCCCTGCTCGCTCCTGCGTGCGCCCGACGGCATCGTCGGCGAGAAATTTTTCCAGCGCCATGCCATGCAGGGCACGTCGAACCTGCTCGAGCTCGCCAAGGTCTCCGGCGATCGAAAGCCTTACTTGCAGATCGATCGCGTCGAGGGCCTCGCTGCGGTCGCGCAGATTGGGGGCGTCGAACTGCATCCCTGGAATTGCGCGCCTGACGCCTATGACACGCCGGGCCGCCTGGTATTCGATCTTGATCCCGCGCCCGACGTGAAGTTCGCCGATGTCGTCGAGGCGGCGAAGGAGATGCGGCAGCGGCTCACTGACGTCGGCATGGAGAGCTTCTGCAAGACCACCGGCGGCAAGGGTCTCCACGTCGTGGTGCCACTGCTCCACGGCGCCCGCGACAAGGTCAGCTGGAAGGAAGCCAAAGCCTTCGCGCAAGGCGTCTGCCAATGGATGGCCGATGACGATCCCGAACGCTACCTGCTCAACATGTCCAAGAAGCTGCGCAACGGAAAGATCTTTCTTGACTATCTGCGCAATGATCGCATGTCGACGGCGGTGGCCCCGTTGTCGCCGCGTGCGCGCGACGGCGCCACGGTGTCCATGCCGGTGACCTGGGCGCAAGTGAAGAGCGATCTCGATCCCAAGCGCTACACAGTGCGGACGGTGCCGGGCCTGCTGGCGCGGTCGAAGGCATGGGAGGGCTATGACGATGCGGCCGCGTCGATCAAGGCGGCGATGAAGCAGCTGGCCGCGAAGAAGTAGGTCCGTGCGCCGAGGGCGGCTCTCGTAGAACGGCTCTCGTAGGGTGGGCAAAGCGAAGCGTGCCCACCATTTCTTTGTTACAACGAGGGAAGGGTGGGCACGGCGCAAGAGCGCCTTTGCCCACCCTACGACACCTCGTCGCTAGATCCGTCCCATCAGCAGCAATATCAGCAGAATGACGATGACGAGCCCGAGGCCGCCGCCGCCGTAATAGCCGGTGCCGTAGAACGGGCCGCCGCCGACGCCGCTGAAGCCGCCGAGCAGCGCGATGACCAAAATGATCAGAATGATCGTACCGATAGACATGCCAATCTCCTCCAGCCCTTCGTAGAAAGGGTCGTTGCAACCTGTCCCGTTGTGCGGGGGCAACTTGCCGCATGTTTTAAAGTTCCGGATTTGGATCGCGACGTCGGGCCTCACCTTGCATGGAACCTTTGCGCATCGGGCCGGCATGATTATGTGAGGATCGGTCACCACCGGGCACAGATCATGTCAGCACCGCTTGTCGTTTCTATTCCGCACCGTCTCGGCCGCGAGGAGGCGGTACGCCGGCTCAAGACCGGGCTTGGCCGTGCCGCGGCCAGCATTCCCGTGATGCAGGTCGAGGAAGAGCGCTGGAGCGGGGATACCATGAACTTCCGCATCCGCGCGCTCGGGCAGATCGCGAGCGGGCAGGTCGACGTCGCCGACGATCACGTCAAGGTCGAGGTGGTGCTGCCGTGGTTGTTGCAGCGCTTTGCCGAGATGGCGCAGGCAACCATCAAGAAGCGCGGACACCTGCTGCTGACCAAGGATGGCGGGAAATAGGCGTCAGGTGCGGACGCGCTGTCGCGGCGGCCTGATGACGCCTGCCGCGCGGGCCTCGATGACCGCAGCAGGAAGATCACGGAAGGCCTGCGCGACCGGGAGTTCGTTGCTCGCAAGGCCCGCCGCGCTGTAGCCGGAGATGTCGACGGTTGCGTCGACACCTTCGAGTGTCGGCCATTCCCGCCCCGCTTGCGTGAACGGAGCAAACTGGCGTCCGACCACGACGATGGCGGCAGTGCGGCCGTATCGGCGCGCGAAAGCGATGACATGATCGGCATGTGCGCCGCGGACCTCGAGCGGCTGATAGTCGCCCTTTGTAAAGACCTCGGGGAGGCCGTTGCGCAACTCGAGGAGATGGCGCGTCCAGGCCAGCTTGAGCCGGCCGTCGGGCCAGCTCTTGATCAGGCCGCTCCAGTCCGGTGTTGCCGGGGACGCCAGCGCGGCCTTCCGCGCGGCAAAATCCACAGGGCGGCGGTTGTCGGGATCGACCAGCGACAGGTCCCAATATTCGGTGCCCTGGTAGAAGTCGGGCACGCCCGGCAATGTCGCCTTCAGCGTGAGCTGGCTGAGCGAGTTCAGCCCGCCGAGCAGCGCGACGCGGCGGGCGAAGGTCTGGAGCGTCTGCAGGAATTCGCCTGACAGCGCGGGATCGAGGATCTTCTCGATGAAGACCTTGACGCCGTTTTCATACGCTTCGTGCGGATTGAGCCAACTCGTCTCTTCCTTGCCCTCGCGCGCCGCCTTGAGCGCATAGGCCTGGATGCGCGCGACGAAGCTGGCATCCGGCCCCTCGACAGGTAACGCGCCGAGCAGGGTCTGGTAGAGCATGTACTCGAACGTCGCCGACGGCGCGCGCAGCTGGCCCTGTAGCGACAGATGCGGTGCGTTCAGTACCTTCCACCGTGCGACCGCGCTGGTCCATTCGCCGGGAATTTCGCTTAAAGCCGCGATCCGCGCACGCGCGTCCTCGCCGCGCTTGGTGTCGTGGGTTGCGGTCGCCGTCATGCCGAGCGGCCATTCCTTGGCCCGGGCCCGCATTGCCTCGTGGAAGGCGGGAATGGAGAGGCCCTTGCTCGCGGGATCGCCGCCGACCTCGTTCAAGGCGAGCAGCCGGTGGAACTGGTAGAACGCGGTGTCCTCCAGCGACTTCGCCATCATTGGCCCGGTGAATTGCTGCACTTTCAGTGCGAAACGGCGCACGCGCGGCGCGCTGTGCGGCGGACGGCCGGGCTTGAGCAGGTCCATGGTGAGCGCATCGCGCAGGAAGTCGAAAATGCCTTCGTCGGCCGCGAACCATTCGGCGCGGGCGCGCGCGATGGTGTCGTCGATCAGTTTTCGATCGAGCGCGGTCGGGCCGCTATGCGTCAAGTAAGTGCGATAGACCGGGAAGTGCAGCACATAGAGCTCGAGCGCCTGGCGCAGGCTGTCGGCGGAGAAGTCACGGGTGGAATAGTGCCCGTTGGCGATGCGCGCGAGCAGCCGGGTCAGCACGGTGAACTCGCTGGTCAACAGCGTTTCCAGCACGCGCCGTTTGGCGTCCTTGACGTAAGGGGCGAGCTGGGGCGGCCGGTTGCTGATCTGCCGCCAGGTCTCGTCCAGCGCCTCGAGCCCCTTGGCGTCGACCAGGACATGGGTGATGACGTTCATCCATTCATAGCCGGTGGTGCCCTGAACGCCGGCGAAGTGCGGCAGCTTCTCATGCTCGCACAGGATCTTTTCGATCACCGTGTAGAACGGCTGTTCGTTGCCCTGCGCGTCGCGGACCAGCCGGCGCAGCCGCTGGCAATATTGCGCGGGATCGCGCAGACCGTCGATGTGATCGAGGCGGATGCCTTGCAGCCTGCCGTCGGCAACGAGCTGCTTCACCAGCCGGTGCGTCGCCGCGAAAGTGCCGGGGTCTTCGACGCGCAAGCCGGCAAGCCCGTTGACGTCGAAGAAACGGCGGTAGTTGATGTCGCTCGACGCCAGCCGCCAATGGCCGAGCTTGTAGTTCTGCCGCTCCAGCAAATGATGCAGCGCCAGCGTCTGCGCCGGGCGATCCTTGGCCGCGCGATAGGCGGCGAGACCGTGGATGATGATGTCGGCGCCGCCCGCGATCTCTTTTAATTCGGTCTTGAAGGCGGGCGCTTCCTTGCGGTTCGGCCGGCGCAGGCCCGTGTAGCGCACGGCGAGCGAGAGCAGGCGCTTGCCGGCGACGGTATCGGCCGCGTCGGCCTCCTTCACGATTGTCCGCAGAATCTCGCCATAGCGCTCCGGCGCGATCGGCAGGCGATGCTCGAAATACCAGGCGGAGAAGCTGCCCTCGTCCGGATCGTAGCGCAGCTCGATCTCGCCGCGTTCAAGCGCCTCGCCATAGGAGACGCCGAGGATCGGCAGCAGCACGCCGCCGCGGGCGCGGAAGGCCAGCTGATCCCAGTCGATGTCGAATGAGACCGCGTGCGGCGAGGCCTGGCCCCATTCCAGCACGTCGAGCCACCAGGGGTTGTCGGCGAAATGGACGCCGACATGGTTCGGCACGAAATCGACGATCAGGCCGAGATCGTGCCTGGCGAGCGCCTCGCTCAGCCGCGCAAAGCCGGCCTCGCCGCCGAGCTCCGGATTGAACTGGCCGTGGTCGACGGTGTCGTAGCCATGGGTCGAGCCCTTGCGGGCCTTCATCACCGGCGAGGCGTAGAGATGCGTGATGCCGAGCGCCTTCAGATAAGGCACGATGGCCGCGGCCTTGTCGAAGTCGAAATCCGCGGTGAGCTGAAGCCGGTAGGTCGCGAGAGGAATCGCGGAAGGCATATCAACCTCCGAGATGCCAGACCACCGACCAGGGCGGAAGCCGGTCGCTGGCCGCGCCGCCCCAGATCGGCGTGCCCGCGTTGCTGCTCGAATGTGTGATGTCCTTGTCCGACAGATTGGCAGTCAGACGCAGCCTGGCGCCGTCGCCCATGAGCCAATGCGCGGTGAGCAGGCCGCTGTCGGTGACCTCGGCATCGCCGAAGCGCGCTCCCTTCAGCCGCGGCATGATCTCCTTGCGGCGGAGCGCGAGGAGATCACGCACCAGCGCAAGTCGCGCCTCCTGCTCCGGCGAGCGGCCGGACCAGTCGAGCACGGCCGATTGCAGCGTGGCCGGGTCGAGCGGGTCCGGCACCTCGTCGCCGTATTTCGCGTAGGCCCAGGCATATTCCTGCTTGCGTCCCTTGCGCACGGCGTCAGCGAGCCCACCCTGGAAATCGCAGAAGAACGGGAAGGGCACCTTCGAGCCCCACTCCTCGCCCTGAAACAGCATCGGTACCATCGGCGCGAGCAGCGTCACGGCGAGCGCGGCCTCGATCTGCTCCGGCGAGGCCAGGCTCTCCAGCCGATCGCCGAGCGGGCGGTTGCCGATCTGGTCGTGGTTCTGCAGGAAGTTGACGAAGGTCGCCGGCGGCAGTTTGCCGCTCGGCTCGCCACGCGGCTTCTTGCCCCAGAACTCCGAGATCTCACCCTGATAGACGAAGCCGGAGGCAAGTGCACGGGCCAGATCCATGCGTGGGGTCTGGTAGTCGGCATAATAGCCGGCGTGCTCGCCGGTCAGCATCACATGCCAGACATGGTGATAGTCGTCGTTCCATTGCGCGCGATATTTGCCGTTCGGCGGCTCCTGCGCGGCGTCGAGCAGGCTGGCGCGATTGTCGCCATTCTCCAGCACGAGATGAATGTGCCGTCCGGTGACCTTGGCGAGCTCGCCCGTGGCGACGCTGAGGTCTTGCAGCATCGATTGCTCACCGGGAATCGCCATGATGTGGTTGGCGGCATCTAACCTCAACCCGTCGAACCGATAGTCCGTGAGCCAGGACAGTGCATTCTCGACCGCGAAGGCGCGGACTTGCGGCGCCCGATAGTCGATCGTACTGCCCCAGGGCGTATGCGCGTCGGTAAAGAAGCTTGGCGCGTAGCGGCCGAGATAGTTTCCTTCCGGCCCGAAATGATTGTAGACGACGTCCAGAAACACCATCAGCCCGCGCAGATGGGCTGCGTCGATCAGCATCTTCAGGTCTTCTGGCCGGCCATAGGCGCTGTCCGGCGCGTACCAGAGCACGCCGTCATAGCCCCAGCCGCGACCGCCGGCGAAATCGGCGAGCGGCATCAGCTCAAGCGCGGTGATGCCTGATGCGACCAGATGATCGAGCTTGTCGATCATGGCGCGGTAGCTGCCTTCACGCGTGAAGGTGCCGACATGGGTCTCGATCAGCACCGTCTCTTCCCAGGGGCGACCGCGCCAATCTTTCGCGCGCCATGCGAAGGCGTCGTGATCGATCACCTCGCTCGGGCCGAACACATCCTCGGGCTGGAACGCGGAGGCGGGATCGGGCACGTCGATCTCGTCATCGATCCTGAATTTGTAGGGGCTGCCAACCCGCAGGCCGCTGATCTCGGCGACAAACCAGCCGTCCTGCCGGCGCTGCATTGCATGCCGTCGGTTGAGCAGGAGGTCGACGCGGCGCGCGCCCGGCGCCCACAGTCGGAACGACACGCCGTCCTTGGTCGGCTTCGCCCCGAAGGATGGCCTCATAGCGCCCCCGCGAAGGCGAGCACGGAGCGCGGCGGCGCCTTGCTGTCGCTTCCGGGTTGGAAATCGATGCTGTTCAGCTTGGCATCCGTCGTGTTCAGGATCTGCTGCCAGCTCTTGTATTCGGGCATTTTGGGCAATTTGAATGCGATCTCTTCGGGGGCGGCGTTCAATACGATAAAGATCGCCGCGCTGCCCGGTTCCATCGGTCCCATCACATAAGAGAGGAACCGCCCATCCGGGAAAGTCCAGTCGCTCTCCGTCATCTCGTTGCCTTCCGGCGTCAGCCATAGCGCGCCGTAGGAGATGCCGTCTTTCGGCCGGCCGTCGAGCCATCGATGGCTGCGAAGTTGCGAGAACTGCCGGCGGATGTCCGCAAGATGAGCAACGAAATCGACCACGTCGTCGCCGTCCTTGCCGAGATTGTCCCACGAGACCCAGCCGACCTCGTTGTCCTGGCAATAGGCGTTGTTGTTGCCGGATTGCGTGTTACCGACTTCATCGCCGGCAAGGACCAGCGGTACGCCCTGCGCCAGCATCAGACAAGCCAGCACGTTCTTGCGAAGCTGCCGGCGCAGGCCAAGGATCTTGGGATCATCGGTCGGGCCCTCGACACCGCAATTGTTGCTGTGGTTGTCGTTTGAGCCGTCGCGATTGCCCTCGCCGTTGGCTTCGTTGTGCTTCTCGTTGTAGCTGAAGAGATCGGCGAGCGTGAACCCGTCATGCACGGTGATGTGGTTGATGCTGGCGCGCGGTCGCCGTCCGTCATGGTTGAACAGGTCTGAGGACGCCGTCATGCGCCTGGAGATGTCGCCGATCAGGCTGCCTTCGCCGCTCCAGTAGCGGCGCATGGCGCTGCGGTAGCGATCGTTCCACTCCGACCATTGCGAGGGGAAGGCGCCGACCTGATAGCCGCCGAGGCCAAGGTCCCACGGCTCGGCGACGAGCTTGACTGTGGCGAGCACCGGATCCTGCCGGATCGCGGTGAGGAACGAAATGCCGCGATCGAAGCCGTTCGGTCCGCGGGCGAGTGTGGTGGCGAGGTCGAATCTGAAGCCGTCGACATGGCAGACCTCGACCCAGTAGCGCAAGCTATCCATCACCATCTGCAGCACGCGCGGATGGGTCAGGTTCACCGAGGAGCCGCAGCCGGTGAAGTCGTCGTAATAGCGAGGGTTCTCGCGATTCAGCCAGTAATAGGAGGCATTGTCGATGCCGCGATAGCACAGCGTCGGGCCGAGATGGTTGCCTTCGGCGGTATGGTTGTAGACGACATCCAGCATCACCTCGATGCCGGCATCGTGCAGCCGCGCGACAGTCGTGCGAAAGGAATCCAGCGCGTTGTCCTGGGCATAGCGCGGCTCGGGTGCGAAGAAGGACAGCGTATTGTAGCCCCAGTAATTGGCGAGCTTCTTCTCGACCAGGATGCGGTCGTCGACGAAGCTGTGGATCGGCAGCAGTTCGATGGTCGTGACGCCGAGCTTCTTCAGATGCTCGATCATCGCGGGCGACGACAGCCCGCCATAGGTGCCGCGCAAATTTGGGGGCACGTCGTCCCGCTTCTGCGTCAGGCCCTTGACGTGGGCCTCGTAGATGATCGTGTCTTCCCAGGCAATGTTGGGCCGGATCTCGCGGCGGCCCCAGTTGAAGGTCTCGTCGACCACGACGGCCTTGGGCATGCCGCGGGCATTGTCGCGCCGGTCAAACGACAGATCCTCGCGCGCCGAGCCGGTGCGATAGGCGAAATGTGCATCGCTCCAGACCAGGCGCCCGGCAAGCCGCTTGGCGTAGGGATCGAGCAGCAGCTTGTTGGCGTTGAAGCGGTGGCCGTGCTCGGGCTCATAGGGGCCGTGCACGCGATAGCCGTAGAGCTGTCCCGGCGAGACGTCGTTGAGATAGCCGTGCCAGACGTCCTCGGTTCTTTCTGGCAGCTCGATGCGTTCGAGCTCGCGGCGTCCTTGCGTGTCGAACAGGCACAGCTCAACCTTTTGCGCATGGGCCGAGAACAGCGCGAAATTGGTGCCGCGTCCGTCCCAGCTTGCACCGAGGCGCGCGGGCGATCCAGTAGTCAGGCGCATCGGTCAGCTTTCCGGAACGAGGAAGATCGCAGCGAGCGGCGGAATGGTAAGGCGGAGTTCGGGTGCCGTGCCGGCCACGGTCTGGACCTCACCGATATTGCCGACATTGGTGCCGCCATAATGGGCTGAGTCCGAGTTGAGTACCTCTCTCCACTTGCCGGCAAAGGGCACGGGGACGCGGTAGTTGCGATAGACGTTGGGCGAGAAGTTGACGACGACGAGACATCGCGCGTGCTCGTCAAATCCCTTGCGCAGCCAGGCGAACACGTTGCGATTGGCATCGTTGGTGATCAGCCATTCGAAGCCGGCCTGGTCGCAATCCATCTGGTGTAGCGCCGGCACCGCGCGATAGAGCCGGTTGAGGTCGCGGACCAGGGACTGGATGCCGGAATGATACTTGTATTCGAGCAGGTGCCAGTCGAGCGACTGGTCGTGATTCCACTCGCGGCTCTGCGCGATCTCGCCGCCCATGAACAGCAGCTTCTTGCCGGGATGGCCGAACATGAAGCTGTAATAGGCACGCAGATTCGCAAAGCGCTGCCACTCGTCGCCGGGCATGCGGCCCAGGATCGAGCGCTTGCCGTGCACGACCTCGTCATGCGACAGCGGCAGGATGAAGTTCTCCGAGAAGGCGTAGTGCAGGCCGAACAGGATCTCGCCGTGATGATGCCTGCGGTGGATGGGATCCTTGCTGATGTAATTCAGCGTGTCGTGCATCCAGCCCATGTTCCACTTGTAGCCGAAGCCGAGCCCGCCGAATTCGACCGGGCGTGAGACCTGCGGCCATGCGGTGGATTCCTCCGCGGCCGTGGTCGCCTGCGGGAAACGGGCGAACAATTCGGTGTTGAAGCGGCGCAGGAAGTTGATCGCCTCGATGTTCTCGCGGCCGCCATACTGGTTGGGTATCCAGGCGCCGGGAGGGCGGCTGTAGTCGAGATAGAGCATGGACGCGACCGCATCGACGCGCAGGCCGTCGATGGCGTAGCGCTCCAGCCAGAACAGCGCATTCGACACCAGGAAGTTCGTCACTTCGGTGCGGCCGTAATTGTAGATCAGCGTGCCCCAGTCGAGGTGGCGGCCCTGCAGCGGATTGGCGTGCTCGTACAGCGCGGTGCCGTCGAAGCTGCCGAGCCCGTGCGGATCGTCAGGGAAGTGGCCGGGCACCCAGTCGAGCAGCACGCCGATTCCTTCGCGATGACAGGCATCGATCAGCGCGGCAAAATCCTCCGGGCTCCCGAAGCGGCTGGTCGGCGCATAGAGGCCGGTCGGCTGGTAGCCCCAGGAGCCGTCGAACGGATGCTCGCTGACGGGCAGGAATTCGAGATGAGTGAAGCCCATGTCGCGCGCATAGGCCGGCAATTGTTCGGCCAGCTCGCGATAGGTCAGCCATTCGTTGCCGTCCTTGCGCCGCCACGAGCCGAGATGGACCTCGTAGATCGACATTGGCGCCGACAGCGCATTGATGCCCTCGGGTGCCTGGCGTGGCCGCGGCAGATGCGCCTCGTCGAACACGATGGAGGCCGTCTTCGGTCGCACCTCGGTGGCAAACGCCATTGGATCGGATTTCAGCGGCAGCAGATGGCCATGCGGGCCGATGATCTCGAACTTGTAGTGATCGCCGGGCTTGGCGTGCGGAATGAACAATTCCCAATAACCGGCGCCACGCACCCGCATCGGATGACGCCGCCCGTCCCAGAAATTGAAATCGCCGACCACGGACACGCGCCGCGCGTTCGGCGCCAGCACCACGAAGCCGATGCCGTCGATGCCCTCCAGCCGCATCGGATGTGCGCCGAGCTTGTCATAGAGACGCTGATGGGTGCCTTCGCCGAGCAAATAGAGGTCGAAATCGGTCAGGATCGGCGGAAACCGATAGGCATCCTCGAACTCGACGACGTTCTCGCCGAATTTGGCGCGGAGCTGATAGCGCCTGGAGCCGTTGGGCAGGGCGCCGATGAACAGGCCGGAATCGTGGACGCGATCGAGCCTCGCCACCTCGCCGTGCTCACCCACCGCCTCGACATTCGAGGCCTCCGGCAGGAAGGCACGCACCACGCTCCTTCCGTCCTCGGGATGCAGCCCGAGATAATGGAAGGGGTCGGAGTGGCGGCCCTCGATGATGGCGTAGGCTTCGGCTGGCAGTTTAGGCATGGGCTTCGCTCTCGGCACCGGACAGAATGCGAAGCAGGCCGATCAGCGGCGCATGGAGCCCCTCCGGTCGGTGGGACAGCTCGTACTCTACCTCGTCGAACGCTTGATCAAGCAGGAAAAACCTTAACATGCTGTCCGCGGAATGTTTCCTTTCCGGCCAGAGCCGCCGGTCGGTCATGGCCTCATGATAGGCGGACAGGAAGGTCGCGGTGGCGCGGTCGCGCCATTCGTCGAGCGCCGTCGTCAGCCGGCCGTGCTCGTCATTCCCCACCAAGATCGCCCGATTCAGCGCCGCATTAACCGAAAGATCGATCGAGCGGACCAGGCCGGCGACGTCGCGCGCGGCCGGCAGCCTGCGCCGCTTGTCGGCCAGTGCGAGATGCGGATCGCCGTCGAAGTCGATGATGAAGATGTCGTCCTTCACGATCAGAATTTGCCCGAGGCGGAAGTCGCCATGATGACGGATGTTCAACCCGGTGACGTCGGATGGCAAGAGCGCGTTGATGTGGTCCGGCAGGGCCGCGCGCATCGCGGTCAGCTGGTCGATCAGAAGCCGGTCGCTCTCGCGCAGGCCCTCCCGGCTCTCTGCCAGCCGGTCCAAGACCCGCCCCGCCCGTCTCTTGAGGTCAGACGCCCATCGCTTGACGTGGGCAGGAGCGGTCGGCTCGGGGGCAAGATCGGCGGTTTTTGCGGCGGCGAGCGCCATGTGCAACTCGGCAAGCCGCCGGCCGATCTGCGCCATGAAGTGCAGATAGGGCGCCTGCTCCTGGGCCCCGCGATGCGTTTCGCCTGGCGGCAGCAGCCGCTGCTCGTCGACATAGCGGTCGAGATAGCCCGTGGTGACGGCCCAGCCGTCGCCCTGGTTTTCGACATAGGCATGCAGCACGCCGAGCGCACTGCTTCCGTCCTCCTCGACCAGTTCGATGCTGCCGAGCAGTGCCGGCGTATTGGGGAAGTGCGCGATCTCCGTGAGATAGTGGCCGATCTCGATCTCAGGGTTGGCACCGCTTTCGAGCCGGCGATAGATCTTGGCGACATATTGGTTGTCGACCAGCGCGGTGCTGTTGGACTGCTCGACCGCGCGGATGCGCGCCGGCTCCTTGACGGTGTATTCGGAGAACCGGCTCGTCGCCTTGAACTCCAGCCGCAGATTGTTCTCCTCCACGACGAGATTCTGCGACAAGCCGCGCAGGAAAAGCCCGATGAAGATCTGGTCGGTCGCGACGTCGAGCAGCGTGCCTTCGCGTGCGCCCTGGCGCACGGCAGCGAGCGCCTTCGGGTTGAAGCGCTCGCGGTCGAAGCGGACCCACTCGATCTGCATCGGCAGCACGTAGCGCGTCGTGATGTCGTCCTGCGTCGTCTCGAAGAACGCAATCCACGGCCTGTTGTCGCCGATGTCGCTGAACGGCACGGCCGAGGTCAGTGTCGCCTTGATGTGCTTGGGGTTGTGCTCGGGATACCAGCGCGTCCGTGACAAAAATCCCGGCAGCACGTCGCGCTCGAACACGCCGCGCTCGCGGGCGAGTGACACCCAGTTCGAGTTCACGGGCACCACCAGCGTCTCGAATTCCGGCACGGCGCGCGGAATCACCGGCTCGGATTTGTCGCGCTCCTGGAGCTGGAACCAGTAGAAGCCATAGGGCCCGAGCGTGATCATGTAGGGCAGTTCGCCGATCGCCGGGAAACGCGTCCGTCCGAGCATCTCCTGCGGGATGCGGTCTTTCCACGGCGACAGATCGAGTTCGGTCGCCTGCGCCGCGCGCGACAGATTGGCAACGCAAAGGATCACCTCGTCGCGATATTTCCGGACATAGGCGAGCACTGCGCGGTTGGCCGGGCGGATGAAGGTCATGGTGCCGCGGCCGAAGGCGAGCGTCGACTTGCGCACCGAGATCAATCGCTTGGTGGCGCTCAGCAGCGAGGACAGGCTGCGCGACTGCGCTTCCACGTTGACCGATTCATAGCCGTAGACGGGGTCCATGATCAGCGGCGCGTAGAGGCGGGCCGGGTCGGCGCGCGAGAAACCGCCATTGCGATCCGGGCTCCATTGCATCGGCGTGCGCACGCCGTTGCGGTCGCCGAGATAGATGTTGTCGCCCATGCCGATCTCGTCGCCGTAATAGATGATCGGCGTGCCCGGAAACGACAGCAGCAGCGAGTTCATCAGCTCGATCTTGCGCCGGTCATTGTCCATCAGCGGCGCGAGGCGACGCCGGATGCCGACATTGATGCGCGCGCGGGGATCGTTGGCATAGGTGGTCCAGAGATAGTCGCGCTCGACGTCGGTAACCATCTCCAGCGTCAATTCGTCATGATTGCGCAGGAACAGCGCCCATTGGCAGCTCGCGGGGATGTCAGGCGTCTGGCGCAGGATGTCGGTGATCGGGAAGCGGTCCTCCTGCGCGATCGCCATGTAGATGCGCGGCATCAGCGGGAAATGATAGGCCATGTGGCATTCATCGCCGCGGCCGAAATATTCCTGCACGTCTTCAGGCCATTGATTGGCCTCGGCCAGCAGCAGCTTTCCCTTGGAATAGGCGTCCAGCTCCTGGCGCAGGCGCTTGATGATCGCATGCGTCTCCGGGAGGTTCTCGTTCGAGGTGCCCTCGCGCTCGCAGAGATAGGGAATGGCGTCGAGACGGAAGCCGTCGACACCGGCATCCAGCCAGCGCTTCATCACCTGGATGATGGCGCTGACGACGCGCGGATTGTCGAAATTGAGATCGGGCTGGTGCGAGAAGAAGCGGTGCCAGTAGAACGCGCCGGCCTCGGGATCCCAGGTCCAGTTCGACTTCTCGGTGTCGGTGAAGATAATGCGTGTGCCCTGGTATTTCTGGTCGGTGTCGCTCCAGACATACCAGTTGCGCGCGCTCGAGCCCGGATGGCTGCGCCGCGCGCGCTTGAACCATTTGTGCTGGTCGGAGGTGTGGTTGACGACGAGCTCGGTGATGACGCGCAAGCCGCGCTTCTGCGCCTCCTGGATGAAGCGCTTGAAGTCCTTCATCGTCCCGAAATCGGGATTGACGGAGCCGTAGTCCGCGATGTCGTAACCGTCGTCGCGGCCGGGCGAGGGGTAGAACGGCAGCAGCCACAGCGCGGTGACGCCGAGCTCCTGCAGATAGGGCAGCTTCTCGGTCAGCCCTGCGAAATCGCCGATGCCGTCATTGTTGCTGTCGGCAAAGGCCTTGACGTGGAGCTGGTAGATGATGGCGTCCTTGTACCAGAGCTCATCCACGACCTCGGCAGCCTCGGCCTTCTTGGTGTCGACGGAAGACAGAACATTCATGGCGTGATCCTTACGCCAGGCAGCGGAACAGAAGCGCCGGATCGCGGTCGGGATCGATACGCAATTTGATCCCGCCCCATTCGATGCGGGACTGTTCGCCTGTCATGAGATTTTCGAGCGAGGTGACTGGGCGGCGCTCGCCGCCGACGTCGATGGTGAGATCGCCGATCGGCAACCAGATCTCGCGCACATGCCGCGAAAGCGCGATGACCGCGACGACAGTATTGGCCGGTTCAGCCGCTTCCTTGGCGAAGGCGATGGTCTCGCCGTCCTCGACACCGAGGAAGCGCAGATTATTGGTCTGCTGCAGCGCCGGATTGTCGTTGCGGATGCGGTTCAGCGCGGCGATGTAAGGCTTGATGTTGCCGGGTTTGTCCCAGTCACGCTGACGGATCTGGTACTTCTCGGAATCCAGATATTCTTCGCGGCCGGGAACGGCCTCGTGCTCCAGCAGCTCAAATCCGCTATAGAGGCCGTAATTGCCCGACAGCGTCGCTGCCAGCGCGATGCGTGATTTGAAGACCCAGGCCTCTCCGCTCTGGAGATGATAAGGCAGCAAATCGGCCGTGTTGACGAACAGGTTCGGCCGATAGAAGTCCCGCTCCGGATAGCGCGCGAGCTCGCCGAGATATTGCTCGAGCTCCCATTTCTGCGTGCGCCAGGGGAAATAGCTGAAGGACTGCGCGAAGCCGAGCTTGGCGAGGCCCTTCATCAGCTTCGGCCGCGCGAAGGTCTTGGAGAACAGGATCACCTCGGGATGCCGTTGCCTGATCTCGCGGATCAGCCACTCCCAGAACGGCAGCGGTGCGCTGTCGTGATTGTCGATCGCGAAGATGGTGACGCCGTGGTCGATCCAGAACAGCATGGCGTCGCGGAACGCGTTCCACAGTCCGACCCGGTCGACCGAGGCGAAATCGGGGATCACGATGTCCGAATAGGGACCATCCGCCGTCCGCACCGAACGGTCCGGCCGCCATTTGAACCATTCCGGGTGCTGCGTCAGCCAGGGATGATCCGGCGAGCATTGCACGGCGAAGTCGAGCGCGAGTTCGAGGCCGTATTCGAGGCAGGTCGCGACCAGCGCGCGAAAATCCTCGATGGTGCCGAGCTCGGGATGCAGCGCATCGTGGCCGCCCTCGGCCGCGCCGATCGCATAGGGCGAACCGGGCTCGCCTTCGGTGGCGACAGGCGCATTGTTGCGGCCCTTGCGGCTGGTGCGGCCGATCGGATGGATCGGCGTGAAGTACAGCACGTCAAAGCCCATCGCCGCGATATCGGGCACGCGCGCGATGCAGTCGCGGAGCGTGCCGTGCTTGCCGGCATCAGCGCTCTGGCTGCGCGGCATCATCTGATACCAGGCACTGAAGCGCGCTTTGTCGCGGTCGATGACAACGGGGAAGTTCGGCGAGCGGGTCAGGTCGGGCCGCGCCTGGCTCTCGGCCATGGCCTCGCTCAGCTCGGCCGCAAGCAGGGGCGCGACATCGCCGCTGCCGAGATAGTCCTCGCATTGCCTGACGATGACGGTCGCGGCATCCTGTCGCGCGCCGTGCGCCTTGGTCAGCAAGCCCGCGCCCTCGATCGCATCGAGCGTGACGTCGGCGCCGTTGAGCTGCTTGCGTTCGACGCCGTGGCGCCAGGTGGCAAATTCGTCGGTCCAGGCTTCGATGGCATAGACATATTGGCCCGGCTCGGTCGGCACGAAGCTGGCCGACCAACGGTCGTCGCCATGGTGGGTCATCGGCTCGCGCCGCCATTCCCGCTCGTGCTCGCCGCGCCAGATCAGCGCGGCGCTGATGGTGGCATCGCCGTCGCGATAGATGTCGGCCCACACCTCGACCCGTTCGCCCGCGATGCGCTTCACGGCGAAGCGGCCGCCATCAATCGAGGGATAGACGTCTTCGATCAGGAAAGCGCTGCCGGCGGCGGCACTCTCGACAGTTTGAATTGTCTTGTTCACGGTGATGCCATTGACAAGAAAGCAGGGGCCCGTTTCCCTTGTCGGGAACCTACGCTTGGTACCACTATAGAAAGCCGCTTGTGTGTCATTGGTTCCCTTGGGAACGGCAGGTGCGGTTCGTGAGTTAAATGCGACTAACCTCTTCCGTAACCACGTTAAAATCGATCCCACCGGCCGACTGATGGCCTGCAAGCAGCGTGCCGAATGGACATTTTAGCTCAAGCCCGGATCAAGGGCGTTCAATCTGAATTCGTCGATGCCTTGGGGAAGCTGCGGGTCACCGCACCCGAGGCGCTGAAATCCATCCTCGATGCCCTGCCCGAAAAACGGGTCTATCGCTTCGTCAGCGGGCCGGTCGTGGTGCGCGCGCTGGGCAATCCCCGCACCGAGCTCGCTTCGATTGGCGCGGCGCCGCTGCGCTGGAAAGTTACCGGAAATGGACATGTGATCGCACAAGGCGAGACGCGCGAGCCCGTCATCGTCTGGCCCGCCGGTCTGCCGCTCGGCTACCACCGCCTGACGCTGACCGATGCCGGAGGTACGACCGAAGAGGTGCCGATGATCGTGGCGCCTGAGCGGGCCTTCGGCGGCGATTTCGATCGCGGCTGGCTGCTGGCCGTGCAGCTCTATAGCGTCCGCTCGGACCGCAACTGGGGGATCGGCGACTTCACCGATCTGGCCGGCCTTGTCAGGCTTGCAAAGCAGCTCGGCGCCGACGGCGTCGGGCTCAATCCGCTCCATGTCCTGTTCGACAACCAGCCGGGCGATTGCAGCCCCTATTCGCCGAACAGCCGGCTGTTTCTCAATCCCCTCTATATCGACGTCGAGGCCATCCCGGAATATTCGGCCGATCTCGTCCCGGACGCGGCCGCGACCGCCGCGCGGCTGCGCGAAGGGGATCGTGTCCCGTATGTCGACATGGCGGCGCTGAAATGGTTGGGCCTGCGCGCCGCCTTTGACAGTTTCGTGAAGTCAGCGACTGGCGTCCGCCGCAATCAGTTTGATGCCTTCCGTGCCGACCGCGGGCCATTGTTGTCGCGCTTCGCCTGCTTCGAGGTGCTGCGGCATCGGTTCAACGTGCCGTGGTGGGAATGGCCGGCGGAATGGCAGCAGCCGGACGATGCCAAATGCGCAGATATGCGCAACGGGCCCGACAAGCGCGAGGTCGAGTTCGTCGAATTCGTGCAATGGACCGCCGATAGCCAGTTGCACGCCGCCAAGGCGCTGTCCGCCGAGCTCGGCATGCGGGTCGGGCTTTATCTCGACGTCGCCGTCGGCGTGCAGTCCAACGGCTTCGATGCCTGGAACGAGCAAACGGCGATCTCCCGCCACCTCGCGGTCGGCGCGCCGCCCGACGTGCTCAACACCGTCGGGCAGGACTGGGGCCTTGCCGGTTTCAATGCGGGCGGCCTCGAGGCGCAATCCTTCGTGCCGTTCGCCGACATGCTGGCCGCCTCGATGCGGCATGCCGGCGCGATCAGGCTCGATCACGTGCTGGGACTGAAGCGGCTCTATCTGGTGCCGCGCGGCTTCAAGCCCGACAACGGCGCCTATGTGCAGATGCCGCTCGAGGCGCTGCTGGCGGCCGTCGTCCGCGAGAGCGTCACCCATAAATGCATCGTGATCGGCGAAGACCTCGGCACCGTGCCGGAAGGGTTTCGCGAGACGATGCAGGATTTCGGCATCTGGTCCTATCTCGTCATGATGTTCGAGCGTGACGATGCCGGCCATTTCCGCAACATCGACCATTATCGGCCGAACGCGCTGGTCACGCTCAACACGCACGACCTCTGCACCTATGCGGGCTGGCGTTCCTTCAGCGATCTCAGGATGAAGCGTTCGCTCGGGCTCGATCCCGGCGAGGACGACCAGGCACGCTGGGACGCGCTCGGGGCGCTCGATGCGATCCTGCGCCAGAACGGCATCAGCGCCAATGATCTCTATTCGGTGCTCGGTTTCCTGTCGCGCACGCCCTCGCGGCTGCTCGCGGTATCGATGGAGGATCTGCTCGGCGTGATCGACCAGCCCAATATTCCCGGCACGATCGACGAACATCCGAACTGGCGCCAGCGCCTGCCGGTCGCGCTGGACAAGATTGCGTCCAAGGTCGATCTCGCGGCTTTGAAGGCGGCGACGCGGGAACGTTCGCTGCACGGCGGGAGTTGATCTGGCGGGATTTCCAGGCTCTCACGACCTTGTCACGGAAGATCGAAGACTATGCGTTGATTGGCGACTGCGAGACCGTGGCGCTGGTCGGGCGCAACGGCTCGATCGACTGGCTGTGCTGGCCGGCCTTCGATTCCGATGCCTGCTTTGCCGCCATCCTCGGCTCCAGCAAGAACGGCCGCTGGCTGATTGCGCCGAGCGGGGAGGTCACCGCGATCTCGCGCCGCTATCTCGGCGATACGCTGATCCTCGAAACGCGCTTCGAGACGGAGAACGGCACTGTCGCGCTGGTCGACTTCATGCCGCCGCGCGGGGAGGCCTCCGACATCGTTCGGCTGGTGCGCGGCCTCTCGGGCACCGTGAAGATGCGGATGGAGCTCGTGATCCGCTTCGGCTTCGGCGTCGACATTCCCTGGGTGCGGCGGATCGACCACTCGCTGATGGCCATTGCGGGCCAGGACATGACGGTGCTGCGCACGCCGGCCGAGATACGCGGCGAGGACCTCACGACGGTTTCCGATTTCGAGATCAAGGCCGGCGAGACCGTGCCGTTCGTGCTGACCTACGGTCCCTCGCATCTCGATCCGCCCGAGGCGATCGACCCCGACCTCGCGCTTCAGGAGACCGAGACATTCTGGCACGAATGGTCAAGCCGCTCCACGCATGACGGCGAATATCGCGATCTCGTCATGCGCTCGCTGATCACGCTGAAGGCGCTGACGTTCGGTCCGACCGGCGGCATCGTCGCGGCGCCAACCACCTCGTTGCCGGAAAAGCTCGGCGGCAGCAGGAATTGGGACTACCGCTTCTGCTGGCTGCGCGATGCCACCTTCACGCTGCTGGCGCTGATGAATTCGGGCTATACCGAGGAAGCCTCGGCCTGGCACAACTGGCTCTTGCGCGCCGCGGCCGGCTCGCCAGCCAACATGCAGATCATGTACGGCATCTGGGGCCAGCGTCGGCTCCTGGAATGGGAGGCGGGCTGGCTCGACGGCTATGAGGGCGCAAAGCCGGTGCGCATCGGCAATGCCGCCCATGCGCAGCTTCAACTCGATGTCTATGGCGAATTGATCGACGCCTTCCACCAGTCGCGCATGGCCAAGCTGAAGCTCGATGACGACGCGACCTGGTCGCTGGAATGCGCCGTGCTCAACCATCTCGCCGAGGTCTGGGACCAGCCCGATCACGGCATCTGGGAACGGCGTGGCCAGCCCCGGCACTACGTCTTTTCCAAGGTCATGACCTGGGTCGCCTTCGACCGCGCCATCAAGAGCGCCGAGACCTTCGGCTTCAAGGCGCCGCTGCTGCACTGGTGCACGCTGCGGGAGGCGATTCATCGCGATGTCTGCAACGAGGGGTTTGATCGGGAAGAGAGTACGTTCGTCGAATCCTATGGCTCGAAACTCCTGGATGCGAGCCTCTTGCTATTGCCGGCCGTCGGCTTCCTGCCGGCGGACGATCCGCGCATCCGCGGCACCATCGCAGCGGTCGAGAAGCACATGATGCGCGACGGCTTTGTCTTGCGGCACGATCCGCGCGAGGTCTCCGAGGAGCAACAGCCGATCGAAGGCGCGTTCCTGGCCTGTACGTTGTGGCTCGCCGACGCCCATGTGCTGTCGGGCAATCTCGACCAGGCGCAAGTCCTGTTCGACCGCGTGGTCGGCATCGCGAACGACGTCGGGCTATTGGCCGAGGAATATGATTCCGGCGCCGGGCGCCAGACCGGAAACTTCCCCCAGGCCCTGACCCACATCGCCCTGATCAACACCGCGCATAATCTGTCGGCAGCGCGGCAGAAGAGCGCGAAGCCGGCGATGCAGCGGTCGAAGCAGTGAAGACAGCCCGCGTCCTAGACCCCGAGCCACTCCAGGCCGCCCGGGAGTTCGCCGACGGCAAAGTCGACTTGCAGGACGCGGCGATGCATTGGAGCGGTGGCGGCGTTCGAAGCATGGAGAATAGGCGTCGCGTACAACCAGATGTCGCCGGCATCGGCCAGGCACGCAACTGTGCCGCAACGTCGGACGACGTCCCGCACCTTGTCTTCCGGAATCTGCCCAAGCTTGTGCGACCCGGGCGCGATCAACAGTGGTGCATTGCTGACCGGGGCCGGGTCGATATGGACCCGCAGGGTCACCATGCCCGACAGCAAGGCAAAGGGCGGCTCGACATGCTGCATGCCGCTCTTGACGCTCCAGGTATTGAAGCCATCGACCGGAATGCGTGCCTTCACGGCAATGGTGCGGTCCTGGTGCCAGCCCAAGGCCCAATTCGTCGCGGCCGTCTTGTCAAACAGGACGACCCTGACCGGGCGGCACGTCTCTCCGAGCACTGAGGCGGCAAAGCTTCCGACTTCTCCGCGCGGAGCAAGGAAGGGCGCGAGACCCTCAATGCCTTTTAATCTCAGTCCGGCTTGATTGGGCGGCAAATGGGACAGGGTTTCCTTAAGTTCCTGTACTCGATCGGATGTCAACGCCTGCCGGAACAGCTGCGCGCCGTCGTCCCGAAGAGTCAGCCGGTCAATTTCCAAGGCCGTACATCCATACCCGATTGCTCAGCCCACCACCCCGTTCCGCGTCAGGATCATCTCCATCGCCTCGGCAAAACCGTCCTGCTCGTTGGTTGCGGTGACGTGGGTGGCTTGGTCCTTGACGTTGTCGGTGGCGTTGCCCATGGCGATCGAGGTGCCGCTGACGCGGAACATCGCGAGGTCGTTCTGCATGTCGCCGATGGTGGCGACCGCATCCAGCGAGATGCCGAGGCGATTGGCCATGGCCTGCACGAAGGTGCCCTTGTCGAAGCCGGGCGGGGTGATGTCGAGATAATAGGTCTGCGACCGCACCGCCGTCGCCTCGGCTCCGAGCGCCTGCTGCATCGCCTTCTCGCATCGCTCGAGCCCGGCGGCATCGACGCTGGCACCGACGATCTTGCAGGCGCTGGCGAAGTAGGGCGAAAAATCCGTCACGATGGTCGGGTCGGCGCGGATGGTGTGCTGCTCGTGGGCGACGTAATGGCCGCCGGGGTTGTCGATCAGCCATTTGTCGGTGGTGAACAGCCAGATGTCGGCGCCGAACTCGCGGAGAATCTGCAATGACCGCTCGGCTGCGCCCTTCGGGATCAGATGCTGCTCGACCGGCCTCATCTCGGGATCGACGATCGAGGAGCCGTTGAACGGGCCGACCGGCAGCCACAGCGCCAGCGGCTCGATCAGGAAGCGCATGCCGATCGCGGGGCGGCTGGAGGTGACGGTGAAGCCGATGCCGGCCTGGTGCAGCCGCTGCACCGCGCTCCTCGCCCGGTCCGTCAGCGTCTTGTCCTTGGTCAGCAGCGTGCCGTCGACATCGGAAACGACCAGTGAGATTTTCGTCATGGCGAAACCTTGGTTTAAACGGCCCTGCTCTTGCCGCCGTCGATCTTCAGCTGCCGCACGATGCCGTCGACGATCGCCTCGACGGATTCGTCGATCGAGGCCGTGATGACGTGCTCGCTGGCCTCCGGCGGCTCCAGCGTGTTGAACTGGCTGGTCAGGAGCCCTGATGGCATGAAATGGCCCTTGCGGTGCGCCAGCCGGTCGGCAATCAGCTCCTGCGTGCCCTTGAGAAAGATGAAGCGCACGTCGTCGCGTCCGCGCAGCAGCACGTTGCGATAGCTGTGCTTGAGCGCCGAGCAGGCGATGATGATTTGTTCGCCTCTGCTGCAGACCCGCCCGATCTCGTCGGCAATGGCGTTGAGCCAGGGCCAGCGGTCCTCGTCGGTGAGCGGTTGGCCGGCCCTCATCTTCTCGACATTGCTTGCGGGGTGAAAGCTGTCGCCATCCTCGAACCGCCAGCCAAGGCGTTCCCCAAGTGCTGCTGCAATCGTGCTCTTGCCCGATCCCGAGACGCCCATCACGATCAACGCACAAGGTGCTTTAGCGCGGCCCACGAATTCCCTCCGGAAGCGCGGCCTCATCGACCAGCCAGACGGTCTCACCATTGGAGCGCGCGCGTAACGCCGGCAGAGTCTCGCCATTGAAGAGGCGCGTCAAGATTGGCTGCTTGTCATGCCCTGCAATCTCGAACAGCATTTCGCGGCAGGAGGCGAGCGTGGGAAGCGTCAGCGAGACGCGCGGCACGAAGGGCGCGACATTGGCTCTGGGCACGCCGACGACCCAGCGCGTGGCTTCCTCGATTTCGGGATAGCCGGGAAACAGCGAGGCGGTGTGTCCGTCCGGGCCGGCGCCCATCAGGACCAGATCGAACAGCGGCCTTGCCGGATCGAGCTTCTCAGAGCCGTAGAAGGCCGCGAGCTCGCGCGCATAGGCTTCCGCACTCCGGCCGGGGCTCTCGGTCGTGGTCGGAATCGGGTGGATATGGCCGGATGGTGCGTTGCGGTCGAGAAACGCGGCGCGGGCGACCGCCATGTTGTTGAGAGGATCGCTGTCGGGGACAAAACGTTCGTCGCCGATGAACCAGTGCACGCGATCCCAGGGAATCCTGCCGCGCCAGCTATCGCTGCCGAGCAGCTGATAGAGCTTTTTCGGGCTGGAGCCGCCAGTGAGGCAGATCGCGATCCGGCCGGGATTGGCCGCGATCCGCGCCATCACCCGCTCGGCCGCGGCTTGCGCCAGGGCCTCGGCGTCGGCCGCGACGATCAGCTTCGGCTGGTCAGCCGCCGCCATCACGAAAACTTCCGCCAGCTGCGGCCGTCGCGTCGCAACAGCTCGTCCGCGCAGGCCGGGCCGTCGCTGCCGGCCTCATAGGTCTCGATGCCGTTGTCGCCCGCGGTCTTCCAGGCGTCGAGGAAGGGCTGCACCGCCGCCCAGCCGGCCTCGATGCCGTCGGCGCGCTGGAACAGGATGTTGTCGCCGATCATGCAGTCGTAGATCAGCGTCTCGTAGCCGGTGGAGGGATCGGCGCGGAAATAATCGCCGTATCTGAACTTCATCTCGACCCCGTCGATGGTGATGCTCGGCCCGGGAATCTTGGCGTTGAATTGAAGCTCGATGGTTTCGGTCGGCGCGATGCCGATGGTGAGGAAATTCTGCGACAGGCGGTCGATCGTCGTGCCGGAGAACATCGACAGCGGCGCCTGCTTGAACTTGATCGCGACCTCGGTGCGCTTGTGGCCGAGCGCCTTGCCGGTGCGCAAATAGAACGGCACGCCGGCCCAGCGCCAATTGTCGATCATCAGTTTCAGCGCGACGAAGGTTTCGGTGGTGCTGCCGGGCTTGACGTCCTCGGTCTTGCGATAATCAGGGAGCTCGTCGTCGCCGATGCGGCCGGCGAGATATTGCGCGCGCACCGAGTTTCGCAAGGCTTCCTCGTGGTTCGGCTGCTGGATCGAGGTGAGCACCTCGGCTTTCTCGGAGCGCACGGAATGTGCGTCGAAGCGCGCCGGCGGTTCCATCGCGACCAGCGACATCAGCTGAAACAGGTGGTTCGGCACCATGTCGCGCAGCGCGCCGGTGGCATCATAGAAGCCGCCGCGGTGGCCGACGCCGAGCTTTTCCTCCACGCTGATCTGGATGTGGTCGATATGGTTGCGATTCCAGATCGGCTCGAACATGCCGTTGGCAAAGCGCAGCACCAGGATGTTCTGCACTGTTTCCTTGCCGAGATAATGATCGATCCGGTAGATCTGGTGCTCGTCCATGATCTTCAGGAGCTCGGCATTCAGCGCCTTGGCCGATGCGAGGTCGGTGCCAAAAGGCTTTTCGATCACCAGGCGCCGCCAGGCGCCGTTTTCCCTCATCATGCCGGTGCGGCCGAGCTCGCGCGCAGTCGGTGCGAACGCAGCGGGCGGTGTTGCCAGATAGAACAGGCGGTTGCCGCCGGTATCCTGCGCGCATTCCAGCGAATCCAGATGCTCGCGCAGGCGGTCGAAGGAGGGCGGGTCCTTCGGGTCGGCCTCGACGAAGGTGACGCATTCCAGCAGTTTCCGGGCGATGTCGTCGTCGATGGGGCGCGTGGCGAACTGGCGCAGGCCCTTCATCAGGCTGTCGCGCAGTTCGTCATCGGACTGGCCCTTGCGGGCCACGCCGACGACGCAGAATTTTTCCGGCAGCAGGTGCTCGGCCGCCAGATTGTACAGCGACGGCATGACCAGGCGATGGGTGAGATCGCCGGTGACGCCAAAAATGACGAAGGCACAGTTTTCCGGCTTGCGTTTTTCTTGTGGGTCTTTTGTCACGAGCGATCGGCCTTCGCTTTGGGAAGATCTTATTTGGGCTTCGAAGCGTCCGGCTGCTTCGGCTCCTTGTGGCCGCCGAATCCCGCGCGCATCGCGGAAAGAATTTTTTCGGCGAAGGTGTGTTCCTTCCGGGAACGGAAACGTGTGTAGAGCGCCGCGGTCAAGACTTCGGCCGGCACGGCCTCGTCGATCGCGGCATTCACGGTCCAGCGTCCCTCGCCGGAATCCTCGACGAAACCGGAATATTCCGAAAGCTGCGGGCTGTCGGCGAGCGCGGTCGAGGTGAGGTCGAGCAGCCAGGACGGGATCACGCTGCCGCGCCGCCAGACTTCGGCGATGTCGGCCAGATCGAAGTCATAGCGATGGTCGACGGGCAGTGCGTCGGTGTTGGCGTTCTTGAGGATGTCGAAGCCTTCGGCATAGGCCTGCATCAGGCCGTATTCGATGCCGTTGTGGATCATCTTGACGAAGTGTCCGGCGCCGACCGGGCCGGCATGAATGTAGCCCTGCTCGATGCGGGGATCGCGGCCCTCGCGTCCTTCCGTGCGCGGGATGTCGCCCGCGCCCGGTGCCAGGGCTGCGAAGATCGGATCGAGCCGGTCGACCACCTGCTTCTCGCCGCCGATCATCATGCAATAGCCGCGGTCGAGGCCCCAGACGCCGCCCGACGTGCCGACGTCGACATAGTGGATGCCGCGCGCCTTCAGTGCCTTGCCGCGGCGGACGTCGTCCTGCCAGAACGTGTTGCCGCCGTCGATGATGACGTCGCCGTCCTGCATCACGCCTGCGATCGTGTCGATGGTCGCTTCCGTGATGCGGCCCGCGGGCAGCATCACCCAGGCCGTGCGCGGCCGCTCCAGCTTCGAGATGAACTCCTCGAGCGTTGCGGAGCCGACGGCGCCGTCTGCGGCGAGGCCGGCGACGGCTTTGGCGTCCTTGTCATAAACCACGGTGGAATGGCCGTGGCGCATCAGCCGGCGAACGATGTTGCCGCCCATCCGGCCGAGGCCGATCATGCCGAGTTGCATGTGAGAGATCCCTTAATTCAGTGCGTCGTTGAGCGCGGCATTGAGCGCCGCGAGACCTTTCCTGAGCGGACCCTTCAGGTGGATCCGAAGCGCGCGCCGGCCGCGCTCGGTGAGCACGTCGAAGTCGCCGCGGGCCTGCGCCGCCTTGATCACGCCGAAGCTGGCCTTCTGGCCCGGCACCGGCAGATCCTTGGCGTCGTCGGCGGTGATCTGGAGGAACACGCCGCTGTCCGGCCCGCCTTTGTAGGCCTGGCCCGTCGAGTGCAGGAAGCGCGGTCCGAACTCGGCACAGGTCGCGACATGCCGTTTCTCGCGCACTTCGAGGCGCATTGCCTGAAGCGCGTCGATGTTGGCCTTGTCGCGTGCGATATAGCCGAGCAGCGCGACATAGTCCCCATGGCCGGAGCGTGACAGATGCGCCTTCAGCCAGGAGGTGAGATCGCCATTGGCGCCGGCAGCGCGCAGCGCCTTGGCGTTGGCCGCATCGGTGTAGAGATCGGCCTGATCGGTGCTGACGACGGGCTCTTCCGCCGGCAGCGCGCCGGTCTTCTCGAACGCCGATGTCAGCTCGCGGGTCTTGATCTTGGCCGCTTCAACGTCGGGCTGGTCGAACGGATTGATGCCGAGGATGCTGCCGGCCACCGCAGTCGCCATCTCGAAGCGGAAGAATTCCTGGCCGAGATGGTCGATCGACTTCATGACGATGCGCACCACCGGATGGCCGGCCGCCTCGATCCCGGCGAGTGCCGAGTCATGGGCGGCATCGGTTTCACCCTCGGTGCGGATGTCGATGAAGAAACGGTCATGGCCGTAAACCGCGGACTCGCCGAGCGGCTCGCCGGCGATCGGGATCAGGCCTTTGCCTTCCTTGCCGGTCGATTCCGCGATGAGCTGCTCGGCCCAGGCGCCGAAATCGGCGATCTTCTTCGACGCCAGGATCGTCACCTTGTCGCGGCCTTCGAGGCCGGCATGGCCCATGGCGAGGCCGAGCTGGACGCCGGGGTTTTCGCTCGGCGGCACGTCGGGTCCGCAGGAGCGCGCCATCGCCAGCGCATGTTTGATGAAGGTCTTGACGTCGATGCCGGCGGTGGCTGCCGGCACCAGGCCGAATGGCGACAGCACCGAATAGCGTCCGCCGATCGAGGGCTCGCCATGGAAGATGCGGGCATAGTTCAGCTTCTTGGCCGCCTTCTCCAGCGACGATCCGGGATCGGTCACCGCGATGAAGCGGAAGCCGGTCTTGGCCTTCGGGCCGAGGGCCTGCGCGACGCGTTCATGGAAATAGTCCTTCATCGCGTTCGGCTCGGTGGTGCCGCCGGACTTGCTGGAGACGATGAACACGGTGTTGGCAATGTCGATCTTGGCCTCCATCGCCCGCACCTCGGCCGGATCGGTGGAATCGAGCACGTGCAGCTTCGGAAAGCCCGGCTTCCGCGCAAAGGTCTCGGCCAGCACCTCGGGGCCGAGGCTCGATCCGCCCATGCCGAGCACGACGGCGTCGGAGAATTTCTGTCCCTTCACGCGGGCCGCGTAATCCTCATAGTCGGCGACGTCGGCCTTGGCGGCGCTGTCGAGCCAGCCCAGCCATTTGTCCTCATCCGTCCCGGTCCAGACCGACTTGTCGCGCTGCCACAGCCTGCGGATCTTGGCCGCGGCGCGCCACTCTTCGGTGCTCTTGGCCACGGCCTTGCCGAGGCCGTCGCCGAGCGAAAGCTGCTGGCGGTCGATCGCCGGCCCGAGCACGGTCGCGCGCTTGTGGGCGACGGCGCCGTACAGCTTGTCGGCGGCATCCGCGAACTGCTTGACGCCGTCCTTGACGAGCTCCTCGGTGATGGCGTCGAGCGAGATGCCGGAGCGCTCCAGCTCGTCCAGCACGCGGCGGGCGTCGTCGATGTTTTCCTCGAGGCTGTCGCGTGGCTTGCCATGGTCTCGGAACGCGTCGAGCGTCGCCGGCGGCACGGTGTTGATGGTGTCGGGGCCGATCAGCTCCTCGACATAGAGCACGTCGCTGTAGTCCTTGTTCTTGGTGCCGGTCGAGGCCCACAGCATGCGCTGCGGCTTGGCGCCCCTGGCCGCAAGCTTCTCCCAGCGCGGCCCCGAGAACAGGCGCTTGTAGTCCTGATAGGCGACCTTGGCATTGGCGATGGCGACCTTGCCCTTCAGCGCGGCAAGGCGCTCCTTCTCGGATGGGTCGTTCGCCCTGGCAATCTTCTCGTCGAGCTGCTTGTCGACGACGGAATCGATCCGGCTGACGAAGAAGCTCGCCACGCTCGCGACATGGGAGGGATCGCCGCCGCCGGCGACGTATTTTTCCAGCCCGGCGAGGTAAGCTTCGGCGACCTCCAGGTAGACGGCTTTCGAGAACAGCAGCGTAATGTTGATGCTGATGCCCTCGCCAATCAGCGTTTCAATTGCGGGGAGGCCCTCTGGCGTCGCCGGCACCTTCACCATCAGGTTCTTGCGGCCGACGTCCTTCCAGAGCCGGCGCGCCTCAGCGACCGTGCCTGCTGTGTCCATGGCGAGATAGGGCGAGACTTCGAGGCTGACATAGCCGTCGCCACCTTTCAGGCGGTCATAGACCGGGCGCAGCACGTCGGCGGCGTGCTGGATGTCCTCGACCGCGACCGCCTCGAACAAATCGGCCACGGTGCGGTCGCCGCGCTTCAGCGCCTTGCCGATCGGGGCGTCGTATTCGTCCGAGCTGCCGATCGCCTTCTCGAAGATCGAGGGATTGGAGGTGACGCCCTTGACGCCGTCGGTGTCGATCAGCCGCTTCAGGTCGCCCTTGGCGATGAAGCCGCGGGCCAGAAAGTCCAGCCAGACGGCTTGTCCGTGCTTTTCCAGTTCTTTGACGGGATTCATGATGATTTTTTATCTCCAAGCCTCCGGGCGAGGGGTTTCCGCCCCGGTCCCGACGCGCTATCCTGTAGCTAACATGCTCCTGAGAAGGAACCAAACCAGGACGTAGACGTCATCCTTGCAGTGTAACTCCGTCGCGATCATGACGATCCAGGCGGCGATGAGGTTTTGCGTAATAAAGATTTGGCCGAATTGGTTTGGCTGGGGTGTTGATCGGTCGCGTCGCTGAGATTGGTCAGCGGATGCGGAGTGTCGTCGGCGGATATCGCTCCGTCTGATTGTCTCCGTCTGATTGCCATTGGCTCGGCCGCGATGCGAATGGCCATGCTGGGAAAGGCATGCACGCGCGTCCTGATGGCATGACCCTCTCAGGTCACCGGCCATCGATTGCGCCGACCGTCTGCGTCAATGCATCCCAAGATCACGTCCGTGCGTTTTGGTGCGCGACATGCCAAGCGATCGATTTGTTGTCCGTGCGGAGGGGTTGGCGACCGATTTTGCTACATTGCTGCGCGTTTGCCGCAATTGTCATGCTGCAAGCGGTGAGGCCGCTGCAGGCAGTCGAGCCACCGCATTGCAGCAGGAAGATGAACGCCGCACGCAAGACTTCGTGCCGCAAGCGTCATAAGTTTGCCGCTCGCAGATTGTCATGTTGCAGTGCCGGAGGGCTCCGCCTCGGTATTTGCCCGGATGTGGCGAGCCAGTGACAATTTCTGGAAATAAGCCAAGATAGACAAAGATTCGCACAAATTACAGGCAAGTGCCTGTTCGTAATTCACGGAGTGCCTACCTTGTGCGTTGCGTCGCGTCGGCAGGCGGGTGTCCAATGACTGTCATGTGCTCACGCTGATTCGAGAAGCGGCCTGAGGAACGGTCTAGTAACTGCTTTCGTTTCAGCTTGTAGCGGAACTCACGCGGAGAGGGATCATGTACAACGATTCTCTATTCAACGCTTTCGCTCGGTCGTTCGAGGCGAGAAGCCAGCACGACATGTCGATGGCGGAATATCTGGAATCGTGTCGAAGCGATCCCATGAAATACGCGAACGCGGCCGAACGGTTACTAGCGGCGATCGGCGAGCCTCAGACGATTGACACGGCCAAGGACCCACGCCTTGGCCGTATTTTTTTGAATCGCACCATCCGTACCTATCCGGCCTTCGCCGGCTTCTACGGCATGGAAGAAACCATCGAGCGCATCGTCGGTTTCTTCCGCCACGCGGCGCAAGGCCTCGAAGAGCGCAAGCAGATCCTCTATCTGCTCGGACCGGTCGGCGGCGGCAAATCCTCGCTCGCCGAGCGGCTGAAGTCGCTGATGGAAGTGCATCCGGTCTACGTGCTCAAGGCCGGCGACGAACTTTCGCCGGTGTTCGAGAGCCCGCTCAGCCTGTTCGATCCCGATCAGTTGGGGCCGATGCTCGAAGAGAAGTACGGCATTCCGCGCCGGCGTCTCTCCGGCCTGATGAGCCCGTGGTGCTACAAGCGGCTCGAAGCCTTCGGCGGCGACATCTCCCAGTTCAGGGTCGCCAAGATCCAGCCGTCGCGGCTGCGCCAGATCGCGATCGCCAAGACCGAGCCCGGCGACGAGAACAACCAGGACATCTCCTCGCTGGTCGGCAAGGTCGACATCCGCAAGCTCGAGACCTACGCGCAGAACGACCCTGATGCCTACAGCTATTCCGGCGGTCTCAACCGCGCCAATCAGGGCGTGCTCGAATTCGTCGAAATGTTCAAGGCGCCGATCAAGATGCTGCACCCGTTGCTGACCGCAACGCAGGAAGGCAATTATATCGGCACCGAGAATATCGGCGCGATCCCGTTCACCGGCGTCATCCTCGCGCACTCCAACGAGGCGGAGTGGGCGAGCTTCAAGTCGAACAAGAACAACGAAGCCTTCATCGACCGCATCTGCGTCATCAAGGTGCCTTACTGCCTGCGGGTCACCGAAGAGCAGAAGATCTACGAAAAGCTGATCCAGGGCTCCGAGCTCGCGGCCGCACCTTGCGCGCCCTCGACCCTGGAGACGCTGGCCCGCTTCTCCGTGATGTCGCGCCTGCGCAAGCACGAGAACTCCACGCTGTTCGCCAAGATGCGGGTCTATGACGGCGAGAGCCTGAAGGAATCCGATCCGAAGGCGCGCAGCGTCCAGGAATATCGCGACGCCGCCGGCGTCGACGAGGGCATGGACGGCGTCTCCACCCGCTTCGCCTTCAAGATCCTGGCTGCGACCTTCAACCACGATCCGCAGGAGGTCGCCGCCGACGCCGTGCACCTGATGTACGCGCTGGAGCAGTCGATCCGCAGGGAACAGCTGCCCGAGGAAGTCGAGAAGCGCTATCTCGAATTCATCAAGGCCGAGCTCGCGCCGCGCTACGCCGAGTTCATCGGTAACGAGATCCAGAAGGCGTATCTGGAATCCTACTCCGATTACGGTCAGAACCTGTTCGACCGCTATGTCGACTACGCCGATGCCTGGATCGAGGACCAGGACTTCAAGGATCCTGACACCGGCCAGCTGCTCGATCGCGAACTGTTGAACCAGGAATTGACGAAAATCGAGAAGCCGGCGGGCATCGCCAACCCCAAGGACTTCCGCAACGAGGTCGTCAAATTCTCGTTACGCTCCCGGGCCCAGAACGGCGGCAAGAATCCGACCTGGACCTCCTACGAGAAGATTCGCGATGTGATCGAAAAGCGGATATTCTCCCAGGTCGAGGACCTGCTTCCGGTCATCTCCTTCGGTTCGAAGAAGGACGGCGAGACGGAGAAGAAGCACGGCGAGTTCGTGGCACGCATGGTGGAGCGCGGCTACACCGAGCGTCAGGTTCGCCGACTGGTCGAGTGGTACATGCGCGTGAAGCAAGCCGGTTGAGGCGGATGAGAAAGTGGCCATTCACATTATTGACAGGCGCCTGAATCCAGGCGGCAAGAGTCTTGAGAACCGCCAGCGGTTCTTGCGTCGGGCCAAATCCCTGGTGCAGGGCGCCGTCAAGAAGACCTCGCAGGAACGCGACATCAAGGACGTCCTGGAGGGGGGTGAGGTCACGATCCCGCTCGATGGCATGCACGAGCCGCGGTTCCGCCGTGAGGGCGGCACGCGCGACATGGTGCTGCCCGGCAACAAGAAGTTCATCGAGGGCGACTACCTCCAGCGCCAGGGCCAGGGCAGCGCCAAGGATTCCGGTCCCGGCGAAGGCGACAGCGAGGACGCTTTCCGCTTCGTGCTCAGCCGCGACGAGTTCGTCGATCTCTTTCTCGACGATCTCGAGCTGCCTGATCTTGCCAAGCGCAAGATCGCGCAGACCGAGAGCGAGGGCATCCAGCGCGCCGGCTATACCACCTCGGGCTCGCCCGCCAACATCTCGGTCAGCCGCACCGTGAAGCTGGCGCTCGCGCGCCGCATCGCGCTCAAGCGCCCCAGCAAGGACGAGATCGACGAGCTGGAAGCCGAGATTGCCGCCTGCACCGACGAGGACGAGCGCGCTGAGCTCATCGCCCGGCTCGAGAAGCTGAAGGCCAAGACCAAGCGCATTCCCTTCATCGATCCGCTCGACATCCGCTACCGCCGCTACGAGAAGGTGCCGCGCCCGGTGGCGCAGGCCGTGATGTTCTGCCTGATGGACGTCTCCGGCTCGATGTCCGAGCACATGAAGGATCTCGCCAAGCGCTTCTACATGCTGCTCTATGTGTTCCTGAAGCGTCGTTACAAGCATGTCGAGATCGTCTTCATCCGCCACACCGACCGCGCCGAGGAGGTCGACGAGCAGACCTTCTTCTACGGCCCGGCCTCCGGCGGCACGCTGGTCTCCAGCGCGCTGCAGGCGATGCACGAGATCGTGCGCGAGCGCTTCAATCCGGCGGACTGGAATATCTACGCCGCGCAAGCTTCCGACGGCGACAATTCCTATTCCGATGGCGAGCTCACCGGCATGCTGCTGACCGAAAAGATCCTGCCGGTCTGCCAGTTCTTCGCCTATCTCGAGGTCGGGGAAGCCGGCGGCAGTGCCTTCGATCTGTCGGATTCATCGCTCTGGACCCTCTATGAGCGCTTGCGCAACTCTGGCGCACCGCTCTCGATGCGCAAAGTTTCTGAGCGCAGCGAGATCTTCCCGGTGTTCCACGATCTGTTCCAGCGCCGCGAAACTGCCCAGGAGAAAGCCGCTCCATGACGGAACGCTTGTTCGAAGGCGCCGATTGGGATTTCCGCACCTTGCAGCGCATCACCGATGCCTGCGAGGAAGTGGCGCTGAAGGATCTCGGGCTCGACGTCTACCCGAACCAGATCGAGGTCATTACCGCCGAGCAGATGCTGGACGCCTATTCGTCCGTCGGCATGCCGCTGTTCTACAAGCACTGGTCGTTCGGCAAGCACTTCGCGTATCACGAGGCCTCGTACCGCAAGGGCCTGATGGGCCTTGCCTATGAGATCGTGATCAACTCCTCGCCCTGCATCTCCTATCTGATGGAGGAGAACACGGCGACGATGCAGACGCTGGTGATCGCGCACGCCGCCTTCGGCCACAACCACTTCTTCAAGAACAATTATCTGTTCAAGCAGTGGACCGATGCGGAAGGCATTCTCGACTATCTGGATTTCGCCAAGAACTACGTCATGCAGTGCGAGGAGCGCTATGGCCGCGTCGAGGTCGAGCGCACGCTGGACGCCGCGCACGCGCTGATGTCGCACGGCATCGACCGCTATCCCGGCAAGAAGAAGCTCGATCTGCGCGAGGAAGAGAAGCGGGCAGGGCGCCGCCGCCAGCACGAGGAGGAAGTCTTCAACGACCTCTGGCGCACCGTGCCCAAGGGCGCCTCGAAGACCCGCTCCGCGATCTCGCTCGAGCGCCGCCGCAAGCTGCTCGGCCTGCCGCAGGAAAACCTGCTCTATTTCCTGGAGAAGAGCGCGCCGCGCCTTGCGCCCTGGCAGCGCGAGCTGCTGCGCATCGTCCGCCACATCGCGCAGTATTTCTATCCGCAGAGCCAGACCAAGGTGATGAACGAGGGGACGGCGACCTACGTCCACTATCGCATCATGACCAAGCTGCATCAGCAGGGCCGCATCAGCGATGGCAATTTCCTCGAATTCCTGGGCTCGCACACCAATGTGGTGTTCCAGCCCGAATTCGACGATCCGCGCTACTCGGGCTTCAATCCCTACGCGCTCGGCTTTGCCGTGATGCAGGACATCGAGCGCATCGTCACCAATCCGGAAGACGAAGACCGCGAATGGTTCCCCGACATCGCCGGCAAGGGCGACGTCATGGGCGTGCTGCGCGACGTCTGGGCGAATTATCGCGACGAAAGCTTCATCGGCCAGTTCCTGAGTCCGAAGCTGATGCGGCACTTCCGCATGTTCCATCTCCACGACGATCCCGAGGAGCGCCAGGGCATCCGCGTCGACGCCATCCACGACGAGCGTGGTTTCCGCCGCGTTCGCCGCGAGCTGGCACGGCAACACGATGTCGGCTTCATCGATGCCAATATCGAGGTGGTCGACGTCGATCTCTCCGGCGACCGCCGGCTGATCCTGCATCACCACGTCATCAAGGGCTCGCAGCTCAACGAGACCGATGCCAAGCGCGTGCTGCAGCATCTGGCCGATCTCTGGACCTATGACGTCGCCCTGATCGAAGTCGATGCCAACGACAAGGTGCTGCGCGAATACGTCGTCAGCCCGCGCCCGATCCCGGCGGCGGTGGCGTGAGGGCCGGCGGATACCCGATCATTACGGAAGATGCGCATTGATGTGCCCTCGCCCCTTGTGGGAGAGGGCGGCGACGGCAGGAGATACAAACTCACTCGGGTGAGGGGTCTCTCTCCGCATCTTCCGTGCTGATGGAGACCCCTCATCCGGCGCTTCGCGCCACCTTCTCCCACAAGGGGAGAAGGGAAGGAACGCTGGTGGTTGCGGTTGTCCTATGCCGAGCGCTTCACCGGCTTCTTTTTCTTCGTCGCATTCAGCTCCACTGCCGCGCGGATCAGCGCCTTCAACGCCTTCTCGTTGATATCAGCGCCTTCGCCGATATCGATCGCGCGCCGCACATTGCCGTCGAGGCTGGAATTGAACAGGCCGGCGGGATCGTCCAGCGCCGCGCCCCTGGCGAAGGTCAGCTTCACCACCGCCTTGTAGGTCTCGCCGGTGCAGATGATGCCGTCGTGCTCCCACACGGGAACGCCGCGCCATTTCCACGCCTCGACGACATCGGGATCGGCTTCCTTGATCAGTGCGCGGACGCGCTTCAGCGTCTCGCCGCGCCAGTCGCCGAGCTCCTTGATCCGGCCGTCGATCAGCTTCGAGGGCGAAGGACCATCAGAGTCCTTCTTCGCCACCATCGTCGCCTTCTTCATGATCTCGCCTCCGATATTACCCCCGGTGTCATTGCGAGCCAACGGGTCCGCGCGAAGCGCGGCCCGATGACAGGCTCCGCGAAGCAATCCAG
>NZ_JAANIH010000056.1 GCF_014529705.1 Bradyrhizobium campsiandrae
CGGAAGTGCCGCCGCCGTCAGCGAAGCCGCCACCGCCACCGGAAGCGGTCGAGTAGGCTTGCACATAAGACGCCATCGCGTCGTTCACGGACAACATGGACGAGGCGTTGCCGCCCGCGCCGGCCGTTCCAACAGCGGGATAGCCGTTGCCGGACGACGAACCGCCGCTGCCACCGGTGGCGGACTGGTTCAGATACAATTGGCCCGTCGTCGAACCGGAGATGATGTTATTGGCGTTCGCAGAGGCGCCATTGCCGCCGCTGGCGCCGTAGTAACCGTTGCCGCCCGATCCGCCGCTGATGTTGCCATAGACCTGGACGTAGCCGCCGTTCGAACTTCCACTCGCCGCGGCCGTCGCAAGTCCGCCACCGCCGCCGGTCCCGCCAGCGTAATAAGCATCGCCGCCACGTCCGCCAGAAGCATATGCGTTGCCGAACGCGGGTGAGGCGTCTCCGGTTGCTGCCGAGCTCGTCGCCGTCGCCGACCCACCCTGACCGCCCGCGCCCCCTGGTCCGCCAGTGCCGGGCGAATAAGAACCGCCGCCAGACCCGCCGAATGCATTAGACGTCGCAGAGGCGGATCCGGTGGCCACAGAAGTATTCGTAGATGCGGCGGCGTCGCCTCCTGCACCGCCCGGACCGGCTGCGCCGCCCGTCGCTCCAGCTCCGCCAGCGCCTCCGGAACCGCCGTAGGCTGTCGCGTCATTGCTGCTATCACCAGGGCCGGCCGCGGATGCGTTAGCTGGTCCGCCGGCACCGCCAGGACCACCTGGATCATTTGGGTTTACGCCATTCGCTCCGGTGCTGCCGTTAGCGCCGAATTGGGTGTCACTCGCGGCAAGGGCCTGTTCGGGCGCCGAGAATGCAACGAGAGCAATCGGTAACGCTGAGGTGAGAAGCAAGCGGCGAAGAGCTGATTTAATGATCATGAGACGCCCCGGGATTTAAATTTTAATCGGAGAAAGTCGCGGTAACGCAATTTTAATGATTACATCAAAAGCACAACTATGCGATAAGTCAATACTCCAGTCGGTGCGCCATCGCGATCATGCTCCTTTTCTCTATTCCGAGCTATGTAAGCCGTTGGGTTCTTTCGAGCCTGACGCCGTGTCGGCATCTGACCTGCATGTCCCGGCTACCGTCGGTCTCAGAGACCGGAATACCGCACCGTCTCGCTCATTTTGACGCGCTGGTTCAACGTGCCGGCTGAATGATTGCGAAGATTTCAATTGTCGTCGTCTCTGTGTGGCCCAGCAAGCACATTGAACTCTTCGTCCGATAGCCGCCACGCCCAAATGCGTCAGCAACGCTATGTCGAAGGCTGAGGAAGTTCAGCTTCTTATCCACCTTCACACCCAATGGCTTTGAATAGCTGTTGAAGAACCTGGAGGCCGCACCGAAGAAGCCACGCGAGTCGCGGTTAAGTTCAGGAAACAGCCGCCCCTCACCGCGCGGACACCTCTGCGTAATATTGCAGGGAGCCGCGCTTGATCAACTTGCTGTGGATATCGTAGGCCACGATGAACGCCGATGGAATTCTCGCCGGCAACGCAGCGGTCGGCAACGCAGCGGTCGGCGGCGGCGCGCTTGCTCCGGGCGGCGCCGGTGGGCAGCATCTTCGGACCGCTGACGGTCACCGGCAATCTGTCATTCACGGCGACCTCGACCTACATGATCCGGGTCTCGCCCGCCAATGCAAGCCGCACCAACGTCACGGGCACCGCGACGCTCGGCGGCGGCGGTGGATGCGCTTTCCGGGCCGGCAGCGGCAATTTGTCATCGTCAATTCGAAGGGGGCTCTCATCGGCACCTTCAATCCCGCCGTCGTCTCCAATATGGCGGACCTTCAATCGACGTGAGACAGCCACGACGCGTTCCTGAACATCAACGTGCTGTTCTCGACGCCGAACGGGCCGCTCAACGTTAACCAGCAGAACGTCGCCAACGCGCTGACCAGTTACTTCAACCGCAACGGCGGCATCCCGTTCGCGTTCGCCGCCCTCAATCCCGCCGGCCTGACGACGGCCTCCGGCGAGTTGCCGACCGCCTCGCAGCAGACGACCTCCGATGCTATGAACCTGTTCATGGGCCTGCTCACCGATCCCTTCGTTGCGGCGTGGCAATCCGGCGGCCCCGTCGGGCCGGCGCGACACCCTATGCCGAGAAGGTTGACGCGAGCGCCTACGCCGCCAACGGCAAGGCCCGCATCAAGGACGAGCGCGACGCCTACGCCGCGATCTATCGCAAGGCGCCGCTGGCGCAAACCTACGATCCGCTGGAGCGTCTGGGCGGCGGGCTTCGGCGGCGCGCAGACCGCCCATGGCAACGCCTCACTTGGCTCCAACGCGGCGACCAGCCGGGTGTTCGGGACGGCCGAGGGCCCCGACTATCTGTTCTCGCCGAACACGCTTGCCGGCTTTGCGCTGGCCGGCGGCGGCACCAATTTCGCGGTTGCAACGGCCTTGGCACCGGCCGCTCCGACCTGTTCCAGGCTGCGCCTTCGTGCGCCACACTAACGGGCCTGCCAATGTCTCGGCGGCGCTTGCATATGGCTGGCAGGACGTCACGACCGACCGCACGGTGACGTTCGCCGGCATCGACCAGCTCCGCGCCCGCTTCAACGCCAACGCCTTCTCCGGCCGCGTCGATGGCGGCTATCGCTTCGTCTCGCCGTGGATAAGCTTGGGCGTCACGTTCTACGCCGCCGGACAGTTCACCACCTTCGACTTGCCGGCCTAGCCGAGCAGGTTCTCTCGGGCACCAACACCTTCGCGCTGGCCTATGGTGCGAGAGCGTCACCGGTCCGCGCAGCGAACTTGGCGTCCGCACTGACAAGCCCTTCGCCTCACAGGACGCGATCCTGAAGCTGCGCGGCCTCTTCGCCGCTCGACTTCAACTCCGACCGCACGGTCGGCGCCAGCTTCCAGACGCTGCCGGGCTCAAGCTTCGTCGTCAACAGCGCGGCGTAAGCGCGCGACCCCGCCCTGACCACGGCTTCGGCCGAGATGAAATGGTTCAGCGGCGGGTCGGCGGCAGCGACCTTAGAGGGCGAGTTCTCCGCCGTCACCCGCTCCTACGCAGCCAAGGGCGTGGTGCGGTATCAGCGGTGATCGTCGCCTAGCCGATGGCCGGTTAGAAGATAGCGAACACCTCAACAGTTCCTCCGGCAGCCGACGTGCTAACATGGGTTCCTTCCCGGGCGTCGTTCGCATTGGTGCGTTTTCTCGCCAAACTTCGCCCGGTCAAGGGTCTTGACCGCAAGCGGCGGCGTAGCCGCCCTTGACCGAGCGAAGTTTGGCGAGTTCTTGGCCTCCATTGCGATCGAGGCCAAAATCTGCCGCTCAAGGGGCATTTTCTTGGACGCAGTAGACATAACCATCTGATACCAAATGATTATCTCTGCGCAATCTCCGCTCGGCGGGTGAGAGACGCAAGGATTCATCGCTTTCTTTGTGCCTGCCCAACCGAATTTTGGATTCTCGAGGTATTTCAACGATCGCGAAGGACTCGTCGCGAGTCGCCCTAAGTTATTCGAATCCTTGAAATATTTCTGATTGAGGGTTTGGTGGCCTCATGCTCCTTTGGCTCCTCTTGAAAGGAGCAAACGATGACGATGACGATCAAAGTGAAAATCCCGACCGAGACGGCTGCGCTTGTGCAGCAGTACGTGGACGAAGCCCGCCACCTCGACGGCTCGCGCCTGACCATCGAGGCGCTCGTCGAAATGCTGCTGGATGACGTCGCGCTGGTGGTACGGCGGCCCGGCTGCTGGGAGGCCGCCGCCATGGACGGCCTGCTCACGTCCCATGGCTACCAGGACGGGGCTGTCTGATGTCCGGCTTCAAGAGCTTCCTGAAGCGCTGGCTGGTCGATACCCGCGATCCGATTTGGCTGTTGGGTATTGTCCTGGTGACATTCGCGGCCACGCACAAGCCCCCCGAGTCCGAGGCGGCCCTCATCAAGATCGATGACCGCGATTCTTTCGAGTGCCCGGACAACGGCTGCTGGTGGAAGGTCCGGTCCGACATGACGTGGGCCGAACTGGCGCAGCGGATCAACGCGGACCCCATCCGGCTGCAGGCTGACAATCCTCAGGTAAGTCGGGGCGTGGTGCAGGCCGGCCAGCTCATCCGCCTGCGCACCTCGTCGAAGGCTGCACAGTGAGACTGCCTGCCCAGCTTCGGTGGGCAGGTTTTCACGAAGAAATCCCGCCGCCGCCGCACTTCCTCGCATTCGCCGCGACCTGACCAAGCCCGTTCCACGAGTGTTTCACGGACTTGGTCAGGTCGCTCATCGGAGCGGGCGGCGGCGGCGGGATCATCGAGATGAGTAGCAGGAGTATTGGATGAAGATTACTGAGCGAGATATTGCGCTTCTGTTGTGGATCAATTCGTTCGGTTTCGTGACTGTTTCGCAGGTCGCAAAATGGATGGGCGGCGTGGACTTCAGTACGGCAGCCAGGCGGGTTCGGGTGCTGATCGAGGCCGGTTTGCTTCGGCGCGTCAAATCCCAAATCCTGAGCGCAACTCCCATCATTCTTACGCCCAAAGGGGCGCTGGTGGCGGGCGACGGTTTGCCTCCGCTCAAGGGCATCCGTGCTGGCGAATTTCGCCATGACGCTCTTCTCGTTGACGTGGCGCGCGGTCTAACGGCGAAATTCCCCGGCTCGTCGTTCGAGCCGGTGCGACGGATTCGTCATGCCAGCGGCGCAACCGAAACAAGACACCTTCCGGACGGCTATCTGCATCACGGCGGCGCCCGCTTCATCGTCGAACTGGAGCTGGCGGTCAAATCAAGGCGCCGTCTGGCGGCAATCATGGCCGACCACACCGCCGATCTCGGGGCGAAGGAGGTTTGGTACGTCACCGACTCCGCCATGGTGGCCCGGGCTGTTTCCCGTGCGAGCGCCGGTCTCGACCATGTGAGGATCGTTCGGCTCAGCAAGGATGTGTCAAACGAAGCGTCAAAGGAGCATGTGTGATGGCGGACCAGACAGAAAACCGTCCGGTGGATGCACCGACGTTTGCATTGACTGCGGTCGTTCTCTTCGTGGCAATTTCAGCTGCTACCTTGGCGTTGACGGGTATCGGGCTTGTCTCGGCGCTGGTCGCCGTCGGCATCTGCCGATTTTTCGGCCGACCGCACTTGGCATTCGCCCTCCTCGCCGTCGCCGCGGCGCTGCTGGCGTTCTCCCTTTCGCAAACTCCATATCCAAGCGTCTGGATGATCGCTTTTCCGGCGTATTGGGCGACACTGCGCCACGGCACTTTCCCGGCGGTCACCGCGTTGATTTGGCTGGATCCCACCGAATTGCCGTTCGACAGGCTGGCGCTCATCGCTGTCGGCATGATCGCTGGAGGAGCTTTCGAGTTGGTCGCCCATGGCCGGCGAAACTCCCGCCTAACGCTCTTACTACGGAATGGGGGAACGCCCCCCGTCAGACGCGCGCCAATTGCCTACATATGCGCTTGGCTCGCGCAGCGCATGCCGGCGTCGCTCCGCCGGAACTACACCCTGATCGGTTCACATCTCGCAATTGGATTTTGGCTCTGGTTTAGCGACGCAGATGCGAACCATCATGTAGGGATTTCTGGTTCTACCGGAAAAGGTAAGACCGTCGTCGTCGCGAATTTCGTTGAAGCAAGCATACGCCGCTGCCAACCCTCGGTGTTCGTCGATGGCAAGGGCGATGAAGAATTCGCCGAGCGGGTTCGCAAGTTTGCGAAGGGGCAAGGGCGCCCCGTCTACATCTTCAATACCCTCAACCTTCAGAATAGCTGCGCTTACAACCCGCTGGCCTACGGGGATTACACGGCAAAAGCTGATCGCATCATGAAGTTGCGCGAGTGGACGGAGCCACACTATGAGTCCCTCGCGAAGGCGTTTCTGCAAACGGCCTTCAAGGTGCTTGAGTTCGAAAATCGCCCCGTCGATCTTGTGCAGTTGTCAGACGTGCTCTCCGTCAACGCCCTGCTGAGAATTGTCGGACGACGGGGCTTTTCCGATCCAAAGCGGCAGGCCCTGGTCAGGGAAATCAACGAGCACGCTGCTGCGGAAAAAAGTGCGATAGACGGCCTGCGGGCGGATATTCGCTTCCTGACGAACAGTTCGCTCGGGGTCCTGTTCGATACCGAACGAGCCCGGCGCGAAGGCCGCCAGGTTTTGAACCTCGCAGATGCGAGGCGGGAGGGAGCAGCCGTCTACTTCGTGTTGCCTCCCTTGATGTTTCAAAACGCCGCCAAGGTCATCGGCCAATTGGTCATCAACGACCTCAAAGCGGTTGCTACCTCCTCTCGCTCGATCTGGAAGCTGTTTTTCGACGAATTCAGTGTGTTCTCGTCCGCCAATGTTCTGAATCTGATCAACATGGGCAGGACGTTCGGCGTCTGCGGCGTTTTGTCGACGCAGAGCCTCGCGGACTTCGACGCTGGCGCGCCCGAACTCGGTTCCGCTTTCGGCCGCCAAGTCCGGGCCAGCATCAACACGTTCATCTGCTTTCAAACGAACGATCCGGACGACGCAGACACCCTGAGCCGCTGGGCGGGTACGAGTTCGGGCATCGAATTAACAGCTCAGATGCAGGGCGATCGCTTTACCGGCCAGGCTTCGGCTCGCGCGACCCGGCAGTTCCGGGCGCACCCTGACGATCTCAAGGCCCTTCCCAAGGGTCGCGCGTATGTCTTCAACAAGAACAACGGCACGGCGGCGCTGATCGCGGTCAGAAAAGGCGCCATCTGAGAAAATGCAATTTCTTCAACAGTGGACGTTCAAACCGGTGGGCAAGTGACTGGTCAGCCCCAACGCGGCCTGCGCCATCTTCTGACAGGCGAGAAGTCACCCTTCGACCCCGACGACGACAGGCGCGATCCGTTGTCGTCGGCGTGCACGGCCGCCAGCGCGCATCACCTGCCAGTCGGACATCTTCGCTTGCGCGAGCATCTGGAGAGGCTTTAAGCGGCTCTGGAGGCCCGTCACCGAGATCAGGTCGGCGGGCCTCATACAGAGAATCTTAGGCCCCCGCTCTTGACCCTCGTTTGAGTTCGGATGACCGTAATTGCGTCATCGCTCCCGTTTTCGGGAAGCGATGGCCGCACGAGGGCAGGCGGGCATCCATACCCGTACTGCCGATGGTCATCCCTCGCAGCGTAAGGCCATCGGCAGTGCGGGTCCCCTACGTGTCAGGTGAAGGCAAAGCAACAAAGGCCACCGTCGGCCTGTGCTTTCCCGGCACGAACGGCGGGACGACCGCCGAGGCGCACGGAAACCGGTGCGACCTCTGCGGCAACAAAGGCCAACCCGAGTAGAAAAGGGCTGGTAAAGGCCGATCAAGAAACGGCAACGCCCATTCCGGTCACGGACGCGGAAGTGGACTTGCTGCTGCATTGGGTCGGCGACATACTTGCGGACCTCATGCGACCGGATACGGACGGGTGATCCATTCACCCGTCCGTCGCCGACTGGAAGGACACGATGGCAAGCCAGGACAATCCGCGGGCGGAGCGTGCAATCGGGTACGCACGCGTCAGCACCCGAAGACAGGCGGCTCATACCACCTCACTCAGCGAGCAGTCCGAGAAAATTCAGACCTTCTGCGAGACGCGCAATCGCGAGCTGGTAGAGATTTTCGTTGATAAGGGCCTATCGGGGCGCACCGATCAACGCGCAAAGTTCAAGGAAATGATCGCCTTCGCGTGCGACCCGAAAAACTGCATTCGGGAAGTCATCGTCTACAATTTCAGCAGGTACTTCAGAAATGCACGAATGTACCTGCACTACAAGGACATGCTGAAAGCCGCCGGCGTCAAGCTTCTATCTGCCACACAGGAAATTCCCGACGGCGCAGCCGGCGAATTGCTTGAGACCATCTTGGCGGCCTTCGATGGTCATGCCTCCGAAGTCAATGCGGAGGTGGTGCGCGACGTGATGCTGGCGAACGCCGAGGAAGGATATTTCAATGGGTCAAGCCCTCCCTACGGCCACAAGACCGAGGTGGTCGCGGTCCTGCGAAAGAAGGAAAAGAAAAAGCTCGTCAAGGATGATGATGAAGCCGCCATTGTCTGCCTCATCTTCAAACTTGCGCTGGGCAGGCAGGAAGGCCTGCCTCCGATGGGCATCAAAGCAATCGCGACTTATCTGAATAACAACGGCTACCGGCGCAGAGGGAAGCTCTTCTACACGGCGAGTATTGAGCACATTCTGAAATCAGAATCGTGTATCGGGGTTCACTATTTCAATCGCGTTGACAGTCGCACGCGCAAGCCGAGACCCCAATCGGAGTGGGTCAAGTATGAAATACCTGCCATCATTGATATCGATACTTTCATTGCCACCCAACACGCGCTGAAGTCTCGCCGGCCGTCTGAAACTCCCGCCCGGATCACGAACGGCCCGACGCTGCTGGCCGGCATCGCTGTTTGCGAAAACTGCGGCGGCGGAATGCAACTTCGAACCGGCAAGAGCGGCCAATATCGCTATCTCACCTGCGCCAACCAGGCCAACAAGGGCAAGATTGCCTGCAAGGGGCAGTCGATCCGAATGGATAAGGCCGACGAGCTGGTCTTGGATGCTGTCAGCGAGAAGGTCCTCGAACCCAATCGGCTATCCTCACTGGTCGCCCAGATGGCCGCCAAGGCGGCTGGTAAGGGCAACCAAATTGCAACCGAGATCGCCCATCACCGCAAATCGCTGGAAGACGCAACCAAGCGGTTGGCAAGAATCTATAGCGCCATCGAGGACGGCTTTGCCGATCACAACGACCCCCTGATGCGCGAACGGGTCGATGCCCTCCGCCTCCAGCGTATCGAGCATGAAACCGCCATCGCTCAGCTTGGACGCCGCAAATCAATCAATCCAGTCGTATTGGACGCGGCCAAGCTCGGTCAGTTTTCCGATAAGATCAAGTCGCGCCTGCAAAGCGCCGATCCAGCCTTTCGTCGCCAGTGGCTGCGCCTTTTCGTTGCGGAGGTCTGCATCGGCCCCGACCAAATCCGCATCACGGGGCCGAACGACGCGATTTGCGATCTCATCGAGCGTCACGATAAGATGGGCAGCATGGTGCCCAACTTTGACCGAGAATGGCGCACCCGACACGATTCGAACGTGTGACCTTTGCCTTCGGAGCAATTTAGCCTGCCTATCCTAAATGCACGACAGGGCACGCTACAATGCGATATGTAACTGAAGATACTAGACAATTCGTATTTCCGCGCCGAACTGTCTATCCAGAATTTCGCTCCGATATCCATCCGGTTGCTTCCGTGGTGCTTCCGCGGAAGCAGCCCCTCACTAGCGAGGGGAACACCTCATGGCAAAGCTGACCAAGCGGATCGTGGACGCTGCCGATGTTCGCGAGAAGGACTATTTTATCTGGGACGACGAACTGCCCGGTTTCGGCCTCCGCGTGTTCGCCTCCGGCAAGCGCAGCTACCTCATCCAATATCGCGCTGTTGGACGCACGCGACGCTACACCATCGGCCTGCATGGCGTGTGGACGCCGGAGACAGCCCGGCAAGAAGCGAAGGTCCAACTCGGGCGCGTCGCGCGCGGCGACAACCCTTCCGAAGAACGTCAGCTCGATCACAAGGCCATCACGGTCAAGGAGCTTTGCGCCCTCTATACCGCTGATCTGAACGCGGGCCTCATTCTGGGTAAGGGCGGGCGACCGAAAAAGCCCACCACCATCGTCACCGACACTGGCCGTATCGAGCGGCACATCATCCCGCTGATCGGCGCGCGCCGGGTCAAGGATCTCACCAAGGCCGACATCAACAAGGTCTTGAAGGACATCATGGCCGGCAAGACGCGCGTCGCCGTCAAGACGAAAAAGCTGCGAGGAAACGCCATTGTTCGTGGTGGCGCGGGCACCGCCACGCGCACCGTCGGCCTATTGGGCGGAATCCTCACCTACGCTGTCGATGCTGGGATTATAGAGGTCAATCCGGCGCACGGCATCAAGAAGCCCAAGGACAATGTTCGGAATCGTAGGCTGACCGAGGCGGAGTATCGCACCCTCGGGCAAATGCTTCGCGATGCCGCGGCGAACGAAAAATACGCCATGACCGTGGACATCATCCGGCAGATCGCGCTCACCGGCTGCCGCCGCTCGGAAATGATCTCGCTAATGTGGATCGAAGCTGACACCGACGCGAGCTGCATGCGCCTGGTGGACAGCAAGGAAGGTGAGTCCATTCGTCCAATCGGATTGCCCGTCGTCGAGTATCTGGAGGAACGGCGCAAGACCGCAGCGGGCACCTATGTCTTCCCAGGTCAGGGCGAGGACCATGCGTTCGGCAGCTTCCCGAACCATTGGGAACAGATTTTCAGCGACAGTCCGCTCGCCGGCGTCACCCCGCATGTCCTGCGTCACAGCTTTGCCAGCATCGCCAACGATCTCGGTTTCACCGAGGTGACCATCGCGGCGCTCGTCGGCCACTCCAAGGGCTCGGTGACGAGCAAATACATTCACACGCTCGACACTGCGCTCATCATGGCCGCCGACACGATCTCCGGTTACATCCAAGGGCTACTCGAGGGGATCGAATTCAAACAGACGGCCTACGCATTGGATCGTGATTCTCGTCGAGCTGCGCTTGACCTCTTCCTGACCAAAGCGGTTGGAGAGCCGGGGAACGAAGCCGAGGACGAGGAGCGTCGCTTGGCAGCTTGAGGCTTGCGATCAGCCACTGGTCGGCGAGCAATTCATCGCCGCCCACGATGCAGTCGAAAAAGCTTTTTGAAGAAATCGACGATCTTCGGTTTGGCGCCATCGGCGACCAGGTCATTTGCTCCGAACCGGCAGACCATCCTGACACTCCTGCACACCGAGCGCAGCCGTAGCGGCGCGTTGTCTCGTTCGACCGCTTGATCGCCCGCTGCCGCATTGGCTCCGCCAGCATTGGAGACTTTCTGAGGCAGGAACGTCTCGCAGAGGGGGCATCTGACGCAATCGCCTCACGCCCCCGTTGCGCGCAATTTAGGGCACATATACTTCAAGGATCGGGGCGGAAGGCGCCACCGCTTCGGCCCGACGCTTGGCAACGCGCTTCGCCGCATCGCGGACAAGTGCAAGCTTGCGCCTGTCCTTGTCCACGCATGCCAGAATTTGGTCATCAGTTGCGGCGTCGATCTGTTCGGGCTCACAGAGCTGCGCGGCGGCCAAGCGGCAATAGTCGCCCCGCAGCAAATCGGCTCCAGCGAATTGGGCGAGGTCGACGGCGGCGCTGGGCACGCCATATGTCAACCGGATCGCCAGACGTCTCACACGGTCACCGAGATCGAGCGTGGGGTGCAGGATCTCGGCGACGCGAGCCGCGACCGGCATCAGATCGCAAGTCCGCGCTGCGACCGCGCGTATGGGGCCGGCGGCGCCGCCAAACGCACCACCGAACTGCGTCAGCACGCGCTCGATCTCGCTCATGGCACGACCGGACACGAACAAAAGACAAGCGACCGCCTTCTTCGCACGCAGGGTCGCCTGATGATCTTCTGTTGTCCCGCGCTGAAGCGCGTTCAGGACGTGCCACGGCACATTCTGCCTCTGCAGCTCGTTGGGCCATAGCTGAGGCTCTTTCTGCGTGCTTTTTCGGTTGATCGGAAAAAGGAGTTGATCGACCTCGACCGTCGTTTGAGCTGCGGCAATCAGGACGGGATCGCTGATTTCTTGGGGCTGAAGCGAGCCGAGGCAATCTACGAGCGCGACGATGGACCCGACCTCTGCCGCGCTTTCGCCAGCGAGACGGCCCAGCTTGGTCAATTCATACGCGCCTGTAGCGTTCTTCTGCACCAGGCCGTGGCGTTCCAAATCCGCTAGGGCCGAAAGCAGATCCGGCCGGCTCCACTGCCACGCGCTATGGGCGCGCCGGGCTTGGAACGCGCCGAAGCTCGATTCCAGAAATTCGACAATCTCCTCGCTCGGCACGCCTTCGCCGGCCGCTCGTTGTGCCGCGACTAGGACGCGGATAATCAGGGAGCGTGGGTCGGTTGTACCGTCGAGGAAGCGGGACACCAAGTCTTCCGGCTCCGCGGTCACGTATCGCGACCACAGATCATGCTCGGCGCGCGGATCGAGCGCCAGCAGATACGAAGCTCCCTTCTCGGCGAAGCCAAGCCTTCCCGCGCGACCGACTAGGTTCTTGTATTCGGCTACCGAATAGGGCTCGTCGCCGGGATGATTCAAGCCGGCGATGATGACCGATGACGCGGGCGTGTTCACGCCCATCGCCAGCGTCGTCGTGGCTGCGATGACGCGCAGGCCCGAGCCGCTACGGCGAAATTCTTCCTCGATGACGCGCCGCTCTTCGCGGTCGAGATCCGAGTTGTGGAAAGCGACGCCGCGCCCCAGCGCGCTCCGCAAGTCGGCGCTGGCCTGCGAGGGATCGCCGCCGGGCATCTGCGTCAGCGCCTCGGCAGCCGGAGGCAATCCGAGCGACTCTGCGAGATAGTTGGCGCAGCCGCGGGCTTCGCCCTTGGTTTCGCGAAACACGATCACCTGCTGGCCTTCGGCGACAAGCTTGCGCACCAGCGGGATGATCCAATCCTGGCTGGATCCTTTGCCGCCGACAAGACGCCGAACGAGCGGCCCCTCAACCTGCTCATTGCCATTCTCCGGGTCAAGAAAGCGGAAATGCCCGGTGCCGAGCAACAAGCCCTCCTCAAGCGGAACGGGCCGCTCCGTGCGCCGCAAGAGCCGCGCGCCGAGCCATTGCTCAAGGCCGTTCGTGTCCCCGATCACAGCCGAAAGCGCGATCAGTTGGGGCTCGATCCCCTCACGCCGGCGCATCCGGATGAGCGTCAAAATGAACTCCAGATTCGCGCCGCGGCCACGGTCGGCGATCATCTGCGCTTCGTCGATCACGATCGCGCCGACCTGCGCCAGCACATGAGGGAATGTCAGCGCGATCGCGGCGAACTTCTCATAGGTCAGGAGACCGACATCGTATTGGCCCCGCAGCAGAGGCGCGATGTCGTCCGTCTCGCCCGTCGCTTCCACCGTGCGGACCCCGAAACCGCCATAGACGCTCTCGAAGTGCCGCCGCTTGTCTGCCACAAGGGCCTTAAGCGGCAGCAGAAACAAAGCCCGTTTGCGATCCAGCACGTTCCGGAGCGCCGCGAGCTCGCCCACCATCGTCTTGCCCGAGGATGTCGGGGCCGACACCACCAGGTTCTCGCCGTCCAGCACGCCGAAGTCGGTGATGGCGGAGATCTGAAGCGCATTCAAGGACGGGATCGCTCCAGCCCAGGCGGTGACAAGCGCGTCGGGGAAACCGGCCGACGAGAGGCTGGCAAGATCGGACGTCACCTTGGCAGGCAGACGCGCCGGGAAGGCCGCCCGATACTTAGCGCCCGGCACGAACACGGGCCACGCGACATCGCCGTCGATGCTCCCGCGCATGGTCGGGTTCTGCTCTTTGCCGCCCTGCAGCGCGGCCGCCCGGACGCGGCTCGTGACATGCTCGAGGAGGCGGTAGAGCGAGAGCTTGCCGCCGCTCACGACTTCCTCGGCGCCACATAGCGCCTCAAGCAGAAAGTGGGTCAGAAAGCCGTGCCCGAACCGGCGGTGCTCATAGGCGGGCTCGGTCGCCGCGGAGGCGGTGAAGATGATCCGACCAGCGCCGCCAAGCTGAGCCAGGCGCGCTTCGGCGGACAAAAGGCTGCGCGGCTTCGCATCGACGTGCAGAACCTTCGCCCCAATGCCGCCGGAAAAACAACAGTCGAGGAACAGGATCAGGCGCTTTGCCGGTATCCGCGAGAACCATTCCTGCAACAGCTCGAGCGGGATCGCGGAGCCGGCGAGATCATCTGGATTCGCGTCGTGGGTGACGAGCTCATGTGTCTCCGACCCATGGCCGGAGAACGCGATCACCACCGTATCCTCGGGGCCGCAGCCGGCCAGGTCGGCAAATGCGTCCTCAATCCGCTGCCGCGTGGCCTCCGCATCTGCCAGCAAGACTGTGCTGCCGCCCAGCGTGTCGAAGAACAGTGCCTCCAGCGCCGTCGCGTCGCGACGCGCGCAGGTCAGCTCATCAATGCCGGTCGAGCTATAACGGTCGATGCCGATGAACAGGCCGCGAAACGGCATGAGGCACCACGCTACGCCCGAACGACGCCGACGGAGAACGCGGCTCGTGGCTTCTCAGCCTTCTCCAGCACGACCGGCGCGAACGTGTCTTTCCGCGCGACCTGCTTGTTGCCCACCTTCTCGAACCAGACACACCAGACGGCATCCTCCTCCAGCATGGCCGTCTTCCCGACCTGCTCGACCGTCATGATCGGCCCGCCTGACTTCACCCGCACAAGATCGCCGGGCTTGAATTCGGTAGCATCCATTCTCCACGCTCCTTCTCGATGCCTATCTGTCCTCGCCAGGCACCGGAGGAGGTCGCAAGAAGCTCGCCCACGTCCCCACCACCATGAGTGGAGACGCGCACGTGCTAGGAGATCGCCCCATGCCTAACATCAATATATGGTGTGTCGGTCATTCCTTGCACAAGGATTTCGGCGAAGACCGTGTAAGCTCCTGATAGATGTTCTTGATTTGTCTCTTAGGGCTGCGCTGCGTTCCGAAGCGGGATAGCCCGACGGCAACCTGCCGTCGGGCCTATCGTCACGATCTGCCAGATAGCCAACGCCAGGCGCGGCGCCAGAAGCCGGGAGCCGCCTTGACGGGAGCGGGCTGAACGGCAAGTTCGATCGCTGGCGTCTGCCCGTAGAAGCGCGCTTTGGCAGCGCGGTCACGACGACGCTCGGCTTCGACCTGCTCGTCACTCCAGGGGCCGGCCTCGATCACCTTGCTGCGGTCGATCACATAGTGTGACCGGCATTTCAGCGTCCAATTGCCGATCGACGGCCGAAGGGAGACGGTCTCGCCATCGAACGTCATCTTCCAGTCCGTCGGCGTGAAGGGGGCGACGACCTCCTCGCCGCAACCGCAGCAGCAGCTGTGGGCTGATGTGGCATATTCCATCGAAACATAGAGAATGCCTGCCTCAAGGCGCTCAGGGATGTGTTCGACGAAACGATGTTCGAGTCGCTTGTGCCGTATCACGCGAGATCCCCGTTGATCAGCATGTTGCCGTCGGTGGTGTAGGTGCAGTGATGCTCGCGCTCGAGGTCGCGGTAGAAGCCGCGAATCTTCTTCCACTTGACGACCGCGAGGACAGCATTCAGGGCGTTGAGATCCGCGACCTGGATGTTGGAGGCGTAGATGTCCTTGGCGCCGCCGCCGACGAAGGAAATGCGCTGCCGCGCGTGATCGCGCTTCTCCGGCGTACTGGCGGTGACGCGCAGGATGCCGCCCAGCGACCCCTCGTCGAGCTCGAGCCCCATGCCAACATCGACGAACGCGGCGCCGATCGCCTCGAGCTTCTCTACGATCAGCCGCTTAGCGTCACCCGCATCGAGGGACAGGAACGCGAAGGTGACGCCGTCGAGAAGGTGAATGTTGTCGACGCCGAGCGCGACATCGTGCGCCACGATGTTCCGGTGCATCCGGCTGTAGATGCGCTTCAGGTATTCGACCTTCTTGGGCGCTTCCCGCAATTCCTCCAGGCTCGGAGCGCCCGGCGCGCGAAACGCGTTATGGGTCAGGAACTCGTCGCTGTCGAACAGCCGGATTTCCCGGACAGGCGTCTTGGCGACGAAATCCAGGATGTAGCCGCCGGTCCCCCCGACGCCGATGATGGCGACCCGCTCGTTGACGAGTCGCTCGGTCAGGACGCCGATCCCGACACGGTCGGAGGCGGTCTCGACATAGTTGAAGACGCTGTCCTCCTCCTCTTCCGGTTCGCGGAAGGTGCGAGGCGTCGCGCCGGACTTCAGCACTGCGGCCGGGCCCGCGAGGATATTCGCGTAGCTCGTCATCTTGTGGTGGTAGTCCGAGTAGCCGCCGTCTGGCTTGCTGGAGAAGCTGTGCGTCGCCTTCAGGCCGTGGCCGAGATCGAAGGCGCCGGCCGCATGCGAGATGCCCTGGATGGGCCTGCCGTCGGCGTGGCACGGGAAATCGCCGTCCCAGTGGATGACATGGGTGTCGGGCGGGCGCGTCTGATCTCCGGCCAGCGTGAGGCTGGAGATGAGGGTGCCGATGCGCACCTCCCGGCGCGCATCGACATACGGCACCTCGCGCATAACGAGATACCCGCCCTGCTGCTGGACGAAGTAGCCTTCGTCCCGCAGCCGCTTGAGGTCCGGATTACGACTGAACAGTGCGCGTGACATTGAACACCGTGCCCTTCTTCTTGACGTCGACGGAGCCGCCAACCCCGAGCTCACCGGCGGGCGGCGTCGACGCCGCGTGCCGATAGGTCATCGAGAAGACGACGTTGGGTTCGTGCTGGCCCGGGAAGGCGAGCTGGACGATCTGTTCGAACGTCACCGTGCGGGCGTTCACCGTGCGCGGCCGCGAATTGACGATGATCTCGAACGTCAGCCGCGCGGTGATGAACCGCTCGATGCCGGGCTGGACCAGATCGATCAGCTCGCCATGCTCGATCAGGCGATCTTCACCGCCGGGAACCTCGAGGAAGACGGCCTCCCCCTCGCCGGGCTTGGCGAGGCCGTAGAGCACCGTGCCGCTGATGACCGGCTTGCCCCAGAGCAGCTCGTGGTCGTTGAGGGTCAGCTTGAAGTCGCGGTCGGTCTGGAAGGCGATGAACCGCTCGGCGCCGCGCTCACGCAGGTCGAACGGCTCGTTGAGCCTCACATCCTCGAAATCGCCCGAGGGCAGGATCGCGATGAGGCTGTAACCGTCCCGCGGGTCGAGTGCCGCGGCTTCCAGCAACTGGCGGCCGAGCGGCACGGGATCGCTCACCACACGGGACTGGAAGTTGAGATCGCCCTGCGCGAGGAGAAAGCGATACCCCCGCGCCGGACGCAACGCCCGGCCTTCGCGCAGGGCGTTGCCGAGATCGTCGTAATCAAGAAGTTCTTCGGTGTTCATAAGATTGGGTCCTTAGGTTCGGCCGAGGCAGCGCCGCGGCTCTAAGGGTCCAATCGGAGCGAGGGAGGCCGACCGGTAAGGTCAGACGAACTTTTTTTGCAAGGGGCCGTCGGGGGTCTGCCCGCAGATGAAGAAGGCCGGGCAGTTCGGGCAGGTGCGCGACGAAACCTCGGCCGGAAACCGTCCGGCGCGGATGTCGCCGAGAAACTTTGCGAGCTTGTCCTTGCGCCCCTTCAGCTCCCGATCGGACAAGGCAAGCGCATGTGCCTCGCCGTCGGAAAGATGGACGAGCTCTGCGACCGCGCCGGGAAAGGACTGCCTGACCGCCAGCATCAGCGCCGCCGCGCCGACATCCTTGCCCTCGGCCGACCGCATGTGACCCGTGCGAATGCGGCGCACGGCGCGGATGCCGTCCGGCCGCACCAGCACCTCGTCCGGCCGAACGATGATCTCCTCGCCGCCGAAACTGAGGCTGAGCGCGACCGGCGCTTCGGGGACTGCTTCGGCGCGGTTCGCCAGGAAGAAGCGCAGCATTGCCAGCGCCAGATCGCGGAATTCCGCGCGATAGCCGTGCTCGCCGAGCCCCTCGCCGGCGAGCGCCGCATCGATGCGATCTTGCAGCGCCTGCTCGGACACGGGTCCATCCGACGCGATCACCGCCTCGACCACCACGCGAACCGCCTCATGCAGATGCATGAAGGCGGTCGCGGTTCGCCGGCCGCCGACCTGCAGGACATGCGTGTAGAAGAAGCGACGCGGGCAGGATTCATAAAGAGCGATCTGCGGGGCGCCTAACCGCAGCCGTCCGTCGACCACCAAATCGATATCCCGAGCTTCCGCGGCCACGGGAAGCGGCCGTGCCGGCACGAGCGAACGGCGTGTTAAGGTCGCCCCGAGACGGTCGAGGAATGGCGAAAGCGGTCGGTTGTGGCCGTTACTCTTCTCGGTCGGCGCATAAAGGATCAGGCGATCGCGGGCGCGCGACTGCGCCACGTAAAATAGGCACTCCTGCTCCTCGGCCTGACCTGCGCGGAACGCCTCCAGCGCACTGCCCTCCGCCCCCGCGATCATCCCGTCGGGCGCCGGACAGGGCGGCGCCGGCGGCGTGCGTGGGATCGTGTCGCTGTTAAGCCCAGGAATATGGACGCCACCGAACTCTAGGCCCTTGGCGCCATGGATGGTCATCAGCCGCACGGCGTCGAGATGCTGGGCGGCCGCCGGCAATTGGCGCAGGTCGCGGTCGTCGCCGAGCCGCACGAGCCTGCGCACACGATCGAGCAGGCGCGTGATGGGCAGCCCGCGTCCGGCCGGTTGTACCCGCACAAAGTTGAGGAATTGCCAGATCGCGATGCCCCGTGTGCGGTCGGCGAGATCCTCCGACGCGCCCAGGCGCGCGGCGATGCGTGTGCGATCGAGCAACAGCGTCGCGAGCACGGTCCAGGGCGAGGCCGTCTGATCGAAACCATCGAGCGCAGTCGCGAGCTTGGCAACGGTCTGCCGCCCCCTGTCGCTCAAACCGGGGATCGCCTCGCCATGCCGCAGCCAGCCCGCCGGCGCGTGCTCGGCCGCCCGCAGATGGTCGAAGACCGCGACCACATCGGCAAAGGAGGTGGCGAAGTCTCGCCAGCAGGCAATGCGCACCAGGCCCATGGCGCGCCGATCGACCAGGATCGAGAGGAGAGCCAGGAGATCCTTGACCTCACCCCGCTCGAACAGACTTCCCAGGAAGAGGACCGGCACGCCGAGCCGTTCCAGGTCCTGCCCGATCGTCGACAGCTTTTCGTTGCCGGTGCACAGGACCGCCTGGTCACGATAGGCGTAGCCGTCACGCCGCAGCTCCTCGATAGCGTCGGCCAGGGCGACCTGCTGCTGCTCGGCGCGCTGGACCGTGCGCAACTCGGGCCTATGTCCATTGGCGTCGCGGTCCGCGTCGAGGCCACTATCCGCATCGCCGGCGCGCATCGTGATCGCGAAACTGGAGAAGCTGGCGACAATCTCCGGCACCGAACGATAATTACGCTTCAATCGACCGCGATTGCCACCGGCGAAGTCCTCCTTGCCGAACCGGGTTATGTTGAAGGATGAGGCACCGCGAAACCGGTAGATCGACTGCTTGGCGTCGCCGACCATCCAGAGATTGCGGCCGTCGGGCCGCAGTGCGCTCAGCAGCCGCACGCTGCTGCGGTTCACGTCCTGATACTCATCCACCAGGACATGATCATATTGCGCCTGCAGCGCCGCGCAGATGGCCGCCTCCTTTTCGAGCAGTTGCACCGGCAAGGCGACAAGATCGCCGAAGTCGATGCAATGCGCGTTGCGCTTGAGCTGTTCGTAGGCCGCGTAGACGCGGGCAACCTCGCCGGCGCGTTCCGCCGCCTCGCGCGCATCCGAGTCCTGGGCTTTCGCCTGCATGGCGTCGGCGAGCGCGGCGTAGGTTTCGGCGTCGACCACCTCATCCTTCGCCCGCGATACGGCGGCCAACATGTCGGCAATGATCTGGGTCGGATCGTAAAGATTGCGGTAGTACGCGAGCCTAAGCCGCGGGAACTCCCCCTCGAGGAGTTCGACCGCTTCGGTCCGGTCCATCATCCGCGGGTCCTTCGGCAGGCCGAGCTCCGCATGGAAACGACGGATGATATCGAGGCCGAAGGCATGGAACGTGCCGATCCACATCGCGGCCGCAGCCTCGGGCCGCTTGCGCGCGATCCGCTCGGCCATCTCGCCCGCTGCCTTGTTCGAAAAGGTCAACAGCAGTATGCGCCGTGGATCGACGCCCTCGCCTAGAAGGCCCTCGACGCGCGCGATCAGCGTCTGCGTCTTGCCGGTGCCAGGCCCCGCCTCAAGCAGATAGGCTTCGCCGCGATGCGCCGCAGCGGCCGCTTGCAGCGGATTGAGCGGCCGTTCGACATGCGCCGCAGTCGCGGCGGGAGGCACGGGCGGCAGCAGCAAAGCATCGAACAACTGCTGCGCGACGACCTCGAACGGCGCGCCGAGCTTCGCGGCGATGGCGGACGCGGCGAGCCCTTGGTCGACATGGAGCGCCCGCGCGACGGTGCGCGGAAGCAGCAGTTCGCGCGCGAACAGGTCCATCTGGACTTCGCGGCGTTGCCGGCGTCCATAATCGACAACCCGATCCATTCCGACTGGTGAGGGCTCGGCCGGGCGTGCCGGATCAATCATCGGCGCCGCTTCGCCACCAGGATCGTCGCCCAGCTCGACATGGCCGATCTCATGCGCCACGAGGAAAGCTTGCTCGAACGGAGAGCCCATATTCTCGTGAAGAATCAGATCGTCGGCGGCGACGAAAGTCGCGCGGCCGCCATTGAGGACGGCTGCGCCGGCGGCAGTCCGTTCGACATCAATCCCCCGCCGCTTGGCCTCGGCGACAGCAAAGTCATAGGGCGACCAGGGATCGGCGCCGGATGCAACGAGGCGAGCGTGAAGCTCGGCGGCGACTTGCCTGGCGAGCTCCACACTGTCCATGTCAGTCCGCCTCCGCCAACAGCCGGGCGCGCTTCTCGGCCGGGACGCCGGCATCGATCAGCACTTGCTCGAAGGTGACCTGCTCGCCGGCCACCGGTTTGCTGTCGGCCTTATAGCTGCGCGCGACAATCAGGTGCGCTGGCCCCCAGGACGACTCCAACTGTGCGACAGAGCTGCGCATCGCATCCGCCAATATCGCCAGGAAGCGTCGCGGGATACTGACGAGAGAGACCCGCCGTTCGCGCAGTGCGGTCACGACCTGCCGGGGCACGTCCAGACGCTGCGCGACGGCGCGCCAGTCATCGACCGTCAGCGCCGCGAAAGGGTCGGCTGCTGCCGCCGGCATAACCTTCGCGTGTTGCGACCAGGCAGCGTCGATCAGCGCCCGATCGGTAGCAGAGAGGGGTGCGGCATCTTCATAAGCCTCGCGGCTGAGTTCGCGCGAGAGGTCGATGAGCTCCCCGGCATATTCCGGGTATAGCCGCAGATAGCGTTCCAAGGTCGACCGGCCAGGCTCGCTCTCGACCGCGAACGCGTCGAGCACGGCCTCGCGGGATGGACGTCCGCCGCCGGGGCTCACCGCTCGTCTCCGTCGGCCATGGCAGCTCGCAGGGCGGCGAAGGCCTTGTCGCGGTAGGTTCGGACGGTCTTTTCGGAGCGGCCCAAAGCCTTGGCGATGGTCATGACGTCCGGCTCCTTGGAGTCGATGGGGAAGCCCTGTCTCAACATGTGAATGATCCTGCTTTGTTCTGTCGGTAGAGCTTCAATCGCTGCATCCAGGCGCGACCGGTAAGACGGGTCGTCGAAATCCGACACGGCGAAGGGATCGTGGGTCCCTGCGGCCGCCTCGACCTCCGGTGACAGTTCTCCGCTCTCCTCGTCATATTCGAGGGGCTGGGAACGGTTTTCGTCGCGCCAGGCCTTTTCCTGCGCATCGCGCCGCAGGCTCGCTAGCGCGCCATCGAAGCGCACCTCGAAGTAGTCGACCTTTTCGTCGTAGGCGGCGCGGTCCGCCGAAAAGAGCTCGACGAACCGGCCGAACACCTTGTCGCGCACGACCCCGCGCGTCAGCGATTCCGTCTTTCCATCGGAGCTTTCCGCCCTGGGCAAACTGCGCAGCACCCGTTCGGTCAAGATCCGATAGAGGCGCTCGAACCACACCTCGTTGTTGTCGCGACGGCTCGCGCGAATGAAGTAAACGAGACATTCGCTCGGGACGTAGCCCGGGTCCGAGCGCTTGGTGATTTCCGCCCTGGCGATCAAGCCATCACGCGGCAGGACTGCCAATTCGGCGATGAGGGCTTCTATCTTCGGGTCGCGCTCGTAGAGTTCGCCGCTGAGGCGGCGTTTGCGCAGCGGGGTTACGATCGCTTCGCCCGCGCCACGCGCGTCTGCCTTTTGCCCGGTGTCGAAAGCTCCCTCCAACTGGTTCATCGCGCGGCCCCGCCTCCCGTATCGCCCTTCTTGTTGAGACGCGTCTCGAGCGAGCCGATGCTGTCGAGCACCGCCTCGAAATCCGGTGGATCGCCAAAGATCATGCCCTGCATGGCCCTGTAGTCGACGCGCAGTTGCTCGATCATCGCGTCATGCGGGGCGAGTGCAAACGAGCCAGGCGCAGCGCTCGCGAGATCGAAGTCCGGTCGATTGAAGAACATCCGGGCGTGCGCGACGCAATCCGCACCGAGCGCCGGATCAGCGATGGCGGCGGCGCCGACGCGGGCCGCGGCGAGCTGGTGCAGGTCATAATAGTGACGGGAAACGCGTTGGCCGCCCCCGCGCAGCTCGCCGCGCTTGTCGAACCAGCGCCGCAGCCCATGGAGGATGACAACCTTGTCCCAGAAGGTACGTTCCGGATCGACCGTGCGGACGGCCGGCACGGTCAGGTCGAGCGCCGGCAGATCATCATCGACATAGGGTTTGATCGGCACTTCGCTGTTCGGATCGAGCGCGGATTTCGCGCCCGACTCGATCTTGATCGCTGCCCGCACATAATCCGATCGCGGCGTCGCCGCGGGATACCAGATCAGAAGCGTCTGCCCGTCGGGATCAGCGTCATCGGCTTCCACTCGGGCCGCGCCGGCATCGAGGCCGGCAGCCTGAAGCCGGTCCTGCAGGATCTGCGTCAACTCAGCCCGCAGCGGGCCGTTGATGTAGGCTTGGCAGGCGTCCTTGATCGCATCGAGGCGCGCCCGGCGCTTTTTGCTACTCAGCGCTTCGAGCTCCTCGATGGTCGCCGGCTCGCCGATGTCGTCCCGAAACACCGTGACATCAATGTCTTCGGAGAAGCGATTGATCAAACCAAACCCTTTGGACAGGGAGGTTCCACCTTTGAAGAGGAGGCGGGGTCCGCCCTCTTTCAAGCCATTGAACAAGGCATCCAGCGTCCAGCAGACCCAGAAGTCCTTCTCGATATTCTGAGACGCCGTGCCGAGGCGTAGCGCCGTCGTATCGAAGGCGCTCAACATCGCGTCCGACCCGGCCGCGAGAACCTCGTCGAAAGCCGGATTCATGTCTTCACCGCCCGGGCTGCACCGCGCTTGGCAGTTTGTGCCTTCTGCGGGGAGAGCGGCTTTCGCTTGGGCCGGGCGACGGCAGCATGACGCTGATCATCGGCATCGTCCGCCGTTCTTTGTTGATGACGATCATGATCAGCATCATCACGATCATCATCGACGTGCCGACGACGAACGCCGGCGTCGCTTTCAACGAGCGGCTTGAGAAACACCCACATCCATGTCGGAAGAGCTGTCATACCGGCAGTGAGATCCGCTTTGAGGGGCGGTCCCACCGTGGGATCTTCGAAAAGATTGGCGAGCTTGCGCCTAACCTGATCACTTTCTCCTTCACGAACCAGGAGATCGCGCAGCCAGTGAAGCGCTTGGACGACGCGCATCGCTGGTCGTCCGGCCCAGAATAGCTTGCTGGCCGCGGTTGGACGGAAGGTGATCGTTACGTTGCCGAGCTTGATCGCGCGGCGCCGAGCGTCGGTGTGCACCACGATTTTGGCGGGGACGGCGTCAGTTAGGCCCAGATCGTTCGCCGCGGTCATGCCGTCGACAAGCATCCGGGTTTGGTCACGTCGCCCGACGGCGTCGATGACTGAGCGCGGATCAGGCGGATTGGGTTTCTGGGTGAGTTTGTTGAAGCCAGGCTGATCGTAGAGCCCACGATCAATCCGCCTAAGGATTTCGACCTTCGTCAGCCGCTGCAACGCCTTATCGACCGCGTCCCGCGAGGCGAGATCGACGAAGTCACTGGGCGTCCAGACCTTGCGTGGCGCATCCGCACGGATGCGCTCGAGCATGGCTTTCTTCAGATCGGGCGAGTCGGTGTTCATGTCCGAAAATTGTAGTCCTTTTTCGGACGCGAACCAAGTGGATTGTCCGAAATAAATATACAAATTTCGGACAATCTAAATAGGTAGGCCGCCCACCTGAGAATGGCTCCTTCGGCCGTATGCAACTTTGCCGACCGTCCTGGCGAGCCAGCTCGGTAGCTGGGGCGCGACCGCGACGAGTTCGCCGAACGTGGAAGACGGCAACTTGCGCTTCAACGTCATCAAGGCGGCTTCTGCCTTTTCCGGCCCCAGCCAGGCGAGCGCTCGCACCGCCTGTCCGGCGGGCCGATCGGCCAGCGCCAACTGCCAGCGCGGCGCATGCCGCAGCTCGACGACCTGCTGGCCCAGATTCATCGTCCGGCTACGGCCCGATGTCAGATAGACCGACCGGACCGGCACCTGTGTCGTGAGGCCGAGCGCGTTAGCGGCCGCGGCACCGTTCGACACGATGGTTTCGCCGCGCTGGAGCGCGAGGGCTTCGACGGCCTTCTCGACGGAGGGCGCGCGGACGCCGAACCGACTCGAAACCGGGCGCAGATAGACGCCGCGCCCGGCACGCATCAGCCGGCCACGTTCAGCCAGTCGCGACAAGGCTTGATCCACCGCGGCGCGATTGCCGAGATGGAGCAGGCTCTTCGCCGCGATCGGAGCGCCCTCGGGCAAGCCCTCGGTGTGCGCCAGAATCTGTTCGGTCAGTCGTTGCACGGCACTTCTCCTGTCAGAAATATATGCGGTTTTCTGACAGTTTTCAATCTCCCCCAAACCGACTGGAAGGGCCAGCGATTGAGAGGGGGCCTGGAGGGGAAAGCCTTCCCCTGCGGCCGAGCCCAGGGTCTCGGCCGACCCCTTCTGCGGGGAGACCCCGCAACGCCCTCATTAGAGTGAGAGTGTGGACCGGATTTCCGTGACGGGTTGAGGGTCGGGAGAGAGTCTTCCGGCGCCCGTCATGGAGTTTGATCCCATGAACATGCAGGTTCTCGATGCCCGGCGCGACGTGAGTGGCGGCTGGAAGGTGGACATCAACCGCGGCGAGCGCATCGGTCGGGTTTCCTCGGAGTGGTTCTCGCGACCCGACGACGAGCGCTATCTCTCGCTCGCCGAACTCGGCCGGACCGTCCGCGAGCGCACCGAGCGCAGCCGAACGCGCGTTGTCGAATCCGCGCTTATCCATGTCGAAGCCAGCCGCACCGATCCCGAACGGCTTGCCCTGATCCTACCAGGCGCCGACAAGCCCATCGCTCCGACGCACTGGAGTTTTGGTCAGCTCGCGAGCCAGGTCGGCGCGCCGGCCGCCTATCTGCGGCAGCTCCCCGCCGCGCTCGCCGGCATCAACCTGCAATATGGGCTGACCGCCCACCGCGCCGAGCAGATCAAGACCCTCGAGACCGACGACGGCCGCGTCGAGCTGCGCGCCGTGACCGGCCCCGACTACGGCCGGATCTACGACCACGAGCTGGTCGAAGCCGTGCAGCGCATCGCCGGCAACGGCACCGGCGACACCCGTTGGAAAGTGCCCGGTGTCCTCGACTGGTCGACCGGCGTCTATAATCCGCGCGTCGACATCACCAAGGACACCACGACGCTCTACGCTTCCGATCGCGACGTCTTCCTTTTCCTCGTCGACGATCTGAATCCGATCGAAGCCGGCAAGCTCGCGGATGGATCGCCCGATCTCTATTTCAGGGGCTTCTATGCCTGGAACAGCGAAGTGGGCGCCAAGACCCTTGGTATCGCGTCCTTCTATCTCAGGGCCGTGTGCCAGAATCGCAATTTGTGGGGCGTCGAAGATTTCGAGGAGATCTCCATCCGCCATTCCAAATACGCCGCTTCGCGCTTCGCCCATGAGGCGGCGCCGGCCTTGCTCAGCTTCGCGGACTCCTCACCGCAGCCGTTCATCACCGGCATCAAGGCGGCGCGCGAACGCATCGTCGCGCACAAGGACGAAGAGCGCACCGAATTCCTGCGCCGCCGCGGCTTCTCGAAAGCCGAGACGGGCAAAATCATCGACGCGGTGCTGGCCGAGGAAGGCCGCCCGCCGGAAAGCATCTTCGATTTCGTCCAGGGCATCACCGCCGTCGCGCGCGACAAGCCCCACCAGGACGCGCGGCTCGAGCTCGAAGGCAAGGCCAAGAAGCTGCTCGATCGCGCCGCCTGATCCCCGCAATGCCGGAGATGCGGTTGTCCGTGTCTCCGGCTTTGCGTCCCCTAGCCATACTGTTTCCGGGCTGTCTTGTGGCCCAGATCCAGGTCACCTATTCAGTGGTGCGGCATGGAGCACAATCGCCAAACGAGCGACTGGATACAGAATGCTAGAGCAGGCGCCTGCGGAATATTACATCGATGAAAGCGGCAATACCGGCGACCTGAGCACGGTCAAAATCGACTCCTACTTCGTCGAACAGCGCATGTTCGCCTTGGCTGCATTCGGCTGCACGCTCGACCAGGACTTCACCGATAAATTGGGCGCACTAAAAAAGGCGCACCGCATCCAGTCGTCGGAGCTCAAATCAAAACAGGCTTATGACAAGCCGCGCTTCATCTTTGATCTTCTGGACCTCCTTGAGACGCGCCGCGCCCCAATCTTTATCGAGCTTGTCGACAAGCACTTCTTCGTTGTCGTGAACATCATCGAGCGAATGGTGGTGCCCTATGTGGGGGAATGCGACACTCAACCTGGCGCCCTTTGGATGAAGGGCGTTATGGCGAACTACATGGCGCTATATGCACCTCCCGAGCTGGCTCACGCCTTTGCCGCATGTTGCCAAAGCAGAGACCACGCGGAAATACGCGAACTTTACAAGCAAATAATTCGGTGGGCGCAGGGAAGCGGAGTTCCGCCTACTGACGTGGCGGCGGGGATCATCCGTTTTGCGCGCGACAGCTTGAAGGACTTCCGCAAGCTGCCGAAAGCCAAGGCCGTCGAGCGGGCATTACCGATTCCCGACAAGAATCCCGCCGGGAAGCTGCTCTGGGTTCTGCCGAACCTGACATCGTTCACCAACATCTACGCCCGGATCAATCGCTTCGCGCGAAAGCAGGTTTCCGGCGTGACGCTGTTCCACGACGAGCAATTGCAGTTCGGAGACATTCTTCTGCACAACAAGAAGCTCGCAGAGGACCTGGCGCAGCTTGGCGTGAAATTGCCCCTGCAGACGGCCGACTTCGAATTCTCGCAGGCGGCCGACCTGCAATTCCAGCGATCGCACGATTCTATCGGCATTCAGGTCGCCGACGTCCTCGCCGGTTTCATCGCGCGATATGTACAGGACGCTGTGTGGGGCGGCGCCCCCATGCATCCTGACAAGGTAGCGATTTTCCGCCGCCTCGTCGCAACAGGCGACCGCAGCTTGGGTTCGGGTGTCAACTTCGTCGCGCCCGACAACATGATCCGCTTCCTCGGCATCGAACCGCGCTCGAATTTCTAGGGCGGCATCAAGCCGTCATGGGCGAATACGAAGGACTGGCGCGGGATCATCGCCGGTTCTGGCAGTGACCTTACCGATGGCGTTTGATGGTGTCGCTGCCCTCCTAGAGTGAGAGGGCGGTGCTTCGCTTCGTGACGGGTTTAGGGTCGAGAGAGAGGCTTTCGGCGCCCGTCGCGGAGTAAGTCTCATGGCAACTGCCATTCAGAAGATCACCCTGTCGTCGGCGCAGGACATCCCCTTCAACAAGCTGGTGCTGAGCCAGTCGAACGTCCGCCGCGTCAAGGCTGGCGTCTCGATCGACGAGCTGGCCGAGTCGATCACCCGGCGCGGTCTCATCCAGTCCCTCCACGTCCGGCCGGTGCTCGATGCCGACGGCCAGGAAACCGGCATGTACGAAGTGCCGGCGGGCGGGCGTCGCTTCCGCGCGCTGCAGCTCCTCGTCAAGCAGAAGCGCCTCACCAAGACCTCCAAGGTGCCGTGCGTGGTGTCGGACGCCAATGCCGACATCCTCGTCGACGAGGTGTCGCTGGCCGAGAATATCGAACGCGCCCCGCTGCATCCTCTCGACCAGTTCCGCGCGTTCCAGGCGATGCGCGAGAAGGGCATGACCGAGGAGGCGATTGCGGCTGCATTCTTCGCGTCCGTCCAGGTCGTGAAGCAGCGGCTTCGCCTCGCGGCCGTCTCGCCGTCATTGCTCGATATCTATGCCGAGGACGGCATCACGCTCGAACAGCTCATGGCCTTCACCGTCACCAACGATCATGCGCGTCAGGAGCAGGTCTGGGAGTCGGTTCGCAATAGCTGGCAGAGGGAACCCTACCAGATCCGGCGCATGCTGACCGAGACCGCCGTCCGCGCATCCGACAAGCGGGCCGTATTCGTCGGCATCGATGCCTATGAAACCAACGGCGGCTGCGTGCTGCGCGATCTCTTCCAGGATGACGACGGCGGCTGGCTGCAGGATCCTGCGCTGCTCGATCGCCTGGTCGCCGACAAGCTGAAAGCCTCCGCCGAAGCGATCGCCGGCGAAGGCTGGAAATGGATCGAGGTGGCGATGAGCTTCCCCTATGGCGCCACCCACGGCCTGCGCGAGATCGTGGGCACGCCGCTCGACCTGACGGCTGACGAACAGGCGACCATCGAGGCGCTCAACGCCGAGTGCGCCAAGCTGGAGGCCGAATATGAGAACGCCGACGAGTTGCCGGACGAGATCGATCAGCGCCTTGGCGAAATCGAAACCGCGCTCGCCAGCTTCGACGAGCGGCCGGTCCACTACGAACCCGCCGACATCGCGATCGCCGGGGTCTTCGTCAGCCTGGACGCCGACGGCACGCTGTCGATCGACCGCGGCTATGTCCGACCCGAGGACGAGATCGCCAACCAGGCGGGCGATGGCGAGGGTGAAGAGCAGGATGGCGGCGACGATGACGCTGACTATCCGGCGTCGCCTTCGGTCCAGCGCGCGGTCATCACCATCTGCGGCAAACCTGCCGAGCCCGAGGAGGAGGACGAGGACGACACGATCAAGCCGCTCCCCGATCGACTGATCACGGAGCTGACCGCCGATCGCACCCTCGCGCTCCGCGACAAGCTCGCCACCGATCCCTCGGTCGCCTTCGTCGCCGTCCTGCACAAGTTCTGCCAGGACGTGTTCTACGGCGGCAGCCAGTACGGCTTCGCGATGGAGGTCAGCGTGCGGGGCACGACCTTCCATTCGCAGCCCGAAGGGCTTCGTGCCAGCGTCTATGCCAAGGCGATCGAGGCCCGGCACGATAGCTGGCGCAAACGGCTCCCGGCCAAAGTCGCTGATCTCTGGGATGGGCTGGCCGCACTGACTGGCCCCGAACAGGCCGAACTCTTCGCCCATTGCGCTTCGTTCGGCGTCAATGCGCTTTATGAGCGGGCCGATCGCTACGGTGGCCGTGTCTCGGCGCATAGTGTCGAACAGCGCATCGCCGAAGCCGATCGCCTGTCGCTGGCGGTCGGGCTCGACATGGCCGAAGCCGGGTGGCGGCCGACCGTCGCCAACTATCTCGGCCGCGTCACCAAGCCCCGCATCCTCGAAGCGGTGCGTGAAGGCGCCGGCGAGCGCGCCGCCCAACTCATCGCACATCTGAAGAAGGGCGACATGGCGACCGAAGCCGAACGTCTCCTCGCCGAGACGGGCTGGCTGCCCGAACCGCTGCGCAATTCCGGCGCCGATGCCGAAAGCACCGAGGCGGACTCTGGCGAGGGCGACGAGGCGTTGCCGGACTTCCTCGACGGCGATGACGAGGAGACCAACACCGATGATGAGGAGGAACGGCACCTCGCCGCCGCGGAGTGACGGCGGTCCTCATCTGACTTGGCGAGCCCGGCGTCCCTTCGGGGGCGTCGGGCTTTTTTCATGCGCGCCGATCGAGAGGGAGAGTTTGGCCCGGACGTGGCGAGCCGGACATGGAGGAGAGAGCGCCTGCCGGCTCTCCCGTTCCCTGCTCTCCGGGAGTGGCCTCATGGCCGACTATTTCACCCATTTCTCATGCCTGCTCGATGTCGGCACGCCCGAGACCGCAGCCCGCGCGCTCGATCTCTACAACCAACTGTCCGAGGACGGAGCATCCGAGGAACCGCCGTCCGATGGCTTCCTCCTGTCCATCCAGCCCGAGCATGGCGGCTCCAAACTCTGGATGCGCGACGATGTCACCGGCGATCCCGAACGGCTGATCCAGTTCGTCATACGCTGCGCCGCCGAATTCCACCTCACCGGCCGATGGGGCTTTCAGTACGCCAACACCTGCTCCCGGCCGCGTCTCGATGGCTTCGGTGGCGGCGCGCATGTCCTCGATCTCGCGACCGGCGAAACTGTGGCGTGGATCTATACCAACGGTTGGCTCGCCGAGGTGATCGATGGCGGCGATGGTGCCTGACATCATCGAGACCATTGTCTGTCGCTTGATGGCGCGGCCGGGCCGCGCCCCTTGAGAGCGAGAGGAAGGCCGGGACGGGTTTGAGCCCGTCCGGTCCGAGAGAGAGCGCCGGCGGGCTTTCCCGCTCCGCTCTCCCGAGGACGTCTCCCATGAATGCTCACACCCTTGCGGCGGCGCTGCCGACCGCCGCCGATCAGCCGACCGACGCTGCCGCCATCCATGCCGCGGCACTTCTCCTCCTTCCTCACATCGAGCGCGGCGAGCGCATCGACGCCGCGGTCTTGCGCACCGCCATGGAGACCGCCTTCGGCGCGTCCGATACTGCCGGCGCCTGGGACTGGAAGGACGCCTATGACGCCTGCGAAGCCGCAACCGTCCTCATGCTCCGCAAATACGGAAAGGCGCTTTTGCGCAAAGCCGGGTCTCCGGCTGCGGCGGTTCCTCTGTTCGGCAAGATCGCGGGACTTCTGCCCACCCACACGCGCCGCTCCGAGGAGGCGCAGGCCTTCCAGCAATTCTCGACGCCGATCCCGCTCGGCCTGGCCGCGATCACTGCGGCCGCCATCACACCCGCCGATCGCGTGCTCGAACCATCGGCCGGCACCGGCCTGCTCGCCATCCTCGCCGAGATCGCCGGCGGCACGCTTGTCCTCAACGAACTCGCCGAAACCCGGGCCGCACTCATCTCCTCCCTCTTTCCGGCCATTCCCGTGACCCGCTTCGACGCAGCCCAGATCGACGATCATCTCGACCCGGCGACCGTCCCAACAATCGTGGTGATGAACCCGCCATTCTCGGTCCTCGCCAATGTCGAGGGGCGTGTCGCCGACGCAGCCTATCGCCATCTCGCATCCGCGCTCGCGCGGCTCGCCGATGGCGGGCGCCTGGTCGCGATCACCGGCGCGAATTTCGGCCCCGACATACCGGCCTGGCGCGACGCCTTCGTCCGCCTGCAGGAGAGGGGCCGCGTCGTGTTCACCGCCGCCGTCCATGGCTCAGTCTATGCCAAGCACGGCACGACCGTCGAAACCCGGCTGACCGTGATCGACAAGATCCCGGCCGACGAGCCATCCGCATTTCCGGCGTCCCCCGGCACCGCTCCCGACATCGCCACGCTGATGACGTGGATCGCCGAGCATGTGCCGCCGCGCCTGGCTGTCGCGCCTGCTGTTCAGGTCATGCCGACCGGCGCCACGCCGCGCACCGTTCGCGGCTATCTCGCGCGCACCGCGGCGACATCGGCGACCCGCGTGGGCCTCGCCGATCCCGAGGGCGTGCCGCTCGCCTATGAGACCGTCGACTGGACCCCGGCCGAGGGCGCCCGCCTCAGCGACGCGATCTACGAGCAATACGGATTGCAGACGATCCGTATTCCCGGCTCTCAGGCCCATCCCACCAAGCTCGTGCAATCCGCCGCCATGGCCTCGGTCGCCCCGCCCAAGCCGAGCTATCGGCCGACGCTGCCAGCGACCATCATGGACTCGCTCTCAGACTCCCAGCTCGAAACCCTGATCTTCGCGGGCGAAGCCCATTCCGATTTTCTCGCAGGTTCCTGGACCATCGACGACACTTTCGATGTCGTGGCGGCCGCCGCCGATGATGCAAACGGCGTCGTCCGCTTCCGCCGCGGCTTCTTCATCGGCGACGGCACCGGCGTCGGAAAGGGGCGCGAGTCGGCCAGCATCGTGCTCGACAACTGGATGCAGGGCCGGCGCAAGGCGGTCTGGATCTCCAAATCCGACAAGCTGATTGAGGATGCGCAGCGCGACTGGTCCGCACTCGGCATGGAGCGCCTGCTGGTCACGCCGCTCTCGCGCTTCCCGCGGGGCAAGCCGATCGCTCTGCCGGAAGGCGTCCTATTTACAACCTATGCCACGCTGCGTTCCGACGACCGCGGCGAGAAGGTTTCGCGGGTCAAGCAGATCGTCGAATGGTTGGGCTCCGATTTCGACGGAGTGATCATTTTCGACGAGGCGCACGCGATGCAGAACGCTGGCGGCGGCAAGGGAGAACGGGGCGATGTCACGCCCTCGCAGCAAGGGCGCGCGGGGCTTCGCCTGCAGCACGCCTTGCCCAATGCCCGCGTCGTCTATGTCTCCGCCACCGGCGCCACCACGGTCCAGAACCTTGCCTACGCGCAGCGCCTCGGTCTGTGGGGTGGCGACGATTTTCCCTTCTCGACCCGCGCCGAGTTTGTCGAGGCGATCGAGGCCGGCGGCGTCGCGGCGATGGAGGTGCTTGCCCGCGACCTTCGCGCGCTCGGCCTCTACACCGCCCGATCGCTGTCGTTCGACGGCGTCGAATATGAGCTGGTCGAGCACGAGCTGACCGCCGAGCAGCGGCGCATCTACGATGCTTATGCCGGCGCCTTCGCCATCATCCACAACCATCTCGATGCGGCCATGCAGGCGGCCAACATCACCGGCTCGACCGGGACGTTGAACCGCCAGGCCAAATCCGCCGCGCGCTCCGCCTTCGAAAGCGCCAAGCAGCGTTTCTTCGGTCATCTGCTAACATCGATGAAGACGCCGACGTTGATCCGCTCGATCGCGGCGGACCTGGAGGCCGGGCATTCCGCGGTCATCCAGATCGTCTCGACCGGCGAGGCGCTGATGGAACGGCGCTTGGCCGAAGTTCCGACCGAGGAGTGGAATGACATTCGCGTCGACATCACGCCCCGCGAATATGTCCTCGATTATCTCGCCCATTCCTTCCCGGTGCAGCTCTACGAGCCCTTCAGCGACGGCGAGGGCAATATGTCCTCGCGTCCGGTCTTTCGCGACGGCCAGCCGGTCGAGAGCCGCGAGGCGGTCGCCCGCCGCACCGAGCTGATCGAGAAACTCGCGAGCCTTCCGCCGGTGCCGGGCGCGCTCGACCAGATCGTCCAGCATTTCGGCGCGGACGTGGTGGCCGAAGTCACCGGCCGCTCGCGTCGTATCGTGCGCAAGGGACAGCGCCTTGTGGTCGAGACCCGCGCGGCGTCCGCCAATCTCGCCGAGACCCAGGCCTTCATGGACGACATGAAGCGCGTGCTCGTGTTCAGCGATGCCGGCGGTACGGGCCGCAGCTACCATGCGGAGCTGTCGGCACGGAACACGCGGCTTCGCGTCCACTATCTGCTTGAGCCGGGCTGGAAAGCCGACGCCGCGATCCAAGGCCTCGGCCGCACCCACCGCACCAACCAGGCGCAGCCGCCGCTCTTCCGTCCGATCGCGACCAATGTGAAGGCGGAGAAGCGCTTCCTATCGACCATCGCGCGCCGGCTCGACACGCTGGGCGCGATCACGCGCGGACAGCGCCAGACCGGCGGCCAGGGCCTGTTCCGACCCGAGGACAATCTGGAGAGCCACTATGCGCGCGATGCGCTTCGCCAGCTCTACATCCTGATCGTCCGCGGCAAGATCGAAGGGTGCTCGCTCCAGCGGTTCGAGGACACGACCGGCCTGAAGCTGATGGACGACAACGGCATCAAGGACGAGCTCCCGCCGATCACAACCTTTCTCAACCGCCTGCTCGCGCTCACCATCGACCTGCAGGACGTCCTGTTCGCCGCCTTCGAGCAGCTTCTGACCGCCAAGGTCGAGGGCGCGATCGCCGCCGGCATCTACGACATCGGACTGGAGACGCTGCGCGCGGAGAGCTTCGTCGTCACCGATCGCCAGACCATCTACACCCATCCCGGCACCGGCGCGGAAACCAGCCTGCTGACCATCCAACAGCGCGAGCGCAACCGGCCGATGACCGCCGAGGAGGCGATGGCTTGGCTCGACGATCCGGTCGCCAAGTTGCTGGTCAACGAGCGCTCCCACCGCGCCGCGGTTCAGCTTCCAGCGCCTTCGCTGATGCTCGACGACGGGGAGATCGAACGCCGCGTGCGGCTGATCCGGCCGATGGAGCAGCATCACGCCTCCATCCGCATGATGGACGAAAGCCATTGGATCGCCGCCAGTCGCGCCGAGTTCACCGCCGCCTGGAACGCCGAGATCGCGGAGGTGCCAGCCTATTCCGATTCCACGATCCACATCGTCGCTGGCCTGCTGCTGCCGATCTGGAAGCGGCTGCCCAACGAGTCGAGCCGTGTCTATCGGCTCCAGACCGATGACGGGGAACGGATCATCGGCCGCCGCGTGTCGCCCGCATGGGTCGCCAACGCCACGACAGTCGGAACGACGAACCTGTCCGCCGACCATGCCTATGCCGCGCTCATCGAGGGCAAGACAATCCTCGATCTCGCCGAAGGCCTCCAACTCCGTCGCGTGCGCGTCATGGGCGCCGATCGCATCGAACTCTCCGGCTTCACCGACGCGATGCGCGAGCGCCTGCGCGCCTTTGGCCTCTTCAGCGAGATCATCTCGTGGAAGCTCCGCTTCTTCGTGCCCGTCGGCGCGGACGGCGCGACCATCATCGGCAAGCTGATCGGCACCTACCCGATCCAGCGCGTCGGCGAGCGGGAGGCAGCGTGATGGCCCGTCTCGACGCATCCGATCTCGCGCAACGTCTCGGCCGACAGGCCGAGGCGGTGTGCCGCCATTATCTCAGCAATGGCCACCGTCAGGGCAACTACTGGCAGGTGGGCGACGCCCGTAACACTAAGGGCCGCTCGATGTACGTCCGGCTCAAGGACTCGCCCAAAGGCCCCGCCGGGAAATGGACTGACGCCGCTACCGGCGAGCATGGAGACCTCCTCGACGTCATCCGCGAGAGCTGCGGCCTCATCGACTTCAAGGATGTCGCCGACGAGGCTCGGCTCTTCCTCAGCATGCCACCACCAGCGCCGGAACCCTCCGCCTTCCAGCCGCTGGCGCCCGCACCACATGGATCGCCCGAAGCCGCACGGCGCCTCATCCGCATGTCGCAGCCGATTGCGGGCACAATCGTCGCGGCGTATCTCCGGCAACGCGGCATTACGGATCTCCGTGGAGCCGGAAATCTGTATTTCCACCCGCACTGCTATTATCGCCCGGACGAGCATGCGCCGACCGAGACTTGGCCGGCCATGATCGCCGCTGTCACTGACCTCGACGGCATGATCACCGGGGCGCATCGCACCTGGCTCGACTCACGACGCCACGACAAGGCGCCATTCGAAACCCCGCGCCGGGCGATGGGCGATCTCCTCGGCAACGCGGTCCGCTTTGGCGCTGGTGGCGAAGTGATGGCAGCCGGCGAAGGCATCGAGACGGTCCTTTCAATCCGCCAGGTCGTGCCCAACATGCCGATGGTGGCGGCGCTCTCCGCGGCACATCTCGCCGCCATCCTGTTCCCGGACACGCTGCGGCGGCTCTACATCCTGCGCGATGACGATCCGGCAGGCGATGGTGCGCGTGACAGCCTGATCGAACGGGCGAACGCGGCCGGGATCGAGGCGATCGTGATCTCTCCACAGCTCGGGGACTTCAACGAGGATCTCCGCACCCTCGGCATCGCGACATTGCGCAGTCAGACTCGGGTACAGCTCGGGCCGCAGGACGTCGCACGCTTCATGGCGCTGGCGGCATAGCCGGTAAGGAAGCGGCAGCGGCCCCGCCGCCGTACTCGCTCAGACGCAGCGGATCGGAGAGGACCGCGCCTCGGCCTTCGAGAGGGCGATCGGCCCACAGGCAGGCCGGCCCGGCAATGGCTGCGGCCGACTATTTTCCGGCGCGGCCCCAAGGGGCCGCTTTCCATCGCGAAACAAAATAGCCGGCCTCCGCCATCCTCCGCTGACGCTCCGGCCCTCGCTCGCGCTCCGGGTGCAGGGCCGCCCCGCCGGTGTGCTTCGTCGCCATGAAGGCCGCGACGGTCGCGGTCCATCCGACGGAGCATCCGATGCGCGATCTCGACGACTACGAACCGCACCACGAATCCTCACCGACTGACCACGTCCTCAACGAATTGCAGCTCCACGGCTACCGGCCTTTCGCCGACGAACCCGATCAGCGGCTTCTGCCGGACGGCAACGCGGTCGCGGGCGCGGTCGCCGACATCTTCGACGCCCTGATCGTGACCCTGGAGGACACGCGCCTCGAACCCGACCTCGACGATCTCCTCTGGTCGACCGTGAACGTCTTTCATCGCGCCGCCGAACGGATCAACCGCGAGCTCGACGACAACGAGCAGGCCCAAAAGCGCTCCCAACGCGAACAGGACGGCAGCGAGGTGAAGTCGGTCGATCTCGAGCGCCTGATCGCCGAGGGCAAGACACAGGTCGAACGCCAGACCGCCTTCGAACTGATGCGCGACCAGGCCGCCGAGCACTACGAACGCCAGGTCGGCAAAGCCTGGCTCCCGCGGTCAGGATCGAAGGTCAATCATCGCAACCTCACCTCGGCGATGATCGACAGCCGCGACTTCATCATGGCGAAGAAGCGTGCCGAGCAGGAAGTGCTCCTGCCGCCTGGACCGAAGATCGCCGTCACCGGCGGGCTCGATTTCGACAACCATCACCTCATCTGGGCCAAGCTCGACCAGGTTCACGAGAAGCACCCCGACATGGTGCTGATCCACGGCAAGTCGCCGAAGGGTGCCGAGAAGATCGCTTCTCTCTGGGCCAGGAATCGCAATGTCCCACAGATCGGCTTTGCACCCGACTGGACGAAGCACGGCCGGGCAGCACCCTTCAAACGCAATGACGAGATGCTGCAAATCCTGCCGAAGGGCGTGCTGCACTTCCCCGGCACCGGCATCAATGACAACCTCGCCGACAAAGCCAAGAAGCTCGGCATCCCGGTGTGGAAATTCGGCGGCGCGTAAGCGCCGCCGCATCGGGCACCTGCTAAACGGCCAAGCCTATGGCATAACGCAACGAATGCAGCGACTGAAGCCACTCCCGAAACCGGCACGTTCGGACGCCGTTCTCGCTGCGGTTTTCCTGGAGAATGCCACCGTGAAGGCTGCAGCCGCCGAATGGGCGGCGGATCAAGGATTCGACAATCAAGCCCTTCATGCGATTGCAATTGCCATCGAACTCCTCCTCAAATCCTATCTGCTTAACGTCGCGACCGATGATGTTTGGAACCGCGCGAACATCGGGCACGATCTCGCCAAGGCACTCCATTATTCGGCTCAAGCCGGCTTGGTGCCTCCTTCACGCATCGAGTGGATTATCAGCCACCTCCATCCGCATTTTCAGCGTGGCGGGTTTCAGCGCGAGCCGTCGAGGAAATGGCCACCAGGCTTTGCGGATGACGCAGGTGAGGTCGCACGGCAGCTCGCGCAGACAGTACGGCTTCACCAACGTCACGGCCACATCGACTCGGCTCCCAGCCCGGAGAAGACCACTCCCCGCTGAATGGCGCTGGTCCTTGGTCCAGCCGATGGCCTGACGCCATCAACCCGTAAAGGGTCGGACTACGCATAGCGTGCCGCCGCGCCGGCGTTGCCTGCGCGGTGATTGCGGCCATCGGCCGAACACATCGGGCGCCTGTCAGCGGGGGGATGGTCCTCCGCTCGAAACAGGAGCCGGATCGATGTCCTTCCCCGACGCACACGCCTTCGCCTTCAGCCTCGCCACCACGCTGATGGCCGTCATCGTCATCTTCCGCGCGGGCGACGGCACTCTCTCGGTGACACCCGCAAACGAATACGACGGCGACGTCTCGGAGATCGTCCACGAGGTCGATCCCTTCGCGCCATGACGGCGCGCCACCCTTCCAGGCGACGCGGAGACCCCTGCGGTTTCCGCTCCCGACGGAGCACAGCTTTTGCTATGCTCCCGAATGCGCCGTGGTGGTGGTGGAAGGCGCGACCGTCAGAATTTGCTCTTTCGGAGACACCACCATGATTATCCTCGGCATTGTCCTATCCTTCGCAGCCATCGGCATCTTGTGCTGGTTGCTGTTCACGCTCGCGGTGTTCGCACTGCCATTCTTCGCGGGCGTGACCGCCGGCACCTGGGCCTATGACACTGGCGCGGGCTGGCTCGGCGCCATCCTTATCGGCATGCTCGGCGCCGGCCTGACGTTGGGCGTGGGGCAGCTCTTGCTTGGAATTGTCCGCCCGCTCTGGGCACGCCTGCTGATCGCGCTGGCATTTGTCGCACCCGCGGCGATCGCCGGCTTCCACGCCACGCATGGCATCGTGAAACACACCATGCCGTCGGAGACCTGGCAGCTCGTGTTCTCCGTCATCGGTGCGGTCGCGGTCGGCGTCACCGCGTTCGCGCGCGTCGCTGGGATGGCAAGCACCGGCCCGTCCAGCCAGGGCATTGCACCAGCCTGACACCACGACGGAACCGTCGCCGGGACGACCAGTCGGGGGTTTCAGCCCTCAGCGTTGTGCAGTTGGAGAGGGAGCCGCGTCACCGGAACCTGACTGAAGCCCATCGTGCGGCCGCCTCAACAGCGCCCGGATTTCTGCTCGGCGCCTCTGTGCGCGGGAACGGTGCAACACGAAGTCGAGGGCGTCATCTCCACTGGCCGACTTCGAAACGAAAGCTCGACCCTCGCCTGTACAAGGGGAGGACGGGTCGCAGATGATCTTCAGCTTGCGCCGTCTGCTGGTTGCGACCGGGTCGCCATGATCTTCCGTTCCTGATTGTCTCCAGACCGCTCCGAACGGCCTCTCCAATGGCCTGATCTGACCGAAGGACGGCTGCGCCTCGACCGCCTATGCCGCAACGGCGCGTCCCGACTTTCTTCCCCTGCCGGCCAAGGCCGTCATTCCTCGCGAAACAACAAAGTCGTTCCTGCCATCCTCCGCGTTGCTCCGGTCGCAAGCGATGCGGCGTCGGTCGCCTCCGGCCTGTCGATCGCCATCGAGGCCGCAATGGAGCGGTCCCGAAAACGAAACGGAGACTTACAATGGCGACCATCGGCACCTTCAAGAAGACCGGCTCGAACGAGTTCACCGGCGAAATCGTAACCCTCAGCGTCCAAGCCAAGGGCGTGCGCATCGTCCCCGACACCCGCGCCACCGGCGAGAACGCCCCCAGCCACCGGGTTCTGGTCGGCCGCGCGGAAAACCGCACAGGTGACGGAGAACATCTATGACAGCCCGACCGGCAAGATCCTGCTTGTGCCACAGGGCACGCGCGTTATCGGCCAGTATGACAGTGGCGTCGGCTTCGGTCAGAGGCGCATACTTCTCGTCTGGAACCGGCTGATCTTCCCCAATGGCCGCTCCATCGTTCTGGAGCGTCAGCCTGGTGCGGACGCCGAGGGCTATGCGGGCCTTGAGGATGGCGTCGACTATCACTGGGGCGAACTGTTCAAGGCCGCTGCACTTTCCACGATTCTGAGCATCGGTGCGGAGGCGGGCTCGTCTGGCCAGGACAGCGATATTGTGCGGGCGCTGCGACAGGGTGCCTCCAATAGCGTCAGTCAAACCGGCCAGCAGATCGTCCAGCGCCAGCTCAACATCGCACCGACCCTCACCATCCGGCCAGGCTTGCCCGTCCGCGTCATCGTCACCCGCGATCTCGTTCTCGAACCCTACGGAGGCTGACATGACCAAGCTGAAATTGGGAGCGATCGTCGACGACAAACCGGTGAAGGTCACGGTGGAGTTACCGGCAAGCCTGCATCGCGACCTAACGGCCTACGCAGAAATTCTCGGCCGCGAAGCGAGGCAACCGCCGGCCGATCCCGTTCGCCTCATCGCTCCGATGCTGGAGCGGTTCATAGCCACGGATCGGGGATTTGCGAAAGCGAGGAAGTCAAAAGAACTGCCGAAACCGTCTGAATGATTGTGGCGGCAGCCGAGCGCGACATTGAACGCGCAAGACTGAGGAGGCGGCGCCAGGCCGGGTTATCATTCCGCGGCGACCACACCGCGCAGAACGGCAGAACCTCGCCGGCAAGCTGCCGATAGGCAGTTCCCGGAAACTGAGCCGCCGTCCCGGCCTCGCTCATGACCGTGACGCCTTGGCCGATCGCCACAAGCGACAGGAGATTGTCCCTCCCGACGTATTGGGTATCGATTTCTGGGTGACGCCCAAGATCGGCGAGGCGTTGAACCAAATAGTCGTGAATTTCCGATCCAGGGGCACCGTCACTTACAATGAATCTCTCGTCCACAAGATCACGCCAGCCAAGCTCCGATTTCTCAGAGAGAGGATGATCGCTGGGAAGTACGGCGAATACTCGCTCGGACCAAAGTTGCTCTGTTTCACAGTCCGACCACTGTGTGGTTCCCGTGATAAAAGCCACATCGAGTTGAAGTCGCCGGATCGAGGCAACGTGATCCGCAGGATCGCCGTCAAAAAATTCGACCCGTACACTTGCATGCTCCTTGCCGTAGGCTCCCAGCAGATCGGACAGGAATCCAGACGCGAGCGACGAAAAGATGCCGACCTTGATATGCCCCCGCTCGGAGCGACCTATGGCGGCCACATCCTTCGCGCCGCAGTCGATCTGTTGAAGTGCTTTGCGTGCTCGACGCACAAACTGCTGTCCTGCCAACGTCAGGCAGACGCCGCCGTTGTGCCTCTGAAATAGGGAAGCGCCGAGTTCGTCTTCGAGATCGCGAACGCGACGGCTGATCGCCGATTCCTGTATTCCCAAGGCCAAGGCCGCCTTTCGGAAGCTGCCATATTCGGCCGCCGCAAGAAAATACCGGATCTGGCGGAATTCAAGCATCGGTCAATTGCGACCGAGATCTATTCGAAATGATTCCTGGCCTCGCGACGGTCCATCGTCCGCTCGTTGCGAGCATCGCTCTGTAAGCACCATCTACCACGACCATCGCGCCCCGACCGCAGCTAAGGCAAGACCTCCCGATTCTCACCCTAGAATAGACGGCTACAGACGCTCATTGGCCGATGATCTTATATAGATTCGATATACCAACGTATCTTCGAAATATACCGTGTTCTGAAAGGGGGGGGGTGGCACGCCCGCGCAGATCGCGCACCAGTTCGCGGTGCAGGGGCTCTCCTCTCAGTCGAGATTCAAACGCTCAAACTGTCCGACATTCTAACAAGGTCAATAATCGTCTTGGCCTGCATCTTCTGCATGAGATGGCTACGGCGAACCTTCACCGTGATCTCGCTAACATTCAGGTCGGCGGCGATTTGTTTATTGAGGAGGCCCTTTACAACGAGCTTGAAAACGTCTCGTTCGCCGGGCGTCAATGTCTCCCAACGCGCATTCAAATCCAGCGAACGCGCTTCGCTCTCGCGCCTTCGCCGGTCTTTTTCGATCGCTTGTTGGATAGCATCCAGCAGGTCTTGGTCGCGAAACGGCTTGGTCAAGAACTCGAAGGCGCCATTCTTGATGGCGTTCACGCCCATCGTGATGTCCCCATGTCCCGTGATGAATATCGTCGGCAGATGAATGCCGTATTCAGGCATTTGCCGATGAAAATCGATCCCGCTTTGTCCGGGCATTCTCACATCGAGCAGCAGGCAGCCGGGCGCGTCCGGCATGGAGCTTTCCAGAAATTCGGCAACCGAGCTATACGAGCGCACCTGTAGCCCAACGGATGCGAGCAAATCTTCGAGCGCGGCGCGAACGGACCGATCGTCATCGATGACATAGACGATGGGCTGCGGCCGCGAATCCGCCGTCGGTTCATTTTTCATCAGGCTGCCTCCATGTGGCGCGGCAGGCGCACCTCAAATACGGTCCCGCCTCCAGGGACTGGAGCCGCGGAAATCTGTCCGCCATTCGCTTCAACGATCGTCTGACTGATGGTAAGGCCAAGACCCATGCCTCCCTCTTTCGTCGTCCAGAAGGCGTCAAAGAGGTGCTCACGAGCTCCCGGCGCCAGACCGGTGCCGGAATCGGCCACCGCGAGAACGATCGCATCCCGTCCATCCTGCGAGGCGGCAATTCGCAGACGACGCTCGGGCAATGCGCGGTCCGACATCGCCTCGGTCGCATTGAGGACGAGATTGCTGATGACCTGCTGGATCTGGACCCGATCGGCAAAAACGCGAGGTAGGCCGTCATGCAGGTCCAGTTGCAAGGCGACGCCGCCACGCTCGATCTCGCCGCGCGACAAGGTCGCGATTTCCATGACAGCTTCCCTGAGGTCGAATGGTTGTCGGCGCGGCGCCTCGCCCTTCGAAAGGGCGCGAATGCGCGCGATGACCTGGCTTGCCCGGTTGGCATCGCTGACGATGCGGTCGAGCGCGAGGCGGGCCTTGTCGAGATTTGGCGGCTCCTGGGCAAGCCATCGGGTGCACGCGCCGCCGCTGGCGACGACGGCAGCCAGGGGCTGGTTGACTTCGTGCGCGATCGACGCCGACAGTTGACCGAGCGTCGTGACCCGCGCAATTCGCAAAAGCCGATCGCGCGCCTCCAGCGCCTCGGCCTTCGCAGCCACCATCCTTAAACTGAGATAGGTTGTAACGCCGATCGCAACGATACTAATCCCGGTATTGACGATGCCGACCTCATACGCACCGGAGTGGGTCAAGAAAAAACTGATCAGGGTCAGCGCGACACAAATGCAAGCGAGGGCCACTACAGCCGTGCCAGACAAGATGCGTGTCGCAACGAGAATGACCGCTGTGTAGAATACGGCCGCTGCGATGGCGTAGTCCGTGACCGTATCGGCGATAAAAATGCCGGCCATCGCAACGCCCATCGCGATCAACGTCAGCGCCGATCCGGGACGTATATCATTGGCGATCTTGAGCATTGTTCACCTTCTCGATCAACTTACCTACTTTCAATATTCTTCCCTGGAGAATCTACTCCGCCGTGTACCTAGATAACTATTGCTTCTCGGTCACTCGCCTGGCTCGAACCGCCACCGAGCAGATGTTACCAGCGGCTCCAGACTGAGACGACCGATAATCTGTTCCAAAAGGCGATCCTGCCGAGTGTCGGCTCGCACTGTCGCGCTCACCTGGACTCGGTTTGTGTCCTCGATATTCGTGCTTTCGAGGTCGCGGATGTGCAGCGCACCGGCGAGATCGCGAAGAAGAAGCGCCCGAACATGCGCCTCAGCCTCTCCATGGCAGATGATGCTGATCGCATATGCGCTGTCCAACGGGCTTGCGGCGAATGACTGGCGCTCAACGAGGCGCACGAGCGGGCGCAGAACTGCGTTGACGGCGATGACGAACGTCGTCGCAATCAATGCATGAAAGAAAAATCCGGCCCCACACAGCGCGCCGATCGCGGCGGAGCACCACAGCGTCGCGGCGGTGTTGAGCCCGCGCACATTCAACCCTTCCTTGAAGATGATGCCGGCGCCCATAAAGCCGATGCCGGAAACAATCTGGGCCGCAACGCGCGTCGGGCTCGCCTCGCCGGGGAACAGCCCGGCAAAGAGGACGAAGATGGCCGCGCCGAGCGCGACGAGGGTATTGGTTCGCAGCCCGGCCAGGCGCTGGCGCCATTGCCGTTCGAAGCCGATCAAGCCGCCAAGAAGGAATGCGCCCCCGAGCGTGAGTGCGGTGTGGCCAAGGCTTTGCCAATCCATCTGAATGTGTTCCCATCTCGTTGCGTCGGTCGCGCCCTCCCGAGGCGCAAGCCCGCGCTATTGCTGGAATTGCCACTCCACTCGCTGTCAGAATTCGGCGTGGGCGCGAAGCGACAGAATCGAGGCTGGTCCGCGGTCGGCGTTGTAGGCGGGGTTTGCAACAAACTGATAGTCGAAGGTGACGGTGCTCCAGCCGTTGACCCGCAAGGCGTAATACGCCTCGACGATCGACTCGTGGCCGTAGCGCAGTCTCCCATCACCGATCAGCAACCCCGTGCCTCCGGCGGCGAGGAAGTTACGATGTGCACTCGAGAGGCCGTTGACCGCAGCACCGACTCCGATCGTGTCCGCAGGCCGTCCCCATGCAGAACCCTTTAGGGAGAAACCACCGGAAATGCTGCGGTCGATGTCCGTGAAGGAGAGGATTTCGGTGCGGCCGTCGTTCCAGCTTGCACGGGCGAAAAGCCCGAGGTCAGCTGTCAAAGCCTGTTCGATATTTCCATAAAAGCCATACTTATTCTGATTGCGGCGCAGGGCCGTCATCGCATCGTTGATATCTGTTTGAGGGCTCGCTTGCGCGAGGTTGATAGCGTCGCGATACGCGCCGGTGTAACCACGGTTGATGAAAGCGCCGATCCGAACCTTACCCGGCTGCCCGAACAGGCTGTGCCGTTCCTCGAACTCGACGGCGCCACCGCCGCCCCCATTGAAGACCAAAACATCACTGTTCGGCTCCCTGGGCACTTGGAAGGCCCCGGCTCGCACAGCCCAATCCTTACGATTCAGCTCGATGACCGCACCGCGCGTCATGCCGGGAAGGTCGGCGGGGAAGTCATAGGCCCCCGACGACCAGATTGCCCAATTCATGAAATCCGCGCGCGGATCCTTGGCATAGGCATTCGCGTCGAAGAAATCGCCAACCGCGAAACGACCAACCGTGACAGTGACGCGATCGATATCGCGTCGCCCCGCCAGTTGCAGGGGGCCGTCTGCGACATCCTCCTGCTCGCCACCAAGACCGAATGTCTGCTGAAGATAGTAGCGCTGTGGCCGAAATTTCGGAAATTCAGCGCCGCCTTTTTGCGCTTCTCCATTTGGAAAGCCTGCGAGTCCGAGCGTCCCGTTCAGCCCGAAGCCTTGGGCTAGCTCGGGATTGAAATAGAACGCACCACCGTCCCAAAGCCTCACGCCAAGAAATGCGTCCGCGGTCCACGTCTCACGAACTTGCCCACCACCGGGCAGGCTGGCGCTGGAAGCGTAGGGGGAACGAATCGCGGGATAGCCTTGGGCGATGAATGTGGTCTGGCCATGAATATTCCAGTCCGGCGACATTTCGACAGTTGCCGGTGGTCTTGGGAGTGTCGAGGCCACATCGCCCAGTCGGTAGTTCAGGCCAAGCGTGAACCTCTGGGTTCGGGGGCGGACGGACACATCGCGCAGTCCGGCACCATCGAGTCGATAGGTCGAGGAAGCCAGATCGAGGTAGTCGTACTGGACGCGTGCCGTCCATGGTCCGCCCAAGGCCATTTCGACACCTGCGCCTGCCGTCCACCCAGCGTGCCAGCGCCCCAGTTTTGACAAAACGCTGCCGTCATCGCCATTGATGTCGACGTTCGTTCGTGTCCAAGCGAGGCCTCCCGTTGCATAGGGGAGGAATGGGCCAAAAGCATAGCCGATCCTGCCACGCACCGTCCCCACGACATCCAGGGATGTGTTGAAGGGAGCCGGTATCCGTCGCGTCTCATCGGGCGGGCTCACAAAAGTGACATCGGCTTCCGCGCCGAGCACCCAACGATCGCTGGCCTGAAAGTTGTAGCCTCCCTGAAAGCCGCCGATCATTCCTGTCACCGTAGGCGGCAGGCCAACGGACTGATTCAAGACGGGGTTCGTTCCCGGGCCAAGGCTGCCAGCCCCGAAACCGGTGTGTCCGCCAAAATAGACGCCCGACCAGTCGGGCCCGCCCGATTCCACCTTATTGTCACGCGAGGCCCCCGGTGCCTTCGTTGGCATCGCCAGGATGGGTTGCGGTCCACTAGTGTTGAGCCGTGCCGCATCCGGATGGCCGGGAGTCGTTTGAAGTTCTTGCGCGTGCGCTTTGGTTACCTGAAGAACCGCTACAAGACCGAGCGCCAGCAAGTAGAAAGCGATCACCATCAGTCGGCAAAAAAGAACCCGACGACGCCTGAAAACCTTCAGTCCGGTGGTGATAGTGAAATTGGGAAGTCCGTGGGTCGTAAAATAAGTCATGGGCTACTCCTGGCGTCGGGTTGCGAGAGCGCCCGGCGCCAATAGCCGCGAGCTGCCCTCCTAGTTTTCTCGTGAATTCAAGCGGCGCGAGTTGTTGGTCGCGCCGCGACTAGATGGGTCGTCCATTTGAAGCTCCTTGCTGATCGAAGTCCGGTTCAGGTCCGGGCCTCGTGCTTTGGTTCCATGCAAGCGATCGTTTTGCGCTTGTGTGGCTCACCAGCGGCAACGCCGCATTCGCGATATCGCCGCTCTGTTCAACCGTGCGCCGCAACGCAGCAGGAATCTGAGCTTGAAACCGTCCAGCAGACGGCGACGAGCAAGGTGAACGGCCGCATGCGTCACGAACATCGCCAAAACCGCCAAAGCCCAACACAAACGTCTGTCCAACCGATTCCGAAGCGACGACCTGGCATCGCCCGGCTCGCGATTGTGGGGCGGACGCGGCGCTTGTCGCCTCGGCGGTGGCGGCCCTTGTCGCGGGCAGTCTCCAGCCTGCGGCGGCGCAAATCTCAGGATCAACGGTGATGTGGACATGATCAGGACCTCTCATGCGCTTGGCCGTCAGAACCATTGTCCGAACCGGCGGATGTAGACGGTCTTCATCAGTTGAGCGACGAGGCAGTAGCAGAGCAGCGTTCCGGCCAGCCACGGGAAGTAGGCGATAGGCAGGGGCTGCAATCCGATGGCTGCTCCCAGCGGAGAGAACGGCAAATAGATCCCCAGTACGCAGATGACGCTCGACATCAGCAAGACCGGCAAAGCCGCTGTGCTGTTGACGAAGGGAATCTTCTGGGTACGCAGCATATGGACCACGAGCGTTTGAGAAAGCAGGCCCTCGATGAACCAGCCCGACTGAAAGAGCGATTGATGCTCCGGGCTATTGGCGGCAAAGACGAACCACATCAGAGCGAACGTCGTGATGTCGAAGATCGAGGACGTCGGCCCGATCCAGATCATGAAACGACCGATATTCTTGGCATCCCACTTCCGCGGTTTGCTGAGAAACTCCTTGTCCATGTGATCCCAAGGCAGCGCCAATTGGGAAATGTCGTACATCAGGTTTTGCACGAGCAAATGGATCGACAGCATCGGCAGGAACGGAATGAATGCGCTCGCCACCAGCACTGAAAACACGTTTCCGAAGTTCGAGCTGGCGGTCATGTTGAGGTATTTCATGATGTTGCCGAAGGTTTCGCGCCCCTTCAGCACACCCTCCTCAAGAACCATCAGGCTCTTCTCGAGCAGGATGATATCGGCCGACTCCTTCGCAATATCGGCGCCGCTATCGACGGAAATGCCGACATCGGCATCGCGCAGCGCCGGGGCGTCATTGATGCCGTCACCGAGAAATCCGACGGTATGACCGTTAGCCTGAAGCGCCTGCAATACACGCGACTTCTGGAGCGGAGTGAGCTTCGCGAAGATCGTCCGCTCCTCGACCAAAACGCGAAGCGCGGTGTCGTCCAATTTTTCTATGTCGCGCCCGAGTACGGCTTGGCCCGGTTCAAGTCCTACTTCACGGCAGATCTTGGCACTCACGACCGCATTGTCGCCCGTAAGAACCTTGACCTTGACGCCATGCTCCGCGAGCGCAGCGATTGCTGGTCCAGCCGTCTCCTTTGGCGGGTCGAGAAAAGTAAGGAACCCCTGAATCGTGAGATCGGCTTCGTCCGCGATGGCATAATGCGTCTTGGCCTCGGACGCCACAAACCCTCGGGTGGCGACGACCAGCACACGGAATCCGTCCTCGTTGTACGCCCGAGCCATCGCAGCCAGATTCTTGCGCTCAACGTCACCAAGGCGGATCAGATCTTTGCCTCTTCTGACGTGCGTAGAGATCGACAGCATCTCCTCAACCGCGCCCTTGCAGATGAGCAAGTGATCTCCGTCCTCGCCCTCGACGACCACTGAGAGTCGGCGGCGCACGAAGTCGAACGGAAGTTCATCGACTTTTCGGTAGCTCGCGGCCGTGTTCGTGATGGCTGGCTCCGCCCCGGCGAATCGCACGACGGCCTGATCCATCAGGTTCTTCACGCCGCTCTGGTGGTAGCTGTTCAACCAGCCCAACCGGAGAACGTCAGCGTTGGGTTGCCCGGTAACGTCGACGTGGTGCTCCAGAATGATCTTGTCCTGAGTCAGCGTGCCGGTCTTGTCCGTGCAGAGAACATCCATCGCGCCGAAGTTCTGAATGGCGTTGAGTCGCTTCACGACGACTTTGCGCCGCGCCATCGCTACGGCGCCCTTCGCGAGGTTCGAGGAAACGATCATCGGCAGCATTTCGGGGGTAAGTCCGACGGCGACGGCAAGGCCGAACAACAGCGCTTCCACCCAGTCGCCTTTGGTCAGGCCGTTGATGACAAAGACGACAGGAACCATGACGAGCATGAAGCGGATGAGCAGCCAGCTCACACTGTTGATGCCGCGATCGAACGCCGTTTGAGCGCGCGATCCGACGATCGCCTTGGCTAACGATCCGAAATAGGTGCGAGCACCCGTGGCAACGACAAGCGCGGTCGCCGTGCCGCTCACGACGTTGGTGCCCATGAAGCAGACGTTGGGCATGTCGAGCGCGTTCATTTCGCTGGACGCTACGCTCGCCGCGGACTTCTCGGCGACAGACCCGAGCGTGTCATACTTCTCAACAGGGATGGCCTCACCGGTGAGCACTGCCTGGCTCACAAACAGATCGCGGGATTCGATCAGCCTCACGTCTGCCGGGATCATATCCCCTGCTGAAAGACGCACGATGTCGCCGGCGACGATCTCTCGCATCGGGATTTCGAATGCTTCGGGATTTGACGTTGCCGATCCTCGACGAAGAACCGTCGCCGTCGTGCGGACCATCGCCTTCAGAGCTTCGGCCGCAGCGCTCGATCGGTACTCCTGAACGAAGCGCATCAAGGCGCTGGCAAGCACCATCACGATGATGATGGTGACTTTTGTCGGATCCGCATCCTCGCCATGTTGAAGCCGAAGCCAGATGTCCGTTACAGCGCTGATCCCAGCCAGGATCAGCAGCACTGCAATGAACGGATTCTTGAAAGCGCCAAAAAACTGAACAACCGCTGGCAGGCGTCGCTCTTGCGCAACCTCATTGGGGCCGTCTTTTGCCAGCCGTTCGATCGCATCTCGGGCAATCAGGCCGTTGCGGTCGCCTTTGACGTTTTCGAAGGTGTCATCCAACCCATTCTGGGCTTCACGGACCGCCTTCATCGACAGCTTGCGTTCGTCTTTTCCGCGCGGCTTGAGAGCCGCCTTGAGGATGGGGGCATTCATTGGATGAATCTCCTGCCGCAAGCGCCGAGACCATGCGCCTCTCGGCACGGTCTTCGGCGCTTGGGGTCTTGGTCGGCTGAGGGGATAATGAAACCGATGCATCTTCACGACGCTCGGCATTCGGACCGCGCTTGAGCAGCGCAGCCGCTCTTCACCAGGGAGGGTCCGCACCTTCGCGCGACCGTGCGATTCTGCGCGAGTACGGATTGCCGCCCCGGCGGGGGTGAAGCCCGTCCAGGCCGGCGGACACCAGAACCATCGCCGTGCTGGCCTTATGCAGCGTGAGGGAATGCATCACACGCCTCACGCCGCAAAGCGACCATGCTGGTAAACTGCAAGAAGGAGTCCGGCGCGCTCGATCAATCGGCGCAACCCGCCGCCCGTGTCTGGTTCGGCGTCAAGCATCCAGATGCATTCGAGCCGACCGGTCTCGCCATTGACACGCCACGCCGCGACCAGTCGAGTCCGGTTCGTGCGGGGAGACTTCGTGAAAGGACGGTCACGCTCGCATCGCGGGTCGGCGAATGCGGGATTGCGTTTCGGCGAGGCGATCCGCGAAACGCGGAGCGAAGCCGGCAGAGTAAAAAATTGGAGAGTCATGTCTCACCTCCGTGACGAGCCGCTCGGCCGTCACAGGCGAGACTGATGATTCAGACTCGCGAGAACGACCTGAGCGGCACGCTTGCTCGACTACTGTCGCTTGGCATTGCTCGTTGATCCTCATGCGTCGGCAGCGGGTTGGAGCCGCTAGATGACATTGGCTGGATATCACCGTCATTCCTTGAGTGACAGTGTCTTGCGGGGTTGATCCGATATACAAAACAATATCCGGGATATACCATCGTATATTGTAAGGTCTTCGGCGATAACTACCTGCGCAATATCAAGCCGCTTAGACTCACCGGACACGGGCGCGTCGACTTCACTAGCGATGTGATCGCTCTGATTTATTTCGATCCGAGGTCTAGTGTGGGTATCGATATGGTTCTTGTCGAGCGCATCGTCGCGCGAAGCCCTCGTCTTCGGCGATTGCTTTATTCGTTGTCCTTAACCTTTCTGAAAGCGGCGTTTCGGTTTCGCCGCACGGGCTTGGATGCCTTTGCCCGACCGACATTGCGTTTATCGCAGTGTCTCTTTCGTACTGCCTCTTCGCGGATACGACGTCGTTATGCAGCCGAGCCGAAAATGACGTCGGACTCGCGCTTTGTGCTCCGTCGCCTTTCTCTCAAACTTTTGATCGTGCTGATCTTTGCCGGTGCTCAAAGCCCGCTGCCCTGGGGATTCGGGAAAGCGCTTACGATGATGCTGTTTATGAGCGCGGCTATCAGCTGTGCCTTGGCCCTCATGAACCACCAACGATTCAGATTGGGAGTCTTGAGCTACTGGGACGAATCTTTGGCCTTTGTCCTGCTCGGCCAAACCGCGCGGATGGTGTTTCTACGTTGAAGTATTGCGAGTGCGCTATGCCGGGGGCTCTCGTCTTCAAAATACTCGCCAATAACCTGCCACGCGATACGGGAATCGCGAAGGTGGCCGTCGAGGCGAGACGCGGGGCAGCGACAACCGCCTGCGGCGTCGTTTGGTATTGGTTATGACGGAGCGTCGCACCACTCGCCGTCGCCGCACGCTGTTGACGGGGAAGATCATTCTCAATCAGCGATCGTCCGTGATAAGTTGCGTCGTCCGAAACTTGTCGGACACAGGCGCCTGCCTCGAAGTTCCTGCTGCCCTGAACATTCCGGATGCCTTCGAGCTGAAAATAGAACCTGGCGGCGCTTGCTCACAGTGTCGAATAGTCTGGCGGAGCGCTACGCGCATCGGCGTGGCGTTCGATTGACACAAAGCTAGAACGCGCCTTCACTTTCAAGGGCGAGTGTAAAGGCGCTGGCCCGAGATACTGGCCGCGCGCACGGCGCTGCAGGCGTGACGGCTGATATGGCCGGACGGCAGGCTACAGAAATAACAAGGACAATGTGTGGGGGAAAGAGCCAATCTCACAAGGAGAATGGCGCGCCGTACTGGATAAAAGTGCGAACGCATATGTGATTGAATCTGCGATTAATTTATTTTGGGGCATCGTGATCCTCTCATCTTTCAGCGTTCGCCGGCTGCCGCCAATAGCCCCACCCAAACGGGTGCGCCGAACCGAACGCGGAGCTGATATCGGACCAAGTACAAGGTATCCGGTATTTTGCTTCTCCCGGGTCTATGAGGAAATGACTAGCTCTTTCCAAATCTGGGCCGCGTACGCAGTGGCTCTCTCCTAGTCCTGAAGTCCGCGGCATGTGTGATTGGGTACCGCTGGAATACATCGCAGAAAATCCCATTCTGCAGCGATGCAAATATCGAGTGCAAAATCGATTAAAAAATAGAGAGCTCCGCGAACTAGACGGCTCGACCGATGAGGGCACCAATGGTCGCAGTTGAGGCCATGGCGACTGCTCCCCAAAACACGACCCGAAGAGTGGGTTTCCATATGCTGGCGCCGCCAGCGCGAGCGCCGATCGCTCCGAGAACGCCAAGTCCGATGAGGCAGGCAATGGAGACGGTCCAGGTGGCGGTCCAGGCCGGCGACAGGAGAGCGACGGCCAGCGGCAAAGTCGCGCCAGATGCGAAGGTGACCGCCGAAGTGAAAGCCGCTTGAACTGGCTTCGCCATCACATGACTGGTCAGTCCGAGTTCATCCCGCGCATGGGCCCCGAAGGCGTCCTTTGCCATCATCTGCTCGGCGACCTGTCGCGCCAGTTCGGGCGTTACACCACGCTGCTCGTAGATCGCGGCGAGTTCGGCCAGCTCCGCTTCAGGTTGCGTGGCAAGTTCGCGGCGCTCACGCGCCATGTCGGCTTCTTCCGTATCGGCCTGGGAACTGACCGACACATATTCGCCTGCAGCCATCGACATTGCTCCGGCGACGAGCCCCGCTACGCCAGCAACCAGAATTTCGTGGGAAGCGGCGGTCGCGGCGGCAACACCGACGATCAGACTCGATGTTGAAATCAGCCCGTCATTGGCGCCTAGCACCGCTGCGCGAAGCCAACCTATTCGTTCGATCAGATGGTTCTCTTTATGAAGGGCTCGCATGGAACATGGTCCTGAATTACATTTCTAAGGCTTTGTAACGCGGCGCTGAGCACATAGGAAAAGGCGCCTTGCCTTCGAGATCGATCTGGAAACTTGGCCGGTCAGGCTGATCAATGATGCTATCTTCCGATGAAACGCCTACCGTTCCATCGCCACATACGCTGTAGTCCAAAGCCGCATTCAACTTCAATCGCCGGAGTGTTGTCCAGGCCTCTCAACGTGACTTCATTTGCCCTGACACTCATCACCAGATGATATCGTCCGTGGTGCGACATGTAGACCTGATGGAGGCATTTTCCGCTGCTACAAAACGTAAGGCGGTCGCCACATCTGAGTTCATGAAGATGAAGAGCGATGAGACGAACGTTCCCAACGTCAATGAAGCGGCTGAAGCCACGCGTTGTTGTCAATTCATCGCCACATACCTTCCTGTATTTTTGAAGGCCTGCCCGCACTTCCGCCGGCAGGTTTTGCACGTAGAAAGGACTGGGTTGATTGTCATGGACAGGAGAACTTGCGAGCGAGAGGGCCGGCGAGACAAAGAAAAGTGACGTCATAGCGGCTAAGATTGCCACGTCACGGAGCCGATTCGATCTTTTCATGCTGAAACCTCCACTTCCAACGGCTGTTTCTCTCGTTCGACGACGGCTGCGGAGCGGCGCTCCATCCATCGGTAGATCGCCGGCAACAGCAGCAGCGTCAGAACGGTGGACGACAGGACGCCGCCGATGACGACAGTGGCGAGCGGTCGTTGCACCTCCGCTCCCGCGCCCTGTGAAATCGCCATCGGTACGAAGCCGATTCCCGCGACCATGGCGGTCGACAATACCGGACGGAGCCGATCCGTGGCGGCTTGCCGGACTGCCTCGATAACAGGCAGCTTCCGCCGCAACGCATTGATATGATCGATCAGAACGAGACCATTCAGCATCGCGATGCCGGAGACCGCGATAAAGCCGATCGCGGCGGTGATCGAGAATGGCATGTCACGTAGCCAGAGTGCCAGCACGCCACCGGTGATCGCAAACGGAATACCGGTATAGACGACGGCGGCATGACGGACGCTCCCCAACGCCGAATAAACGAGCAAGAAGATCATCAGCAGCGCCGCCGGCACGACGATCATCAGACGGGCTCGGGCCGCTTCTAGCTGACGGAACTGGCCTCCGAACTCGATGCGATAGGATTCAGGCAGCGCAAGCTTGCCGTCGAGGCGTGCACGCGCTGCGGTCACATAACCTTCGATGTCGCTGGTGTTGAGATTGACCATCAAGGCGGCGCGGCGCTTACCATTGTCGTGCAGGATCGGTTCGACCGTTCTCATCTCGCGCAGACTTGCAACGCGGTCCAGCGGCACAAGGCCGGACGCGCCGACGCGCAATGGAAGGGAGAGGATCGATTTTGTGTCCGCGCGTAAGGACTCGGGCATACGAACGACGATCGCGTGTCGATGCTCTCCGTCCGCGATGAAGCCGACCTCGTCCCCACCGATCGCTGACGCAATGGCACGGTTGACCTCGGCGGTTCCCAGCCCCAACCGCACCATCGCGTCGTGATTGATCTCGACCACCACACTGTGGGTGCGGCTGGCCGCTTCGAATGCGGCATTGGCGGTGCCGGGCACGCCTTGCAATTCCTCTCGCGCCTGCGCGGCGAGCCGCTCAAGCACGTCGTAGTCGTCTCCGAATATCTTGACCGACAGATCCGCCCGCGTGCCCTCCAACATTTCGTTGAAGCGCATCTCGATAGGCTGCGCGAAAAGGAATGACTGCTCCGGCGCCAGCGCAGTGGCAGCCTTTTCGATCGCCGCAACCAGCTCGCTCTTGTTGCGCGGCATGTCCGGACCTTGCGGCCATTGGTCGAGCGGCTTGTAGAAGATGTAGAGGTCGTTCTCATTCGGCGGCATCGGGTCGGTCGCAACCGCGCTGGTGCCGATGCGGGAGAAGGTTCGGGTCACTTGCGGAAAGCGACGCAAAATTTCACGCTCGGTTTGCTGCTCGATCTCAAGGCTACGGTCGAGCGACATCCCCACGGGCTTGTAGACCATCGCCGTGATGGAGCCCTCATCGAGGCGTGGCGTAAACTGCGAGCCAAGGGTCAGGAATATCCTCAATGCCACGGCCAACAGGACTGCCGATGGAACGAGAAGGGCAGCGGGATGACGGAGGGCGAAGTCCAGGACGGGACGGTAGCCCCGGATCACGAGGCCGGCGAAGCCACCGTTATGCGTGATGTGGTTGTCGGCGGTTATCTCCGGGAGAGAATCTTCCTTTTCACTGACGCTCGGCTGACGCACCTTCTCGCCTCGTAGCAGCCGGGCGCACAGCGCCGGCACTAGCGTAAAGGTAACGATCAGCGCCGCTGCCAGCGCCAGCATCACGGCTTGCGCCATCGGCTGAAACAGCTTCCCCTCGACGCCGCCCAGGCTGAGTACCGGCACATAAACCAGCGCGATGATGGCCATGCCGAAGAACACGGGCCGCGCCACGCCCCCCGCAGCGTTGATGACGATGCGACGGCGTTCATCGGCCGTCAGCTCGCGCCCCTTGAGGCGCTGTGCCTCGCCCATCAGACGCAATGTGTTTTCCACGACGACGATCGCGCCATCTACGACCAGGCCGAAGTCGAGCGCGCCGAGGCTCATCAGATTGCCCGATATACCGAGCGCATGCATGCCCGAGATCATCATGAGAAAGGCCAGCGGGATGACCGACGCGACGATAAATGCCGCGCGCCAGTTGCCGACCACGATCAGCAATACGACGGCGACCAGCAACGCTCCCTCGCCAAGGTTGCGCTCGACCGTCGCGATGGTGCGATCCACCAATTCTGAACGATCGTACTGAACCTGAAGGATCATGCCTTTGGGCAGCGCGGCGCGCAGGTTCGGCAATTGCGCATCGACGCGCCGGGCAACGTCCCGGCTGTTCTGCCCGACCAGCATCATCACTGTGCCGAGCACGGTTTCCTTGCCGTTGGTGGTCGCGGCGCCATCGCGTGGAGCATGGCCGATGGTCACGGTCGCCAGATCCGCTACAGTCAGCGGCCGCACGCCACCTGCGAATTTCACGGGTAATGCGCGGATCATCTCCGCCGTCGTGACACGCGCTTCGGTTCGGACGGTGAAGCGTTGGCCGTTCTTGGTGATGGTCCCGCCGCCGGCATTGGCGACGTTGGCGCCAACAGCCTGGGCAAGCTCGCTCGGCGTGATGCCCGCTGTCGTGAGCTTCTTCAGATCAGGCTCGATGACAAACTGACGTTCGAGGCCGCCGTTGGAATTGACGTCGGCGACCCCCTCGATCGCGCGCAGCATCGGGCGCACGATATATTCCTGAGCCTCGAACAACTCCATCAGTTGTTGCCGCTCGTCCAAATCGGACGGCGGTTGCGCCCATTCGAGTGTGTAGTACCAGATTTCGCCAAGCCCGGTGGTGATCGGAGCGAGGCGCGGCGATGATCCGGCTGGCAGCATGTCGCGCACTGCAGAAAGCCGCTCGTTGACGAATTGGCGTGCGCGAAGCTGGTCCGTGCCGTCCTGATAGATGAGCGTGACCTGTGACAGTCCGGTCTTGGTGAGCGATCGCATTTCCCGCAGGCCCGGCTGACCACCCATGCTGCGCTCGATGGGCAGCGTCACAAGACGCTCGATTTCCTCTGGCGCCAGGGCAGGAACAGTCGTGTTGATCTGCACCTGCACGCCTGTGATGTCGGGAATGACATCGATTTGCAGATTCACGAAAGACCAGATTCCAAGACCAGCGATCAGCAAAGCGATGATCATCACCGTGGCTGGTCGACCGGTTGTCCATTCCAGAATCCGCCGCGTCATCGGGACACGCCGTCGAAGCTGCGGCCGCCATTGAGCGCCCGAAGTTGAAGCATCGCTTCCATAGCCTCACGTCGCGTGTCGAGCAGAGCCGACAGCGCGTCCAGATACTGGCGCTGCATCTCGACGTAAGTTGCGATCGGGATCGCTCCCTGGCGATAACTATCGGCGGCGGCGGTAGCTGCGGCCGCAAATTTCTCGGTGGCCCCGGCTGGCCAGCCCGCAAGGGCTCGACGCTTCGCCTCGTAGTAGGCTGCCTGTTCGTAAACCTGCCTCGCGATCCGTCGGTTGGCGGCGAGCAGGGCCGCATCGCCCTGGGATTGACGGCTCAACTCCTGTGCGAGGCCAGCAGCCTGGCTATTCCAAAGCGGCAACGTCGTCGTCAGCCGTATGCCGAAATTGGTCTCGCGGCTGTCTGACTTCGCGCGATTGAAGTAGGGACCGACTGAGACGTTCGGCACACGCGCTGCTTGTGCGAGGTCAACGCGCAACCCTTGCTGCTGCAATTGCGCGCGCAGCGACTGAATCTCGAAATTGTTGATGCCAGCTTGTTGCGCCATGCGCTCGACCGACGGAAGGCCGGGCAGCGTGATATCGGGCGGAGCAATGCGGAGCCGCGCTTTGAGCGGCGCGCCGCGAAGTTGATTCAGTTCGTAGACGATCGTGCTGGTCTCGGAATCAGCCATCGCGGCATTTCGCTCCGCCGTGATGGCACCCGCATCCAGAATGGCCGTGTCCAGCGTGGTGGCGATGCCCGCCGGATCCCGCTGCTCCACAACGCGTGCAAGCTCGCGCATCCGCGCGGCAACGTCGCGTGCCGCGGCGGCTTTCCGCTCGGCCGCGAACAAGGCATATCCCAAAGAGCGTGCCCGGCTTGCGAGCGTTGCGTCGAATTGCGCAAGACCGAGCCGCGCCAGCGCGATCTGATGCTCGGCGATGGCGCGACGGAGCGCCCCGCGTCCGGCAAAGTCGAGCGGCTGCATAATCGACAAGCCATATGTCGGCCCGGCGCCTTTCGGTGCACCTGTCAGGCCGTCGGCCATCCGGCGTTCGCCTAACTCGAATGCAGCTTCAGGGTCCGGCAGGCGATCAGCCGCGTCGCGCTCAACACCTGCAAGCCCGATCTGCTGGAAATAAAAGCGTCGTTCGGGGTTACTTGCCACGACGGAATTGGCAAGTGCATCAATCGACAGCACGGCGGCCTGCTGAGCGAAGGCTGGGGTCACCAAGATAATTGTTGATATGCGAACGATTATCAGGAGCAATTTTAACATTGGCACGAGTCTCAACACTGACTTCTAGACGCCTGATTGCCACGCTAGTCTGAACACAAGCTGTCAGCGTAAATGCAGGTTGATCCAGTATCGGACTGCAGCAATCAGGAGACATGACCATTCGCATTCTTCTTGTCGAAGACGATCAGGACATTGGCGCCCGCCTGAAGGAAGGGTTGGCCAGCTTTGGCTTTGTCGTTGAGCATGTGGAAGATGGTGAGCACGCCCTTTCCTTCGCGCTGCAAGAAGAATTCGACGCGATCGTTCTCGATCTCGGTTTACCCGGCCTGTCAGGCATCGAGGTCTTACGGAGGTTGCGACGTACCGGGGCCGCCACACCGGTCCTGATCCTGACTGCGCGCAGCAGCTGGACTGAGAAGGTGGAAGGTCTCAATGCAGGGGCTGATGACTATGTGGCGAAGCCGTTTCACGTCGACGAAGTCGCAGCTCGCCTGCGCGCGCTGATGCGGCGCGTCGCGGGCCAAGCCACCTCCGAATTGCGCCACGGAGATATCGTGCTTGACCCCGTTGCCGGCACCGCCAATGTTGCGGGCCAGCCGATCGAATTGACGGCACAGGAATTTCGCCTGCTCCACCTCTTCCTGCATCGCGTCGGCCGCGTCGTGACGCAAGCCGAGTTGCTCGACCATCTCTACGGCCTGAATGAGGAACGCAGCTCGAATACGATCGAGGTCTATGTCGGTCGGCTGCGACGCAAAATCGGCCGCGATACCATCAGGACCCTGCGCGGTCTGGGCTACAGGTTCGGCTGATGGTCAGAAGTCTGCGCGCCCGGCTGCTGGTTGGCGTTATTCTCACGACCGTGACAGGTATCGCTGTCGCTGGCGTTTCGATTTCCGCGCTGTTCCGGGCGCACGTCACGGAGCTTGTCAATGCCGAGCTGATCGGTCATCTCGACGAGCTCGAAGGTCTGTTGGCCCGCACGGCCGACGGACATGTCGCTCTGGCACAAAGGCTCAGTGATCCGCGCTTCGCGCAGCCCGGGACTGGCTATTACTGGCAGGTGAGCGATCGCAACGGCATCGTCCTACAATCAGCCTCCCTCGAACCGCAACGGCGTTTTCCGCCACCCGCGCGGGGGGCGGATCGGCAGCTTACTCGCTCAGTCGAAGCTGGCCCGGCTGGTGAGCCGATGATCGCATATGAGCGACCGTGGCAGACCGCTGAAAACGGTTACGTGCTTCAAATTGGCGCCGACCAGCGGATCGTCGATGATGTACTGAGACATTTTAATCAGGCGCTGGCCCTGTCACTCGGCACACTGGCAATAGCCCTAATTGGGGCCGGCACGTTGCAGGCCTGGTTTGGTCTGCGTCCCATGCGCCGTCTGCGCGACGCGCTGGGCGACATTCGCGCGGGCAAAGCAGAAACCCTGCCTGGTGACTTCCCGTCCGAAGTTCGGCCGCTGGTCGATGATCTCAACGCTCTGATCGACGCCAATACCCAGATGGTTCGCCGCGCCCGCACGCAGGCGGGCAATCTCGCGCATGGCCTGAAGACACCATTGGCCGTGCTGACGGACGAAGCGCGCCGGCTGCTCGCGAGAGGTGATACCGAGGGCGCCGCGGTCCTGACTCAGCAAACAGGGCGGATGCAGCGCCAGATTGATTTCCAGCTTGCCCGAGCCCGTGCCGCAGCCAACGCCGGCCTGCCTGGCGTCATCACGCAGGTCGAACCTGCCTTCGCATCAATAGCCGTACGCCTACGAGGAAGGCCGCCTTGTTTGACGGAGGCGAACGCTGCAGGTCCTAGGGGTAATCCTAGGAGAAGCGCTATGACGATTTCGAGGGCGGAGGTGATCACATCGGTCGAGCGGCGGCGCC
>NZ_JAANIH010000057.1 GCF_014529705.1 Bradyrhizobium campsiandrae
CGCGTCGGCTATGTCTTCCGCAACGAGAAGCCGGGCCCCGGCCGCTTCCGTCAGTTCATGCAGTTCGATGCCGACACGGTCGGTTCGGCAACGCCGGCGGCGGATGCCGAGATCTGCATGATGGCCGCGGATACGATGGAAGGGCTGGGTGTCGCGCGCGGCCAGTACGTGGTCAAGGTGAACAACCGCAAGGTGCTCGACGGCGTGCTCGAAGCCATCGGCCTCGCGGGCGAGGAGAATGCGGCTCGCCGTCTGACCGTGCTGCGCGCGATCGACAAGCTCGACAAGTTTTCCGCAGATGAAGTGCGCAAGCTGCTCGGTCCCGGCCGCTGGGACGGCGGCGAAGAAGGCAAGGGCGACTTCACCAAGGGCGCCAATCTGAGCGCCGCGGAGGCTGACGTCGTTCTCGCCATCACGAAGCCGCGCGAGGACTGGAAAGAAGCCATTGCCGCCGCGGAGATCTACCTCGCCAAGAGCCAGGTCGGTCAGGCCGGCGTGAGCGAGCTGGAAGAAATCGCCAAATTGGTCACGGCTTCGGGCTATGGCGCCGACCGCATCAAGATCGATCCATCCGTCGTGCGCGGCCTCGAATACTATACCGGCCCCGTCTACGAGGTCGAACTGCTGCTCGACACCAAGGACGAGAAGGGGCGCCCCGTGCGTTTCGGCTCGGTCGGCGGCGGCGGGCGCTACGACGGCCTCGTCTCGCGCTTTCGCGGCGAGCCGGTGCCGGCGACCGGTTTCTCGATCGGTGTGTCGCGCCTGCAGGCCGCACTGACGCTGCTCGGCAAGCTCGATACTCGGCCTGAGGTCGGCCCCGTCGTCGTCACCGTGTTCGACCGCGACCGCGTCGCCGACTACCAGAAGATGGTTGCGTCGCTGCGCACCGCCGGGATCCGCGCCGAGCTCTATCTCGGCAATCCCAAGAACATGGGCAACCAGCTCAAATATGCCGACCGCCGCAACTCGCCTTGCGTGATTATCCAGGGCTCGGATGAAAAGGCGCGCGGCGAACTGCAGATCAAGGATCTGATCGAGGGCGCCAAGGCCGCGGCCGCGATCGCCTCCAACCAGGAATGGCGCGAGACGCGTCCCGCCCAGTTCTCCTGCAGCGAAGCCGATCTCGTCACGAAGGTGCGCGAGGTTCTGGCGCGCCATGACGTAAAGTGGGGATAGCTATTCCGGCCGGTCTTTATGCCCGGGCTTGTCCCGGGCATCTCTGTCCTGTTTGATGCGCACCTTCATGAACGGCCGGGGTGTGCCCGGTCATCGCGACAGCAGGGAGACAACAATGCCTGAGATCACCGTCAGCATGGCCGAAGGCCGCACCGACGAGCAGAAGGCCGGCATGATGCGCGACATCACGCAGGCGCTGGTGAAGAATCTCGGCGTCGACGCCGATGCCGTCGTCATCCAGATCAACGAAGCCCCGCTCCGTCACAAGATGAAGGGCGGCAAGACCTTCGTGGAGCGCGCCGCGGCGGCGAAGAAATAGGCACTGTTCTAGCGCCAACCACAACTGTCATCCCGGACAAGCGTCAGCGCAGATCCGGGATCCATAACCACAGGGAGTGGTTATGTGATGACGGGATAACTCCGAGTCTCCGTAGCCACGATGTCCTGTGGCTATGGATCCCCGATCGGCGCGCGCTTTGGGCGCGCTTGTCCGGGACGACACCGTGTGTGAGACGTCGATGGACGCACGTGATTTCATCAAGATCGGTATGAGCGCCGGGCGCACCCTGGTGGTCCCGGTGGAACGCACGGTCGGGCATTTCGTGCCCGGCATGCCGATGGTCTATGCGACGCCGATGATGATCCTGGAAATGGAGATGACGTCGGGGGATGCGATTCGCGCGGCGCTGCAGCCGGGCTGGGTCACTGTCGGGACCGAGGTCGACATCCGCCATCTCGCGGCCGCTCTTGTCGGCGCGACGGTTCGGACCACGGCAAAGGTCGTCGCGGTCGAGCGCCGCGTGATCCGCTTCGAAGTCGAGGCATTCGAGGGCACGCGCAAGCTCGGCGAGGGCCGCCACGCGCGCGGGCTCGTCAATGTCGAGATGTTCAACAAGCGGCTGGGAGCATAGCAGCGGTCGCTGCGCGTTACTTCGCCAATTCCTGCGACCGCTTCGTCGCCGCGGCGATCGCGCGGATCATGAGGTCGCGCAGGCCCGGCTCGCCCATCAGCACGCCGAGCGCCGCGGCGGTGGTGCCGCCGGGCGAGGTGACGTTCTGGCGCAACGTCGCGGATGGAAGGTCGGACTGGTGCAGCAATTCGCCGGAGCCGGCGACGGTCTCGCGCGCGAGCTTGGTTGCCAGCGCCTCGGGCAATCCCGCCTCGACGCCGGCGCGCGCGAGTTCTTCGGCGAGCAGGAATACATAAGCGGGCCCGGAGCCGGACACGGCGGTCACGGCATCCATCAGGCTCTCGTCCTCGACCCATTCGACCGAGCCGGTCGCGCGCAGCAATGCATCGGCCACCGCGCGCTGCGAGGTGCTGACATTCTTCGCCGCAACCGCGACCGTGATGCCGCGGCCGATCGCAGCCGGCGTGTTCGGCATCGCGCGCACCACGGCGCCGCCGCAGATTTCTTCGAGCGAGGCGATCGTGGTTCCCGCCATGATCGAGACTACCGAGGTGTTGTCCGAGACGAGCGACTTCAGCCTGGCGCCGGCCTCGCGGAACATCTGCGGCTTCACCGCGACGACCATCGTCTCGACCGGACCCGCCGCCTTCACATCGGGATTGAGCGCAACACCTTTGGCGGCCAGCGCGCTGATTTCGGGCGAGACCTGCGGATCGACCACCGCGACGCGGCGCGGGTCGAGCCCGCCGGCGAGCCATCCGGTCAGCATGGCGCCGCCCATCTTGCCGGCGCCGGCAAGCAGAATGGTGCCGGTGATGTTCTGGAGAGTGCTGTTTGCCATTGTGGTCACTACAAAATGGGTGTCGTCCCGGCGAAGGCCGGGACCCATAACCACAGGCGGTTCTAGTGGATGAAGGTGATCGCAACAAGCCGCGTGCCACAAGAGATATCACGCGGTATGGATCCCGGCTTTCGCCGGGATGACGAGCCGAGGGAGCTGCGGCTCTCGCCTATGTCACGAGAGCCCTACGCCTCGCCCACCGTATCGAACATCGCAGCGTCCATGGCCTGCGCCGTCGTCTTGCCCGCCCACACCACGAACTGGAATGCCGGGAAGTAACGCTCGCAGGCGTGGATGGCGCCGGCGAGCATGGCTTCGCATTGTGCGGTCGAGGCGGTGAGGCCGCCGGGCAGCACCAGGGCCTGGCGGTGCATGATCATGCCAGTGTTGATCCACAGGTCGAAATGACCGATCCACAATTGCTCGTTGACGGCGGCGACGAGCTTCTGCACCTCGCCCCGGCGCGCGAGCGGAATCTTCATGTCGAACGCGCAGGCCAGATGCAGCGCCTCGATCTCACCCATCCAGGTGAAGGAAATCTGGTAGTCGGTCCATTGCCCTTTCGAGACAATGGTCAGTTCGTCTTCGCCGGAGCGTTCGAACGGCCAGTTGTTGCTGGCAGCGATATCCTCGACCACCGCGAGCGGGTGATTTCGGGAATCGATGTTGCCTTCGAGCAGGGACATGCCGTCTCGACCTCTTGCCTTCTTGTTGTCTTTGATACGCACGCGGTTGGGTCCGGCGCGCGCTCCCTAAACGTCGTCGATCTCGGGATTCGCTGTTGCGATCTCCTTCCGACCGGCGCGGCCTGTCGCGGATCAACTGATGTGATTTGCGGAATCTGCGCAACTGGGTCCCGAGTCCGTCCACAAGTCAGGACTCGTTCGTCCACAGCTCATCTCGGACAAAATTATTAATTTGAGAACAAATCGGAATCGGATCGAGCGGCCCTCGGCTCAATCGTTAATTCAGTCCCTTGAGCGCCCAATTGGGGAGAGAACGTCTGTGGCGGCATGGGACCATGCCGTTTTTTGGGGTGGAACGCGCTTGCCTGCTGCCCCGCACCGGCGGCATAGTCCGAACCAGGTCGCTCAATCCCGGGCGGCCGATGTTCTCAGGGCGGGGTGAAAGTCCCCACCGGCGGTAAGGGCCGAAAGGCCCAAGCCCGCGAGCGCCTTCCCAAGGAGATCCTGAAAAAGGGTTTTCCCGCGGGAAGGGTCAGCAGATTCGGTGCAACTCCGAAGCCGACGGTTAAAGTCCGGATGAAAGAGAACGGTCGGTGGCAGACGCATCGCAAGGTGCGGCTGTTTGTCGTTCCGTGTGCCCTGATTCTGGTCCTGAAGAGGAAAGCCATGAATCAGATGTTGCAAGATCCCCAGACAGACACTTCCCAGACCCAGCCGCCGGTTCCAACGACGACCGAGCATCCGCGCTTTGCAAAACCGCAGCGGGTGGCCTTCGTGCAGGCCTGTTGGCACCGCGACGTGGTCGCGGAGGCCCGCATCGCCTTCATGAAGGAGGCCGAGGCGCGTCACCTCACCCATGTCGATGTGTTCGAGGTGCCGGGCTCGTTCGAGATCCCGTTGCACGCGCAGGTCCTCGCCAAGACGCGGCGCTACACCGCCATCGTCGCTGCCGGCCTGGTCGTTGACGGCGGCATCTATCGCCACGAATTCGTCGCCGACACCGTGATCAAGGCGCTGATGGACGTGCAGCTCCGCACCGAGGTGCCGGTGTTCTCGGCGGTGCTGACGCCACAGCAATTCCACGAGACCGAAGTGCACTACGATTTCTTCCGCAGGCACTTCACCATCAAGGGCATCGAAGTCGCGGCCGCCTGTGCCGAGACGTTGCACGGCCTGGAGCGCCTGCGCGGCCAGGTCGCAGCGGGAATTGTGTAGCGGTCCCTTCACACGCCGCTGATTGTCAATCCCGCCGCCGTCCCTATAAAGTCGGCGGCGGGAGGAGGCCGTGCCGTGGAGACGGACGGCCGGCAAGATCATGTTCGAAGGACACGATCCCTTTCTCGTCGCGCTGTCGGTGGCGATCGCGAGTCTGGGTGGCTATACCGGCTTTGCGCTTGCTGCTCGCATCCGCAACACGCCTGGCGTCAGCAACCGCGTTCTGCTGGCGGGGGCGGCCGCGTTTCTGGCGGTCGGCATCTGGACCATGCATTTCGTCGGCATGCTGGCCGCGCCGCTCCCGCCCGACACGGTCTATCTGGTTCTGCCCACCATCATCTCGTTCCTGATCTGCGCACTGGTGGTCGGCATCTCGCTCTTCTTTGTTTCAATCGGCGAGCCCAGCTTGAAGCGGGTGGCGTCGTCGGCCGTGCTGCTCGGCGTCGGCATCGCCAGCATGCATTACGTCGGCATTCATGGGTTGGCCGGGTCCTTTGCCATTGTCCACGACCCCTCGATGGTGCTGCTCTCGATCCTGGTTGCCATTGTCACCGCCTATGGCGGCCTGCGCGCCTTTCTGGCGCAGCAGGAGGGTGTGCGCCTGATCGTCAGCTCGATCGTCTTCGGCGTCGCGGTCTCGGGCATGCATTACACCGCGATGATGGGCATGCATTTCGAGCCGCTGACTGGCGCTGCGCACCACCATGCCGGCGGCGGCCTTGCTGCGTCGCAGCAAATCCTGTCGATCATCGTTGCGGTGCTGTGCTTCGTCATCGCTGCAGGCTTCCTGTTATCGCTCGTTCCGGATGCACGACGGCAGATGCCCATGGCTGCGGAGCCGGTTTCACCACCGACCAGCGCCGAGCCGATGGTGGCGTCGGCCGCAGCTCCGCGCCCGGTGGCGCCGCTCGGCGGCCTCGGCCAGCCGCCGCGCGCGCCGGTACCCCGGCTGCCGGTCGAGAGCGCCGACGGCACGCATTTTATCGACACCGCCAATGTCCGCAGCGTCCGGGCCGACGCGCATTACACGCGCGTTCACGACGGTACCCGGGAGCGGATGTGCCCTTGGTCGATCTCGGAAGCCGAGGCGCAGCTCGATCCCTCGTTGTTCCTGCGGGTGCACCGCAGTCATATCGTTGCCATCCCCCATGTCGCGCTGGTCCGCAAAGAGGGTGACGGCGCCGTGCTCGAGCTCGATGGCCCGTCGCCGCATAGGGTGCCCGTGAGCCGGGCCAAGATCGCTGAGGTGAAGGCGAGGCTGGGGCTGGCGAACCGGCGGCAGGCGTAAGCGCCGTCATACGTCGCCTAAGCTGACGCAATTCGTGCGCCCGCACCCGCAATTCGTGCAAAAAGCGCGCTCTGGTGCCCCAATGATTGCGGGGCAGCCCGGTCCGGAGTGACCGTCCTCTCCAACGTCCGCGCCGCCACGCGCGCAGAGACGATTAGGGGAGGAGATGATGATCCCGGGCTCATTCAGCTATCACCGGCCGGCGAGTGTCGCCGATGCCGTCAAACTCTTGTCCGACCTCGGCGAGGAGGCGCGGCCACTGGCCGGCGGGCACAGCCTGGTGCCGATGATGAAGCTGCGGCTCGCCACCCCCGCCCATCTGATCGATCTGCACGGCATCCCCGCCCTCAAGGGCATCAGCCGTTCCGGCAATAATCTGGTTATCGGGGCGATGACCACCCAGCATGATCTGCTGGCGTCCGAGGACGTCGCCAAGTCGATGCCGATCCTGCATGAGGCGGCGCTTCTGATTGCCGACCCGCAGGTGCGCTATCGCGGCACGATCGGCGGCAATGTCGCCAACGGCGATCCCGGCAACGACATGCCTGCGCTGATGATGACGCTGGGGGCGAGCTACCGCCTCGAAGGGACCGGCGGTGCGCGCGATGTCGCCGCAGCCGATTTCTATCAGGGCGCCTATTTCACCGCGCTCGAGCCCGGTGAGATCCTCACCTCCGTCTCGATCCCCGTGCCCGCAGCCGGTCACGGCTACGCCTATGAAAAGCTCAAGCGCAAGGTCGGCGACTACGCCACGGCAGCCGCCGCCGTCGTCCTCACCATGGCGGGTGGCAAGGTCGCGACCTGCGCGATCGGCCTCACCAATGTCCACGAGACGCCGCTGCTCGCCGCTGACGCGGCCGCCGCCGTGATCGGCACCAGCCTTGATGCGGCTACGCTGAAGACGGCTGCCGCAGCAGCTGCAGCGATCATGGCGCCGGCGGCAGACGCCCGCGGCCCGGTCGAATACCGAAAACATGTCGGTGGCATCATGGTGACACGCGCGCTGCAACGCGCCGCTGCCAACGCGAAATAAGGGGAGGGATCGATGGCCAAAACACACATCACCATGAAGGTGAACGGCGCAGAGGTCGAAGGCCTCGTCGAGCCGCGCACGCTGCTGGTGCACTTCATCCGCGAGAACCTTGGGATGACCGGCACCCATATCGGCTGCGAGACCACCCATTGCGGCGCCTGTACCGTCGATATCGACGGCATGTCCGTCAAATCCTGCACCATGTTCGCCGTGCAGGCGCAGGGCAGCGACATCATCACGGTCGAAGGCATGGCCAATGCCGACGGCACGCTGTCGGCGCTGCAGGAGGGCTTCCGCATGATGCACGGCCTGCAATGCGGCTTCTGCACGCCCGGCATGATCATGCGCGCGCATCGGCTGCTGAAAGAAAACGCTTCGCCGAGCGAGCAGGAGATCCGGATGGGCATATCAGGCAATATCTGCCGCTGCACCGGCTACCAGAACATCGTCAAAGCCATTCAATACGCGAGCGCCAAGATCAACGGCGTAGAATTCCGGGAGGCCGCAGAATGAACGACATGACTCCCACGCGGGAACAACGCAGTGCCGCACTCGAAGGCATGGGCTGCAAGCGCAAGCGCGTCGAGGATATCCGCTTCACCCAAGGCAAGGGCAATTACGTCGACGACGTCAAGCTGCCGGGCATGCTGCATGGCGATTTCGTCCGCTCGCCGCATCCGCATGCCCGCGTGAAAAGGATCGACGACAGCGAGGCGCTGAAAGTGCCGGGCGTGCTCGCGGTGATCACCGCCGAGACGCTCAAGACCGTCAACCTGGCCTGGATGCCGACGCTTGCCGGCGACGTGCAGATGGTGCTCGCCGACGGCAAGGTGTTGTTCCAGAATCAGGAGGTCGCCTTCGTCGTCGCCACCGACCGCTATGCGGCCGACGACGGCATCAACAAGGTGATCGTCGAATACGAGCCTCTAGCCCCGCTGGTCGATCCCTTCAAGTCGATGGACAAGGATGCGCCGGTGCTGCGCGAGGACCTCGCCGGCAAGACGTCGGGCGCGCACGGCCCGCGCAAGCACCACAACCATATCTTCGAGTGGACGGTGGGCGACAAGGAGCTGACGGATGCCGCCTTCAAGAAGGCCGAGGTGACGATCAAGGAGATGATCTCCTATCATCGCACTCATCCCTCACCGCTCGAGACCTGCCAATGCGTCTGCTCCTTCGACAAGATCAAGGGCGAGCTGACGATCTACGGCACGTTTCAGGCTCCGCATGTGATCCGCACCGTGGTGTCGCTGATCGCAAAATTGCCGGAGCAGAAGATCCACGTCATCGCGCCTGATATCGGCGGCGGCTTCGGCAATAAGGTCGGTGCCTATCCCGGCTATATCTGCGCGGCCGTGGCCTCCATCGTCACCGGCAAGCCGGTGAAATGGGTCGAGGACCGCATCGAGAACCTGACCGCGACCTCATTCGCGCGCGACTACCACATGACCACCGAGATCGCCGCGACGAAGGAGGGCAAGGTCACGGGACTGCGCGTGCACGTGCTCGCCGACCATGGCGCGTTCGATGCCTGCGCCGATCCGTCGAAATGGCCGGCCGGCTTCTTCAACATCGTCACCGGCTCCTACGACTTCCCGACCGCGCATCTGGCTGTGGACGGCGTCTACACCAACAAGGCACCTGGAGGGGTGGCCTATCGTTGCTCGTTCCGCGTCACGGAGGCGGCCTACTGCATCGAGCGTGCCATGGACATTCTGGCGCAGAAGCTCAACATGGATCCGGCTGAGCTCAGGCTGAAGAACTTCATCAAGCCGGAGCAGTTTCCGTATCATTCGGCGCTGGGCTGGGAATACGATTCCGGCGACTATCACACCGCCATGCGCAAGATGATGGAGACCACTGGCTACGCCGCGCTCCGCAAGGAACAGGCCGACAAACGCGCGGCGTTCGCGCGCGGTGAGACCCGCGAGATCATGGGGCTCGGGGTATCCTTCTTCACCGAGATCGTCGGCGCCGGACCGTCGAAGAATTGCGACATCCTCGGCATCGCCATGTTCGACTCCTGCGAGATCCGCCTGCACCCGACCGGTGCAGGCATCGCCCGCATGGGGACCAAGAGCCAGGGCCAGGGCCACGAGACCACTTGGGCCCAGATCATCGCGACCGAGATCGGCATTCCCGCCGACAACATCATGGTGGAGGAGGGCAACACCGACACCGCGCCTTACGGGCTCGGCACCTATGGCTCGCGCTCGACGCCGGTGGCGGGCGCGGCCATCGCGATGGCGGCGCGAAAGATCAAGGCCAAGGCGCAGATGATCGCGGCCTACAGGCTCGAGGTCCACGAGGACGATCTCGAATTCGACATCGACGGCTTCCGGGTGAAGGGCCTGCCGGAGAAATTCATGTCGATGAAGGATATTTGCTGGGCAGCCTACAATTCGGTGCCGCCCGGCATGGAGCCCGGGCTGGAGGCGGTGAGTTACTACGATCCGCCCAACATGACGTATCCTTTTGGTGCGTATCTCTGCGTAATGGACATCGACGTCGATACCGGCGTCTACAACGTCAGGCGCTTCTATGCGCTCGATGATTGCGGCACCCGCATCAATCCGATGATCATCGAGGGGCAGGTGCATGGCGGCCTCACCGAGGCCTTCGCCATCGCGATGGGTCAGGAGATCCGTTACGACGAGGTCGGCAATGTCGTCACGGGCTCGTTCATGGACTTCTTCATGCCCACAGCGGTGGAGACGCCGCATTGGGAGACCGACTTCACCGTCACCCCGTCGCCGCATCATCCCATCGGCGCCAAGGGCGTCGGCGAGAGCCCGAATGTCGGCGGCGTGCCGGCCTTCTCCAATGCCGTCAACGACGCGTTCTCGTTCTTAGGGTCCACGCATATCCAGATGCCGCATGATTTCTGGCGCAATTGGAAGGCGGCGAAGCAGCTCGGAGCGGTGGCGTGATTTGACCGCATCGTCATTGCGAGGAACGAAGCGACGAAGCAATCCAGGCTGTTTCCGCGGACGCATTCCTGGATTGCTTCGCTTCGCTCGCAATGACGGAGGAGGCCGGAGATGAAAAATCGTGACGAGATCGCGCAGGCGCTGGCCGCATCCGGCTACATCGCCGATGCGGATCTTGCAACCGCGATCTCGCTGATGCAGATGCTGCGGCGTCCGCTGCTGCTGGAGGGCGAGGCGGGCGTCGGCAAGACCGAGGTGGCGAAGGCGCTGGCAAAAGTGCATGCGACCGAGCTGATCCGCCTGCAGTGTTACGAGGGGCTCGACCAATCCTCCGCGCTCTACGAGTGGAACTACCAGCGCCAGCTGCTGGCGATCCAGGCGCATCGCGGCAGCGACAGCATCGAGGATCAGGTGTTCTCGGAAAAATACCTGCTGGAGCGGCCCTTGCTTGCCGCGATCCGAAGACGGCAGGCGCCGGTGCTGCTGATCGACGAAATCGACCGCGCGGACGATGAGTTCGAAGCGTTCCTGCTCGAGCTTTTGTCCGACTTCCAGGTCTCGATCCCCGAACTCGGCACCATCCCCGCCGTCACGATCCCGCATGTCGTGCTGACCTCGAACGGCACCCGCGAGCTCTCCGACGCGCTGCGCCGGCGCTGCCTCTATCACTATGTCGACTATCCCGATGTCGACCGCGAGACCCGCATCATCCTGACGCGCGTCTCCGGCGCGAGCCCGTCGCTGTCGCTTCAGATCGCGCGCATGGTCGAAGGCGTGCGCAAGGAGGAGCTGCGTAAGGTGCCTGGAGTCGCGGAGACGCTGGACTGGGCGGCGGCCCTCGTCGGTCTCGATGTCCGCGATCTTCACGGCGCGCCGGAGACCGTGCATGAGACGCTGGTCTGCCTGTTGAAGACTCATGAGGACCGCGCCCGCGTCACGCCGGAAGTGACGCAACGCCTGCTCGGGAGGGTCGCATGAGTTGCTGCGGCTCCAGCCCCGATTATGATGATCTCAACGCGGTCTCGCGCCTCGTTTCCGCTCGGCTTACCGCGTTCCTGCGCACGCTGCGCGATGCCGGCTTCCGCGTCGGGCTCGCCGAAGGGCAGGACGCGGCAACCCTGCTGTCGTCGGGCTACGCGGCGCGGCCGGGCCTGCTACGCGCGGCATTCAAGCATTTGTTCTCGGCGCGAAAGTCCGATTGGGACAAGTTCGATGGGCTGTTCGACGCGTTCTGGCTCGGCAAGCGCGTACGCTCGCGCTCTCGCACGGTTGGGTCGACGCCGGGTGCCGGCAATCCATCGCTGAAGAGCTTTCAGGACAGGTCTGCTGAGCAGGGCGGCGGCCAGCTCCTGACCGATCAGCTTTGCTCTTCGGACGACGCGCCTGAGGGGGGCTCCGGCGAAGGCCGTATGGAGGGTTCTTCACGCGCAGAAAATCTCGCCGAGGTCGATTTCAGAAAGCTTGGCGATCCCGACCAGGTCGCGCAGGCGCACGAGGCCGCCGCGCAGCTCGCCAAGGCCATGCGCACGCGCCTGACCAGGCGCGATCTGGCGCGCCGGCGCGGCTATCGGCTCGATCTCCGCCGCACCATCCACCGCAATATCAGCCATGGCGGCGTGCCGATCAGCCTCGTCAAGCGGCGGCGCAAGCACAAGCCGTTGCGGCTGATCGTGCTGCTCGATGCATCGGGCTCGATGAGCATGTACACCTCCGTCTTTCTGCGCTTCATCCATGGCGTGCTCGATCAGTTTCGCGAGGCCGAAGCGTTTTTGTTCCACACGCGTCTCGCCTACGTGTCGGATGCGTTGAAAGAGAAGGATGCCGGCCGTGCGCTCGACCGGCTCTCGATCATGGCGCAAGGCGCGGGCGGCGGCACGAGGATCGGCGAGTCCTTGCAGACCTTCAATCGCTGGCATGCCTCGCGCGTGATCCATTCGCGCAGCTGCGTGATGATCGTCTCCGATGGCTACGAGACCGGCGATGCCGCTTTGCTCGGTCGCGAGATGGCTGCGATGCGCCGCCGCTGCCGCCGCATCGTCTGGCTCAATCCGATGATGGCCTGGGAAGGCTATGCGCCGGAAGCGCGGGGCATCAAGGCCGCGCTGCCGCATGTCGATCTCTATGCGCCGGCGAATTCGCTGCAAAGCCTGCGTGCGCTCGAACCCTATCTGGCAAAGCTCTGAGGGATGTTGCAATGACCGCTCCTGTCGAAGTGCTGGAACTAGTGGCGCAGATGAAGGCCACCGAGCGTGCCTTCGTGCTCGCGACGGTGGTGCGCACGGTGTCGGTGACCGCGGCGAAGGCTGGCGCGAAGGCGATCATCGCGGCCGACGGCACCATCGTCGCGGGTTGGATCGGCGGCGGCTGCGCCAGGGGGGCCGTGCTGAAAGCGGCGCGCGAGGCACTGGCCGACGGCGAGCCGCGCATGGTCTCGGTGCGGCCGGAGAATTTGCTGGCCGAGCTCGGTGTCGTCGCGGGCGAGAGCCGGGACGGCATCCGCTTCGCCAGCAATATGTGCCCAAGCAAGGGCACGATGGATATTTTCGTCGAACCTGTGCTGCCGCATCCTTCGCTCGTGATCCTCGGCGCAAGCCCGGTGGCGCTGTCGCTCGCGGCGCAGGCGCGTGTGCTGAGCTACCACGTGACGATCGCCGCGCCCGCCGCTGATCTCTCCGCGCAGCCGGATGCCGATGCGATCATCGACGGCTATCGGCTCGGCGATCTCAACGACGCCAACCGCTTCGTCGTGGTCTCGACGCAAGGCAAGGGCGACGAGGCGGCCTTGCGCGCCGCGATCGCAACCAGGGCCTGTTATCACGCCTTCGTCGGCAGCCGCCGCAAGATGGCCTCGCTCCGCGCAAAACTCCTTGCAGAGGGCGCGAGCGCCGCTGCGATCGACGACTTCAAGGCACCGGCCGGCCTCGATCTCGGTGCTATCACGCCGGAGGAGATCGCGATGTCGATCCTCGCCGAGATCACCGTGGAACGGCGGCGCGGCCAGCGTGCCGCCCATCAGTCAGCCAGCAGAGAGTGAGAGCCGATCATGCAGATGAACGACAGCCAGCGTATCCCCGCATCGCGCGAGCAGGTGTGGGCGGCGCTGAACGATCCCGCCGTGCTGAAGCAGTGCATCCCGGGCTGCCAGTCGCTCGATGTGACCGCGCCGAACGAGATGACAGCCACGGTGGTTTTCAAGGTCGGCCCGGTGAAGGCGACGTTCAGCGGCAAAGTGACCCTTTCCGATCTCGATCCGCCGAACGCCTATCGCATCTCCGGCGAAGGTTCTGGTGGTGTCGCAGGCTTCGCCAAGGGCGGGGCGCTCGTGCGGCTGGAGTCCCAGGGCGCCGACGTCACGGTGCTGCACTACGATGTCGACGCCCAGATCGGCGGCAAGCTCGCCCAGCTTGGCGCGCGGCTGATCAACTCGACCGCAACGAAGCTCGCAGGAGAGTTCTTCAAGTCGTTCGCGGATGTGGTGAGCGCGAAGGCGGAGGCAGGTTGAAGCTCAGACGTCGCTCTGCTCCGGCTTGAGCAATCGGTAATGCAGCCGCGCATAGTTGCCGAGCCATCCGACCGCGGCATTGAGCCCAAGCGCCAACAGCGCGCCGAAGCCCGCGCCTGTGGTCACGAGTGCGACGCCTGCCAGCCCACGCAAGATCAGATTGACGAGATGTCTGTCGCCAAAATGCTTGTAGACGCTGATCAGCAATCCGATTCCGACGATCCCCAGCACGCACATCACGAAGGCGATCACGAGCAGGATCAGCAGAACGGCAAGCAGCAGTGGCAGCATCAAGACGATGTCAACCACGGCGAGGCCACTGAGCGCGAACAGCGCGGCCGTGGAGTTGCGGAAGGAGTGATGGTTCTCCCAACGGCGCAACCCCGTCTCGGCGCGCAGCTCGCGGGCCAGCCGTCTGGGATCGCCCAGCGCGGCGGCGACCTCTTGCTCGCTCCGCCCAGAGGCGCGCGCCTCCTCGAAATGAGCGGAATAGTCGGAGAGGATGTCGTCGATCTCCGCCGAGGGCAGTCCCGCGAGCCCGTCGGCGAGGATGTGAAGGAAGTCGTCGCGGGTCATTTGGCGTCTCCGAGGAGGCGGTCGACTGCGTCGGTAAAGCTTCGCCATTCGCGCTTCTGCGCGGTGAAGGCGGCGCGGCCGGCGGCCGTCAGGCGATAATATTTGCGCGGCGGGCCGCTACTGGATTCCTCGAGGCGGGTGTCGACCAGCCCGTCATCCTGCATCCGCCGCATCAACGGATAGATCGTTCCTTCACCCATGCCGACGCCGGCCGACAGCGTGCTCGCGATCTCATAGGCATAGCTCTCGCCGCGCGCGAGCAGGGCGAGCACGCAGAGCTCCAGCGCGCCCTTCTTGAGTTGAACCTGATTCGTCGAGTCGGCCATTTCCTCCTTGACTACACCGCTTTCGAAGGAGCTTATATAGCAAGGTACCATTTATTGCAAGGTACCTGTGAATACACCGTTCCGGAGGAATTGGCTATGGCTGCTCTCAGCCGTCGTCATCTACTGGCTGGTCTCGGCGCGGGCATCGCGCTGCCGTCGGCCTTCCCTCGAGCCTTCGCTTGGGCCCCGCCCGCCTTGGCCGGGGCGATCGATCCTGCCCAGAGCCTCGCCGCACTGGAGCGAGCCGGCAAGCTGCCCGGGCTGCACGCGCTTCTGGTGAGCCAGGGCGGCAAGCTCGTGTTCGAGCACTATGGCGAGGGGGAGGATGAAGGCTGGGACCGGCCGCTCGGCCGCGTCGTGTTCGGCCCCGACGTGCCGCACGATCTGCGCTCGGTGTCCAAGAGCATCGTCGGTCTTGCCTACGGTATCGCGCTCGCGGAGGGCAAGGTGCCGCCGACGGACGCAAAGCTCTATGCGCGGTTTCCCGAATATGCCGATCTCGCCGTGCAGCCGGGCCGGGACAAGATCACGATCCACCACGCGCTCTCGATGACGCTTGGGCTCGACTGGGAAGAACTCGCGATCGTTTACGGCGATCCGCGCAACAGCGAGACGGCGATGGAAGCCGCGCACGATCGCTATCGCTTCATTCTCGAGCGTCCGATCGCCGGTGAGCCGGGCGTGAAGTGGACCTATTGCGGCGGCGCCACCGCGCTGCTCGGCCGGCTCATCGCCAGGGGCACCGGCGAAGCCTTGCCGGCCTATTGCCGCCGCGTGCTGTTCGATCCCCTCGGCTTTGGCCCGTCGGACTGGAGCATTGGCCAGGACGGCGAGCCGCGCGCGGCCTCAGGGGCGCGTCTTTTGCCGCGCGACCTCGTCAAGATCGGACAACTCATGCTGGCGAATGGCAGCTGGAACGGAAAGTCCATCGTCCCGGCCGACTGGGTGAAGCGCGTGACCACGCCTGTTGTCCCGATCAGCTTCGGTCGTCACTATGGCTATCACTGGTACATGGGCGATTTCGCCACTGCGCAGCCGCTGCATTGGTTTGGCGGTGTCGGCTGGGGCGGTCAGTATCTGTTCGTGATCCCGGCGCGCGATCTCGTCGTAGCGATCCACTGCGGCAATTACCAGCGATCGGGCCGGGAGCAGACCGAAGTGATGCTCGCGCTGATGAGAGACGTTGTGCTGCCGAGCTTTGCAGCGTGACCGACTTACGTCGTAACGGCAAAGAGATGGCGGGCACGGCGCGCAGCGCCTTTGCCCACCCTTCGGCATTGCAGACCTTAGTTTAGTCGAACAGGCTCGAGACCGATTCTTCCGCCGCGGTGCGCGCGATCGCGTCCGAGATCAGGCTGGCGATCGGCAGCGTGCGGATGTTCGGCGCCTTGGTCACCGCTTCCGTAGGCAGGATCGAGTCGGTGATGACGAGCTCTTTCAGCTTCGAGCCGGAGATACGGGCCGCCGCACCGCCGGAGAGCACGCCGTGGGTGATGTAGGCGTAGACCTCCTTGGCGCCCTTGGCGATCAGCGCATCGGCCGCGTTCACCAGCGTGCCGCCGGAATCGACGATGTCGTCGACCAGGATACAGCTGTAGCCGGAGACGTCGCCGATCACGTTCATGACCTCGGATTCACCCGGACGCTCGCGGCGCTTGTCGACGATCGCGAGCGGGGTGTTGATGCGCTTGGCAAGGCCACGGGCGCGGGCCACGCCGCCGACATCAGGCGAGACCACCATCACCTTGCCGAGGTCGAAACGTTCGCGGATGTCGCGCACCATCAAGGGGGCCGCGAACAGATTGTCGGTCGGGATGTCGAAGAAGCCCTGGATCTGGCCGGCATGCAGGTCGAGCGTCATGACGCGATCGACACCGGCATGGGTGATCAGATTGGCGACCAGCTTGGCCGAGATCGGCGTGCGCGAGCCGGAGCGGCGGTCCTGCCTCGCATAGCCGAAATAGGGGATCACGGCGGTGATGCGGCGCGCCGAGGAGCGGCGCAGCGCGTCGGTAATGATCAGGAGCTCCATCAGATTGTCGTTCGCCGGAAACGAGGTCGACTGGATGATGAAGGCATCGGAGCCGCGGATGTTTTCCTGGACCTCGACGAAGATCTCCATGTCGGCGAAGCGTCGGACCACCGCCTTGGTCAGCGGCATGTCGAGGCCCTGCGCGATGGCCTGGGCGAGAGCCGGATTGGAGTTGCCGGCGACGAGCTTGATGGAGCCGTTCTTGGCCGACATGGACGCTTCCTCCCGCGCTTTGCTGGATACGACGTTCAACATCAGAGAATACCCACTGACAGCACGGTTACGACGAGCGAGCAAATATCAGGCCGGAGGCCGCAATGGCAACCCGGGATGCTACGTTTTCCCTCTGAAAATCCTGAGTCGGGCCAACGGTTTGGCCGCAAACCAGGCCCGTGGTTTAGCGGTGGTTATTGTGGGGCATAGCCGAGCGCCGTGGCCGGCATCTCGGCCGCAGGCGCCTCCGGCGTCACGCTTGCCACGGCCGGCCCGCGCAAGCCAGGTACAGTGCCCGGCGTATCCGGCGTTCCGTTGATCATGTTGGAAAGTCCGCTGAATCCGGCCTGGGCGATCTTTCGCAGCACCAGATCGTCGGCGGCGGCCCACGGATCCTTTCCGCCCCTGGTGGCGGTCGGCTCCTCACCGGAGAGGCGGAGCGCCCGCTGCTGGTTGGCGTCGTAGACGTCCCACACCCATGCGATCACGGTCTTGCCGCGCACCACCTGGGCGGAGAGGTAGCTGCGCACACGGTAGGCAGCCGCCCCCTCGCGGGAGACAATCGAGAGGCTGCGCAGCTTGGATTCGCTGTCGAGCACCCCGACCATGCGGTCGAACACCTGTGGCGGCGGTCCGTCGATCGACTCGAAGGCCACCGTCGCGCCGGAGCCGGCGCTTGCTGCCGCCATCGCATAGGAATTGGCGGGCACGTTGCCGCCGGCACAGCCGGCCAGCGCCGTCGCTGCCGCCAGCAGCACGACCGCAAGCACGCGCGAACCCGCGCGGCGCAGAAGAGATGACGCTTCCCTCATTGAGGGCAGCGATATCGTTAAAATCGATTAAGGTCTAGGGCGGAGGCGACACAGGTCCGGTGCATTACGGGCACGAAGTTCGTGCATCGCCCCGGAATGAAACGACGTTGCCTGTGTGTTCACGTCTCCAGCGCGATCGCGTGAACGTGACGGCCGTAATCCGGCTCCTTGCGATGCACCGAACGCCGATAGCTGAAGAAGCGCTCGTCGACGTAAGTGTCGAGACCGAGATCGTCGATCATCAGAATGCCCGCAGCCTCCAGCCGCTTGCGGATGAAGCCGGCGAGGTCGAACATCGCATGGCCCTCCCGCACTGAGGGAATGAAGAACACGGCGTTGTCCGCGTCGGCTTCGATGAAGCGTGCGACGAACTCGTTCCCGACCTCGTAGCTGTCCTGGCGGATCAAGGGACCGATCGCGGCGATGATGCCGCTGCGCCTCGCGCCGAGCTTTTCCATGGCGGAGATCGTCGCTTCCAGCACCCCCGTCAGCGCGCCCTTCCAGCCGGCATGCGCGCCGCCGATGACACGCGAATGGGGATCGACGAACAGCACCGGTCCGCAATCGGCGGCGGAGACCCCGAGCGCGATGCCCGGCGTCTTCGTCACCATCGCATCGCCCTTTGGCCGCGGCCCGGTTGGCCATGGGCTATCTGCGACGAGCACGTCGGGCGAATGGATCTGGTGCAGGCTGACGAAACGATCGGCGGCGACGCCGACATGCTCGGCCATGCGGCGCCGGTTCTCCGCGACGAGGGCTTGGTCGTCGTTGGAGCCGAGCCCGCCATTCAGCGCCGAATAGATGCCGCTGGAGACGCCGCCCTCGCGGGTGAAGAAGGCATGGCGCAGGCCGGGCACCGCCGACAGCAGCGACGAAGTGAGGGTCATTTATCGCCTCCGGCGTGCTCGAGATCGCTGAGGCCGGCAAGGCCCGTCAGCCGCGGCTCGGAGATGCCGAGCACCTTGAACATCGCGCCCATGCCGCTGCGCCCGGTGTCGGTCAGCCGCTTCAGCGCGATGGAAATGTCGGTGGCCACCTCGGGCGTCGCCTTCGACATCAACGCTGCCGCGCGGGTGTCGATGCCGACCCGCTTGAGGAAGTCGCCCTGTGTCACCGGTCCATGCACGCGGGCGCCGACGTCCTCGGCGGCGCGCGCGAGCGCCTGGAAGTCGACATGGGCGGTCACGTCGGCCTGGCCCGGCGCCTTCAGGGGATCGGTGAAGCTGTGGCGTGCGATGGCCTGGAAGGTGTCGCCGGCATCACTGCGCAAATGCCCGTAGTCGATGATCAGCGCCGCGCCGTCCTGGTCGCGCACGCGCGTGGCGAGCTTCATGATTTCCGTATCGGGGCGCCACTCGAACACCGCGCCGACGGGGGCCGCGCGTACCAGAGGCGGCAGCAGCACGTCGAAGCGCGGCGTCGGCTCGGAGGCGGCGCCGAACTGCAGGTTGCCGTTGGGGTCGATCTCGATCACGCGCTCGTGCCAGCCGTCCTCGCGCTTCACCATCTGATGGATCGGCAGCACATCGAAATATTCGTTGGCGAGGATGATGCCGGGACCATCAGGCACGTCGTCGATGCTGTCGTGCCAGGTGATGCTGTTGCGCACGCCCGATAGCGTCGCACTCTGCCGTTCGCGCAGGACGGGATTGACCTCGACCATGTGGATGTGAAGGGCCTGATAGAGCGGCGGCAGTACGCGAAGCGCGCGCAGCGCGTCCGCCATCATGGTGCCGCGGCCGGGGCCGAGCTCGATCAGCCGCAGCAGCTGCGGCGAGCCCATCTGTTTCCAGACCGACGCGGTCCACAAGCCCAAGAGTTCGCCGAACATCTGGCTGACCTCGGGCGCGGTGGTGAAGTCGCCCTCACGCCCGAGCGGATCGCGCGAGACGTAGTAGCCGTAGTGCGGATGCATCAGGCACAGTTCCATGTACCGCCACACCGGCATGGGGCCCGAGGATTTGATCAGCGCCTTGATCTCGTTGAGTAGCGGCTGTTCGGTCACGGCTCGTCTTCTCGAAAGGAATTAATGAATGGCCTCGACGGGCTGCGGCGCACCGCGCCTGACAGCCCTTACAACAAGTATACTGCCGACGAGTAGCATCGGGATCGACAGCAGCATGCCCATGGTTAATCCGCCCCAGAGGAAGCCGAGCTGGGCGTCCGGCTCGCGGAAGTGTTCGCCGGCGATCCGGGTCAGGCCGTAGATCAGGATGAAGGCACCGAGGATCATGCCCGGGCGCTTCAGGGCGCCGAAGCGGATCATGATGGCCAGCACCGCGAACAGCAGGATGCCTTCCATGCCGGCCTCGTAGAGCTGGCTCGGATGGCGCGGCAGGTGCGTCGGATCGTTCGGGAAGATCATGGCCCAGGGAACGCTCGCATCGGTGGCGCGGCCCCATAATTCGCCATTGATGAAATTGGCGATACGCCCGAGCAGCAGCCCGATAGGGGCGACGGCAGTGGTGATGTCGCCGAGTGACAGGATCGAGATGCCGGCCCGATGGGCGAACCACATCACCGCGACCACGCAGCCGAGGAAGCCGCCATGGAACGACATGCCGCCTTCCCACAGCCGGAAGATCGCCGCGGGATGATCGATGAAGAAGGGCAGATTGTAAAACAGCACGTAGCCGGTGCGGCCGCCGAGGATGATACCGAGCGTGACCCAGAGGATGAAGTCATCGATCTGCACCAGTGACATCGGTGCGGGGCCGCCCCACAGACGCTCGTTCTTCAGCAGCGAGCGCGCATAGAGCCAGCCGATGACGATGCCGCCGATATAAGCGAGCGCGTACCAGCGGATTGCAAACGGTCCGATGGCGACAGCGATCGGGTCGAAGGACGGAAAGTCGATGAGGAGAAAGGGCATCAGGCCTTCTATCTCTAGACGAGGTTGCGGCGATAGAGCGCCAGCAGACGCTCCCAATGCCGCTCGGCCGCGTCGCGGTCATAGACCGGACGCTTGGGAAAGGCGAAGCCGTGATGGGTGCCGGGATAGATCTCGACCTCGGCTTTCGCGCCGCTCATGCCCTGCTTGACCTTCTCGATGATTTCGGTCGGCGCATAGATGTCGGTCTCGGCGCAGGCGAAATAGAGTTCGGCTTTGGTCTTGCCTGCCGCCAGATGCGGGCTGTCGTCCTGGTCGGTCGCAAGCTGCGTGCCGTAGACCGAGGCGGCGGCCTTGACGCGTTCCGGGAAATGCGTCGCGGCGTTCACCGCATAGCGGCCGCTCATGCAATAGCCGACGGTGCCGACGATCTCAGTGTTCGCGGCGGCCTGGCCCTCCGCATGGGTGAGCAGCGCGCGCGTGTCGTCCATGATCATGGGAATGGTGAGCGAGCCCATCAGCGCGAACATGCGCTTGCGCTCCGGCGCGTTCGGGTCAGCCGGCAGCGCGCCGAGCTCCATCACGCCGGAACGGTAATAGAGGTTCGGCAGCATCACGTAATAGCCCGAGGTCGCGAGCCGGCGCGCCATGTCGCGCAGCTCCTCGCGGATTGCCGGCGCGTCCATGTAGAACAGGATGACCGGGAAGGGGCCGCCGCGCTCGGGATGGACGATGAAGGTCGCGGTGTGGCCGTCCTTGGTGGGAATTGCGATCTGCTGCTCGATCATGCCGTGCGTTCCGCCTTGTGATTCCCTGACATGCAGGGACGTTGAATACGATTGCAAGGAAACCGGGGCATGACAAGGATACCGCTGCTGCGGCCCTTGAACCTGTCACCGCGGATTGCCATTGTCTTTTCGCGCGTTCGCGCAAAGTTTATCGGGGCATCAAAAGACCGATCAGGAGACCGACATGACCCAGACCACCAACCGGTTTTTCGACGAGATCGGCCGCATGATGAACGACGCCGCCGGAGCGGCCCAGGGCGTCAAGCGCGAGTTCGATACCGTGATGCGCAACCAGGCCGAGAAGTTCCTGCGCGACATGGATCTGGTCAAGCGCGAGGAGTTCGAGGCGGTCAAGGACATGGCCCGCCTGGCGCGCGAGGAGAACGAAGCCCTGAAAGCGCGCATCGCGGCGCTGGAAGCCAAGCTCGGCGGGTAGAGGCGCCTTTACCCTCCCGGGGATAGGAACCCCAGGCTACCGGCCCATTCTCCTTGTCATTTCCGCATCTTCCGGGTAAAAGCCCGCCAGTTCGTGGCCCCCGCACCCCTGGAGGCTTGCTGCGAACCATGCCATGGGCCGCGCTGCGGCCCATTAACTTTTGCAAAAACAAGGACTTAAACTATGGCGACGACCGTCAAGGAATTGAAGGCGACCGCACGTCCGAAGAGCGGCAAGGGGGCCGCCCGGGCAGAGCGTCGCGCCGGGCGCGTGCCCGGAGTGATCTATGGTGATAACCAGCCCCCGCTGACGATCTCGATTGCAGATCGTGAACTGCGCCAGCGCATCCTCGCCGGCCGGTTCCTGACCACGCTGGTCGACATTGACCTCGAGGGCAAGAAGCACCGCGTGATTCCGCGCGACTATCACCTCGACCCGGTCAAGGACTTCCCGATCCATGTCGACTTCATGCGTCTCGGCGAAGGCGCCACGATCCGCATCAGCGTCCCGCTGCATGTCGTGAAGGCCGAAGGTTCGCCCGGCGTGAAGCGCGGCGGCACGGTCAACATCGTCGCCCACGCCATCGAGCTCGAATGCGGTGTCGAGAACATTCCGCAGTACATCGAAGCCGACGTCGGCTCGCTGGAAATCGGTCACTCGCTGCATCTTGCCGACGTCAAGCTGCCGGCCGGCGTGAAGGCCCTGACCCGAGAGGATGCAACCCTCGTCACCATCGTGCCGCCGTCCGGCTACGCCGAAGAGCAGAAGGCCGCGGCTGCGGCTGCTGCTGGTGGCGCGGCTCCGGCGGCTGGTGCTGCTCCGGCGGCGGGCGCTGCGGCTCCGGCCGCGGGTGCTGCTGCTCCGGCCGCTGCCGCCAAGGCTCCGGCCGGCGGCGACAAGAAGAAGTAATCCTTCAAAAGAGCTGGCGCGCGGTCATCGATCGCGTGCCGGCTGAGGGGCGCGCCGCGTCATGCGACTCTTTGTTGGGCTCGGCAATCCCGGCGCGAAATACGCACGTAACCGGCACAATATCGGCTTCATGGCCGTCGACGAGATCGCGCGGCGTCATGGTTTTTCACCATGGCGCCGCAGGTTTCAGGGCGAGGCGTCGGAAGGCACGCTCGGCACCGAGCGCGTGATCCTGCTCAAGCCCACGACCTACATGAACGAGTCCGGCCGCAGTGTTCAGGAGGCCGCGAGCTTCTTCAAGATCGCGCCTGGCGACACCACGGTGTTTCACGACGAGCTCGAGCTGCCACCGGGCAAGGTGCGGGTGAAGATCGGCGGCGGCATCGCCGGTCACAACGGTCTGCGTTCGATCTCGGCGCATATCGGCAACGAATATCGCCGTGTCAGGCTCGGCATCGGTCATCCCGGCGTCAAGGAACTGGTGCACGGCCACGTGCTGTCGGATTTCGCCAAGGCCGACAACGAGTGGGTGACGACGCTCTGCGACGCGGTGGCCGAGCACGCCGCCCTGATCGTCAAGGGCACGGACGCGACCTTCGCCAACAGGGTGCACCTGGCGATGCAGGCGAAGGGATTTTTGACCAAGGACGAGAACGGCAAGGAATAACGCTCGTGGGATTCAAATGCGGGATCGTCGGATTGCCCAATGTCGGCAAGTCGACCTTGTTCAATGCGCTGACCGAGACGGCCGCGGCGCAGGCGGCGAACTATCCGTTCTGCACCATCGAGCCGAATGTCGGCGAAGTCGCCGTGCCCGATCCCAGGCTCGACAAGCTCGCGGCGATCGCCAAGTCGGGTCAGATCATCCCGACCCGGCTCACCTTCGTCGACATCGCCGGCCTCGTGCGCGGCGCCTCCAAGGGCGAAGGCCTCGGCAACCAGTTCCTCGCCAACATCCGCGAGGTCGACGCCATCGCGCATGTGGTGCGCTGTTTTGAAGATTCCGACATCACCCATGTCGAGGGCAAGATCGCCCCGCTCGCCGACATCGAGACCATCGAGACCGAGCTGATGCTCGCCGACCTCGACAGTCTCGAGAAGCGCGTCGATAATTTGACCAAGAAGGCCAAGGGCAACGACAAGGACGCCAAGGAGCAGCTCGACCTCGTCAACCGCACGCTGGTGCTGCTGCGTGACGGCAAGCCCGCGCGCCTCGTCGAGCGCAAGCCGGAAGAGGAGCGCGCCTTCTCGATGCTCGGCCTGCTCTCGTCAAAGCCGGTGCTGTATGTCTGCAACGTCGAGGAAGGCTCGGCGGCGACCGGCAACGCCTTCTCCAAGGCGGTCGAGGAGCAGGCGGCGAAGGAAGGCGCGGTTGCCGTCGTCATCTCCGCCAAGATCGAATCCGAGATCGCCACCATCTCGCGGGAGGAGCGCGCCGACTTCCTGGAGACGCTCGGCCTGGAGGAGGCCGGCCTCGATCGCCTGATCCGCGCCGGCTATGCGCTGCTCCAGCTCATCACCTATTTCACGGTGGGCCCGAAGGAAGCGCGGGCCTGGACCATCCATCGCGGCACCAAGGCGCCGGGCGCGGCCGGTGTGATCCACACCGATTTCGAGAAGGGCTTCATTCGTGCCGAGACCATCGCCTATGAGGACTACGTCGCGCTGGGCGGCGAGGCCGGTGCGCGGGATGCCGGCAAGCTGCGTCTCGAGGGCAAGGAATACGTCGTCGCCGACGGCGACGTGATGCATTTCAGGTTCAATACGTAAGCTGCAACGGCGGTGCCGTAGGGTGGGCAAAGCGAAGCGTGCCCACGCATTCCTTGTGATCGAGAGAGATGGTGGGCACGGCGCTTTCGCGCCTTTGCCCACCCTACGGTGCCGGCATCCGGGTTACCGCAACCCGCCGCCCTGATCCCTGATCGCGCCGAGGTGCTCGTTGATGCGGAACACGATCAGGATCAATTCCGCGGCGATGCGCGAGAACACGACACCGACGATGACGCCGGCGATCGACTCCAGCACCACCAGGAAGCCGGCGAACGGGCTGATCGCCATCGCGGTGAGGCCTGCAAAGATTCCGGAGAGGCCGAACAGGCAGATCACGCCGATCACCAGCCAGTAGAAGGTCTTGATGATCGTCGGCGTGATGAAGCGGTCCCATTGAAACAGATCGCTGAATGAAAACATCTCTCTCCCCCGGGCAGATCGTGCCGCCGGCCGTGTCATCCCGACAATGAGGCAGGTTTAGCCCGACTCGCCGAATGTAGCACGAGCCATGCGAGCCGGCGGGTTGAGATTGCCGCAAAGTGCGGCCACAATCTGTCCTTCCCGCAAAGCTTTTCCAAGATGACCCTGACCTTCGAAGATTTCCCGCCCGGCCGCTTTGGAACGTTCGGCCCGCGCCACGTCACCCGCGACGAGATCCTGGCCTTTGCCGCCGAGTTCGATCCGCAGCCGATGCATCTCGACGAGGAGGCCGCAGCCAAGAGCATGCTGCGCGGCCTGTCGGGCTCGGGCTGGCATCTCTGCTCGCTGATGATGCGGATGATGGCGGACGGCTTCATCACCCGCGCCGCCTCACTGGGATCTCCCGGCGTCGATGAGGTACGCTGGCTCTCTCCGCTCAGGCCCGGCGACGACCTCATGCTCGATGTCGACGTCGTGGAGGCGCGCACGTCGAAGAGCAGGCCCAATCTCGGCATCGTCAAGTTCAAATGCACGGTGCGCAACGCCAAGGGCGAAGCGCTCGCCGAGATGACCTCGCCGATCCTGATCGCGCGACGCGAAGGAGCGGTCTGATGCGGTTCTTCGAGGACATCGAGATCGGCCAGCGCCGCGATATCGGCGCCTATACGTTTACCGCGGAGTCCATCAAGACCTTTGCGGCGAAGTTCGATCCGCAGCGCTTTCACCTCGACGAAGAGGAGGGCAAGAACTCGCTGTTCGGCGGCTTGGCGGCCTCGGGCTGGCATGTCGGCTCGGCCTGTATGAGCCTGCTTGTCGCTGACGGTCAACGCCTGGCGCGTGAAGCCGCTGAACGCGGCGAGGAGGCCGCGGTGTGGGGGCCGTCACCGGGCTTTCGCGACCTGCGCTGGATCAAGCCGGTGCTATCAGGCGACACCATCAACTATACCAACGTCGTCATCGACAAGCGCAGCTCAGCTTCGCGCCCTGGCTGGGGCATTCTGACCGCCCGCACCACCGGCACCAACCAGCGCGGCGAGGAGGTCTATTCCATCACCGCCAGCGCCTTCGTGCCGATGCGCAAGAGCGCTTAGACCAGTTCCAGAATGAACGGCCGAAATGAGCGCGCGAGTGTTGCCCGCGCGCTATGGACGCGATTCGGGGCTGCTGCCATAAGCCTTCCGAGATGGCCGGCCGATGCGAACCAGTTTGCCGGAACCATCGAGTTGCTAACCAATTATGAACCTGTCGCTGTCTATTTGAACGAACTGGGCAGAGGACAGGGGACGAGAACCATGGCAGACCGCGGCGCACTCAAACTGGTCGGATTTATCTTCGCTACCGCGACGCTGGCTGTGATGCTGGTGGCCGGCATGGTGGTGAAGGGCTACGCCGATGGCGCCTACACCCTGGAAGCCTCGACGATCGACGCGAGCCGTTAAGCGCTCGTTAACTCCGCGGGGCCACGAAATGGCCTCCGCGCGGGGCCGCGGCCTCCGTCGTCAGCGGCTATAGACGAACGCGAGAATCGCGATCGCAACCGCCAGCAGCCCGACAAAGCGCAGCATGATGGTCCCGAACGGGTTCGGCGCGGGCCGCAGCGGTATCGGGTCCGTGGTGTCGGGCCGAATGCTTTCCATCTGAGATGTCCCCAAGGCCCGGCCGTCAGCGGCACGGGCGCTTGGCTTTGGTCGCGGGGATGGGGCGGGGGGTTCAAGGGTGACTCTTTACCTCGCCCCGCTTGCGGGGAGAGGTCGGAATTTGCGTGAGCAAATTCCGGGTGAGGGGGTACAGGTCCCTCGACACTCTCGCACGTGGAGAGAGGCCCCTCACCCCAACCCTCCCAGCGCGAGCCAAGCTCGTCGCGTCCCCGTAACAACGGGGAGAGGGAGACGATCCCGGAATCAAAACCGCCGCGCCCTTTTCAGGACGCGGCAGCTCATGATGTCAGGTGCTGGCGATCAGCTGTTGCGCAGGCCGTCGGCGGCGCGCTTCCACTGGGCGACGTTGTCGGCGATCATGCGGGTCGACTTCATCGCGGCCTGGCTGAGCTGGGCATAGCCGGAGATCTCGCGCTGGACGCGCTGGCCTTCGGCATGGAGCAGGTCGCGCAGGCTCTCGAGCTCGGAGATCAGATTCTCGATCTCGGCGAGCGAGGTGCCGGCGACGCGCTGGATCAGCGAGTTGACGTTGGTGACGGTGGCCTCCGCGCTCGGATCGAGCGGCGGCGCGTCTGTGGTGGTCGCAGCCGGGCGGCGCAGATAGGCGATGTCATTACGGACGAAATCGCGGATGCCGGCTTCGACCTCGGTCACGGCGGCGAGGTTGCTGTCGACCGTTTCGGTCTCGGTGGCTTCGATCTTTTCCGGGCGGATGGCGTTCATCGTATTCCCCTGTTCGCGTTGAGCGCAGCGCGAGTGTCCCCCGCACGACGATGTGTGTCAGGCCGGTGCATCTGTGCGCCGGATTTTGACGGCAACGCGGCCGATATGCGGCAAGGGCGGACCATTCGGGGGTTTTGACGTGGCGTATGGTTAGGGAAGTCTAAAGAAGCCTCACCAGCTCTTCTTGAAACCCGCCGTCACGCTCTTGTTGATCGCGCCTTGCGAGGTTTCGCCGACCGAGCCGGATACGGTGACGTTGTCGAACAGCTTCTGTTCGGCGCCGACCTTGCCCAGCCATTTGTCGTCCGTGGTCGACATCGTCCGGCCCGCGGTAATGCTGGTGCCGGTGTCGGTGATCGTCACCTTCGCGGACTGGTCGGTCTCGTAGTTGCGGGTGACGTGGCCGCCGACGCCGGGGAGCGCCGTGGTGCCCTGCTGGTTGACGCTGTAGCCGTTCTGCAGCGTCAGCTGTGTGTCGCTCGACAGCGGCATCGATTTGGTCAGCGAGGCCCCGAGCTTGCTCTGCTCGGCGCCGGGATCGACGCGGGCTTCCACCGCGGTCTTGTCCCAGACCGGACCCGCGCCCGGCGCGGTCGCGGCGGCCCAGGCGCTGCCGGAGGACTGCGGCAGGTTGCCGCCATTGGCGGCTTTCTGGGCCAATAGCTCCGACATCGTGGTCGGCTCTTTCGCCACCGTCATGTCGGCACCGACGCGGGTGTCCCAGAACGAGGACACCGACTGCTTCACGGTCACCGCCGAGGAGCCGTTGGCATTGGCGTTGGTCGCCCAGTCCATGCCGTCCTTGGCCGCGGCCTTGGCGCGTTTCTTGGCCGCGATGATGTCGTTGAGCGTGCCGGCGTCGATGGCGAGCTGGCTCCAGTCGAGCTTGTCGACGTCGATGCCCTTGAGCACGTCGGGATCGTTGACGTCAGGGGTCGTCTCGGCGACCTCGTCGGCCTCCTCGTCAGGGGCGGTCGCGGCGGGAGGAGGGGAGAAGGGCGGGATGATCTGCGCCTGGGCGCTCGGCACAGCGCCGACAATGAACGCGGCCGCCAGCGGCAGCCTGATCCAGCCGAAACCTGTCTTGAATTCCATAGTCCTTGCCCGCAAGCCCAGTTCATGCGGATGATAGCGGCGCTATCGTCGCAAAATTGTGGCGCTCGCACCATCGCAAATGACGAACCAACGGGCCGCGCGCGAGATCGCACGCGCCCGATGACGAGCCTCTCCACGATGCGCGTCCGGCGGGGCTGGAGGCCAGAACGCGTCGCGGGAGCATCAGTCGACCGGTCCCGAACTCTCGGAGCCCGTTGGCGTCCCCCTCAGCCGACGCTGGTCATCTTTGGCAGATGAATGGCGCGGCCGAGTGCCTGTTCGACCAGGTCGAAAGTGTCGACCAGCACGCGCATGCTGGTAAGCCGGTCCGCCCTGAACTGGGCGAACTGGGCCACGCGCAAGCTGATCGGCTTGTCCGAATCCAGCGCGGTGAGCGAGTAGCGCAGCATCGAGGAGGCGGAATCGACGCCCAACATGATGCTCTCGCGCTCGAAGCGGCGGACGCGGAAATTGTCGGCGAGCTGGCGGATGACCTGGAGCACGGCCGCCTTGCCCTGGCGCGCGCCGAGGAAGGGGAACATGTCGATCGGACCATAGATGGCCCACTCGACGTCCTCGTCGATCAAGGCCTCGATATCCTCGAAATGCCGGTCGTTGATCGCGCGGTGCAACGCCCGCGAGAAACGCCAGAGGCTGTGCTCTGTCATCTGGGATCGTCCTGAAACTGGCTTGCGGAAAAACGACGACAACCCCCTGCAACGGTGCCGCGGGGTTGCTCAATTCATTTGTGTGCAAACAAATACGGGATTCCGGCAAAAACGCAATTCACGTTTTCGCAATGCACAAGTGAGCGCGAAATGTGAGATTTGCAATAGAACCCCGTAATCTTACCGGGATCCGCTCGGTCTGGCCTCCGAGTCGGCGAGCCAGGCTGGCTTTCGCCAGGACGACGCCTAGTCCTCTTTCGTCGCCGCGCCCACGATCAGGGGTCCGATCTCCTGCTCCAGCACCTGCTGCACCAGATCGTAGGAATCGATGATCTCGCGGATCTGCGCGATCTGCCCGTTCCGGAACGTGTAGAACACCGTCATGTCGAATTGCACGATGCGGCCGTTGCTGCGCTTGGTGAAATAGCCGTGCAGATAAATCGCGACGTCGTCGCCGCCGGCGACGATGTGCGGCGCCTTGTAGCGGATCTCCTGATAGCGCGACCACACCGTCTGCCAGAGCTCGCGCAGTTCGGCCTTGCCGTGACGCGGGCCCAAATGCGGCAGCACGTCGATTGGCGCGTGGGTGAGGAAGTCGACGTCGTCGGTGCAACACGACAGCGCCGCCTCGATGTCGCCGCGTGCGAAGGCGTCGAGCAGATGCAGCACGCGTTGCCTGTTCAACGATTCAACGGTCATGCTGCTACCGCCCGCCTTGGCTGTGGATCGCAAACGCAGTGGCGCCGCTCGCGGGTCCATCCATCAGCAAAGACAACGCAATACCCGGCGATTGGTCGCGCCTCAATGTTCGGGGGTTCACGCCATGCGGGCTGGTTGAGCGCCGGCTCGGCTGCACGCCGTGACGGCGGCGGGCGCGGGAACCCGGACCCGCCTGTGCTCGTTGAGACGGCGGATACCAGCATTTGGAGATATCACCCATGAAATGCCCGCTGATCGCCGTCACGGCCGCGCTTCTGATCCTGGGCGCAAGCTCCGCCGCCAATGCCAAGGGCTGCATCAAGGGCGCCATCGTCGGCGGCGTCGCCGGCCATTATGCCGGCCATCACGGTGTGCTCGGCGCCGCCGCCGGCTGCCTCTACGGCCGCCACCACGCCAAGGAACAACAGGAGCAGCAAGAGAAGCAGCAGCAGCAACAGAGCCAGGTGAACGGCCAGGGCAAGCTGTAGCGGCGCTGAAAACCTCGCCCGGTCTCTCTTCTATCCGGCATGCCCCGATGGTAAATTCCAGCCGCTAGCGCTGGAGTTGAGCCGGGCGAGGGGACAATGGACGTCGGGAAGCTCGCCTGGGGTGTCGTCCTCGCAATCCTGTTCCTGTTTTTCCTCCTCGCTTTCGTGAGACGCGCTTCGCGCACGCAGGGCGTCAAATACAATTGGCTTGGCGTCTTGTTGTCGTTCTCGACGATCGGCCTCGCCATCTACCTCGTGTTCTTCCGCCAGCTCTGATGCTGTGCTGCTGCTGACGACAATTCCGGGGTAAGAAACGCTCGTCATTCCGGGGCGCCGCGCAGCGGCGAGCCCGGAATCCATGGCTACGACAAGCGCCGACGGAACTTCGCCGCCCTACCTCTTCTTCCACCCACCCCGTCGCCCCGGCGCGCCACCCGTCGACTTCGGCGCGGGGCCGAACTCCGGACCCGACTGCCGTGAGTCCGTCGGCTGGATGATCCGGCTGTTTCCGCCGAACGGCTTCGACGGCAGGCTCGGGCTCTCGCGATAGGGCAGCGATTCCGGGCCGTGCATCTCATCGAGATGCGGCTTATGGATCCGTGAGCCCTTAGCCCCGCCGGCCTTGAGCGCGGTTGCGGCGCTCTTGTTCTTCATGGCGCTGACGGGCAGGTTCGCGGCGTCGCCGTACTTCCGGGTGCCGGCATAGGCGCCGGCCCGGGTCGTGACAGCGCGCTGCTTGGCGGTGGGATCGTCGACCACGGCGAGCTCGGTGGCGCGCAGGCGCTTGACTTCGTCGCGCAGGCGCGCGGCTTCCTCGAAGTTCAGATCGGCGGCGGCCTCGCGCATCCTTGTCTCGAGATCGGCGAGCACGGCTTCGAAATTGTGGCCGATCGAGATGACGTCGTCGGTCATGTCGTGACCGCCGACCTCGACCAGCACGTGGTCGCGCTCGTAGACCGAGTTGAGGATGTCGCCGATGTGCTTCTTCACGCTTTCAGGCGTGATGCCGTTCGCGGTGTTGTACTCGACCTGCTTCTCGCGGCGGCGGTTGGTTTCGGCGATGGCGCGCTCCATCGAGCCGGTCATCTGGTCGGCGTAGAGGATCACCTTGCCGTCGACGTTGCGCGCGGCGCGGCCGATGGTCTGAATCAAGGACGTTTCACTGCGCAAAAAGCCTTCCTTGTCGGCGTCGAGAATGGCGACCAGCGCGCATTCGGGAATGTCGAGGCCCTCGCGCAACAAATTGATGCCGACCAGCGCGTCGAAGGCGCCGAGGCGGAGATCCCTGATGATCTCGATACGCTCGATGGTGTCGATGTCGGAATGCATGTAGCGGACGCGAATGCCCTGCTCGTGCAGATATTCGGTGAGATCCTCCGCCATGCGCTTCGTCAGCACCGTGATCAGCGAGCGATAGCCGGCCTGCGCGGTGGCGCGGACCTCGCCGACGAGATCGTCGACCTGGGTGCGGGCCGGGCGAATATCGACAGGGGGATCAATAAGCCCGGTCGGCCTGATCACCTGCTCGACGAACACGCCGCCGCTCTCGTTCAGCTCCCAGCTGCTCGGGGTCGCCGACACCGCGATGGTCTGCGGCCGCATCATGTCCCACTCCTCGAAACGCAAGGGGCGGTTGTCCATGCAGGAGGGCAGACGAAAACCGTATTCGGCCAGCGTTGCCTTGCGGCGGAAGTCACCGCGGAACATGGCGCCGATCTGCGGGATGGTGACGTGGCTTTCGTCGGCGAAGATCAGCGCGTTGTCGGGGACGTATTCGAACAGCGTCGGCGGCGGCTCGCCGGGGCGGCGCCCGGTAAGATAGCGCGAATAGTTCTCGATGCCGGCGCAGCTGCCCGTCGCTTCCATCATCTCAAGGTCGAAGGTGGTGCGTTGCTCCAGCCGTTGCGCTTCGAGCAGACGTCCCTGATTGTTGAGCTGGTCGAGCCGCAGCTTCAGTTCCGATTTGATCGACTTGATCGCCTGCACCAGCGTCGGGCGCGGCGTCACATAGTGCGAGTTGGCGTACATCTTGATGAATTCGAGCTCGTCCTGCTTGTGGCCGGTGAGCGGATCGAACTCCTCGATGGTCTCGATGCTGTCGCCGAACAGATTCACCCGCCAGGCGCGGTCTTCATAGTGCGCCGGGAAGATGTCGATGACGTCGCCGCGAACGCGAAACGTGCCGCGGGTGAAATCGGCCTGGGTGCGCTTGTACTGGAGCGCGACGAGGTCGGCGATGAGCTGGCGCTGATCGATGCGCTCGCCCTTCTTCAGCGCGAAGGTCATCGCGGTGTAGGTCTCGACCGAACCGATACCGTAGATGCAGGACACCGAGGCGACGATGATGACGTCGTCGCGTTCGAGCAGCGCGCGCGTCGCTGAGTGGCGCATGCGGTCGATCTGCTCGTTGATCGAGGAATCCTTCTCGATGTAGGTGTCGGTGCGCGGGACATAGGCTTCCGGCTGGTAGTAATCGTAATAGCTGACGAAGTACTCGACCGCGTTGTCGGGGAAGAAATTCTTGAACTCGCCATAGAGCTGGGCGGCGAGCGTCTTGTTCGGCGCCAGGATCAGGGCCGGGCGCTGCGTCGCCTCGATCACCTTGGCCATGGTGTAGGTCTTGCCCGAGCCGGTGACGCCGAGCAGCACCTGCGAACGGTCGTTGCGCTCGATGCCCTCGACCAGCTCCTTGATCGCAGTCGGCTGGTCGCCGCGCGGCTGGTATTCCGACTTGATCTCGAAGCGCACGCCGCCTTCGGACTTCTCCGGGCGCGGCGGCCGGTGCGGCGTCCACACCTTCATGGAGCCGTCGTCCTTGCGGAACTCGGGCCGACCCTCGCGGATCAGCGATTCCAGCGCATCGGCCGTGGCCTTGACGCCGAGCGCCTCCATCTTGCTGCGCGGCGGCCGCGCCAGTGCCTCGGCATCGTCCTCCTCGGTGGGAAGGCCGAGCTGGCGCGCCAGTTCCGGATCGAGGGTCGGAATCGTGGCCGCAGTTCCGTAATTGGCCTGCGGAGCCTCCTCGAAACCCTCGGTCGAACTGCGCGCCCCGACCGGCTGCGGATTGGGCCGCAGCGGCATCGGCCGCGTCGAGTCCTGCGGAAACTGCTTTTGAATGTCCTTGGGGGTCGAGGCGCGTGCCCGATGCGCGGCGGCCTCGCCTCCGGCGCGGCGGTCGCGCGAATTGTCGGGCGGCGGCTGCAATCCGGTGCCCGAGCCAAGCCCGGCATCGCCCCGGTTGATCGCAGGATTGAGCAGTTCGGCCAGCGCAGGCCCGATCGGCTGAACGTCAGGCCGATGTGCCTTCGAATTCGGCGCCTTGGTTTTGGGGGATTTTGGGGGGGCAGGTTTCTTCGCCATGAGGCGAATATGGGACGAGTCCGCCCCTCAGAAAAGGGCGAATGCCGTCCCGGGAACAGGCTGCTGACAGCAGGTTGGCAGCAGCCTGCGCGTCACGCCGCCGGCAGCGGTCCGTCGCCGTCCACGACCATCAGGCGGGGCTCGAGAATGTCGAGATGGATGCTGCCGCAATCGCTGCAGCGCATGGTCCAGTACTCGCAGCCGGCGCGACCGCCGATCACGCGAAGCACCGTGAGATCGCCGTCGCATTCCGGGCAGATTGAGAGCACCGGGCGCGCGTAAATTCGCGGCCGCCCGCCGTCTTCGCATTCGATCACTGACATGGTCAGGTGTCCCCCCTGTTATGCCGCGTTGTCGCTCAATCTCGCCTATTCGTCATCGCTGTCGTCGGCGTGCCGGCGGAAGCGGTCGATGTGATGCTTGGCGTCGGCTATCGCGGCGTCCGGATCGGGCCAGGCGAAGCCGACTTCCATGGTCGGAAACAGCACGCCGTCGATGGCAACCGGGCTCAAATCGGCGCGCCGGATACGGGCGTGCCACAGTCCCTTGCCAGCTTCGAAGGATTCGATGTCAAAGCCGTCGTAAAGGGTCGTCATTGGTAGTCCCCAAAATGTTCGATGTCGGAGGGTTAGAGGACCACGTTTGAAGATTTCGGCGTGTGAACCGGTTCACAAACGTCCGGCTTTTTCGGCCAGACGGCTGATGCGCCAGAGCGTATTCAGGCGAAGTGGATACCGGTTCGCGTCGAGAAAACGCGTCAAAACCAGAATCTAGTTCCGCCCGGCGGTCCGTCCGACCCGTTTCGGACGGGCGGCGGGTTCCGCGGCGGCGCGCATGATCCAGCGGCGAAACGCGGCAAAGTCGCGCTGTTCAGTCTGGAAACCGCGGTAGAGCAGATACCAGCGCATGCCCTTGGGCACCGAGAGGTCGAACGGCGCCACCAGCCGTCCGGCGGCGAGGTCGTCGTCGATATAGGGGCGGATGCCCATGGCGATGCCGAGCCCGTCGGCGGCGGCCTGCAGCGCCTGGCCGTAGAACTGAAACTCCGGACCCCGTGCGTTGATGCGGGTGAGGCCTGCGGCCTTCAGCCAGATCGGCCAATCGTCCGGCGAATGCGTGACGCGGATCAGGCCGGGCCCTTTGAGATCGGCCGGCCGCTTCAGGCCGCTGGCGAGGCGGGGCACGCAGACCGGCGTCAAATCGCCCGCGAACAGCGGTTCGGCAACCAGCCCCGGCCAGTCGCCGGTGCCGAGCTTGATGCCGCAGCTCCAGTCCTCGCCGAACGGCACCTCGGCGCCGCCGGTGGTGAAGCGCACCTCGATGTCGGGCTCTTCGCTGCGAAACTCCGACAGCCGCGGGATCAGCCAGCGCATCGCGAACGTATGGCCGACGCCGATGGTCAGCACGCGCACGCTCGCCGGCGCCGTGACCTGCGCGGTGAGGCTGGCGAGCGCGTCGAAGATCGGCGTCAGCCCGCTCTGATAGGCGCGGCCGGCCTGCGTCAGCACCAGCCTGTTCGCCTTGCGCTCGAACAGCGCGACGCCGAGCCGTTCTTCCAGGAGATGCACCATGCGGCTGACGGCGGCGGCCGACACGCTCAGTTCGACGCCGGCTGCGGCAAAGCTGCCGGTCCGCGCCGCCGCCTCGAACGCCTTGATGCCGTTGAGAAAGAGCAGCCGCCGCAAAGTTCGTACCCTCAGGAAACCTGATGCCAGGCCAAGATAACTCAGTTTGCGCAGGTGGAGCAAGCGAGGCACAAATATCCTTGGAGTTCATGCTGATTTGCCGAAGCCGAGGCGGTGTGCTTCGCCTCTCCCCGCCTGCGGGGAGAGGCCGACACCCGCAGCGTGGCGGTTGAGGGGGACTCTCCGCGAATCCGACTGTCACCTCCCTCGCGGAGATTCCCCCTCGCCCCAACCCTCTCCCCGCACGCGGGGCGAGGGAGAACGAACAGTCTGCGTCCCTAACTTTGCTGATCCACAGGAGAATTCTCACGTGACGCCCATCATGATCGCTGCCCTTGGATTGCTGATGGTCGCCACGGCGTTCCTGTCGGGGCTGTTCGGCATGGCGGGCGGGCTGATCCTGATCGGCGTGCTGCTGGCCCTGATGCCGCTGCCGACTGCGATGGTGCTGCACGCGATCACGCAGATGGCTTCGAACGGCTGGCGCGCTCTGCTGTGGCGCGCGCATATTCGCTGGCGGCCGGTCGCGAACTACATGGTCGGCGCCGCCATCGCGCTCGCGGCGTGGTCGCTCACCCGCTACGTGCCCGATAAGCCGATGGCGCTGCTGATGCTGGGCGCGACGCCCTTCATGGCGCGGCTGCTGCCGGCCAACATCAAGCCCGACCCCGACCAACTCTGGCAGGGCACGGTCTATGGCACGATCTGCATGGGCCTGATGCTGATGACCGGCGTTTCCGGTCCGCTGCTCGACACCTTCTTCCTCGGCGGCAATTTCGGCCGGCGCGAGAAGGTGGCGACGAAGGCGATGTGCCAGCTCGTCAGCCATTTCACCAAGCTGATCTATTTCGGCGGCATCATCGACCAGGCCGCCTCGCTCGATCCGGTCCTTGCCGGCGTCGCGATCGCAGCGTCCATGCTCGGAACCACGCTGGCGCGACGCATTCTCGAAGCCATGACCGACCAGCAATTCATCGCCTGGTCGAACAAGCTGATCACCACCATCGCCTGCTACTACATCGCCTATGGTGGCTGGCTCTTCGTGCGCACGCCGGTGCTGGCTGCCTTGACCAAGGGAGGTTTGCAATGAGCGAGACGGCCGACCCGCTGGTGCTTGATTTTGTCGAATGGATCGCGCGCGAGCCGCGCGCCTATGCCGAGGTGATCTCGACCTGGAAGACCTCGTGCCCGCGCCTCACCATCTGGGAGGACGCCGCAGACCGCGGCTTCGTCGCGCGCGAGACGCTGCCCGGCCTCGGCCTCGTCATTGCCGTGACCGAGGACGGCGAGAGGCTGCTGCGAACCAACGGGCGGTAGCGCCACATCGTCATTGCGAGCGCAAGCGAAGCAATCCAGAATGCCTCCTCGGAAGCAGTCTGGATTGCTTCCGCCTTCGCCAAGGCTTCGGCGGACAAGTCGTCGCGCTCGCAATGGGAATACCAACATGTCGCTCAAGCTCTACGAACTCGTCGGCACCGATGCCTCGCGTCCCTTCAGCCCCTATTGCTGGCGTACGCGGATGGCGTTGGCGCATAAGGGGTTGACGGCGGAATCGCTGCCGTGGCGGTTCACCGAGAAGAGCGCGATCGCACCGCACGGCTCGGAGAAGGTCCCGGTGCTGCTGCATCACGGCACGCCCGTGGTCGATTCCTGGACGATCGCTAGATATCTCGAAGACAATTTTCCGGATCGTCCGTCGCTGTTCGGCGGCGAGGGTGGGCGCGCCATGGCGCGCATGATCAACGCGTGGGGCGACATCGCCATCGTCGGGGGCATCTTTCCGCTCATCATTGCCGACATCCCGAACAATCTGGCGGAAATCGATGCCGCCTATTTCCGAAAGTCGCGCGAGACGCGTTTTGGCGGCAAGAGCCTGGAACAGGTCATGGCGAGCCGCGACACCGCCGTCGTTGGATTCCGCAAATCGCTGGAGATCATGCGGCAGACGTTCAAGACGCAGCCGTTCATTGGCGGAGCCGCGCCGAACTATGCCGACTACATCGTGTTCGGCGGTTTCCAATGGGCGCGCGTGGTGAGCCCGTTCAGGCTGCTCGAGGCCGATGACCCCGTTTATGCCTGGCGCGAAAAGCTGCTCGATGCGTTCGACGGCATGGCGCGGAAATCGCCGGGGTATCCGGTGTAGGGCACACCGTCATCCCGGCGAAGGCCGGGATCCATACCGCGTGATCTATCGTGTGTGTCTGGTCGGAGTACCAACGACCAGTCTTCGCATAATTTCTCCCTGGGGGTATGGGTCCCGGCCTTCGCCGGGACGACATTGATTATGTTGTGCGCGCTCGCGTCTAACGCAGAGCCGCCGCCTTGCGCAGACATTCCCGGCACAAACAATCCTCGCCTTTCACCGGCATCGGCAGCTTGGCCGTCTCCTCCGCGCACCAGCAATCGCCCGAGAGATCGCAACCGAACTCGGCGCCGCATCGGGAACAGGCAAGGCGCCGCGGGGCCGGTTGCGGGAGCGCCATTTCTTGCGGATTTGTCATGATCTACGTCGGAGCTTTGCCGTCATTTTCATGTCGGGTTCATCTGTCGCTGCGGTATATTAGGCGCCGCGCACGGACTCGAAAAGCGGTCGGCAGCGCGCGGAGGACAAACCGATGGCCCGCGATTCGCAAGCCGCCCTCGTCGCGCTGAACCGCTTCGGCTTCGGGGCCCGCGGCGGCGCATCCGGCGATCTCGTCAATGCCGCCTCGGATCCGCGCGGATTCGTGAAGGCGGAACTGGCGCGTCCCTTCGGCGTGCTGCTGGAGGCGCCAGGGCTGCAATCGACGCCGCAGCTCGGGCAGGCGGCATTTGCCTATCAGGACCAGGTCAAGCAGGCGCGCGAGGCAGCGAAGGCTGCGACGCCGACCGAAGCGCCGGTGCCGCCCGCCGAGCAGAAGCCGGACAACCAGTTACGGCGTAATCTCTCGCTCGATACGGTCATGACCGAGATTGCCGGTCAGATGGCCGAGACCAAACCTGCCGACACCAAACCCGCCGACGCGATGAAGCCTGACAGCGCGCCGCCGGGCGCCGCTGCGCCGGCTGCTGCGAAGCCGGCGCAGCCGCTCAACGTGATCCAGAAGATCTTTCGCACTGAAGCGCTGGCGCGGCTGCAGCGCGCGATGTTGGTCGATTGCGGCTTCACCGAGCGCCTGGTCGTGTTCTGGTCCAACCATTTCTGCATCTCCGCCAGCAAGGGCGAGCTGGCGCGGATGTGGGCCGGCGCGTTCGAGCGCGAGGCGATCCGTCCGCATGTGCTGGGGCGCTTTGCCGACATGCTGAAGGCGGTGGAGCAGCATCCGGCGATGCTGTTCTTCCTCGACAACCAGCAATCGCTCGGACCGGATTCGCGCGCCGGCCAGAACCGCAAGCGCGGACTGAACGAAAACCTCGCGCGGGAAATCATGGAACTGCATACGCTCGGCGTCGGCGGCGGCTATACGCAAGAGGACGTCACCTCGCTCGCGCGCATCATCACCGGCTGGACCTTTGCCGGCCGGAAAGGGCAGATCGGTGCGCCCGGCTCCTTTGCCTTCAATGCCAATGCGCATCAGCCTGGGCCGCAGGTGCTGCTCGGCAAGACCTATGAGGCGAATGGCCTCGCCCAGGGCGAGGCAGCGCTCGCCGACATCGCGCGTCATCCCTCGACGGCGAACTTCATCGCCACCAAATTCGCCCGCCACTTCGTCGCCGACGATCCGCCGCCGGCGCTGGTGGCGCGTTTGCGCGACGTCTTTGTCAGGACCGACGGCGACCTCAAGGCGGTGGCTACGGCTCTGGTCGATTCCGACGAAGCCTGGATGGCGCCGCTGACCAAGATGCGCTCGCCCTACGATTTCCTGGTCGCGAGCGGGCGGCTGCTCGCGCGCGTGCCGGAGGATCCCGGCTTCTATCTCAACAGTCTGAACCTGCTTGGCCAACCCTTGTGGACGCCGGCCGGCCCCAACGGCTTTCCTGACACCGCCGCGGCGTGGGCCGCGCCCGAGGGCATGAAGCTCCGGCTCGACATCGCCTCGCAGATGGGCGCGCGGCTCGGACCCAACATCGATCCGCTCGACCTTCTGGAATTCGCCGCCGGCGATGCGGCATCGGCCGAAACGCGGCGGACCATCGAGCGCGCGGAATCGCGCCAGCAGGCCCTGGCGCTGCTGCTGATGTCGCCGGAACTGCAGAGGAGATGAAGATATGATCGACTGCGTCGAAAACCGGCTCCTCACCTCGCGCCGCGGCCTTCTGCTCGGCGGCGCCTCCTTCGCGGCCTGGGCCTATTTGCCGAAATTCGCCCGCGCGGCGGACGGGCGCGACCCGCGTATGGTCGTGGTGATCCTGCGCGGCGCGCTCGACGGGCTCGCCACCGTCGCGCCGGTCGGCGACCCCGATTATGCCGGCCTGCACGGCTCGATCGCGCTTGCCGCGGACGGCGCACATCCTGCCATCAAGCTCGACGGTTTCTTCGCGCTGCATCCGGAGATGCCGGAATTTGCCCGCATGTACCGCGACCAGCGCGCCGCGGTGATCCATGCCGTTTCGACGCCCTATCGCGATCGCTCGCATTTCGACGGCCAGGACGTGCTCGAAAGCGGCTATGCCGGTCCGGGCCGGGTGCAGTCCGGTTGGCTCAATCGCGCGCTCGAGGCGCTGCCGCGCGGCGAGCGCGTGTCGAGCGGGCTTGCCGTCGGTCCCACCACGCCGCTGGTGCTGCGCGGCAATGCGCCGACCGTCGGCTGGGCGCCGGTCGCGCTGCCGCAGGCCGACGACGACACCGCGATGCGACTGGTCGATCTCTACCGTCACCGCGATCCCGTGCTGGCCTCGGCGCTGTCGCAGGGGCTTCAGCTGGAGAAGGCTGCAACCGGCGACGACATGAAGCCGAAGCCCGGCAATCAGGTTGCGCAGATGCGCCAGGTCGCGCGCGGCGCTGCCAAACTGATGGCCGCCGATGACGGCCCGCGCATCGCCGCGCTCGCCTTCGACGGCTGGGATACGCACGCCAATGAAGGCGGCCCGGTCGGGCGCCTCGCCTTTCTGCTCGGCGGTCTGGACGGCGCGCTCGCCGAATTCGAAAGCGGCCTTGGCGATCGCTGGCGCGACACGATCGTCGTCGTCGCCACCGAGTTCGGCCGCACCGCGCGCATCAACGGCACCGATGGCACCGACCACGGCACCGGCACCATCGCACTGCTCGCCGGCGGCGCGGTGAAGGGCGGCCGCGTCATCTCCGACTGGCCCGGCCTCAAGCCTGCCAATCTCTATGAGGGCCGCGACCTCAAGCCCACCACCGATCTCCGCTCCGTCATCAAGGGTGTGCTGCAGGGACAGTTCGACCTGTCGGATCAAGTGCTGGCCCAGACGGTGTTCCCGGATAGCGCCGGCGCAGGGCCGATGAAGGGGCTGGTGGCCTGACCACCACGGCCGTCATTCCGGGGCGCGCGTAAGCGCGAACCCGGCAATCCATCCCTCGACACGTTCTGCCGCCAAATGGATTCCGGGCCCGCGCCTTGCGGCGCGTCCCGGAATGACGACATGATGAGCCGAACAGGAGGAGATCCGCCATGTACATCGCCATGAACCGCTTCCGCGTCGCCAAGGGATCGGAAGTCGCCTTCGAGCAACTATGGCTTTCGCGCGACACGCATCTGGACAAGGTGCCGGGCTTCGTCGAATTCCATCTGCTGAAAGGGCCGGAACTGGAGGACCATACGCTGTATGCCTCGCACACCGTATGGGCGAACCATGCGGCGTTCGAGGCCTGGACCAAGTCGGAAGCGTTCCGCGCGGCGCATGCCCGCGCTGGTGACAACAAGCCCCTCTATCTCGGCCATCCCCAGTTCGAAGGTTTTGAAGTCAAGCAGACGGTCGGACGCGGCGCCCAGTAGCGCCGCGCCGCGGCAATCATCCCAGCGTGATCTTGTCGATCTCCGCCATCTCCTCGGCGCTGAGCTGCCAGGCGATCGCCTTGACGTTCTGCTCGACCTGCTCGGCGCGGGTGGCGCCCGCGATCACGCTCGACACCTGCGGGCGCGCAGCGAGCCAGGAGAAGGCGAGCTCCAGCATCGAATGGCCATGCGCCGTCGCGAAGGCCTGGAGCTTCTCGACGATGTCCTCGTTGCGCGGCGTAACGTAGCGGTCGCGCAGCCGCGGCGTCTGGCCGAAGCGGGTATCGCCGGGCGCGGCCTCGCCCTTCCGGTATTTGCCGGTCAGCAGTCCGCTGGCGAGCGGAAAGAACGGCAACAGGCCGAGATTGTATTCCGTTGCGGCCGGCAGCAGATCCTTTTCGATGTCGCGCACGACGAGCGAGTATTCGTCCTGGCAGGAGACGAACCTGGAGACATTCATCGCGCGCGCGACATATTCGGCCTCGGCGATCCGCCAGGCCGGAAAATTCGAATTGCCGATGTAGCGGACCTTGCCCTGCCGGACGAGATCGTCCAGCGCGCGCAGGCTCTCCTCGATCGGCGTCAGCGGGTCATAGTCGTGCTGCTGGTAGAGATCAATGTAGTCGGTCTTCAGCCGCTTCAGGCTCGCTTCCACCGCGTCCATGATGTAGCGGCGCGAGGCGCCCTGCTTGGTTCCGTCCTCGGTCATCGGCTTGGAGTATTTCGTCGCCAGCACGATGTCCTTGCGGCGGTCGCCGAGGACCGCGCCGAGCACGTTTTCGGAGCCGCCCCGGTTCGAGTAAATGTCGGCGGTGTCGAACAGCGTGATGCCGAGATCGAGCGCGCGGTGGATCACCTTGCGCGAGGCTTCGAGGTCGATACGCTGGCCGAAATTGTTGCAGCCGAGCCCGACTGCGGACACGCGCAGGCCGGAGCCGCCGAGATTACGAATTTCCATGGGAGATCCTGTCAAAACAAAGCAGACGCTCATTGTGACCGCGGTGCACCGCACCGGCAAGCGGTCGCTTGCGTTGCTGCCATGCTGACAGGAGGAGACAAAAAAATGCGGCCCCCGTAGACGCGGCGACTGACGGGGACCGCCTGGGGCGCTTGATCGGTGACGGGGGGCCTGATCAGACGCAACTGCAACCTAATCCCGGGATGTAACGCGCCGGTGACATCTGGAGTTATCCACAGGGTCGCCCGGTCCGGGGAAATCAGAAGACCTTGCGGTAGACGATGAACCCGGAGCGTTCCGCGACCTTGTCGTACAGGCTTTGCGCCGTGGTGTTGGTCTCGTGCGTCTGCCAGTAGACCCGCGGCGAGCCCGCAAGCCTGGCGCGCTCATAGACCCCGTGGATCAGCGCCGAGCCGACGCCCTTGCCGCGCGCGGCCTCGTTCGTGAACAGATCCTGCAAATAGCAGGACGGCGCGATCGCCGTGGTGCTGCGATGGAACAGGTAATGCGTCAGGCCGAGCAGCTTGCCGTCGCTCTCCGCGACCAGCGCATGCACCGGCTCATAGGCATCGAAGAAGCGCTGCCAAGTCATCTCGGTGATCTCCGGGGCGAGCGCAGTCGGACCGGAGCGGCCGTAGAAAGCGTTGTAGCCGTCCCACAGCGGCAGCCATTGATCGTGGTCCTGCCGGTTGACGGAGCGAATGGTGAGCGACATGTGGGACATCCGTGGGTCGATGAGGCGCCCTTCATACGTGACGATGAGGGCTCCGATCAATTGCCGCGCATCACTCGGCAACGCGCAGATAGCGCATCAGCTTCCGTCCCGTCGGATCTCGCAGCGAGCGATAATAGTCGGCGCGATCAGGCGCGTCGCTGTGGCGCACGAGGTCGGTCACCGGCGTATAGCTCAGCATGCGGCCGCCGTCGGGCAGCGCGGTGCAGACGAAACGCAGGACCTCGCCATTGCGTAAGGCGATGTTGATCGGCGAGGCGTCGCCGACCCGCACCATCTCCATGCGCTGCGCGATGAAGATGCCGAGCTCGTCCTCCGGCAGCTCGAACGCGCCGGTGTCGCGGCCGTGATACATCAGCGCGATGAAGGGCGGCTTGTCGTCGGCTTTTTCGTCGGGCAGCGCGAAATAGTCGCGGAAGGCGCGGTTGATGAATTCGGCGCGGGTCTCGGCATCGAGCAGGACGATGCCGATATCGACCTGGTCGAGCGCCGCCGACAAGCGCGCGGCTGTTGCGTGGTTGCGCTGCTCGGCGGCGAAGGCATCGAGCAGACGTTCGCGCACAAGGCCGGTGATGCCTGCGGTGCCGGCCGTCGTCAGCGCAAGCAGGCCGAGCTGCGCGAGATCGTCCGCGGCAAAACCAGGCCCGGTGCGATGGCTGAGCGCGAGCAGGGCCGTCCCGATCACGGCGATTGCGGCGCTGCCAAGCGCGGATGGAAAGCCCGAGAGCGATCCGGCCAAGGCCACGATGCCGACGTATAGCGGCGCAAGCGAGAGCGCGGAGGCGTGACGGTCGAGCAGAATCGCCGGCAGTGCGACCGCTGCCGTCAGCATGGGACCGGACATGGTGCGCCAGCCGAACCGCATGGGTTTCGCTCGTTCCTTCCTGAACGAGATAAGGCGGTCAGACTGACCCATGGTTGCGCAAGCGTAATGCGGTTTCGTGCGGCGCGCTTAACCCGGGCATGCCTGGGCGCTCAAAGCTTTCGGATGATTTTAGACCAAATGCGTGTGCGTCATGCGCTGCTGCGGCGCGGGCGCATTCTGCGTCGACGTTCCCGGGCCCTTGCGGGTGCCGACGAAAATCAACAGCGATGCCGCGACCAGGATGGCCGCAGTCAGGGTGATTGCAACGATGACCACAGGCGATTTCATCGGTGTCCCGTCACGATGCCATCAGGCGCGGGGGCCGCGCGGCACCTTGAAGGCTCTCCTGGATGAAACGGGAATCAGACCGGCAGACCCATCGCCATGGTCGCCTTGGTCGACAGCACCGTGACGGTGACGATCAGGCACAGCGAGAGGGCGGCGACGGCGAGCGAGGCCGCGACCGCATTGGTCAACCGGGAAGACGAGACGGTATCGGTTTGGCCCTGAAAGCCGACCGTGCCGGACGCCCGCATCATGGGTCTAAATCCTTCAACGTGCGAGCGAATCACCCGCGATGTCGAACAATTTCACCATTTCAACCGGCAATATTGCGGCGGCGAACGCGCCGAAAACGGCAGGATTGGGGCAAAGGTTAACGCGATGCCCGCTATTCGTTAACGTTGCACCGGTTTCAGGCGCCCGCGGCGATGCTGGCGGGGTTGTCGATGTCGGCCGGCCGCCAGTCCATCGACACGAAGCCCGGCGCGGCTTCGACGCGCTTCAGCCAGTCCCGGATCGCCGGGAAGGGCGCAAGGTCGAAGTCGCAGCGGTCGGCGAGGTGGGTGTAGCCGTACAGCGCGATGTCGGCGACCGTGAGCTGGCGGGCCGCGAAATAGGAGTTGGTCTTGAGATGGTTCTCCATCACCTGGAGCGCGCCGTAGCCGCGCTCCATCCAGTCCTCCAGCGCGTGGGTCTGCAGGTCGCGGCCGCCCCTGACCAGCGACAGCCAGAAATAGGCGGCGCCGATGTTGGGCTCGAGCGCGTGCTGCTCGAAGAACATCCATTGCAGCGCCTCGGCGCGATCGATCCGGTTCTCAGGTGCGAGCGGCGTGCCGACGGCGACGTACCAGAGGATGGCGTTGGATTCGGCGAGATACCTGTCGTCGCCGACCTCGAGCAGCGGCACCTGGCCCGACGGGTTCTTCGCCAGGAAGTCCGGCGTCTTGCTCTCGCCGCGCAGAATGTCCACCTCGATCGCTTCGTAAGGTAAGTTCAGCAGCGCCAGCGCAAGGCGGACCTTGTAGCTGTTGCCCGAGCGTTGCATCGAATAGAGCTTGTACATTCTGGGAGTTCGATTCCGAAGGACGGGCAAAGGACGAAAGAGGCGCGGTGCATATTGCCCCGGACCGCGGCTAAACAATGATGCCGACGCGAATCCTCCGCAAGGGCTGGGCCCTAGAAAAACTCGAAACCCCTACCGCACTGCAACGTCGGGGAAGATCATGTTCGAGCCAAGCTGTAAATTGGATCACGCTTGCGTCAGCATGTGCGACGCATCACGTCGCGCAATCGTGTGCGCAGCGGCGACGGCGGCGATCTCGCCACGGCTGACGCTTGGTCGCAGGTATTTTCGCTCTAAATGTCTTGTCGCTCTAAATGTCTTGTCGCTCGAAAGGTCTTGCGTCAGCCGTTGTCGGCCTTGTGGCGCTTCAGCGGCTTGCCGAATTGCTCCGAGGACAAGCCTTGCCGAATGTGAGGGGGGCGCCCGCCAAAGTTGCGGAAAATTGCCGGAAATCGTGCCTCCCGCCGCAGCAAATCCGTATATTTTGCGAGATCGGACCGAAGTTTCTTGCGGTGCAGCGGCACACGTTTTAGGGTGTCTGCATTCCCACAATCAGAGTCGTGAGGCCAAAGGGTTCACGACGCTTGTCAGGAGATGACGATGTCCTTCCTTGCCGCTGCGCTCGACCGTGTGAAGCCGTCCGCGACCATCGCGGTCACGGATAAAGCACGCGCGCTGAAAGCGGCGGGCCGCAACGTCATCGGCCTCGGCGCCGGCGAGCCCGACTTCGACACGCCCGCCAACATCAAGCTGGCCGCGATCCGCGCCATCGAGGCCGGCAAGACCAAGTACACCGCGGTCGACGGCATCCCCGAGCTGAAGGACGCCATCATCGCCAAGTTTCAGCGCGAGAACGGCGTCGCCTACAAGCCGAACCAGATCATCGTCGGCACCGGCGGCAAGCAGGTGCTCTACAACGCGCTGATGGCCACCATCAATCCGGGCGACGAGGTGATCATCCCCGCGCCCTACTGGGTCAGCTATCCCGAAATGGTGGCGCTCGCCGGCGGCGAGCCGGTGCCGGTGGTCTGCACCGCGGCATCAGGTTTCAAGCTCGGCGCCGAGGCGCTCGAGCGCGCGATCACGCCGAAGACCAAATGGGTGATCCTGTGCTCGCCGTCGAACCCGACGGGTGCGGCCTATACGCGCGCCGAGCTCAAGGCGCTCACCGACGTCCTGGTCAAGCATCCGCATGTCTGGGTGATGACCGACGACATGTACGAGCATCTCGTCTATGACGACTTCCAGTTCACCACCGTCGCGCAGGTCGAGCCGAGCCTCTACGACCGCACGCTCACCGTGAATGGCGTGTCGAAAGCCTATTGCATGACCGGCTGGCGCATCGGCTATGCCGGCGGCCCGGCTCAGCTCATCAAGGCGATGGCGACCATCCAGTCGCAGTCGACCTCGAACCCGTGCTCGATCGCGCAATGGGCGTCGGTGGAAGCGCTGAACGGTCCGCAGGAGTTCATCCCCGCCAACAACAAGGTGTTCAAGGAGCGCCGCGACCTCGTCGTCTCCATGCTCAACCAGGCGAATGGCATCGAGTGCCCGCGCCCCGAGGGCGCGTTCTACGTCTATCCGTCCTGCGCCGGCACCATCGGCAAGAAAGCGCCGTCGGGCAATGTGATTGGAAACGACGAGCAGTTCGTCACCGAGCTCCTGGAGACCGAAGGCGTCGCGGTGGTGCAGGGTTCGGCCTTCGGCCTCGGCCCCGCATTCCGCATCTCCTACGCGACCAAGACCTCGGACCTGGAAGACGCCTGCAAGCGCATCCAGCGCTTCTGCGGCAATCTGCGGTAAGCTGATCGCGACCGTGCAAACTGGAAAGGCCCGCTTCGGCGGGCCTTTTTTGTTCGGTGGAGAAGATTTATTCAGAGTAAGAGGCGCACCGCTCTATCCCAGTCATTGCGAGCGCAGCGAAGCAATCCAGAATCCCTCCGCGGAAAGACTCTGGATTGCTTCGCTGGGCCTGTCATCGGGCCGCGCTTCGCGCGGACCCGGTGGCTCGCAATGACGGAGGATCTGGCACCATTGCGGCTCTTGTGGCATAGACCATCGCGCCACACGGGTGGGGTGCTCTCTCTGCTCGCATCACACATAGCCGGAGATATTTCATGCGCCGTTCGTTCATTTTCGCCGGGCTTGCCGCCGCCAGCCTCGTTGCCTCCGCCGCAAGCAGCGACGCTCAGCAGCAGCGGATGGTCCGGGTCGGCGTGCTCGAATGCCGCGGCGGTGCCAGCGTCGGCTTCATCGTGGGCTCGGTGACCAATCTCGGCTGCGTGCTGCGGGCCGACGGCTTGCCCGAAGACCGCTACGTCGCGACCATTCGCAAAGTGGGCCTCGATCTCGGCATCACCCAGGAAACCACGCTCGCTTGGGGTGTGTTCGCGCCGGTCGACCGGCTCGGCCCCGGCGATCTCTCCGGCAATTACGCCGGTGCGCAGGGCAGCGCCTCGGTCGGCGTCGGCCTCGGCGGCAACGCGCTGGTCGGCGGCTCCAACAACTCGATCGCGCTGCAGCCGCTCAGCGTGCAAGGCCAGGTCGGCCTCAACGTCGCCGCCGGACTCGAGAGCCTGGAACTTCGCCCCGGTCGTTAAAGCGCCAACGACGGTGTTGCTTCACCTCTCTCCGTCGGGGAGAGGTGGAACACCATGCGGATGCCTGAACTCATCGCATCAGGCATTATAAGACTTGGTCTAACTGACGACGCACCGCAGCGACGTTTGATGCTTGCCAAATCTCGGGGACGGGCAGAGCATCTGCGTTTGCCGACCCAATCATGGGCCGAGCTCCAAAACAGGAGGCGGCGAAATGGGACAAGACGTCAGAAGTCCCCGAGGTCCACGGTGCATCGCGCTGGTGGGCCCTTTCCAATCAGGTAAAACCACACTTCTCGAAGCGATCCTGGCGCGCACGGGCGCTATCCCGCGCGCCGGCAGCGTCGACGCCGGAACCTCCGTCGGCGACGCCACGCCCGAGGCCCGCCATCACAAGATGACGGTCGGGCTCACTGCCGCTACGACGAGTTTCATGGGCGACAGCTACACCTTCCTGGACTGTCCCGGTTCGGTCGAGTTCGCGCACGACATGCGCGCCGCGCTTCCCGCGGTCGACGCCGCCATCGTGGTCTGCGAGGCCGACGAGAAGAAGCTGCCCCAGCTTCAGATCATCCTGCGCGAGCTGGAGGAGCTGAAGATCCCGCGTTTCCTGTTCCTCAACAAGATCGACCGCGCCAACAAGCGCATCCGCGAGACGCTCGCGATGCTGCAGCCCGCCTCGCGTGTGCCGCTGGTGCTGCGCCAGATCCCGATCTGGAAGGGCGAGCTGATCGAGGGCTTTGTCGATCTCGCGCTGGAACGTGCGTTCATCTATCGCGAGCACAAGGCGTCCGAGGTGGTTGCACTCGAAGGCGGCGATCTCGATCGCGAGAAGGAGGCGCGCTTCTCGATGCTGGAGAAGCTCGCCGATCACGACGACGCGCTGATGGAGCAGTTGCTGGAGGACATCCAGCCGCCGCGCGATGCCGTGTTCGACGACCTCGCCCGCGAATTGCGCGAGGGGCTGATCTGCCCCGTGCTGCTGGGTGCGGCCGCGCGCGAGAACGGCGTGCTGCGGCTGATGAAGGCGCTGCGTCACGAGGCGCCTGGAATCGCCGACACCGCGAAACGTCTCGGCGCGCCCGCCACCAAGGATGCGCTCGGCTTCGTCTTCAAGACGCTGCATTCGCAGCATGGCGGCAAGCTGTCGCTGACGCGGCTGCTGGCCGGCCATCTCGACGACGGTGCCACCCTGCAATCCTCCTCCGGCGGTGCGAGCCGCATCTCCGGCATCCTCGCCGTCAGCGGCGCTTACGATAGCAAGCGTGCCTCGGCCGAGGCCGGCGACACCGTGGCGCTCGCCAAGCTCGATGCGGTCAAGACCGGCGACACCGTCTCGAGCGGCAAGACCGCGCCGGCTGCACTTGCCGCCTCGGAGCCGACGCCGCCGGTGCTCGCCATCTCGGTTGCGGCCACCGACCGCAAGGACGACGTCAAGCTCGGCCAGGCCTTGATGCGGCTGCACGAAGAGGATCCCTCGCTCGTCATCGTGCAGAACGCCCAGACCCACGACACCGTGCTGTGGGGACAGGGCGAGATGCATCTGCGTGTCGCCAGCGAGCGGCTCAGCGACCGTTTCGGCGTCAAGATCACCTCGCATCCGCCCGCGATCGGCTACCAGGAGACCATCCGCAAGCCGATCACCCAGCGCGGCCGCCACAAGAAACAGTCAGGCGGTCACGGCCAGTTCGGCGATGTCGTGCTCGACATCAAGCCGCTGCCGCGCGGCGAGGGCTTCAGGTTTGCCGAGAAGGTGGTCGGCGGCGCGGTGCCGCGCAACTATATCGGCGCGGTGGAGGAGGGCGTCGTCGACGGGCTCGCCCGCGGCCCGCTCGGCTTCCCTGTCACCGACGTGGAGGTGACGCTGACCGATGGCTCCTATCATAGCGTCGACTCGTCCGACCTCGCCTTCCGCACGGCGGCGCGGATCGGACTCAACGAAGGCCTGCCGCAGTGCCAGTCGGTGCTGCTGGAGCCCATCCACGTGGTCGAGATCGTCTGTCCGACCGATGCCACCGCCAAGATCAATGCGATCCTGTCGGCGCGGCGCGGCCAGATCCTCGGCTTCGACACCCGCGACGGCTGGAGCGGCTGGGACTGCGTCCGCGCCATGATGCCGGAAGCCGAGATCGGCGAGCTGATCGTCGAGCTGCGTTCGGCCACGGCCGGCGCCGGCAGTTTCACCCGTCAGTTCGACCACATGGCCGAAGTCACCGGCCGCGCCGCCGACCAGATCATCGCCGCGCATCAGCACGCGGCGTGAGCGGCTAGGGACACACGACACTCTCACTCCTCTCCCGCTTGCGCTGGGAGAGGAGAAGAGCCCGCATTTCTCTCCACGTCATTGCGAGCCAACGGGTCCGCGCGAAGCGCAGCCCGACGACAGGCTCCGCGAAGCATTCCAGACTGTCTCCACGGAGGCGGTCTGGATTGCTTCGTCGCAAGGGCTCCTCGCAATGACGGAGGAGACTGCGGGGGACCTCTTGCCTTCCTCTCCAGATGATGTATTTTACATCATTGTATATATCTCAGATATCACTTATACCAGTTAAACCGTGAGGCCAAGGTGATCACGTCCTTCCAGATGCGGGCAGCCCGCGCGTTGCTTGGCATCGACCAGAAAACCCTGGCCGAACTTGCCGGTGTGTCGTTGCCGACCATCCAGCGGATGGAGGCCTCGACCGGCAATGTGCGGGGCGTGGTCGAGACCTTGATCAAGGTGGTCGAGGCGTTCGAGCGGGCCGGCGTCGAGCTGATCGGCGAGCAGGCCCGCAGCGACAGCGGCGGACGCGGGGTTCGTCTCAAGGAGCCGGGGGCGCCGCGCCGCGTGGGGGCATGATCCTGCGATGATCATGCCGGAGAGAGTCTGAACCAACGCACCGTCGCGCCGAAGCACGCGGCCGCACGATGCAGTGGAGCATTGTGGGCGGCGGAGCGTTTTGGAAATGAGCATCACCAGCGAAAGCGCAAGCGGGCTGCACCAGCTGCGTCGACCGACCTTCGCCGAACTGTATCTGCCAAAACTCGTCACCGTCTGGCGCGAAGGCTATGGCCTTGCGGATTTCCGCGCCGATGTCTTCGCGGGCCTCACGGTGGCCATCGTCGCGCTGCCGCTGTCGATGGCGATCGCGATCGCCTCCGGCGTGACGCCGGACCGCGGTCTCTACACCGCGGTCGTCGGCGGCTTCATCGCCTCGCTGCTCGGCGGCAGCCGCTTCCAGATCGGCGGGCCCGCGGGTGCCTTCATCGTGCTGGTCGCGGTGACGGCGGAGCGGCACGGCGTCGACGGCGTCATTCTCGCGACCCTGATGGCGGGCGTGATGCTGATCGCCGCGGGCCTGCTGCGTGTCGGCACCTATATCAAGTTCATTCCCTATCCCGTCACGGTCGGCTTCACCGCCGGCATCGCCGTGATCATCTTTGCAAGCCAGCTGCGTGATCTCTCGGGCATCACACTTTCGGGGAAGGAGCCGAGCGAGTTCGTGCCGAAGCTCGTCGCGCTCGCCGGCGGTCTCAACACCATTAACCCCGCCGCTGTCGCGGTCGCGCTGGTCAGCATCGCCATCATCGCGGCGTTGCGGGTCTGGCGGCCGTCCTGGCCCGGTATCCTGATTGCAGTCGTGCTCGCGGCGATCGCAACGGCCGTGCTGTCGCTGCCGATCGAGACCGTCGGCAGCCGCTTCGGCGGCATCCCGCGCGAATTGCCGTCGCCGGGGCTGCCGGCGTTCTCGTTCGAGAAGGCGAAGGCGGTGCTGCCCGATGCGATCTCCTTTGCGCTGCTCGCAGCGATCGAATCGCTGCTGTCGGCCGTGGTGGCCGACGGCATGACCGGGCGCCGTCACCGCTCCAATTGCGAGCTGGTGGCGCAAGGCGCCGCCAATATCGGCTCGGCGCTGTTCGGCGGCATCTGCGTCACCGGCCTGATCGCGCGCACCGCCACCAACATCCGCGCCGGCGCGCGCGGACCGCTGGCGGGCATGCTGCACTCCGTCTTCCTGCTGCTGTTCATGCTGGTCGCAGCCCCGCTTGCAAGCTACATCCCGCTCGCCGCGCTCGCTTCCGTGCTGGTCGTGGTGTCCTGGACCATGGCGGAGAAGCGCGAATTCGCAACGCTGTTGCGCTCGTCCTGGGGCGATGCCGTCGTGCTGCTCGCAACCTTCCTGCTCACTATCTTCCGCGACCTGACCGAGGGGATTCTGGTCGGCTTTGCGCTCGGCGCGGTGCTGTTCATCCATCGCATGGCGGAAATGACGGGTATCGAGGAACGCACGCCTTTGGTTGCCGCCGATCGTCCCGACGACGGCGATGGCGAACGCGTGCCTTACGATTCCACCCTTGCAGTCGATCGCGACGTGCTGGTCTACCGCATCACCGGCGCGTTCTTCTTCGGCGCGGCCTCGGTGATCGGCGGCGTGCTCGATGGCGTCGACGACAAGCGCAAGGCGCTCGTGGTCGATTTCGCGGCCGTGCCCTTCCTGGACTCCACCGCAGCGAACGTGCTGGGGCGCGTCGCTGCCAAGGCACAGCGCCAGGGCATCCGGCTGTTCATCACCGGCGCCTCGCCCGCGGTGCGCCGCGCGCTGCTGACCCACGGCGTGAGCCCCCGACGTGCACGCTATCGCCAGACCATCGAGCGCGCGGTCGCCGACATCAAGAGCGCCGAAACCGGAGCCCGGCCGGCGCTCGATGAGGTCGCGGCAAGCTAACGCCGTGCCCTTCTCAAGCCGCATGATTTGACCGACACTGCCGCGAGCTCATTGCGGTGGTGCATCGGCATGCTGAATTCGCGTCGTGACGTTGCGCTGGCCTGCGCGCTCAGCATGCTGGCGGGCTATGTCGACGGCATCGGCTTCCTGCATCTCGGCGGCCTGTTCGTCTCCTTCATGAGCGGCAATTCCACGCGCCTCGGCGTCAGCCTCGCGAACGCGCAATGGTGGCAGGCCGGTGGCGCGCTCGGCCTCATCGCCTTGTTCGTGGCCGGAGCCGCAGCCGGCAGCCTCGTCGTGCTCGGCGGCAATGTCGAACGGCGGCCCTGGCTGCTCCTGATCGAGGCCGTGCTGCTGGGCGCTGCCGGGATCAGCCATGCCTACTCCCTGCCGAATCTTGCGGTCGCGGCGATCGTGCTCGCGATGGGCCTGGAGAACGCCGTGTTCCAGATCGATGGCGGCGCGGGGCTCGGCCTCACCTATGTGACCGGCGCTCTCGTCAAGATGGGCCAGCTTCTCGCCGTGAGCCTCACCGGCGGACCGCGCTGGGGCTGGGTGCCGAACCTCCTGCTGTGGGCGGCTCTGGTTGCCGGCTCGGCCGCCGGCGCGCTCGCCTATGTCAGGATCAATCTTGCCGCGATCTGGATCGCCGCCGGGACAGCTTTGGCGCTGGCTGCGATCATCGCCGTTGCGCTGCGGCGCCCACGCGCTTGACAGCGCCCGCGGGACGCGAAATGGATCGCCTCCCGAACACGCTTTCAAGGGAACGACGACGTGCCCAGACCGCCCGCTGCCTGTTTGATCGGATGGCCGGCCGCGCATTCGCGCTCGCCGCTGATCCATCATTATTGGCTGCGCACGCTCGGAATCGAGGGCGGCTATGTCATCGAGGCCGTTCCGCCCGACGATTTGCGAGACTTCGTGCTGCGGCTGTCGCTGCGCGGCTTTGTCGGCGCCAATGTCACCATTCCGCACAAGGTCGGCGTGCTGGAGTTGTCCACGCCCGATGCGCGCGCCAAGGCCGTAGGCGCGGCCAACACGCTGTGGTTTGAAGACGGCGAGCTGCGTTCGACCAATACCGACGTCGAGGGCTTTCTGGGCAATCTCGACGCCAGCGCGCCCGGATGGGACAAGGCCGACGAGGCGCTGGTCCTGGGAGCCGGCGGCTCCTCGCGCGCGGTGGTGTTCGGCCTGCTCGAGCGCGGCTTCGCCACTGTCCATCTTGCCAACCGGACCGTGGCGCGGGCCGAGGCGCTCGCGGCGGAGTTCGGGCCGAACGTGCGTCCGCTCGCCTGGGACGGGATCAACGCGGTGCTGCCGCGGGCAAAACTTCTCGTGAACACGACGTCGCTCGGCATGCACGGCCAGGGCGCGCTCGAGATCGATGTGGCGCGCCTGCCGCAAGACGCGGTCGTTGCCGACCTCGTCTATGTTCCCCTGGTGACGAAGCTGCTCGCCGCCGCGACGGCTCGCGGATTGAAGACCGCCGATGGCCTCGGCATGCTGTTGCACCAGGCGGTCCGCGGCTTCGAGCTATGGTTCGGCCGGCGGCCCGAGGTGACCGCCGAGCTGCGCGCGGTCGTCGAGGCCGATCTCACAAAGACTTGAGAGAATAGTGCGCCGTCTCCGGCGTTCTACCCTGTGGGACAATCGGAGACATCAATGACGATTCAACGTGCCAGTTTCACGCGCCCTGTCATCGCCATCGCGATGGTCGCGGCTTCCACCTTTGCCGCCGCCGCGCAAAAGGCGCCGGTGCCGACCCGCGTGCGCGGCACGATCGAGAGCGTCGAGGGCGATACAATGCAGGTCAAGTCGCGCAGCGGCGAGGACGTCAAGCTCCATATCGCCTCCGACGCGCGCGTCGTCGGCGTCACCAAGATCGCGCTCGCCGACATCAAGGTCGGCTCGTTCGTCGGCGCCACCACCGTGCCCGGACCTGACGGCGGCGACAACGCCGTCGAAGTGCACGTGTTTCCGGAGAGCATGCGCGGCACCGGCGAAGGCTCGCGGCCCTACGATCTCAAGCCGAATTCCACCATGACCAATGCCACGGTGTCGGAGAGCGTGGTCGGCAATGACGGCCACACGCTGCTGGTGAAGTACAAGGACGGCGAGAAGAAGGTGTTCGTCTCCGATATGACACCGGTCGTGACCTTCGTTCCCGGCGACATCTCGGACCTGAAGGCCGGCGCCAAGGTCATCGCCTTCATGAAGCAATTGCCCGACGGATCTTTCGAGACCAATCGCGTCAGCGTCGGCCGTGACGGCCTGACCCCGCCGATGTGATCGGGCAATCCCGGAATAGCGGCGGTCGCACGGGGGGGCAGTGATTGATCGCCGCCAACGCCCGAAGGGGACAATCATGCCAAGCCTGAATAACTGGATGCCGCGCGCCGTCGCGGCTGCTTTCGTCGCCTGCATCGTGACCTCGTCGGTTTCGGCTCAGCAGGCGCCGACGGTGCGCATCCGCGGCACCATCGAGAGCGTCGACGGCAAGCTGCTCGACATCAAGACCCGCGAGGGCAACGAGGTGAAGGTGAACATGACCGACAATGTCACCGTCTTCGCGGTGGTGAAGACGGAGCTCTCCGAGATCAAGGAAGGCTCCTATATCGGCGTCACCGCCATGCCCGAGCCCGACGGCACGCAGAAGGCCATCGCCGTCCACATCTTTCCGGAAAACCAGCGCGGCGCCGCCGAAGGTTTCCGTCCCTGGGACGCCCGCGCCAACTCGACCATGACCAACGCCACCGTGGCGCAGACGGTGGAGGGCACCGACGGCCAGAACATCACGGTGAAATACAAGGACGGTGAGAAGAAAGTCGTGGTGCCGCCGGGCACGCCGATCGTCACCTTCGTCGCCAGCGACCTCGCGGAAGTGAAGCCCGGCGCCAAGCTGATCATCTTCGGTGCGGCGAAGAAGGACGACGGCACGCTGGAGGCGAACCGGGTCAATGTCGGGCGGGACGGGATCACGCCGCCGATGTGAGGCGTGCGCTGAATTCGTAGGGTGAGTTAGGCCTCGGCTGCGCGAAGCGCAGTCCGCTGCCGTAACCCACCATGCTTCTGCAAATGCCGAGCAAAGTTGGTGGGGTACGCTCAACGAACCGCGCTGCGCGCGGCCGCTGAGCTAACCCACCCTACGGCAGCGCCCTTGCGGCTACACCGCAATCACGTGATCGTCGATCTCGTCGATCCTGTTGACGCCGCACAGGCCCATCGTGGTCAGCAGCTCTTTCTGGATGATGTCGATCGCCTTGGCGACGCCGGCCTGGCCGCCGGCACCTAGGCCGTAGGCATAGGCGCGGCCGATCATGCAGGATTTTGCGCCGAGCGCGAGCGCGCGCATCACGTCCTGGCCGGAGCGGATGCCGCCGTCGAACATGATCTCCATCTTCTCGCCGACCGCTTCGGCGATCTCGGGCAGCACCTCGATCGAGGATGGCGCGCCGTCGAGCTGACGGCCGCCATGGTTGGAGACGACGAGCGCCTGCGCGCCGGTCTTGGCCGCTTCCTCGGCGTCCTCGACGTCGAGAATGCCCTTGATGATGAGCTTGCCCGGCCAGATGCTGCGGACCCACTCGACGTCCTTCCAGTTCAGGGAGGTGTCGAACTGCGAGGCGGTCCATTCGGCGAGACGGTTGAGATCCTCAGTGTTCTTCACGTGGCCGGCGATGTTGCCGAAGGTGCGGCGCTTGCCTTGCAGCACGCCGGAGACCCAGGCGGGCTTGCTGGCGAAATCGAGCAGCTTCGACAGCGACCATTCAGGGGGCACCGTCATGCCGTTCTTGATGTCGGCATGGCGCTGGCCGATCACCTGCAGGTCGACGGTCAGCACCAGCGCGCTGCACTTCGCCGCGACAGCGCGCTGGATCAGATCCTTGATGAAGCCGCGATCCTTCATCACGTAGAGCTGGAACCAGAACGGCTTGTCGACCGCGGCGGCGATGTCCTCGATCGAGCAGATCGACATGGTCGATTGCGTGAACGGGATGCCGGCGGCCTGCGCCGCGCGGCAGGCATGAATCTCGCCGTCGCCATGCTGCATGCCGAGCAGGCCGACCGGCGCCAGCATCAGCGGCATGGTGGATTGTTCGCCGAGGATCGTGGTCGAGGTGTCGCGCTTGGAGACGTCGACCAGGATGCGTTGGCGGAACTTGATCGCTTGCATGTCCTCGCGATTGGCGCGCAGCGTTTCCTCGGCATAGGAGCCGCGGTCGCAATAGTCGAAGAACGCCTTCGGCACGCGGCGCTTATGCAATGCGCGAAGGTCGTCGATACAGGTGATGTGCTTCATGAACGTTCCCCGGCCCGTCTCGTCTCGTATGGGAAGTCTTGTATTGGAAGGAAGTCTTGCATTGGAAGATTGAGGGGTCATCTAGCATGGTTGGATGCGCAGCCAAATCGTTTGCCGGAGCCACGCCATGACCAAGCCGCACACGGGGCCTTCGCCGGAGGAAATCAGGGAAAAGCAGGCCCTCGACGAGGCGCTGGAGGAGGGGCTGGAAGAGACCTTTCCGGGTTCCGATCCCGTCAACGTCACCCAGCCGGCGCCGAGCCGCGGCGACGGCCACGTCAAGCGGAAGGACTAGCGGCGGTTCCGCCATTTTCCCGGGTTCAGGCGGAAATATAATGTTAACAAAGGGTTGCCGGGCGGTCGCGGTTCCCGGTTCCGTAATGATTCATCATATTTTTTGAAGCCAAGTTAGCCGCACAGGCTTTATAAGACCCCAGCAAATCAGGGATGCGGGGCCGGTTCGGGCACCCGAAGGTTGTTATGGGGGTCCCTGGTTGTTGCGTTGGGGGACGATATGAGCCGCAAATATTTCGGGACGGACGGGATTCGGGGCCGCGCCAACGGACTGATCACGCCGGAGCTCGCGCTCAAGGTCGGCCAGGCCGCAGGCCTTGCATTTCAGCGCGGCGACCACCGCCACCGGGTCGTGATCGGCAAGGACACGCGGCTGTCGGGCTACATGATCGAATACGCGATGGTCGCGGGCTTCACCTCGGTCGGGATGGACGTGCTGCTGGTCGGCCCGATGCCGACGCCGGCGGTGGCGATGCTGACCAAGTCGATGCGCGCCGATCTCGGCGTCATGATCTCGGCCTCGCACAATCTGTTCGAGGACAACGGCATCAAGCTGTTCGGCCCGCAGGGCTTCAAGCTGTCCGACGACGTCGAGAAGCAGATCGAGCAGCTGCTCGACGAGCCGATCGAAAAGAGCCTCGCGCAGAGCGCGAGCCTCGGCCGCGCCCGCCGTATCGACGGCGTGCATGACCGCTACATCGAATTCGCCAAGCGCACCCTGCCGCGCGATCTCTCGCTCGACGGCCTGCGGGTCGTGATCGATTGCGCCAATGGCGCCGCCTACAAGGTGGTGCCGGAAGCGCTGTGGGAGCTGGGCGCCGACGTGGTGCCGATCGGCGTCGAGCCCGACGGCTTCAACATCAACAAGGATTGCGGCTCGACCTCGCCGGAAGCGCTGTCGCGCAAGGTGCGCGAGATGCGCGCCGACATCGGCATCGCGCTCGACGGCGACGCCGATCGCGTCATCCTGGTCGACGAGCGCGGCCACATCGTCGACGGCGATCAGCTGCTCGCGGTGATCGCGCAGAGCTGGAAGGAAGACGGCCGGCTGTCGCGTCCCGGCATCGTCGCCACCGTGATGTCCAATCTCGGCCTGGAGCGTTTCCTGAAAGGGCATGGGCTCGATCTCGTGCGCACGCCGGTCGGCGACCGCTACGTGCTCGAGCAGATGCTGAACGGCGGCTACAATCTCGGCGGCGAGCAGTCCGGCCACATCATCCTGTCCGACTATGCCACGACCGGCGACGGCTTCGTCGCCGCATTGCAGGTGCTCGCCGTGGTGCAGAAGCTGCGGCGTCCGGTGTCGGAAGTCTGCCACCGCTTCGATCCGCTGCCGCAGATCCTCAAGAATGTCCGCCACAAGGGCGGCAAGCCGCTCGACGATACCGACGTCAAGTCCGCGATCTCCGACGGCGAGAAGCGCCTCAACGGCCACGGCCGCCTTTTGATCCGCTCCTCCGGCACCGAGCCCGTGATCCGCGTCATGGGCGAGGGCGAGGACCGCATCCTGGTCGAGGACGTCGTCGACACCATCGTCTCCGCGCTGGGGCAGGCCGCGGCGTAAGCGGGCGCATCCCAGCCATTTGCGATTGGCGGTGGTTTGGCCGCCGTCAGCATCGTACCTGTGAGGTCGCGGCAATCTGCCGCCCCTGCCGGGATGCTCCAGTGAACAAGCCTGTCGTCGTTTCAGAGGAAACCCTGACCGAGCCCGTCGTCGTCAACGACGTCGCGCCTGCTGCCCCCAGCGCGGCCGCGGGGCCGGCCTATGTCGTGCTCGCCGGCATCAGCTTCTCGCACTTCCTCAACGACACCATGCAGTCGCTGATCGCCTCGGTGTATCCGATCCTGAAGGATACCTACGCGCTCGACTTCGCGCAGATCGGCATGATCACGCTGGCCTTCCAGTTCACGGCCTCGCTGCTGCAGCCGGTGGTCGGCCACTACACCGACAAGAAGGCGCAGCCGTACTCGCTGTCGATCGGCATGGCCTCGACCTTCTTCGGCCTGCTTCTGCTCAGCATCGCTCACCAATATCTCGTCATCCTGATTGCCGCGGCCTT
>NZ_JAANIH010000058.1 GCF_014529705.1 Bradyrhizobium campsiandrae
CAGCGGCACCGGCTCCTGTTCGGGTCCCTTGAGCCGGAAGGGCTCCAGCGCCTCGCGCGTCACCACCCAGGGGCTGATTGAGGTCGCGAAGGCCTTGGCGAGGAACGGGCCGAGCGGCACATATTCCCATTGCTGGATGTCGCGCGCGCTCCAATCGTTGAGCAGCACGAAGCCGAAGATCATCTCTTCCGCCTGTTGCTCGCTGAGCATGCCGCCCATGGCTGACGGCTGGCCGATCACCACACCCATCTCCAGCTCAAAATCGAGCCGCTTGCAGGGTGCGAAGCTCGGCACGTCCGCGCTCGGCGGCTTCAGCTGCCCGCGCGGCCGCTTCACTTTCGTGCCTGACACGACGACTGTGGACGCGCGACCGTTGTAGGCGATCGGCATATGCAGCCAGTTCGGCTGCAGCGCGTTGTCCTTGCCGCGGAACATCACGCCGACATTGGTGGCGTGCTCTTTCGACGAGTAGAAATCGGTATAGCCGGAGACCGCGAACGGCAGATGCAGTTTTGCCTCACGTAGCGGCACCAGCGCTTGGCTGCGCAGCTCGTCGTTGTCGCGCAGTTCGGGATGATCGTGCCGCAACAGCTCGCTGATCCGCGCGCGCGTCCTGGTCCAGACCTTCGGCCCGAGCGCCATGAACGTATTCAGCGAGGGCCCGGAGAACACGCCGAGCGGACCGACATCGAGCCGGGAATCCTGCTCGAGCTCCCAGAGATCGAGCACGTAATTGCCGATCGCGACGCCAACCCGCGGCGTCGGACTGGCGGCGGTCGAGAACACGCCATAGGGCAGGTTCTGGATCGGGAAGTCGGAGGTGGGATCGATTTCGATGAAGGAGCGGAGGCTGGGATCGTTGGGGTGGGGCACTTTATGAATCCTGTTTGCAGTCGGGCAAACTCTCTCCTTCGTCATTCCGGGATGCGCCGCAAGGCGCAGGCCCGGAATCCATAACCACGATCGGGAGTATGGATTCCGGGCTCGCCGCTCCGCGGCGCCCCGGAATGACGAGAGGAGAAGCTACGGCCTATTCGGATCGAACTTCTTCTCCAGGCCCTTCCAGCAATCCGCGTAATCGTCCTGCAGCGTCGACGCATTCGCGGCGTGGGCCGTGACGCGCTGCGGGTAGCGGGTTTCGAACATGAAAGCCATGGTGCCGGTGAGCTTCACCGGCTTCAACTCGCCATTGCTGGCGTGCTCGAAGGCGTCGCGGTCGGGGCCGTGCGGCAGCATGCAATTGTGCAGGCTCATGCCGCCGGGGACGAAGCCTTGCGGCTTGGCGTCGTAGACGCCGTAGATCAGGCCCATGAACTCGCTCATGATGTTCATGTGATACCAGGGCGGCCGGAAGGTGTTGTCGGCGACCATCCAGCGCTCCGGGAAGATGACGAAGTCGATATTGGCGGTGCCGGCCGTCTCCGACGGCGAGGTCAGCACCGTGAAGATCGATGGATCGGGATGGTCGAAGCCGATCGCGCCGACCGGCGAGAACGTGCGCAGATCATATTTATACGGCGCGTAATTGCCGTGCCAGGCGACGACATCGATCGGCGAATGCGGCAGCGTGGTCTTGAACAAGGAGCCGCCCCACTTCACGAACAGCTCGGTCGGCGTATCCTTGTCCTCGTAATACGCAACCGGCGTCAGGAAGTCGCGCGCATTGGCAAGACAGTTGGCGCCGATCGGGCCGCGCTCCGGCAGCGTGAAGGCGCCGCCGTAGTTTTCGCAGAGATAGCCGCGCGCGGGACCATCAGGAATCTCGACGCGGAACTTGACGCCGCGCGGGATCACCACGATCTCGCCCGGCTCGACATCGATGCGGCCGAACTCGGTGACGAGGCGCAGATTGCCCTGCTGCAGCACGAACATCAGTTCGCCATCGGCATTGTAAAAGTGCTGGTCCACCATCGATTTGGTGATGAGATAGACATGCGCGGCCATGCCGGCCTGCGTATTCACATCGCCCGCCGTCGTCATGGTCTGCACGCCCTGGACGAAGGTGACGTCCTCCTTCGGTAGCGGCGTCGGATCCCAGCGCAATTGCGCGATCGGCAGGTCATGTTCGTGGCACGGCGCCGACCGCCACAGCCCGGCATCGATCTTCTCGAAGCGGCCGGAATGTTTCACCGAGGGGCGAATGCGATAGAGCCAGGAGCGCTCATTGCTGCCGCGCGGCGCGGTGAACGGCGAACCGGAGAGCTGCTCGGCATAGAGGCCGTAGGCGCAACGCTGCGGCGAGTTGCGCCCGATCGGCAGCGCGCCCGGCAGCGCCTCGGTCTCGAAACTGTTGCCGAAGCCGGACATGTAACCCGGCGTCACCTGCGCCGAGCTGCGGATGATCTGATCAGGTGAGGTATTGATGTTCATGACTATCCTCCTCCTTGCAGGGCGGCCCACATTTCCTGATCGCGCTTGTCGGTCCAGATGATGGGATCGTCGATCCCCGATGCTTCGTCATAGGCGCGCGACACGTTGAACGGCAGGCAGTGCTCGTAGATGGCGAAGCTGTGGAATTTCGGGTCCATCACCTCGCGCGTCGCCGCCATGGATTCCTTCAGCGTGCGCCCCTTCGCGACCGAGATTTCGGCCGCGCCATAGAGGGACGTGACGAAGTCGCGCGTCATTGCGATGGCCTCGCGCACGGTAGACGTGCCCTTCAGCGCATCGCCGCGGCCCGGCGCGATCGCCTTGGGATTGAAGTTGCGAATCTCGTTCAGCGTCATCGGCCATTCGCGCAGGTGAGCATCGCCGCAATAGCAGGCCGAGTGGTACTCGATGAGATCGCCGGAGAACATCACTTCGGCGTCCGGCACCCAGGCAACGATGTCGCCGGAGGTGTGGCCGGCGCCAAGCTGCATCAGCCGCACCTCGCGCTTGCCGAGATAGATCGACATCTCGCCTTCGAAGGTCAGCGTCGGCCAGGTCAGGCCGGGAATGCTGGCGGCGTCCTGGAACAGGCGGGGGAAGCGGCCGTATTCGGAATCCCAATCCTGCTTCCCGCGCTCCTCGATCAGCCGGTAGGTCTCCTGCGAGGCGATGATGCCTTGCGCCCTGTAGGCGGAGGCCCCTAACACCCGCACGGCATGATAGTGCGACAGCACGACATATTTGATCGGCTTGTCAGTGACGGTTTTGACACGCTCGATTACCTTGTTCGCCATGGCCGGCGTCGCCTGCGCGTCGAACACGAGGCAGCCGTCGTCGCCGACGATGACGGCGGTGTTCGGATCGCCTTCGGCAGTGAAGGCGTAGAGATCGGTGCCGATCTCCGAGAAAGTGATCTTCTTCTCGGAGAGGTCGCCGGTGGATGCGAAGTTCTTCGCCATTATGTGATCCTTAAGTCTTGGCTTCAGGTTCGGGACTATTGTTGCTGCTGCTGTTGCTGCTGGCTGTCGATCATGCGGCGTTTCGCCAGCACGAGCGCCTGCCGCAGCACGTCGATGTCGCCGATATGGTTGGCGAGGATCAGCACCAGCGCTGCATCGAAATCGGCGGCCTGCTCGTCGGTGAGGCCGCGATGCGCCTCGACGATGGCGCGAAAGGCATCATCGGGCCGTGGGAAATTGGAGCTCGTGGACAGCGGCATGCAAACCTCAATTCAGACCTGCGGCCCGCGACAGCGCAGCGGCGACGCCAGCGCGCGTCGGATGGCGGAACCGGGCCGCGACGTAGCCATCGGGCCTGAGCAGATAGGCCGTGTCAGGCTCGGCGTCGTAGCGCTTCGCGACGAGGCCTTGCGGATCAGCAAGCCCGCCCTCGCCGCCGATCCGGATGGCTTTCACGCCGTCGGGAGCATCGATGGCTACACCACTGCCGAACGACAGCACGGTGAAGTCCGTTCCACCCTTGCGGAACGCATCGGTCAGATAGGCCTGCTCGCCTCCGCGCGTCGCAACGGGCGCATCGAGCATGGAGCAGCCCGGCGATGGTCCGCCGCGCCAGCCGTCCGTATCGGGCGATGACAGTGGCGAGTCGTAGCTGCACGGCACCGACAGCCGACCGCCATTGACCATACGCTTGCCGAACTCGGTTTCCTTGGCCAGCGACAAGACCGCCTGGCGCAGCCGCGCCTCCTGGTGTGAGTTCGGTGCCATGAAGTCGGTCGATCGGGTCGACTCCCGGATGTTCTCGTCGGCCGCGAGGCTCCGCTCGACATGGTAGCTGTCGAGCAGGCTCGCCGGCGACGCGCCGCGCAGCACGCGATCAAGCTTCCAGGACAGGTTTTCCGCATCCTCCAGGCCGGAGTTTGCTCCGCGCGCGCCGAAGGGCGAGACCTGATGCGCCGAATCGCCGGCAAAGATCACGCGGCCATGGATGAAGCGGTCCATGCGCCGACACTGGAATTTGTAGAGCGAGATCCACTCGAATTCGAACTTGTCGTGACCGAGCATGCGCGCGATTCGCGGCCTGACATTCTCGGGCTTCTTCTCGACGACAGGATCGGCATAGCGATGGAGCTGGAGATCGATGCGCCAGACATCGTCGGGCTGCCGGTGCAACAGCGCCGAGCGGCCAGCGTGAAACGGCGGATCGAACCAGAACCAGCGCTCGGTCGGAAATTCCGCCGTCATCTTGACGTCGGCGATCAGGAACTGGTCCTCGAACACTTGGCCTGCAAACTCGGCACCGACCATCTGCCGCAACGAGGAGCGCGCGCCGTCGCAGGCGACGACATATTGCGCCTGCAGACGATAGGCGCCTTCGGGCGTTTCGATCGTCAGCAAGGCGGAGTCGTTGCGTTGCTCGACCGCCGTCACCTTGTTCCGCCAGCGCAGGTCAATCGCTGGCAGATCGGCAACGCGGTCGACCAGATAGGCCTCGGCGTAATATTGCTGGAGATTGATGAAGGCCGGCCGCTTGTGGCCGGCCTCCGGCAGCAGGTTGAATTGATAGAGCTGCTGCTCGCCGTGAAAGATGCGGCCGACGCTCCACACCACGCCCTTCTCGACCATGCGGTCGGCCACGCCGAGCCGGTCCCAATATTCCAGCGAGCGCTTCGAGAAGCAGATCGCGCGCGAGCCTTCGCCGATGCGATCGGCATCATCGAGAAGGACGACACGCTGGCCGCGCTGGGCAAGGTCGATGGCGAGCGACAGTCCGACCGGGCCAGCACCGACAACCACGACCGGATGCGCGGCCGGACTTTGGCCCGGGCGGTCCTGGTCGGGGTGACGGCGATAGCCGAACTGGATCTTCGCTCGAGAAATCGTGGCCTTTTGCGTATTGGCCGGCGCCATACACTAACCTCGGCTCTGGTCAGGAGAGGACTGATCTGCTAGATAGTCTCACGTGCAACTATTTTGGACCGGCGTCGGCCGGCCGTCAACTGGAATTCGGAGCGCTCTCCTTGGCGAGGACGACAGACACTGCGCTGAAGGCACGCGAGTCAGATCAGCCATCGCCGAAGGCAACGTCGCGGCTCGATTTGTTTAAGTTCGTGCCGTTCCGCCTCAACCGGCTCGCGGCCGAGGTCAGTTCGGCGCTCGCGGTCGAATATCAGGAGCGCCACGGCCTCGACATTCCGGCCTGGCGCGTGATTGCCACGCTCGGCTTCCGCAATGACGCCTGCAGCGCACAGTTCATCGCGCAATGCACCCGCACCCACAAATCCACCATCAGCCGCGCGGTCACGAATTTGCTGCATGACGGCTTGATCGAGCGCGTCGAGAACCAAGCCGATCGCCGCGAATTCCGCCTGCAACTGACCGGGAAGGGCCGCACCCTCTACGAAGAGCTGTTCCCGCAATTGCTGCGGCGGGAGGACGAGATCCTCGCCTGCCTCACAGCGCAGGAGCGCAAGCAGCTGTCAGCCTTGCTCGGCAAGATCGAGGCGAGCCTCGATTTGATCCAGACCAGCGCAGAGGCGGACGCGAAGCAGGCGTATTAATTTCACTCCACCCGCGCGGTGCTGATCCCGTCATCCTGAGGCGCGAGGCGCGCGATGCGAAGCATCGTGCGGGGAGCCTCGAAGGATGACTTGGCCCGGATGCAGCCGGCCGTCGCCCTTCGAGGCTTGCCCTGCTGCGCAACGCGCCGCAGGACAAGCGCCTCAGGGTGACGGGAATGAGTTGGGCTGGCTTTGTCTACACGCTCACGTCGCAAACGACCGCGACGGCGGCAGGTGCAGCGCCCAGACGTCCTTGTCGCCGGCGCGCGGATAGATTTCGGTGACGATCGGATCGTGGCCGGGAATGTAGCGGTCGGGATGACCGGCGAGACGCTCGATGGTCTCCCAGCCCGCGGCCATGTCGCCGACATTGTAGACGATCGGGAACGGGCTCTTGCGCTGGATATTGGCATAATAATGCGCGGCGTCGGAGGCCAGCACCACCGGTCCGCGCGCGGTCTCCACCTTGACCACCTGCAGGCCGTCGGAATGGCCGCCGACGCGGTGCACCGTCACGCCGGGCGCAACCTCGCCGTCACCGGAATAGAAAGTGACGCGCTCGCCGTAGACATGGCGCACCATCAGCGTGACGTGCTCGACCGAGAACGGATGTCGCAGCAGGCCGTTGCACATGCAGCGGCCCGTCGCGTAAGCCATCTCGCGCTCCTGGAGATGAAAGCGCGCATTCGGGAAGCGATCGAGATTGCCGGCGTGGTCGTAGTGCAAATGCGTCACGATCACGTCGCGAATGCTCGAGGCGGCGATGCCAAAGCGCTCCAGCGCATCGATCGGGTTGAGCGTCAACTTGCGGGCGCGCAAGCTCGCTTCCTCGGCATTGAAGCCGGTATCGACCAGGATCTCGCGGCCCTGCCCGCGGATCAGCCAAACGAAGTAGTCGAGGTCCTGCGCCGCACTGTCATGCGGGTCGGGCGCCAGGAAATTCATGCTGGGGGTGCGCGGCGACATCGTCGCATAGCGCAGCGCGTAGATTTCGTAGGCGTTTCCCTCTGGCTTGCTCATGGCTTTGATCCCGGCTCTTGCTTTTTCTGATTGAACCTTGGCGCACCAAGCCATCCTCCGCGACAAAGGTCAAACGTCCGAGGCTGCGCCGAACGCGGGGCTACAATGTGAGACCAATCACATTTTCGTCGCGGGTGCGGGCCTAACATGATGCCCAGAACCTCGAACCGGGATACCTCCAGGGAGAACCGTGATCGCCAGATTATTCCCCGCGCAACCGGCTCGTGCGTCGCGGTCAATTGTCGCGATAATGCCGAATCTCCAAGCGGTTGACGCCCCCCCTCCCCGGTTTGATAATGCACTTTGCGTAAGTTAAGGTCGCCGCGGCGCAAGCTGGAACGGCGCCTTTTTTGGCTGGACCGCGCTGATTATGAAAATTTGCTTTCTTTTTCTGCTGTCGCTGCTTGTCTTGATCATCCCGACCGCACCCTCGCTTGCGGCCGGCGACCGCGTCGCGCTGGTGATCGGCAATGCCAAATATCCCGATGCCGACAGCCCGTTGAAAGAGCCGATCAACGACGCCCGCGACGTCGCCGATGAACTCAAGCGCGACGGCTTTACGGTCGAGACCGGCGAGAATCTGACCGGCGACGGCATGCGCCGCGCCTTCGACAAGCTCTACAGCAAGATCAAGCCGGGCTCGGTCGCGCTGATATTCTACAGCGGGTTCGGCATCCAGTCGGCGCGTCAGAGCTACATGATCCCGATCGACGCGCAGATCTGGACCGAGTCCGATGTGCGGCGCGACGGCTTCAGCATCGAAGCGATCCTGGGCGAGCTCAACACCCGCGGCGCCGGCGTCAAGATCGCGCTGATCGACGCCTCCAGGCGCAATCCGTTCGAGCGCCGGTTCCGCAGCTTCTCGGCCGGCCTGACCCCGGTCATCGCACCCAATGGCACGCTGGTGATGTACTCCGCGGCATTGGCTTCGGTGGTGTCGGATGCCGGCGGCGACCACAGCCTGTTCGTGCAGGAATTGCTCAAGGAAATCCGCGTTCCCGACCTGATGGCGGAGGAAACGCTGAACCGCACCAAGATGGGCGTCACGCGCGCCTCGCGCGGCGAGCAGGTGCCGTGGATCTCGTCCTCGCTCGCCGAGGATTTCTCGTTCATTCCGGGTGCGAGCGGCTCGCGCCCGACAGCGGCAACCCCGCCGCCGGCGCCTCCCGCTCCGCCGCCTGCTCCGGTGGCCAACAACCCGTCTCCGGCTCCTCCCGCCGCCCCAGCTCCCGTGGCTTCGAACGCTCCGCCGGCGCCTCCCGCGCCTCCATCACCACCGCCGGCGCCGAAGCCGCAGGTCGAGGCTGCGCTGCCCCCGGCGCCTCCGCCGGTCCTTCCGCCTCAGCCCGTCCTGCCACCAAACGCGGATGGCGGGCCGAGCGCGGACGCGCTGGCGGAAGATCCCACCATCAAGGGCCTGAATGCGAAGCTCGCCGCCAATCCTGACGATGTGAATGCGCTGTACCGGCGTGGCCAAGTCTATGCCAGCAAGGGGGCCTACACCCTTGCCATCAAGGATTTCGACGACACGCTCCGGATCAATTCGAAGGATGTCGAGGCGCTGAACAACCGCTGCTGGACCCGTGCCGTGGTCGGCGATCTCCAGGGTGCGCTGAAGGACTGCAACGAGGCACTGCGGCTGCGGCCGAGTTTCGTCGATGCGCTGGATAGCCGCGGGCTGGTGAATCTCAAATCCGGGGCGGTGAAGAACGCCATCGCCGATTTCGACGCGGCGCTGAAGATCAACCCGCGCCTGACCTCCTCACTCTACGGCCGCGGCGTGGCCAAGCAGCGCAATGGCTCGGCCCAGGAAGGGGCGCTTGACGTCGCCAATGCCAAGGCGATGGATCCGAACATCGTTCAGGAGTTCGCAAGCTACGGAGTACGCTAGTACTTTTTTGAGTTGGGGCAGCGGACGCCTCGAACCCTGGGCGGCCCTGGAAAGACTAATAGGCGGATGCCGCAGGGGGCCTTTTCCGAGCGGCTTGTTGCAGAAATTATGGAACCACGCAGGTCTGCTGCGCAGGAGGGACTGGCAATGAGATTGGCTGCAAAGGGACTGACCGCGATCCTGTCCATCATCACCATCGGCGCAACGCTGTCGCTGACGCCTGCCTTCGCCGGCGACGACGGCAACAGCAAGAACGTCACTGAGGACGAGATCGTCCGCGCCCTGGCTCCGCCGAAAAAGCCTCTGACCCGAGGCCTCTCGATCGCCCCGCAGGCCGACCCGGCGCCGAACGCGGCGGAAACCAAGCTGATGCAGTCGGTCCGCGGCCGCGCCACGCGCTCGCTGTCGTCAACCGAGCGCGAGGAGATCGCCTCCGCCGCCAAGGACAAGCCGAACATCGATCTCGAGATCACCTTCGACTACAACTCGGCCAATATCAGCGCCAAGTCGCTGCCCTCGGTGCAGGCGCTCGGCCGCGCCCTGACCAGCCCCGACCTGAAGGGCTCGACCTTCGTGGTCGCCGGCCATACCGACGCGGCCGGCAGCGATAGCTACAATCAGGACCTGTCGGAACGCCGCGCCGATTCGATCAAGCGCTACCTCATCGAGAAATACAGCATCGCCGCAGCCGACCTCGTCACCGTCGGCTACGGCAAGAGCAAGCTGAAGGATCCGAGCCAGCCGATGGCGGAGGTGAACCGCCGCGTGCAGGTCGTGAATATGGAAAACAAGACCACCGCATCGAAGTGATCACGACGTAATCCTTTGCAGTGACAAGTCGTGATGTGGTGTAAAGTCTCAAGCCCGGCGCGCGTCCCGCAGCCCTGCGGGACGCCGCTTCGTTTCAGGGAAACGCTCCCGACAACCCCGAACCAGGCCAGGATGATCCGGCGATGAACATCTCCGAATATCTCAAGCCTGCGGGAACCGTGGCGTTCATCGTTGCGCTCGGCGTCGGCTATTATTGGTTCGAGCACCGGCATCGGCCCGAGGCCAAGGAAACGCCGGGCGAAGCACTCGTCATCGTGACGAAGTCGACCAACGCGTGCTTCTCCGACCTCGTGCGGGTGACCGGCTTCTTCGTGCCGCGGCGCGAGGCCGTGGTCATGCCCGACCAGGAGGGATCGAAGGTCACCGACGTCTTCGTGACCGAAGGCGCGGTCGTCACCGAAAATCAGGAACTGGCCCGCCTGACGGCGCCGCCGCAGATGCCGGGGCAGCCGCAACGGCCGGGACCGCAAGGCCCGATCTCGCTGAAGGCGCCTGCCCCGGGCCTGATCACCGAAGTTCGCACCATCGTCGGCGCGCCTGCTTCGCCGCAGGCCGGCCCGATGTTCCGGATCGCCGTGCTCAACGAAATCGAGCTGGATGCGCAGGTTCCCGCCGTGCATATGCCCAAGCTCAGCCCCGGCGCGACGGTGCGGATCAGCCGCGATGACGCCGCCGACCTGATCGGCCGGGTCCGGCTGGTCGCGCCCGAGATCGACCGCGCCACGCAGCTCGGCCGCGTCCGCATCAGCGTCGCCAACAATCCTTCGCTGAAGGTCGGCGTGTTCGCCCGCGCCTCCATCGACGCCAAGCGCAGTTGCGGCGTCGCCGTTCCCAAGACCGCGATCGACCACCTCACCGTGCAGGTGGTCAAGGGCAACACCGTGGAAACCCGCCGGGTGCGCGTCGGGCTGACCTCCGACAGCCAGACGGAAATCCTCGAAGGGGTCGACGTCGGCGAGATCGTCGTCGCCGACGCCGGCTCTTCACTGCACGACGGCGACCAGATCAAAACCATGTTCGCCGATGAACTCGATCGCACGCGGGTACGCTGATGGCTCTCAATATCTCGGCATGGTCGATCCGCAATCCACTGCCGTCGGTGGTGTTTTCGATCATCCTCCTGATCCTCGGCTGGACCTCGTTCAGCAAGCTCGCGATCACGCGGCTGCCGTCGGCCGACATCCCCGTGATCTCGGTCGCGGTGGCGCAGTTCGGCGCTGCGCCCGCGGAGCTCGAATCCCAGGTCACCAAGACGGTTGAAGACGCCGTCTCCGGCGTCGAGGGCGTCAGGCACATCACCTCCTCGATCACCGACGGCGTGTCGGTCACCACCATCCAGTTCGCGCTGGAGACCAACACCGACCGCGCCCTCAACGACGTCAAGGACGCGGTGACGCGCGTGCGCTCGAACCTGCCGCAGAACGTCACCGAGCCCTTGATCCAGCGCGTCGACGTGATCGGCCTGCCGATCGTGACCTATGCCGCGATCTCGCCCGGCAAGACGCCGGAGCAGCTGTCTTATTTCGTCGACGACGTGGTCAAGCGCTCGCTGCAAGGCGTGCGCGGCGTCGCCCAGGTCGAGCGCATCGGCGGTGTCGAGCGCGAGATCCTGGTCTCGCTCGATCCTGATCGCCTGCAGGCGATGGGCCTGACCGCCGTCAATGTCAGCCAGAGCCTGCGCGGCACCAATGTCGACGTCGCCGGCGGCCGCGCCGAGATCGGCAAGAACGACCAGGCGATCCGAACCCTAGCCGGCGCCAAGACGCTCAGTGATCTCGCCGGCACCATGGTCCCGCTGTTCGGCGGCGGCGAGGTCCGGCTCGACGATCTCGGCACCGTCACCGATACCATCGCCGACCGCCGCACCTTCGCCCGCTTCAACGGCGAGCCGGTGGTCGCGCTCGGCATCAAGCGCTCCAAGGGCGCGAGCGACGTGAAGGTTGCCGAGGCCGTGCAAAAGCGCATCGACGCGCTGAAGGCCGCCTATCCCGATGTCGACCTCAAGCTGATCGACACCTCCGTCGAATACACCAACGGCAATTACGAAGCGGCGATCTCGACTTTGTTCGAAGGCGCGATCCTCGCCGTCGTCATCGTGCTGTTGTTCCTGCGCGACCTGCGCGCCACCATCATTGCCGCGGTCTCGCTGCCGCTGTCGATTTTCCCAGCGTTCTGGGCGATGGACATCCTCGGCTTCTCGCTCAACCTCGTCAGCTTCCTCGCCATCACGCTGTCGACGGGTATTTTGGTCGACGACGCCATCGTCGAGATCGAGAACATCGTGCGGCACATGAACATGGGCAAGTCGCCCTACCGTGCCGCACTCGAAGCCGCCGACGAAATCGGCCTCGCCGTGATCGCGATCTCGCTGACCATCATCGCGATCTTCGCGCCCGCGAGCTTCATGTCGGGCATCGCCGGACAGTTCTTCAAGCAGTTCGGCATCACGGTCTCGGTGCAGGTGTTCTTCTCGCTGCTCGCGGCACGCTTCGTGACGCCGATGCTGGCGGCCTATTTCCTCAAGCATCACTCGCACGAAGAGCCGCCGCCGGGCCGCATCCTGCGAACCTATCACGGTCTCGTCTCATGGTCGGTGAAGCACTATTTCATCACCGTGCTGATCGGCTTCGGGATCTTCGCGGCCTCGATCTGGAGCATCACGCTGCTGCCGCAAGGCTTCCTGCCGGCACAGGACAGCGCCCGCTCGCTGCTGGCCCTCGAACTGCCGCCGGGCACCCAGCTCGCCTACACCGAGAAGGTCACCGAGGACATTGTCGCACGCCTGCGCAAGCGGCCCGAGGTGAAGAGCATCTTCGTCGACGGCGGACGCGTCCCGCCGGGCACCCAGGAAGTCCGTCGCGCCGCCCTGATCATCAACTACACGCCCAAGAACGACCGCAGCATCACCCAGCGCGAGCTCGAATTCTCGATCAGCCAGGAGCTGGAGAACGTTCCCGACATCCGCTTCTGGTTCCTGGACGAGAACGGCCTGCGCGCGATCTCGCTGGTGGTGACCGGCGTCGATGCCAACATCGTCAACAACGTCGCCAGCGAGCTCGCGACGCAGATGAAGCGGATCCCGACCATCTCCAACGTGATTTCGGAAACCTCGCTGGAGCGTCCCGAACTGCGCATCGAGCCGCGCGCCGATCTCGCCGCGCGGCTCGGGGTCTCGACCGAAAGCCTGTCGCAGACCATCCGCGTCGCGACCATCGGCGATGTCGGTCCCGCGCTCGCCAAATTCGATGTCGGCGATCGCCTGGTGCCGATCCGCGTCCAGCTCGAGGACGCCGCGCGGGGCAATCTCAAGACCCTGGAGCAGCTGCGCGTGCCGCTCGGCGAGCACGGCGAGAAGGGCGGCGTGCCGCTCTCGGTCATCGCCGACGTCAAGCTCGACCAGGGCCCGACCAGCATCAATCGCTACGATCGCGAGCGGCAGGCCACCGTCGCCGCGGACCTGGTCGGCTCCGCCGCGCTCGGCGATGCCACCAAGAAGATCTACGATCTGCCTGTGATGAAGAGCCTTCCGAAGGGCGTGAAAGTCTCCCCCTCCGGCGACGCTGAAAGCCTCAATGAACTATCCGACGGTTTTGCCACCGCAATCACGGCCGGCCTGATGATGGTCTATGCGGTGCTGGTGCTGCTGTTCGGGACCTTCCTGCAGCCGATCACCATCCTGTTCTCGCTGCCGCTCTCGATCGGCGGCGCGATCGCCGCGCTGCTCATCACCGGCAAGCAGCTGACGACGCCGGTGTGGATCGGCATTCTGATGCTGATGGGCATCGTCACCAAGAACGCGATCATGCTGGTGGAGTTCGCGATCGAATCCATCAATGCCGGCAAGCCGCGGGACGAGGCGATGATCGACGCCGGCATGAAACGCGCCCGCCCGATCGTGATGACCACGATCGCGATGGCGGCCGGCATGATGCCGAGCGCGCTCGCGGTCGGCGCCGGCGGCGAGTTCCGCTCGCCGATGGCGCTTGCGGTGATCGGCGGCCTGATCTTCTCGACCATCCTGTCGCTGGTGTTCGTGCCCGCGATGTTCATGGTGATGGATGACCTCGGCGCCCTGATCTGGCGCTTCGGCAAGCGGCTGATCGTGCACAGCGAGGATGCGGAGACCGGCGGCCATCACCAGGCGCCGGAGTCCGCACCGGCGCCGAGGAACATCGTGCATCCGGCGGCGGAGTAGCTCCCGCCAAACCGGGATCGTGGCGGCGGCTCGACCTTACTCGTTCCGCGCGATCGCCGTCAGCTTGGTCATGTTCCGCAGCAAGATCCGGCCGCGCTGGAGGTCCAGGATCGCTTCCTTGCGCCAGGCCTGGAGCTGGCGGTTGACGCTTTCGCGGGCGGCACCGACGAAAACGCCGAGCTGTTCCTGCGAGATATGGACCTCGGAACCGAAATCGGCGGCGAGCGCACAGAGCCGCCGCGCCAATCGCACCGGCAGCGGCTGCAACATGGATTCTTCCATGCGCTCGCTCTGCCAGCGGATGCGCTGACAGAGCAGCGCGATGATCTTGATCGCGACCTTGGGCTCGCGCTCGAGAAAGGCGAGGAAGTCTTCGCGCCGCAGCACGAACAACTCGCTGGCCTCGCCGGCTGTCGCGTCCGCAGTGCGGCTCTGCCCGTCCAGCACCGCGACCTCGCCGAACAGATCGCCGGCGCCCATGAAGTTCAACGTCAGCCGGCTGCCGTCGGAGGCACCGGTCTCGATGCGGACCTGGCCGCGGCGCACGCCGAACAGCGCGTCACCCGGGTCGCCCTTCTGGAACAGCACCTCGCCGTTCGCCAGATGCTGGGTGTGGCAGAGGTTGGACAAGCGCTGGAGTTCGTCCGCGCCGAGATCGGCGAACATGGCATTCATTTTCAGAATGACCGCAAATTCGGCCTGCTTGCTCATTTCAACGTCCTTGTGAATGTCTCTGGCCAGATGCCCTGACCAGTTTCCTTGACCAATTTCCTTGGCAAATCGCTTCGAAGCATCGACGTCAGAATCGCGTAAAACCGCGCCGCAGAAGTGTGTCATAAGTCACATAACTTTGCAGCACCTCCTGACTATTTTTAGCGGCTTGGAGCGGCTTCCCGTCCCGGGATAAACTCAGGCGCAAAGGACGGGTCATCCGCCGGATTCGACGCCGCTCGTCCGTCGTTGGAAAGTCGAGATGAGAGTAGTGAAATTCACCGGCGCAGCCTTGGCCGCCGTCATCATCGTGATCGTACTCCTGCTGGTGATCGGGATCCCCTCCGGGTTCCTGACCACGACCATTGCCTCGCGCGTCGAGCAGGCGAGCGGCTATCGTCTGACGATCGATGGCACCACCAAGATCAGCCTTTGGCCGACGCTGAACGTCACGCTGAGCGACCTCACGCTCCAGGACCCCAAGGACCGCAGCGGCATCACGCGCCTGACGATCGACAGCGTGCAGGCCGACATGTCGCTGGCGAGCGTCTGGTCCGGCCGCCCCGACATCCGCGAGATCGTCGTCTCCCATCCGGTGCTGCATCAGCCGCTGCTGCGAGACCGCCTGCCGAACGTCGATGCATCGCCGAAGCCGCTCGCGCTCGACATGGACGGCGCGGCCATCGACCACATCAGGATCAGCAACGGCGAAATCGTGTTCTCGCGCGTGCGCGATCGCGTCGACGGCCGCATCAGCGCCATCAACGCCGACGCCGCGATGGGGCGTGACCGCAAGCTCGACATCGCCGGCACCGCGCGCATCGGCGAGCACCCTACGAGGTTCGACATCAAGGCGACCACGCCGGCGCCACCGGTCGAGCGGCAGAGCATCCCGATGGATTTCGCCATCGACATGCCCGACGTTCTGAAGTCGCAGCTCACCGGCCATGCCGACATGCGCCTCAACGGCAGTGTCGTGATGATCAACGGCGTCAACGGCACGCTCGGCGATGGCAGCTTCAACGGCTGGGCCTCGGTCGACATCGCGAGCAAGCCGCTGGTGAAACTCGATCTCGACTTCCAGCGGCTCGCGATCCCGCTGGCGAAATCGCCGCCCGGCGCGCCCGGGCAGCCCTGGAGCGATGCGCCGATCGACGTGTCCGGGCTCAATTATGTCGACGCGCAGTTGCGGATCTCCGCCAACGAAGCCGTCATCGGCGAGGCCCGTCTTGCTCCCTTGGCGCTCGATGCAAAACTGGCGGGCGGCGTCTTGAAGGCGGGCACCGCCAATCTCGGTGCCTATGGCGGCCAGGTCTCCGGCGAAGTGATCCTCGATGCCACCACCGGCGCGCCGAGCTTTGCGATGCATTCCGACCTTATCGGCGTGCGCGCGCTGCCGCTGCTGCAGGGCCTCGCCGAATTCGACCGGATCGACGGCAGGCTGCAGGCCAAGCTCGCGTTGCGCAGCGCCGGCGCCAGCCAGCGCGCGCTGATGGCGAACATGCAGGGCACGGCCTTCGTCAATTTCCAGGACGGCGCCATCCGCGGCATCAATGTCGCACAGATGATCCGCTCGCTGACGTCGGGCACGTTGTCGGGCTGGCAGGACAGCGAGGCCCAGAACACGGACCTGTCGCAGCTCTCGGCATCCTTCCGCATCGACAAGGGCCAGGCGGTGACGACCGATCTCAATCTGATCGGGCCGCTGGTGCGCGTCACCGGCGCCGGCACCATTGCGCTCGACACCAAGATGATGGGTTTTCGCGTCGAGCCGAAACTGGTGATGACGACGCAAGGCCAGGGCCGCGCGTCCGAGCCGGTCGGCTTCGGCATTCCCGTGATGATCACAGGCAGCTGGTCGCAGCCGCGGATCTACCCTGACATGGCCGGCGTGCTCGACAATCCGGACGCCGCCTATGCCAAGCTGCGCGAGATGGGCAAGGGCCTGTTCGGGCCTGATGGAGCCGGTCTCGGCAACATCCTGAACAGTTTTGGCCTCGGCGGCACGGCTCCAAACGCCGGCAACGCCAATTCGCAGACGCCGCAGCAAGGGCAGGCGCAAGGACAGGGACAGAACAATCTGCTCGGCGGCCAGCTCGGCGAAGCGATCGGCAATCTGATCCAGCAGGGGCTCTCGAACGGCGCCGGAGGCGGCACCGGCCGAAGCCGCAGCCTGCCGGGCGCGCCGGCCACGCCGGCGCCGCTGGCTTCGCCCACTTCTCCGGTCCAGGACCCGCCCGAGGCACAGCAGGACAGCCAGCCGATGAACGACGTGATGCGGCAGCTCTTCAATCGGTGAGTGGGGGACCAAGGCGGCGAACTCCGTGCGCAGCCTTACACCCCCTCGTCACACAGTTCTTCATCCGAACGGAGGAGGCGGCCAGCGGCCTGCGGCAATACACAGCCCTGCTGCTGGCCAGCCCTGCTGCTGGCCGTCCGGCGTTCCGCCAACAGGTAACCACAGCTACCCCTGACCTGCCCCTCACCCGTCCAAAAGCCCAAATTGTGCTAGAAGGGCCATGGGGCCCCTGCGGCCCATAGCGCCGGCGTCGGTCGCGGCGCGAGAGGATCCGGATGGCGGGAGCGAAAGACAAGACCTGGTTGCTGCGCGAGGGCCTGTTCGCCAAATACGTCGTCTCCCTCGTCGGCCTCGTCGTGTTCGTGCTCGCCGTCAACGGCGCGATGGAGACCTGGATCTCCTATCGCGCCACCAAGACACAGCTGACCGACGGGCTCGAGGACAAGGCGCAAGCCGTCGCCCGGCGCATGGAGCAGTCGATCTCCGAGCTCGGGCGCCAGATCAGCTGGGTGACGGCGGCAAGCCTGGACACGCTCGAAAAGCGCCGCACCGGCTATGCCCAGCTGCTGCATCAGGCCCCGGTCGTCTCCCAATTGTTCCAGCTCGACGGCGACGGCCGCGAGGTCTTGCGCGTCTCGCGCCAATCGACCACGACTGGCAGCAACGCCGACCTCTCCCGCGACATGCGCTTCATCGACACGGTCGCCCGCGGCGTCAGCTATGCGCCGGCCTATTTCGCCGACCGCACGCCGTACATGTCGATCTCGATGGCGCATTCCGGCTTCAAGGCCGGCGTCACGGTGGCCGAGATCGACCTCAGCTTCCTCTCCGATTTCCTGACCGACGCCCAGGTCGGCAAGGTCGCCTCCGCCTATGTGGTGGACGCACGCGGCCGCGTGCTCGCGGCCTCGTCGAAGGGGCCAGAGGTCGGCAAGGACCTGTCGCAACTGCCGCAGGTCGCAGCCGCGATCGCGCCGGGCCGCGAGCCCGACACGTCAGGCACCGACTTCAATGGCCATGCGGTGCTGTCAGCTGCGAGCACGGTGCCGAAGCTCGGTTGGAGCGTGTTGTTCGAGCAGCCGACCATGCAGGCGCTGACGCCGATCCGCGACCAGCTCGTCCGCGTCGCGCTTCTGATCGGCATGGGCCTCATGGTGGCGATCCTCGCCGGCACGCTGCTGGCGCGCCGCATGATCATCCCGATCACGGCGCTACGCGATGGCGCGCACAAGCTCGGCGAGGGCGATTTCAGCCACCGCATCGACGTGCACACCTCCGATGAGCTGGAAGAGCTCGCCGGCCAGTTCAACCGCATGGCCGGCCAGCTCCAGGAGACCTACACGGACCTCGAAACGAAGGTGGAGGAGCGCACCCGCGACCTCGCGCAGTCGATCAACGAGCTGAAGGTGCTGGAGGAGGTCGGCCGCGCCGTCGCCGCTTCGCTCGATCTCAACGCCGTGCTGCCGACCATCGCCGCCCGCGCGCTGGAGATCAGCCGCGCCGACGCGGTGCTGATCTATGGCTATGATGCGGAGCAGCGGCGTTTCAACCTGGTCGAAGCCAACGGCGTCGACAGATCGGCCACCGGCGCCCATGTCACGATCGACGAGGGCGACAACATCCTGAGCGATGCCGCCCATGGCGGCGAGCCGATCGCGCTTGAAGATCTCGACCGCGCCGTCGAGCAGCCGCTGCGCGATGCCGCGATCGAAGCCGGCTTCCATGCGGTGCTGGTGGTGCCGCTGGTCGATCAGCAGGGCACGCTCGGCGCGCTGGTGGTGCTGCGCCGATCGAGCGGCGCGTTCGAAGCCAGCCTCATCGGCCTGATGCGCACCTTCGCCAACCAGGCGGTGCTGGCGATGCGCAATGCGCGCCTGTTCACCGAGGTCGACCACAAGAGCCGCGCGCTGGAGACCGCGAACGCGACCGTGCGCGCCCAGGCCGACAAGCTGCGCGAGCAGACCGAGCAGCTCAAGAACTGGAACAAGTCGCTGGAAGAGCGCGTCAAGACCCAGCTCGGCGAGATCGAGCGGATCCGCAAGCTGGAGCGTTTCCTCGCCCCGCAGGTGGCGCAGCTGATCGCCTCCTCCGACAGCCCGGAAGGCCTGCTCACCAGCCAGCGCCGCGAGGTGACGGTGGTGTTCTGCGATTTGCGCGGCTTTACGGCTTTCACGGAAGCGACCGAGCCGGAAGAGGCGATGAACGTGCTGCGCGAATATCACGCAGCGCTCGGCAAGCTGATCTTCAAATACGAGGGCACGCTGGACAAATATGCCGGCGACGGCGTGATGATCCTGTTCAACGCGCCGATCCAGTTCGAGGACCACACCGCGCGCGCCGTGAAGATGGCGGTGGAGATGCGCGACACCATCGGCCCCCTGACCGAGCGCTGGCGCAACCGCGGGCACAGCCTGGGGTTCGGTATCGGCATCGCGCTCGGTTATGCCACGCTCGGCCAGGTCGGCTTCGAGCAGCGGCTGGAATACGCCGCGATCGGCAGCGTCACCAACCTCGCCTCCCGCCTCTGCAGCGAAGCGCAGGCCGGCCAGATCGTGGTCAGCCGCCGCGTCTACGGCATGGTCGAGCCCTTCGTCGAAGCCCGTGCGCTCGACGATCTCCAGCTCAAGGGATTCAATCACCCGGTGCTGGCGATGGAGATTCTTGGCTGGCGCGAGGAGGAGACCGTGCTGGATGCGACGGCTGCAAGGCGGCGAGGATAACGCCGCGAAAGTCGAAAACAACCCCAAGCACAGTAGACAAGGCGCAGCGCGGTCTGGCGAATTTCGCCGCACTGCGGATTTTACGAAATTTACTTTGACTCGTCGGGCAAAACACTGGTATGGTGGCATCATCGGCGTTTGCGCCTGAACTCACCAAACTCTGATATGCTTGCCTGTCTGGGCGCCGAGCAACGTCCCTGCCGTTGCGATTGACTGGTCCGCGAACCACATTGCTGCTCCCCGCGACTAACCCTGGCCTCAACGACGAGGCTGAGCTTCGGACGGGAGACGAACTGTGGCATTTGCCTTGCCTTCACGCGCGTATGATTTGCAGATGCTGGACCGTCCCGCCGACCGTGCGCGCGATCATGGCTGGGTCTATGGCCTGCCGCCAGGCATCGCGAGCGAGCAATGGCCGCTCGATCGCGTCACCGGCTATCCGCTGATGCACGGCTTCACGCTGCTGCTGCCGCAGGATTATCGCGTGCATGGCGAGGACATCGTCGCGGTGTCGTTCTTTGCCACCGCCCCCGACCACAATGACGGCGGCGCGCCCGACGATCCTGAAATCCGCGAGGCGGTGGCGGCGCGGCCCACGCATGCGCGCCTTGCGCGCATGACCGACATCCTCGATTACGACTATGCCGCGTTGCTGCTGACCAAAGCCGAATATGAGGGCGCGTTCGCAATGCCGCCGGCGCAGCTGACGCTCGCGACGGCCGACCGGCCGCGCTGGCTCGATGTCGGCGGCGCCAGCGCGTTCCACGAGGCCGCCGCGCCTTATGCCAAGAAGATGTTCGCCTCTGCACCGCGCGCCGATCTCGCCGAGAACCGCGCCATTGCGCTCACCCCGCGCGCGAATGACCCCAACGCCGGCAAAGCTCCGCAAGACGGGGCTGCGAGCCGCGTCGCGCCCTCAGGCTATCAGCCGTTTTACTACTATGTCGGCGGCGTGCCCGGCCGCGACAATTTCCGCCTGCACGATTGGGCCAGGGATCACGCGCAAAACCATCTCGGCGGCACCATGCGGCCCTGCCAGTCCGTGCCGGAGATGAGCCCGTTCTACATCGAGTTCGAGGAATATTTCGGCGGCTACAATTTCGGCGGCGGCAACGCACAGCTCGACTTCAAGGAGATGAAGTTCGACTGGGCGTGTGGGTGAGGTTAGGGGTGCCCCGCTCCACCACCGAAAAACGGATTGACGATGGTAAGCCCGCCGATGTTGCGGCCATGTTGCAGGTCTTCGCTATAGAGCGTGTCGCAGCCCGCCTCGATCGCCGCGGCGATGATCAGGGCGTCATAGAAGGCAAGGGTGTGATCGCGTGCAAGGGCGAGCGCCGCAGCGTGCGTGTCTGATGTCAGCGGCACGATGTCTGGGAAGCGAAAGCGGAGGGACTGCACCGCGGCTTCGATGACTGGCCAATCCTGCTTCTGCTTCTTACGCAACACATTGGTGAATTCATTCAGCACTTGCGCGCTGATCGTGCCGCCGCCGGCGATCACGTTGAGCGCCAGTTGACGCCTTGCATCGGTCGAATAGGCATAGATCAGAATATTGCTATCAAAGAAGGCGCTCACCGCTCATTGGCCTCGTCGCGGTCGAACTTGTAGCCTTCGGGCAGAGGAAAACGAAACTGCTCCACCTGTCTGAGAAACTCAGCTCGCTTGTCGACCTTCTCGACTGCGAGTTGGCCCTTGGTGGCCTCCACTACGTGGAGTTCGTCGCCGGGAGAAAGCTTCAGCGCCTCAACGAGAGCCTTGGGCAGGCGGACCGCCAAGCTATTCCCCCATTTGGAAACAAGCATGAGAGCATCCTATGATACACGAAGACCGATGTATATCATATAACAGTTCCCTCGTTAATTCAAGTAGTTACGTCAAGATCAAAACTGCTCACATCCCCCGCTTCGGCCCCATCGCCTCAAACCCCGCCTTCTGCTCGTCGCTCAGATCCGCCTCGAAATCGTCGAGCGCGTCGGCGACGCCGCCTACCGCCTGCTGCATCGTCTGCAGCCGCGTCTTGACGGCGGCGAGGCGGGCTTGCGGGGTTGCGGGGGTGTCCTTGGCGGCGCAGGGGCTCAGCGTCTGCATGGTGCGCAGCGTGGTGTCCTGGAGCACGTCGAGACGGGCGCGGCCGGTGTCGTCGAGCTTCAGCGTGGAGGCGATGTCCTCAGTGGGCCATTGCTGCTGCACGAGTTGCTCGTACTGGCGCTGCGCCTGCACATCGTAGCGGGGATCGGCGTTGGCATCGCAGGCTGACGCCGCTTGGGCCGCCTGCGCGTCCTTGTGCTGGACCGAGGCGAGCGCCGCGCGGCGTTCGCTCGCGAGTGAATCCAGCTTTGCCTTCTGGCTCTCGTCGAGCAGATCGACGAATTTGGCAAGCGGGGCTGCGAGCGCGTCGGTGGCCTTGATCATCGCATCGAGCCGCGCCTGCATCACGGCGAGGCGCTCCGCCGCAACGGCCGGCGCCTGCGTCGGGCACGCGGCGCGGATGGTGTCGCGGGCGGCAATCCAGGCCGCGTTGAGTTCATCGAGGGCGGCGCGTTGGATCTCGTTCGGCTGCACCGCGCTCGCAATGCGCTCGACCGGCAGGCCGCCGGTATCGCTGCTGTCGCAGACCGCTTCGGCCGAGGGCACGCGACGCGCGCGCCTGCCTTGCGGCGCCGTGTAGGCGGCGAGCTCCGGCGCGGCATAGGGCGCGAAGAGCGCGGCGTAGATATCGCCATAGCCATAGAGCGAGAGGCTGGTGGCATCGCCGAAGATGACGGCACTGGTGAGATCGTCATGCGCGAACGGCCAGAACACCGGACCGACCCAGCCATAGCTGCCGTCAGGATGCCGCCACCAGCCTTGCGGCCGGCGGCCGCCATGCCAGCCCGACAGGGCCGCGCCTGCCGTCAACGCGGCCCGCAGAACAGCGGGATTGGCCGGCTGTCCGCGCTCAGTGCCGCGCGGGTCCTGCGACCGCAACGCCGCGTCGCGGGTGCGGCCACGCACGCCCATGCGGGCGGGGCGCAAGCGCGACAGACCGAGGACGTGGCCGACGGCGAAGCGGGCCACGCCGAGCGGGCCGCCGCGCAATCCGAACTGCGCTTCCGCTCGGTTCGGCAGCAGCACTGCCAGAATCACGAGAACCGCGCCGGCAAGCGTCAGTCCCAAGCGCGATCTCGACCAGACCACTGACCTGACCACGGCGTTGACCTCCCAGACACGCATCGCGTCGCAGGGAGAAGACGCGCCGGGGAACCAAATGTTCCACGGCGAGACGGTTGAAGCGAGAGAGATAAAGGTGCAGCGGCATCGGGCGCTCGGCTCCCTCTCCCGCTTGCGGGCCGCGACGAGCTTCGCTCGCGCCGAGAGGGTTGGGGAGAGGGTGTCTCCGCGACGGGACAATCCCCAAGAGGAAAGAACCCTCACCCGCCACGCGGAACGATGCTTCGCATCGCCGGCGTGTCGGCCTCTCCCGCAAGCGGGAGAGGCGAAGTAAGCCCCTCACTGCGCCTTTTGCGGCACCACCACCGTCTGGCCGGGATAGATCAGGTTGGGATTGTGGATCTTTTCGCGGTTGGCATTGAAGATCACCGCGTAGCGGGCGCCGTCGCCATAAGCGAGCCGGCTGAGCGCCCAGAGGCTGTCGCCGCGGGAAATGACCCGGCTACCGCCGGCGTCAGTCGTTGCGGTGTTGAGGATGTCCGCGGGCGAGGCCGATGCGACCGACGGGCCCGCCGCCGGCGCCCGCGCCAGGGATTTGGGCTTCGACGCACCCATCATGCGGGGCCGAACCGCGGAGCGTTCCGGCATCGCGGCAAGACGCGGCGATGGCAGCGACGCGACGATTTCGGATTTGTCGTCCGGCTTTTCGGCAGGCTTCGCCGCCGCGGCAGCGCGTGCGGGCGGCGGCGCGGCTTCCGCGATCGTCACCGGCATGGTGCGGCTGGATTGCACGACGGTGCCGTCGGGCGCGCGAGCGCGCAGTGCCAGCTCATAGCTGCCGGCGGGAAGTTTGGGCGGCGTCATCACGAACTGGCCGGATGCATCGGCCACGACGCTGTCGAGCGGCTGGCCGTCGCGCAGCAGCTCGACCTTCGCGCCCGGTGCGGCCTGCCCCGCGATCACCGCGGCCTCGCCATGATCGTCGACGCGCGCGACATCGAAACGGGGACCGGTGTCGGCGGCGGAAGGCTGCGGCCTTGCCGGCGCAACCTCGGCCAGCGCCGTGACCTGCTTCTGCGTCTCAGCCAGCGCGCCGGCCTTGAGCGCGCCGGCCTTGGGCGCGTCAGCAGGTGCCGGCGCAACGGCGGCAAGCTTCGGCTCTTCGGCCTTTGCTGCGGCTTTGGGTTCTGCCTTGATCTCAGGCTTCGCGACGGCGGCAACCTCCGTGCCCGGCCCGCCCACCAGCATGTGGCGGAGCTCGGTTGGACCGATCACCAAGACGGTGCCGACCAGCGCAAGCAGGCAGAATGCAATGATGGCCTTGGATGCCGTGATCATCAGTCCTCAAGCCTTGATCGAAACGAAGCGCCGCAAATCAACGGCGGCAAATTGCGCCGTTTTGGCCACGGCAGCAAGACGGTCGAAGGATGAACCGGGCCGGCCCCATCGGCGTCAAATCAGCGAGGCCGCGCCTGCGGCTGTTCTTTGAAGGAATTTTCCCGGTGAATCCGATTTGCCGCACCGCGCCATGGCTGGCGCTCGCCCTGACGCTCGCCGCCGCGCCCGCGCTGGCCGCCTCCGGCCCGCCCCCCGGCTTCGTCCTCACCGACAATCCCGATCTCGCTTTCACCTCGCCCGACGGCGCCACCAAGCTCGAGCAGTACATGAAGGATGGCGGCGATTGGGACGTCAAATGGCAGGTCTGGGTGCGGCGCGGCGACCAGATGACCGAGCTGAAGCCGGAGCAGGGCTATGGCGCCGGCTTCCGCTTCACCGCGGACTCGCAATGGCTGGTGCGGATGCAGAAGACCGGGTCCGGCGAGCAGGACCTGTTTCTCTATCATGCCGAGAACGGCACCTTCGTCAGCGCGACCAGGAAAAAATCGCTCAGCGATCTCGCCTGGGCCTATTTCTATGGCCGGCCCGAGACGAAGACATTTCCAAAGCTCGACTTCCACATCTCGGCCAATCTCATGGAGGGTACGGAAGATGCCTATCGCCCGCTCGGCATGGACTGGCCCAACAACCGCTACCTCGTGATCTCGCTCGGCGGCGAATTCGACAAGCACCCGAAGAACACCGTGATGAAGGGGCTGGGCGGCTGGCAGTGCCGCTACGACCTGAAGACCGGCAAGTTCGACGTGCCGGCGGAGTGGGCCAAGCGAAATGCCGAAGCGCTCAAGTGGGAAGTGAAGCGGCAGTGATGGGACCGGCTTCATAGCTGCGAAGCTGGTCACTCCGGATCTTCGTAAAATCATCGCTGCGGCGTATGGGTCCCGGATCTGCGCTTGCGCTTGTCCGGGACGACGATCTCGTTTGACGCGGCAGTTTCGCGGTATTATGGCGCAAACGCCACCGGTGGCGCTGGAGGAAATCTAGTCGCCCTTAGACGGGGGAGAGCTCGGCTTTTTGTACTCAGGCTGAGGGAAGAGACTGATTACTCCTCCTTTCGGCGTAGTCTCAGACAGCAGTTTTACGCTGATGTAATTTTCTTGCCCCAATATTTTTGCTTTTGCTTCTGAAGGAACTTTTAGCTCAATGACATGCGGGCTTACGTCCAAAATATAGAAAACGATTTTGTGGGATGCGCCTGGATCAACTTTGCCTGAGGTAAAATCCCACGACCTCTCAAGGATAGTGGCTCCAGAACCGAAGACCCCGCCTGCGGCCAAGAATTTTTTGTATGTCAATGCGAACTCGATCCGGACATCTAACAGAGTGTGATCGCCGTAATTGGTCAATTCGCACCTAAATGCGTTGTGTGCGATTGCCCCTTCAGAGAAGCGATACTCTGAATTTGGAATTGTCACCATTTGCGACCATGTGAACAGTGGCCGGTCGGCTGCGGCAAAACCTAATCTGGCAACCGTGAGCTTGCCGCTCTCCGGCACTTTAACCGGCTGAGACGCCATCTGACATTCCAAGTAGAGACTCGGAATGGTAGCCTGCTCATGGGTCTGGGCGGGCTGCGCTTCCGCCGGGACAGAATGGCCGGACTGTTCTGATGTATCGGAAGTACGGTAGGAACGACTAAAATGCCATAGCAGTCCAACGCCAACTAGCATGGCCCCAGCAATGATGGCGGCCAGTGGGCCGTATTGCAGCCTTGCGTGAGACAATTCTTCGATGCCTAAGATAAGGCTATAGGTCAGCCAAGAGAGGCCAATGCCCGCCAGTGAATAGCTAAGCGCTCTGGGCATCTTAGGCCAAAACTCTGGGGCAACGATGGCTAGAAATCCTAGCCCAACCCCAACCGCTTCTGTGCCTGTCATGCCGATAGCTCCACGGGAACCATAGCCTAGGAACGGCTGATTCTGAACAACGTGAAGCGTGTTGTGACCGGGTCATATGCGCCGCCCGGTGGCGTTTGCGCCATAATACCGCAGTTTCGTAGGTTGTCCGGCGCCGCGCCAACTCGCTGATTTTGTTCCAATTCATACTTTCCTAACCTTCGATGGTAACGGGGTCTTGTCGGTTTTGCTGCATCTTGCATCCCACGGGAGGGCTGGATGGGCGCATCAATCCGATGGACTGCGCGACTGCGCGCGCTGCTTCGCCGCTGGCGGGGCGCGCCACAGACGTGGCTGATCGTCGGCGGCTTCGTGCTGATGGCGGCGATGGCCATCGGCACCGGGCTCACCGTCGACCGCTTCCGCCAGAACGCGATCGAGACCGGCCGCGACAGCCTGGAAAGCTCGGTCCGTCTGCTCGCCCGCCATTTCGACCGCGAGTTCGAGGATTTTGCGGTGCTCCAGAAGAGCATCATCGCCGAGCTCGAGAGCCACGGTATCGAATCCGCCGACGTGTTCCGCAGCGAGATGGGCACGCTCGCCATGCACGAGGTGCTGCGCACCAGGGCGAGCGGCTGGTCCGACGTCGCCGGCGCCAACGTGTTCGATGCGAACGGCGTGCTGATCAACTCGTCCAGGCGCTGGCCCGTCGCCGACATCTCGGCGTCCGATCGCGGCTATTTCACCAGGCTCAAGAACGACCCGGCGCTGCAGGAAGAGATCGAGGTCGTGCCCGGCCGCTTCGGCAATGGTCCGGCGATCGTGTTCGCGCGGCGCGTGTCGGGGCCGCATGGCGAGTTCCTCGGCCTGGTGTCGCGCGCCATCGCACCTGAGCAGCTCGAATCCTTCTTCGCATCGACCGGGCTCGGCGAAGAATCCTCGATCGCCATGCATCACCAGAACGGCCAGCTGCTGGCGCGCGTCCCGCATGTCGACGCCATGATCGGGCAGAACTACCGCACCGGCTCGGCGGAGCAGAAGGCCGTGTTCGAACGCAGCTTCGTCACGACCGAGCTCGCGAGCCCGATCGACGGCAAGGACCGCCTGGTCGCCTCGCGCATGCTGGCCGGCGAACCGCTGGTCGTGGTCGCCACCAAGTCGCGCGACGCAACGCTCGCGACCTGGCGCACGCAGACCAAGTTCTTCGTCACCGTGGCCGTGCTATCGATCGGCCTGCTGGTGCTGACGCTGCTGCTGATCTTCCGCCAGGTGACGCGCCGCGTCTCGCTGGAGAAGCAGCGGCTCGACACCGCGATGAACACGATGACGCAGGGCCTTCTGATGTTCGACCAGGACCAGCGGCTCATCGTCTGCAACCGCCGCTACATCGAAATGTACGGCCTCTCGACCGCGGTGGTGAGGCCAGGCACCTATTTCCGCGAACTGATCCAGCATCGCGCCGACACCGGCTCGTTCGACGGCGACGTCGATTCGTATTGCGACGACATTCTGGCCAACATCGGGCGCATCAAGAGCAACATCGTCGAGACGTCCGACGGCCGCCTGATCGAGATCAAGAACCAGCCCAGCGCGGCCGGCGGCTGGCTCGCCACCCATGACGACGTCACCGAGCGCATCCGCGCCGACGAGCGCATTGCGCATATGGCGCATTACGACGCGCTGACCGACCTGCCCAACCGCGTGCTGATGCGCGGCCATCTGGAACGGCGCGTGGCCGAGCTCGCCCACGGCAATCCGTTCGCGATCCTCTATATCGACGTCGACGAGTTCAAGGGCGTCAACGATTCGCTCGGCCACGAGGTCGGCGACGAATTGCTGCGCCAGGTCGCAAGCCGCCTGCGCGCCTGCGTCAGCGGCAACGATCTCGTGGCGCGGCTCGGCGGCGACGAGTTCGCGATCATCAAGGCCGGCACCAGCGACCGGGCCGAGCTGACGGCGCTCGCCGAACGGATCCTGCGGGCGCTGCGCATGCCGGTGGACTGCAAGGGGCAGGAGATTTCGACCGATGCCAGCATCGGCATCGCGATCGCGCCCGACCATGGCGACGATCTCGAAGAGCTGCTCAAGCGCGCCGACCTCGCGATGTATGCGGCGAAATCGGAGGGCCGCGGCACGTTCCGCACCTTCGTGCCGGAATATGACGACAAGGCGCGGCAGCGCCGCCAGCTCGAGCTCGATCTGCGCCAGGCGCTCGCGCGCGGCGAGTTCGAGGTGCACTACCAGCCGCTGGTCGATCTGTCCGCCAATGTCGTCACCGGCTGCGAGGCGCTGCTGCGCTGGCGCCATCCCGAGCGCGGCATGGTCTCGCCCGCCGATTTCATTCCGGTCGCGGAAGACACCGGCCTGATCGGCGAGATCGGCGAATGGGTCTTGAAGCAGGCCTGCCTCGAAGCCGCCTCCTGGCCCGGCGACATCCACATCGCGGTCAACGTCTCGCCGGTGCAGTTCCGCTCCAGGACGCTGGCGCTGAAGGTTGCCGCGGCGCTCGCCGAATCGGGCCTCGCGCCCGGACGGCTCGAGCTCGAGATCACCGAAACCGTGCTGATCCGCGACGACGCGGAGGCGCTGACCATCCTGCAGCAGCTGCGCGAGCTCGGCGTGCGCATCGCGCTCGACGATTTCGGCACCGGCTATTCGTCACTGAGCTATCTGCACCGCTTCCCGTTCGACAAGATCAAGATCGACCGCAGCTTCATTTGCGACATCGGCGAGCCCGCCGATTCCTCGCCGATTGTCCAGGCCGTGGTGCACATGGCCGCCGCCCGGCACATGGCGACGACAGCGGAAGGCGTCGAGACCGAGACGCAGCGCGAGGTACTGCGCCAGCTCGGATGCAGCCAGATGCAGGGCTGGCTGTTCAGCCCGGCGGTGCCGGCGGCGAAGCTGAAGCAATTGCTGTCGAAGCAGGCGGCTGCGGCCTGAGCCGCGGCGGTCCGAATTCAGGCCGTCGACTTGATCAGGCGGAACGCCTCGTCCAAGAGATGCGGCGTGTGCTTGCCGGGCGAGAGCTTGCAGGCGCGATCGAAATAATCCTGCAGCGCGGGCCGGAACGCCGGATGCGCCGCCTTGTCGATGATGGTTGCGGCGCGCTGCTTCGGCGACAGGCCGCGCAGATCGGCCAGGCCCTGCTCGGTCACGATGATTTGCACGTCATGCTCGGTGTGATCGACGTGGGTGACCATCGGCACGATGGCCGAGATCGATCCGCCCTTCGCGGTCGACGGCGTCATGAAGATCGACAGATAGGCGTTGCGGGCGAAATCGCCGGAGCCGCCGATGCCGTTCATGATGGCGGTGCCGCGGATATGGGTCGAGTTGACGTTGCCGTAGATGTCGGCCTCGATCAGCCCGTTCATGGCGATGACGCCAAGCCGCCGGATCACCTCCGGATGGTTGGAGATCTCCTGCGTGCGCAGCACGATCTTCCGCTTGAGCCTGTCGATCTCGCCGTTGAACTGCCTGGTCGCGCCGGCGCTGAGCGACAACGCGGTGGCGGAGGCGAGCGTCATCCGGCCGGAGCGCAGCAGGTTCAGCATGCCGTCCTGCAACACCTCGGTATAGGCCGTCAGCCGCTCGAAGGGGCCGTCTTCGAGGCCTGCCATCACGGCGTTGGCGACATTGCCGACCCCGGACTGGATCGGCAGCAATTCCGGCGGCAGCCGGCCGTGGCGAACCTCGTGGCCGAGAAACTCGAGGATATGGCCGGCAATGGCCTTCGAGGTCGCATCGGGCGCGGCGAAGGTCGTGTCGCGGTCCGGCGCGTTGGTCTCGACCACGGCGACCACCTTGTCGGGGTCGCAGCGAAGCACGGCCTCGCCGATCCTGTCGCCGGGACCGACGATGGGGATCGGCTTGCGGTGCGGCGGCAGCCTGGTGCCGTAGTAGATGTCGTGCATGCCGTGCAGCGCCGTGCTCACGCCGGAATTGACCTCGAGAATGATGCGGTCGGCCTGATCCAGCCAGGTCTTGTTGTTGCCGACGGAGGCCGAGGGCACCAGGCTTCCGTCCGGCAGGATGGCGGTCACCTCAATCAGCGCGACGTCGAGATGGCCGAGAAAACCGAACCAGGCGTATTGCGCGACATGGCTGAGATGGATGTCGATGTAGTCCATCGTGCCGGCATTGATGTGCGCGCGCGCGATGGGATCGGATTGATAAGGCAGGCGCAGCCCGACGCCGTCAACCCTGGCCAGCGCACCATCGAGCTCGGGCGCGGTCGAGGCGCCGGTCCATACGCCGATGCGAAGCTGATCGCCGCGCGCATGCGCCTGCTCGATCCGGCGCGCCAACGCCATCGGAACCGCCTTTGGATAGCCCGATCCGGTGAAGCCGCTCATGCCCACATTCGCGCCGTGCGACACCAGCGCAGCGGCATCGTCGGCGGACATGATTTTCGAGCGAAGGGCCGGCGATGCAATGCGCGAACGATCAAAGGACACACGAACCTCTCTGTTTGCGCGGATTTTCCATGAAATCGGCCGTGATCGGATGATCTAGATCAAGCGCTGCGCGGACGCGCTTCGACGTGACGTCATCCCACGTGCCTCTCCTCTCCGCCTCTTGTATTTGCGCGGTGTTTCCATATCTGATCGGCATGATGATGAAGCTCACACTCGTGCAGGACCAGGCCATTCAGGCGCTCACGGCGGGCATCGTCGGCGCCGAGACCTTCGACCGTCTGTTCGCGGGCATCCGTTTCGACAAGCTCGACGACACGATGCTCTACGCCTTCGCCAGGGACGAGGAGATCGCATCCGACATCGAGGACAGCTACGCGCCCTACATCGCCGCCGTCGCAACGCAGGTGCTGGACACGCAGGTCGATGTCGTCGTCGTGATGCCGAAGGTGTTGCAATAGGCCCGCCGGCAAGGTCTGCGTCTGCGCACGCCAAGGCCTGCTGACTCAATCCACGACTTGCTCCATCGAGGAACGCTGCAAGCGTCTTCGCTGTCCCGGAGGGATGAGTTCCCCGAGGCAGCGAAGGCGCGAATGCGCACGCGTTCTCCATTGCCGATCTGTCTCGCCAGTGAGACAGATCGTCTAAAAAGGACGTCTATCGGACCGGCTACGGATCACTAATTTGCGGGGTGTCTTCTAACCCCATCAAGGAGTGACCCCCATGACCATTCTCGTAACCGGTGCCACCGGCCGTGTCGGCCGCCATGTTGTCGAACAGCTCGTCAAGCGCGGCGCCAAGGTGCGCGTGCTGACCCGTGACCCCGCCAAGGCCAAGTTCCCCGCTGGCGTCGACATCGCCAAGGGCGACCTTCTCGACATCGAGGCGCTGCGCGCCGCCTTCTCGGGCGTGCGAACGCTGTTCCTGCTGAACGCCGTGACCGGCGACGAATTCACGCAGGCGATCATCACGTTGAACATCGCCCGCGAGGCCGGTGTCGAGCGGGTCGTCTATCAATCGGTGTTCGACGCCGACGGGGCCGTGAACGTGCCGCACTTCGCCGTGAAATCGGGCGCCGAGCGCATGCTCGCGCGGATGGGCTTCAGCGCCACCATCCTGCGCCCGAGCTACTTCATCGACAACGAGGTCATGATCAAGGACGTGATCCTCGATCATGGCGTCTATCCGATGCCGATCGGTAGCAAGGGCGTCGCCATGGTCGATGCGCGCGACATCGCCGAGGTCGCCGCGCTCGAACTGATCCGGCGCGACCAAGCCTCGGAAAAGCTCCCCGTGGAAACCATCAACCTGGTCGGCCCGGATACGCTGACCGGTCCTGACGCCGCCAAGATCTGGTCTGATATCCTGGGACGCCCGATCGTCTATGGCGGCGACGATCCCAGCGGCTTCGAGCAGACCATGGCGAGCTTCATGCCGAAATGGACGGCCTATGAGATGCGCCTGATGGCCGAGCGCTATGTCAGCGACGGCATGATCCCCGCAGCCGGCGACGTCGAACGGCTGACCCGGATGCTCGGTCGTCCGCTGCATTCCTACCGCGATTTCGCCGCCCAGATCGCGGCGGCCGCCGCCAAGCCGGCCTGACCATAGCGGCAGCGCCGTTACGACGACATTTTGCCATCGGCCCGGGCCTCGCCACGCGCGACGCCCGGGCCTTTGGCGTGACCTCGCGGCAAAACCACGCTACCCTCCCAAGACAAGAGCAAGAGGAAACGCCAATCGTGTACGACTACATTATCGTGGGCGGCGGCTCGGCAGGGTCCGTGCTGGCCCACCGGCTCTCCGCTGGGAGTGCCAACAAGGTCCTGCTGTGCGAAGCCGGACAGGACACGCCGCCCGGCAACGAGCCGGCCGAAATCAGGGACAGCTATCCAGGCACCGCCTATTTCGATCCACGCTTCCACTGGACGGAATTGAAAGTCACGACCCAGGTCGTCAGCCACAACAATCCGCATGAAGCCCGCCCTCCCTTGCGCAAATACGAGCAGGCGCGCGTGCTCGGCGGCGGTTCCTCGATCAACGGCCAGATGGCCAATCGCGGCGCGCCGACCGATTACGACGAATGGAACGCGCGCGGCGCCGAGGGCTGGTCGTGGGCCGACGTGCTGCCCTTCTTCAAGAGGGTGGAGCGCGATCTCGATTTCGACGGCCCGTATCACGGCAAGGACGGCCGCATTCCGGTGCGCCGCATTCCCAGAGAGCATTGGACGAAGCATTCCCAGGCGTTCGCCGACGCCTTCCAGCAGGCCGGCCATCAATATCTGCCCGACCAGAACGGCGAGTTCGTCGACGGCTATTTCCCGGTGACGCATTCCAATGAGGCCGAGCAGCGCGTCTCGGCCGCGATGGGCTATCTCGATCGCGACACCCGCAAGCGCGCCAATCTTGCGATCTCCACCAACACGCAAGTGCGAGAGCTGCTGTTCGAAGGCACGCAATGCGTCGGCGTGAAGGCCGTCATCGACGGCCGCGAGCAGCAGTTCCGCGGACGCGAGATCATCCTCTCCTCCGGCGCCATCCATTCGCCGGCGCATCTGCTTCGTGCCGGGATCGGCCCGGTGGGCCACCTCAAGGATCTCGGCATTCCGGTGCTGATGGGCCTGCAAGGCGTCGGCCAGCGCCTGATGGATCATCCCTCGATCTCGCTGTCCTCCTTCGTCCGACGCGGCGCGCGCATGAACGAGCACACCAGGCGGCACATGCAGCTCGGCCTGCGTTACTCGTCAGGACTCGAAGGCGTGCCGAAGGGCGACATGTTCGTCGTGGTGCTGTCCAAATCGGCCTGGCACGCCGTCGGCGCGCAGATCGGCTCGCTGCTCACCTTCGTCAACAAGACCTATTCCGAAACGGGACAGGTCAAGCTCGCCTCGCGCGATCCGACCGCCGAGCCGATCGTCGAGTTTAATCTGTTGTCCGACCGGCGCGACCTCGATCGCCTGATGAGCGGCTTCCGCAAGATGGCGGCGATCCAGATGAGCGACGTCGTGAAGCAGGTGACGGACAAGCCATTCCCGGCGGCCTATACCGACAAGGTCCGCAAGATCGGCGTGGTCAACACCAGGAACAAGATCCTGACCAGGATCGCCGCGACGCTGATGGACGGACCGGCAGCGCTGCGTCACTATTTGATCGACAATTTCGTCGTCGAAGGCTTCACCTTCGAGCAGGTGATGAATGACGACGAGGCACTGGAGGCCTTCGTGCGCAAAGCCACGATCGGCGTGTGGCACGCCTCATGCTCGTGCCGCATGGGCCGTACCGAGGATCCGATGGCGGTGGTCGACAATCAGGGACGCGTCAAAGGCATCCAGGGCCTGCGCGTCGTCGACGCCTCGATCTTCCCGGTGGTGCCGTGCGCCAACACCAATTTTCCGGTGCTGATGTCGGCGGAGAAGATCGCGGCGGCGATGATGGGGTGATGCCGTAGGGTGGGCAAAGCGAAAGCGTGCCCACGCAATTTTCGTGATCGAGAGAGGTGGTGGGCACGGCGCGAGGGCGCCTTTGCCCACCCTGCAGATTCGGAGATCGCCTCATGCCGCGCGGAGATCGCCGACGAAGCGATCGACGTCGCGCTTGAGGTCGTCGGACAGGCGCGCCAGCATCTTGGCGGAATCGAGCACTTCGCCGGCGGCGGCTCCCGTCTGCCCGGCGGCCTGCGACACGCCGGAAATGTGCCGCGAGACTTCGTTGGTGCCTTGCGAGGCCTGCTGCACGTTGCGCGCGATCTCGCGCGTCGCGGCGCCCTGCTCCTCGACGGCGGCCGCGATCGCGGCGGCGATCTCGTTGACGCGCTGGATGGTGGCGCCGATCGACTGGATCGCGCTCACCGAGGAATGGGTCGCGCCCTGGATCGCGGCGACCTGTCCCGTGATTTCTTCCGTCGCTTTCGCGGTCTGCGTGGCCAAGTTCTTCACTTCCGATGCCACCACCGCAAAGCCGCGGCCGGCGTCGCCGGCGCGCGCGGCCTCGATGGTGGCGTTGAGCGCGAGCAGATTGGTCTGCTCGGCAATGCCGGTGATCAGCGCGACGACATCACCGATGCGCTGGGCGGCATCGGCCAGCGCCTGCACCTCGGCATTGGTGCGATCGGCCTCGCTGGCGGCGGCGCTTGCGATGCTGGAGGATTCCGCGACCTGGCGGCTGATCTCGGAGATCGAGGCCGACAGCTCTTCCGTCGCCGCCGCCACGGTCTGCACGTTGGAGGAGGCATCGCCCGACAGGCTCGCGACCGAGGCCGCCTGCGACGAGCCCTGCTCGGCGGTCGACGACATCGACTGCGCGGTGGCGTTGAGCTCGCCCGAGGCCGAGGCCAGCGTGTGCAGCGATTCCGTGACTGATTTCTCGAACTGCTCGATCAGGCGCTCGACGGCGAGCTGGCGCCGCTCCTTCTTCGCCTGCTCGGCGGCCTTTTCCTCGCCGAGACGATCGCCCGCGATCATGTTCTCCCTGAACACCGACACGGCACGCGACATTTCGCCGATCTCGTCGCCGCGCTCGATGCCTGCGAGCTCGATCGCGTAGTCGCGCTCGGCGAGCTTCCGCATCGCCTGGGTCAGCTTGCGGATCGGCGTCGAGACGCGGCGGTTCACGAGGATGAAGCCGAACAAGGTGATGGCGAGCGCGATCAGCATCATCGCGCCGTTGAACGCGAGGCTCCATTTTGCCGAAATCATCTGCTGACCGGCGCGGGAGACCATTTCAGCCAGCGCGGCCTGGCCGGCCTCGACGTAGAAATTGAGGATGGCGGTGTTGAGCTTGGAGAGCTCCACACCCTTGATGTCGATGGTCTGGTTGTTGCTCAGCGCCTTGATGAGACCCTGCTGGCGCTCGACCATGGCGATGGCGTCACCCTGCTTCGAACGCGAGATCACGTCGGTGAGGCTCGCCGGGGCGTCGGTGCGGCTTGCCGCATCCTGCACCTGGCTCCAGGCCTGCCTGGCACGGCCGGTATCCTCGGCCGCCCCGACGATGTCTTGGGGGCTCCAGGGCTTGGCGGCCGCGCCCGCGGTCTCGAGACGGATCGCGACAAGGCCGCCGAAATTACGGGCGGCCCAGGCCGACTGTTTCACGCCGAGGAGATGATCGACCACGGGGTCCGTGAGCTTGAGCGCATTCTCAAGCTCGCCGGTCAGCGCCAGGATGGCGTCGAGATAATCCTGCGCAGTCTTCCTGAAGTCGTCGGCCGCCTTGGTGTCGCGCGCCGCCTTCGGCTGATGGATCAGGCCTTCGGCCTTGGTCCGCAGCGGCATCAGCGCATCATGGAGTACAACGAGCTTGCCGAGGAGGCCGGCGAGGCGTGAATCGGACACGCCATCGAGGCGTTCGAGCACGTTCTTGTAGGCCGCTTCCGACGTCTGGCGGTTGGCGGCGATCCGATCGTCGGCAGCGGCATTAGCCGGCTCTTCCGCAACCAGCGCCGACAGGAAGGTCCCGCGCTCGATCCGGAAGCCGAGCAGAGAAGTGAAAAGTTGCTGGTCGGTGCCGGCGTAGCGCTCGACCTTTTGCGCGGCGCTGTTGCGCTCGGTGGCCCCGAACAGCCCGGTCGCAAGCTGCCCCACCAGGAAAAGGCCAAGCACGCCGATGATGGCGCCGAGAATGGAACGAATAGAGGGATTACCGAACAATGCCATTGGGAGCGCCGGGTCTTCTGGAAAAGATGCAGAAAAATACCGACGTGCCCCTAAGATTTGGTTCACCAAATGCCTATCGGCCCGTGCGGGCCTGGCTCGTTGAACCCGCGAGGGGTGGCGACCTCAGGCCGGCTGGCTCATTTCATCCGCCTGGCGGCCTGGATCTCGACGAACTCGGCGTCCGGATGCGTCACGATGGTAGTGAACATGATGCCGCTGATGATGAGCGACCAGGCGGTGTCCCAATAAATCCAAAACACTTTCCAGCCTCCGTTGTGCCAGCCTCCGTTTCGCCAGCCTTGCGTTTTGGCGTCTTCCGCCCGCCGGACCGGGGTAACGACGATGAGAGACTGCCGTTCCCTGGAGATCCGTGGCCGGGGCCTGCGAAGCAATAGCAGACAAAGCTTAGCGCTTTCTGCTGTTGGTCGGCGAGACCGTCGCGCCGGTTTGATCGGCTTTGCGGGTGTGGCGCTTTGCCACGACGTCTTCATCGTTCCCGCCTTCACGGGGAGGCGGCGGCGGCTTGGGCTGGCCGGACTGGCCGCCATGCTTGCCGCCCATATCGGGCTTGCCTTCAAGATCGTTTTCGCGGGGCATGCCGGGTCAATGCGCTCGGCCAGCGAAGGTTCGCAATTTGATGGCGTGTCCGGCTGTGAACAGGTTCATAGTACCGTCTCCTTTTGCAGTGCACGATGGTTGCGCCCATTGAGCGCTTCGAACCTCACGGACGGATTTAGCCTGATGCGGACGCGACTCGTCGCCTGGACCCTCCTGACCTCGGCCTTGCTGGCGGTCGCCGTGTGGACCGTGCTCGGTCCGCCCGACCGTCCGGCCGGCTCGCGTCTGCCATTGCACGACCTGACAGCGTCGGTGCGCTAGAGCCTTTTCCGTTCCGATGGAATCGGAACGGGGCTCTAGATTCTTGTTTTGACGCGTTTTCTTCACGCGAACCGGGCAGCCACTTCGCTCGAAAACGCTCCAGCGTCCCGTCACCCACCTGACGCGCAAGCGCTTTGCTGCGACCGATGCAATTTCGGCATCGATTCATCCCATCTGGATTTTGGTGCCGGGCAATACGAGCCGCTATCCTCTGCCGCAAAACGACAACACCGCATCGGCAGGAGGACGCCCTTGATCGCACCGACTCGTCCCGCATTGCGAGCCGCTATCTGCACCGCTCTCGTCAGCTCTCTCATCAGTTCTCTTGCCCTCATTTCAGGAGTCCGTGCCGGCATGGCCGAAACCTTCGCCTATGTCGGCAATGCCGACTCCAACGACATCAGCGTGTTCAAGGTCGCCGACAACGGCGAGATGACACTGGTGCAGACCGCCGCCTTCCCCGGCGTCGACAAGCCGGGCTCATCGACACCGCTCGCGATCACGCCCGACCATCGCGTGCTGATCGCCGGCGTCCGCTCGCAGCCCTTCCTTGCGGTGAGCTTCGCGATCGACCAGACGACGGGCCAGCTCAGCCCTATCGGCAACGGACCGCTCGCCGACAGCATGGCGAATATCGCCACCGACCGCGGCGGCAAGGTGCTGTTCAGCGCCTCCTATGGCGGCAACAAGGTCGCGCTGAATCCGATTCAAACGAGCGGCGTCGTCGGCGAGCCGAAGCAGGTGATCCCGACCGGGCTCAACGCGCATGCCTTCCTGCCCTCCCCCGACAATCGCTTCGTGTTCGCGACCAATCTCGGCTCCGATCAGGTGCTGAGCTTTGCGTTCGATGCAGCCGCCGGCACGCTGGCGCCGACCGATCCGCCCGCGATCAAGACGCCGGAGAAATCGGGACCGCGGCACTTCGTTTTCCACCCGGGCGGCAAGTTCGTCTACCTCATCCACGAACTGAACGGCGACGTCGCCGCGTACAGCTATGAAGCCAGCAGCGGAGCCTGGAGCGAGATCCAGCGCACCACCGCGCTGCCCGAGGGCTTTGGCGGCAGAGACTCTGGTCAAAAGGACTCTAACCAAAAACCATGGGCTGCCGACATCCACATCACCCCGGACGGCCGCTTCCTCTACGCCTCCGAGCGCACCACCAACACGCTCACTGCCTACAAGGTCGATGGATCGAGCGGCAAGCTGACCACGATCGGCAGCGTGCCGACCGAGAAGCAGCCACGCGGCTTCAACATCGATCCAACAGGTCGCTACCTCGCCGCCGTCGGCGAGCTCTCGGACGGCATGACGGTCTACGCGATCGACCAGGCCAGCGGCGCGCTGAGCAAGCTGAAATCCTATCCGACCGGCAAGAAGCCGAACTGGGTGGAGTTCTTGAGCCTGCCGTGAATGTGCGCCAACGGCGACGCCGGAAACCTACGTAAACATCCGTAGTTTCAGGCAGTGTCCGGATTCTCCATGTTGCGCGGCATGGACCGCCATATCATTTTCAAATGCCCGCAAACCGGCATGAACGTGCAGCATCGGCTTGCCGCCGTGCCGGCGGACGTGGCCAATACGCACGTCTCGGTGGAGTGCCCGGCTTGCACACGCCTGCATTTCATCAACCGGTCGACCGGCCAGATCCTCGGCGACACCAAGCGCCGCGACTGACGCGGCCAGCCCTGCAGACACGCCATCGCAGTCCTCCGCGCGCGGCCGGACCTTGATCCCGCGCGGCGGCGAACCTCACCGCCAATCCCGCGACTAATCAACAGCCCCTCCTGCCGACCCGGCGGCGCCCTCCGCCATGGGCGGCCCCGCCCCATGGCCGGCCGAACCGCCATCTGCTATCGATTGCTCCTGTGGATCTTCGTGGAATTTCCGATGCGTCATTTGTCTCGAGGCCTGTTTCCCGCAGCGATCGCCGCAGTGCTCCTCGTCGGCCGATACCCGGCTGGAGCTGCCGATGACGACGCTCCCAAGGGGCCGGCGGTCACGGTGCTGAAGGCGGCAAAGTCCTGCTTCTCCGACATCGTCGAGGCCACCGGCTCGATCATCGCGCGCGAGGAGACCTCGGTGCGGCCCGAGCGTCCGGGGCTGAAGGTGACGGAGGTGCTGGCCGAAGCCGGCGAGACCACGACGGCCGGCCAGGTGCTGGCGCGGCTGGCGCTGCCCGAAGGCGGCACGCTGCAGGTCACCGCCCCCGTGGCCGGCGTCATCGCCACCTCGACTGCGCAGATCGGCAACCTCGCCTCGGCCAAGGGCGAAGCGCTGTTCACCATCGTCGCGCGCAGCGAATACGATCTCGTCGGCCTGGTCGCGACCAATGATGTCAGGAAGCTCGCGGTCAATCAGCCGACCACCGTGCGCATTGCCGGTGCCGGCGATATCGACGGCAAGGTGCGCCGCATCGGTCCGACCGTGGAACCGAACATCCAGCAGGGCATGGTCTATATCGGCATCTCCTCGCAGAAGCGGCTGCTGCTCAACGCAAGCGGGCGCGCGCTGATCAAGACCGGCCAAAGCTGCAACGTCGCGGTGCCGCTCACCGCCGTGCAATATTCATCCGCCGGCACCGTGGTGCAGGTGATCCGCCGCAATCGCGTCGAGACCAAGCGCGTCGAGATCGGACTGATGTCTGGCGGCAATATCGAGGTCCGCGACGGACTCAACGAAGGCGACATCGTCGTCGCCCGCGCCGGCGCGCTGCTGCGCGAAGGCGATCCCGTGCGCCCGGTGATGGCCGCGGAGGCGGCGAAGTAGACGGTCTCGTAGGGTGGGCAAAGCGAAGCGTGCCCACGTTCTCTATCGAGTCAAATCATGAAGATGCCGTGGACACGGCGCTTTGCGCCTTTGCCCACCCTACGGGAGCGACGGGAGCTCGTTGCGTGGCAACGTTCGCCGCTAAAACCTACCCGCCGGCTTCGTTGAAGCTGACGTCCTCGAGCAGCGAGGAGGAGACGGTCGGGACCTGATCGCCCTCGGAGGCGCGGGAGATGGCGACGCGGGTCTTGTTGAAGACGCTTTCCGCGCTGCCTTGGCTCTGGCTGTTGAGATTGTTCAGGAGCTCGCTGACCAGCGTCGAGTGCTCGCCCTTGCCGTCGTCGACGACCTTGCCGGGCGAAGCCGAGGAGAGGATCAGCGCGTTGTCGGGCGTGCCGATCGGCGCAAGACCGTGCGAATAGGACCGGAAGCGGCGCTCGTAGGGATTGCGGCGGGACGCATCGACGACGACGAGCTTGGCCTTGGCGCCCTGCTGCTTCATCATGTCGAGCACGCTCTCGATCGAGACGCCCTGGCGGCGAACATCGCTTTCCTTCCAGATCACGGCGTCGACCGGCAGCATGTAGCTCTCGCGGCCGGCCTGCACGCCATAGCCGCCGAAGAACAGCATGACGACGGTGTCGCGCTTGATGCGGGACTTCAGGCGGTTGACGGCGCGGACCATGTCGTCCTTGCTGGCGTCTTCCACCATGTCGACGTCAAAACCGTTCTTGCGCAGCGTCGAGGACAGCGCGCGCGCGTCATTGATCGACTGCGTCAGCGGTGCGTTGGCGTCGGGATAGTGGCCATTGCCGATGACGAGCGCGAGGCGCGAGGTCTGGCCGACGGAGCCCGCGACCTGATCGGTCGTGACCGCCTTGGCAGCGTCGAGCGCGCGCATGTTGAGGGCAGCATGGGCGCCGATCGCCAGCGACACCGTGCCGATGAGGGCCGCGGCGAGCGCAATCGAGCGTCTGGAAATGTCGAGCTGCCTTACATTCATCTCGGTTCATTCCTGTCGGTGCCAAAGACCTGCCAAGCGCGCGCACACTGTTTGAGTAGCGCGATGGCGTCTTTCGGTTTGAGGGATTGGCCGGGGGAGTGCCCCCGAATTGCGCGCAATTTGCGGCGCCGCACCAAACAAACCCTTAACCCGAGATCGCCGGCCCGGCAATAGATCGCCTCAAAATTGATATAAGCCACTGAATATATTAGTTAATTAAGCGACCTCGAAGTCTCCCTTTCTGGCGTCCCCGTAACCTTCCGGGGCACGATCATGCAGCCCTTGTGCGGGATATTTCCGTGACTTTCGTCACATTTGTATTTCCTGCGAATCCGGGTAGCTTTTTCAACGACTTGCGGGGGATGGGCGATCGAGCTGGCCTCCGGATGAGTCCCCCGCGACCAGGTATTTCATGAGCTTTCATTATTTCGCAGGGGCCGCGTGCCGGGCGCTGATGGCCCGGAAAGACGGCCCCTCCCTTTATGACGTCTGCGATCCCGTATTGTCTGCACCCGCCAGCGGCGATCCGCATCTGGCCAAATTCTACAAGACCGCGCTCGGCAACCCCGCGCTGCGGGTGCTGCTGCGTCGCGCCGGCCTCAGCGAGCTGCGCGACGAGGCGAGGCTCGCCCGGCTGCGCGAGGCCCTGGTGCGCGCTCGCGACGATGCCGAGCCCGACTGGGCCGCGGTCGGCCAGCCCGTGGCCGAGCTCGTCGACAGCATCGCGCTCGACCATCCAAAGCCGCCGCCGGCCGCGTTCGCGGGCGCGATGCCCGTGCCCGCGCGGATCGACGGCCTGATCCGCGATTGCGCGCAGCATCTGCTCGGCTCTTACGGCAAGAACGGTTTCCTGCCGACCTATGCGGCCTTCAACCTGATCGGCGACCCTGATGTCCGCGGGCGCGAACTGATCATGGCGCTCACCGGACTGAATGCGCGCGGCTACAAGAATTCGTCGCTGCTGTTCAACCTCGCGCGCGTCTTCATTGCGCGCTCGCCCGCGGCCGCCGTGGTCAATCCACCCTGGAAAGGCATCGCCGAGCCGATGTGGGAACCGGTGCAGATCCGTCACCGCTCGGCCTATTACGACGCGTTCTTCATCGAGGCATTGCTCAGCTATGTCGAGACCGGGCTGGCGTCACCGGCGGAGAAGACGGGAGCGGAGCGCGCCATCGCCGACATGGTCGATTTCTGCGTCAATGTTAGCCGCGAAGAAGTCGAGGGCGCCGGCGGGGCACGCTTCAATGTCATCACCGCGCTGGCGCCGGCGCCGCATCCGCGCTTTTCGCGCTATTTCGCGCAGATCAAGCAGGATCTCGGCTTCGGCATCTATGTGCCTGACTGTGACACCACGGCATGCTCGATCTCGGCGGCGACGCAGGCCGGCTGCACCGATCCCATCATCGACCAGCCGCTGCTCGATTTCTACGCGGGCTACCAGGTGCATGCCGGCGTCAACGAGCCGCGCGTGACGGTGCCGCTCAACGACCTCATCGACTATGAGGGCGGCATTGCGACCTGGATCGACAATCTCGCCGGCGAGCGGCCCTACGGCAACGATCTCGATCCGACGCTCAATCTCGACATTCTCGAGGTGAGCTTTCGCAACCTGGCGCGCTGGAAGATCCTGGAGACGCCGACGCGGCTCGCCACCGTGCATCGCATCATCGGCTTTCAGAAGCGCTTGGCGGCGAGCGGCGCCTTTTCCAATCCGCGCGCGCATATCTACTATCTGCCGGAACTCTACAGCGCCTATTTCGGCCGCTGCTATGCGGCCTTCCTGGCGCTGCCGCTCAGCGCGCAGGCCGCGATCGATCCCGCCGGCGATTTCGATTTCATCCGCCATCGCGTGCTGTCCTACGTCAAGGGCGAACTGATGGCCGCCGAGATGAACGTGTTCGACGCGGCGCTGGCGCTGATCGCGCTCGGCCATCTCGGCGCCGACCCGCGCGCCTTCGCGCCGGCGTTGAACGTGATCGTCGCGGGCCTTGGCGAAGGCGGCCGCCGCGGTCCGTTCCGCGCCTATGAATGGAACAAGATGAAGACGCCAACGCGGATCCTGGTCGGCGGACCGGAGGTGACGTCGGCCTTCGTGCTGATGGGGCTGGCGGTGGCGAAGCGGGCGATGGCACGGGGGTGAGCCCCCGCAATGACGGGAAGTTGAAAGCCTCGTAGTGAGGCATATGCTGGCCCGATAGCCTAAAGCCGACCACAATTGCGCGGCTTATCGAGGTGCTTCCAGACAAGCGGACCGGCATGTTGCGAAAATTCCTGATTGCGCTGTCTTTGCTCAGCTTGCCCTCGCTGGCGCTGGCCGCCGACATCACCGGCACCGCAAAGGTCCGCGACGGCGATTCCGTCCTGATCGGCACCACGCGGATCCGGCTCGGCGGCATCGACGCGCCCTCGGCCGACCAGCTCTGCCTCAACACCAAGAGCGAGCGCTGGACCTGCGGCGTCGCCGCGCGCGACGAGCTCGCCAAATTTGCCGAGGGCAAGACCTGGGTCTGTCATCCCCGCTCGATCGATCGGCGCGGCCGCACCGTGGCGCGCTGCGAGGTCGGCGGCGAGGACATCCAGAAATGGCTGGTGCGCAACGGCTGGGCGCTGGCCTATGTCCGCGTCTCGAAGGACTACGAGGCCGATGAGGCCGTCGCGCGTGAGGCAAAGGCCGGAATGTGGCAGGGCGCCTTCATCGCCCCCTGGGACTGGCGCGTACGCAACAAGAAGACCGCGGTTCTGGGCGCCACCAAGCCGCCGGAAGGTGCCCATGCGGTGCTGCTCGCCTCGGCCTCGGGGCCGGTCGCGCCATCGCCCGACTGCACCATCAAGGGTAACGTCAACACAGCGGGCGAGTGCATCTACCACACCCCGACCAGCCGCTGGTACACCCAGATCAAGATGAAGATCAGCAAGGGCACCCGCTGGTTCTGCTCGGTCGAAGAGGCCGAAGCCGCCGGCTGTCGCGAGACCAAACGATAGGGGCCGTCAGGGCTGCGTTTTCCGTACTTTTCTCGAACCGCCCGGCCGCGTAAAAGAACAAATCAGCGACCCACCAGACAGTCTTCACGACACAAGGACGATAGCAATGACCGTTCGCGCGGGCCGGGAATTTCTGGCCATCCCCGGGCCCACCACGATGCCCGACGCGGTGCTGCAGGCCATGCATCGTCCGGCGATCGACATCTACTCCAAACAGATGAACGAGCTGACCGAGAGCCTGATCCGGGACATCGGCAAGCTGTTTTCGACCAAGGGCAAGTCCTACATCTATATCGCCAACGGTCACGGCGCCTGGGAAGCGGCGCTGAGCAACGTGCTGTCTCGCGGCGACAAGGTGCTGGTGCTGGAGAGCGGACGCTTCGCGATCGGCTGGGGCAATGCGGCGGCGCTGATGGGCGCCGAGGTCGAGGTGCTCAAGGGCGACTGGCGCCGCGCGGTGCGGCCGCACGAGGTCGAGGAGCGCCTGCGCCGCGACACCGATCACAAGATCAAGGCCGTCGTCGTCGTCCAGATCGACACCGCCTCGGGTGTGCAGAACGATATCGAGGCGATCGGCAAGGCGATCAAGGCGGCCGGCCATCCTGCGCTGTACATGGTCGACACCGTCGCCTCGCTCGGCTGCATGCCGTTCGAGATGGACAAATGGGGCGTCGACGTCGCGATGTCCGGCTCGCAGAAGGGCCTGATGACGCCGCCCGGCCTCGGCTTCGTCTCAGCCAATGCGCGTGCGCTCGAAGCGCACAAAAAGGCGAACATGGCGACGCCCTATTGGAGCTGGAGCGAGCGCGAGGGCGCCGAGCATTATCGCAAATATGCCGGCACCGCGCCGGTGCATCTGTTGTTCGCGCTGCGCCAGGCCATCGACCTGCTGCATGAGGAAGGCCTGGAGAACGCCTTCCGCCGCCACGCCCTGCTCGGCGAAGCCACGCGCCGCGCGGTCGGCGTCTGGTCGGAAGGCCAGGTGCTCGGCTTCAACGTCGCCGAACCGCATGAGCGCTCCAACACTGTGACCACCGTGACCATGACCACGGGCCACGATCCGGCGGTGCTGCAGCGCTATTGCAAGGAGAAGTGCGGCGTGGTGCTCGGCACCGGCATCGGCGACCTCTCGGGACAGGCCTTCCGCATCGCCCATATGGGCCATGTCAACGCGCCGATGCTGCTCGGCACGCTCGGCGTCATCGAGGTCGGCCTGAACGCGCTGAAGATCCCGCACGGCAAGGGCGGGCTCGAGGCGGCGGTGTCGTATCTCGGCGAGCAGGTGGCGGTGTAACCCGCCACAAACTCCACTGTCGTCCCGGACAAAGCCGGGACGACGGCGGAATGTGTGGCAAGACCTGAGCCTCACATCCTTATCGTCCTTCTTTAAATCCCCCACATTCGATCTGATATAGGGACAAGACATGCCCCTATCTCGAGGATCGATTTGCCCAAATCCGCCAGCACGACACCGACCGCCCCCGTCGCCCCGCGCGGGCCGCATTCCTTCACCCGGCACGGCATCACCGTGACCGACGACTATGCCTGGCTGAAGGACGCGAAATGGCAGGAGGTGCTGCGCGACCCGAAGGTGCTCGATCCCGATATCCGCAAATACCTGGACGAGGAGAACGGCTATACCGAAAGCCTGCTCGGGCACACGGCCGGCTTGCAGAAGACGCTGGTGCGCGAGATGCGCGGACGGATCAAGGAAGACGATTCCAGCGTGCCCTCGCCCGACGGGCCGTTCGCCTATTTCCGCAGGTTTCGCGAGGGCGGGCAGCACGAGCTGTTCGGCCGCATGCCGCGTGACGGCGGCGTCGAACATATCGTGCTCGACGGCGACGCACTGGCAAGGGATCACAAATATTTCAAGTTCGGCGGCAGCCGCCACTCGGGCGATCACAAGCTGCAGGCCTGGAGCGCCGACACCAAGGGCTCGGAATATTTTTCGATTCGCGTGCGCGACTGGGCCACGGGGAAGGATCTCGACGATCTCGTCGAGGAGACCGATGGCGGCGTGGTCTGGGCCGCGGACGGCAAGAGCTTCTTCTATGTGAAGCTCGACGACAATCATCGCCCGATGCAGGTGTGGCGGCACAGGCTCGGCACCAGGCAGGCCGACGACACCCTCGTCTATGAGGAGCAGGATGCCGGCTGGTTCACCCATCTGCACGAAAGCACCAGCGGCCGCTTCTGCGTCATCGCCGGCGGCGATCACGAGACCTCGGAGCAGCGGCTGATCGATCTGGCCGACCCCGAGGCGCCGCCGCGTCTGGTCGCGGCGCGCGAGGAAGGCGTGCAATATTCGCTGGCCGATCGCGGCGACGAGCTGTTCATCCTCACCAATGTCGATGATGCCATCGACTTCAAGATCGTCACTGCCCCGCTCGGCGCGCCCGAGCGCAAGAACTGGCGCGACCTGATCCCCTATCGTCCGGGCATCTACATCATCGACCTCGATCTTTATGCCGGCCATCTGGTGCGGCTGGAGCGGGCCAATGCCCTGCCGTCGGTTGTGATCCGCGATCTCACCAGCAAGGAGGAGCACGCCATCGCCTTCGACGAGGCCGCCTATTCGCTCGACACGATGGGCTCCTATGAATTCGAGACGACCAACTTGCGCTTCTCCTATTCGTCGATGACGACGCCATCGGAAGTCTACGACTACGACATGGTCAAGCGCACGCGCGTGCTTCGCAAGCGGCAGGAGATCCCGTCGGGCCATGATGCGGCGGATTACGTCACCACCCGCATCATGGCGAAGGCGCATGACGGCGCCGAGGTGCCGGTGTCGATCCTCTATCGTCGCGGGCTCAAGCTCGACGGCACCGCGCCGCTGCTGCTCTACGGCTACGGCTCCTACGGCATGGCGATGCCGGCCTCGTTCAACGCCAACCGGCTGTCGCTGGTCGATCGCGGTTTCGTCTACGCCATCGCTCATATCCGCGGCGGCGCCGACAAGGGCTGGGGCTGGTATCTCGACGGCAAGCGCGAGAAGAAGACCAACTCGTTCGACGATTTCGCCGCAAGCGCCCGCGCGCTGATCGACGCGAAATACACCAGCGCGAAACGCATCGTCGGCCATGGCGGCTCGGCCGGCGGCATGCTGATGGGCGCGGTCGCCAACCGCGCCGGCGAATTGTTCGCGGGCATCGTCGCCGAGGTCCCGTTCGTCGATGTGCTCAACACCATGCTCGACGACACGCTGCCGTTGACGCCGCCGGAATGGCCGGAATGGGGCAATCCGATCGAGAGCGAGACGGATTTCCGCACCATCCTGTCCTACTCGCCCTACGACAATGTCGCGGCAAAGGACTATCCCGCGATCCTGGCGATGGGCGGATTGACCGATCCGCGCGTCACCTATTGGGAGCCCGCCAAATGGATCGCGCGCCTGCGCGCGACCATGACCGGCGGCGGCCCGGTGCTGCTGCGCACCAACATGGGCGCCGGCCATGGCGGTGCCTCGGGGCGATTCGACCGGCTCGATGAAGTCGCGATCGTCTACGCTTTTGCGCTGTGGGCGACGGGGATGGCGGAAGCTTAACTTCTATCGTCGTCCTGGCGAAATCCAGGACGACGAGGGGACAACTACCTCCCGGTCTTCTTCCGCCATTCCGCGAAATCGGTCAGCGTCTGCGGATCGGTCGCGGGATAGAGCCCAAAGATACCGCGGCCCTTGCCGACTTCCTCCGTGACGAAATCCTCGAACGCGGTCATCTCGAACGTCTCATTGGCGATCTCGTCAGCGAGATGTGCGGGAATGACGATCACGCCGTCGGCATCACCGAGAATGACGTCGCCGGGAAACACCGGCGCGTCGCCGCAGCCGATCGGCACGTTGATTTCGATCGCCTGATGCAGCGTCAGGTTGGTCGGCGCCGAGGGGCGATGGTGGTAGGCGGGAATGCCGAGCCTGGCGATCTCCGCGGAATCGCGAAAGCCACCGTCGGTGACGACGCCGGCGACACCGCGCTTCATCAGACGCGTCACCAGGATCGCGCCGGCCGAGGCCGCACGCGCGTCCTTGCGGCTGTCCATCACCAGCACGGCGCCGGGCGGGCAATCCTCCACCGCCTTGCGCTGCGGATGCGAGCGATCCCTGAACACGTCGATGGTGTTGAGATCCTCACGCGCCGGCATGTAGCGCAGCGTGAAGGCCTCGCCGACCATGGTCGGCTTGTCCGGGCCGACAGGACGCACGTCCTGGATCATCTGGATGCGCAGGCCACGCTTGAACAAAGCGGTTGCGACGGTCGCGGTCGAGACGGATTTGAGCTTGTTGCGGGTGGTTTCGGAAAGCTTTGACATGTGCGTCCCTCAGTAAATCGACGGCTCGCCGATCGGCGCGCCGAAACCGGTCTCGAGAAAATCGAAGTCGCAGCCGTCATTGGCCTGCTTGATGTGCCTGGTGAACATCCAGCCATAGCCGCGCTCGAAGCGGCGCTCGGGCTGCTTCCAGGCGGCACGGCGTTTTTCGAGCTCGGCTTCCGGTACATCGAGATTGATGGTGCGCGCCGCGACGTCGAGCGTGATGCGGTCGCCGTTCTGCACCAGCGCTAAGGGCCCGCCGATATAGGACTCCGGCGCGACGTGCAGGATGCAGGCGCCGTAGCTGGTGCCGCTCATGCGCGCGTCCGAGATACGCACCATGTCGCGCACGCCCTGCCTCACGAGCTTTGTCGGAATCGGCAGCATGCCCCATTCCGGCATGCCGGGTCCCCCTTGGGGGCCCGCATTGCGCAGGATGAGGATATGGTCCTCGGTGACGTCGAGGTCGGGGTCGTCGACCGCCTTCTTCATCGCCGGATAATCGTCGAATACCAGCGCCGGCCCGGTGTGCTTGAGGAAGCGCGGCGCACAGGCGCTCGGCTTGATGACGCAGCCGTCGGGCGCGAGATTGCCCTTGAGCACGGCGAGCGCGCCTTCCATGTAGATGGGGTTGGCAGTGGTGCGGATCACGTCGGCATTGTGCACCTCGGCGCCGTCGATATTTTCGCCCAGCGTCTGGCCCGTCACCGTGATGCAGTCGAGATGCAGATGGTCCTTGATCTGGCCCATCAGCGCCGGCAGTCCGCCGGCATAGAAGAAATCCTCCATCAGATAGGCCTCGCCACTCGGACGGACATTGGCGATCACAGGCACCTTGCGGCTGGCCTTCTCGAAATCGTCGAGCCCGACGTCCTGGCCGGCACGACGGGCTTGCGCGATCAGATGGATGATCGCGTTGGTCGAGCAGCCCATCGCCATCGCAACCGCAATCGCGTTCTCGAAGGCTTTGCGGGTCTGGATCACCTTCGGCGTCAGATCCTCCCACACCATCTCGACGATGCGGCGGCCGCACTCAGAGGCCATGCGGATGTGGTTGGCATCGGCGGCGGGAATCGAGGAGGCGCCCGGCAATGTCATGCCGATCGCTTCCGCGATCGCGGTCATGGTCGAGGCCGTGCCCATGGTCATGCAGGTGCCGTAGCTGCGGGCGATGCCGGCCTCGATGTCGAGCCAGTCCTTGTCGGAGATCTTTCCGGCGCGGCGCTCGTCCCAATATTTCCAGCCGTCGGAGCCGGAGCCGAGCGTCTTGCCCTTCCAGTTGCCGCGCAGCATCGGGCCTGCCGGCAGATAGATCGCCGGGAGGTTCATCGAGGTCGCGCCCAGCAGCAGCGCCGGCGTGGTCTTGTCGCAGCCGCCCATCAGCACCACGCCATCGACGGGATGGCTGCGCAGCAGCTCCTCGGCATCCATCGCCAGCAGATTGCGATAGAGCATGGTGGTCGGCTTCAGCAGCGATTCCGACAGCGACAGCGCCGGCAATTCCAGCGGCAGGCCGCCAGCCATCAGAATGCCGCGCTTGACGTCGTCGACGCGCGACTTGAAATGCATGTGGCAGGGCTGGGCGTCCGACCAGGTGTTGAGGATCGCGATAACAGGACGGTCCTTCCACTCCTCGGGCGCGTAGCCCATCTGCATGGCGCGGGAACGGTGGCCGAACGAGCGGAGATCGTCGGGCGCGAACCAGCGCGCGCTGCGGAGCTGGTCGGGTGTTTTCTTCCTTGTTTTGGTCATTGTCCTCGTCCGTCGGGAAGCTCGCCCTGCTCTTCCCACAGGCGGTCCACGTCTCGCAAGGCACCGGTAGCGGGGTGAACCCCAGGCATGCATGCAGGCGTGCATACCTCAAGGTGCGGCGCAATATCGGGCGACTCCGGCCAAGCCCACCGCGAAGTGCTTGCGGGGCGGGCGGAATCCGCGCAACAATTTCGTATTTGGAGCTTTGATTTGGGCCGCTGGGAGCATCCCATCCGGTCCGGAGGTTTTAGCGTGGCCAACATCCTCATCGTGGATGACGACCCGGCCGTTCAGTTGACAATCCGGCTGCTGTTGGAGCGGGCCGGCCACCACGTGACCGTCGCCGGCGACGGCCACAGGGGGCTCGCTCTGTTCGAGGGCAACCCGTTCGACCTGCTGTTCCTCGACATCTTCATGCCCGGCATGGACGGGCTGGAGACCATGCGCCACGTCCGGGCGCTGAGACCTGCCATTCCGATCATTGTCATTTCCGGCCGGTCGGTCACGCCTGATGTCTATGCCGAGCCGGACTTCCTGAAGATGGCAACCAAGCTCGGCGCGGTCGCGAGCCTGCAGAAGCCGTTCAGGGCCGATGCACTGCTGGCGGCAGTCGACAATTGCCTGAGGGCAGGCGAGTCGGAGGGGTCCGATGTCAATGCCAGCCGCCGATGACGGGAGCCCCTCCGCCGCCCGAGGCCAGAACAGGCGCGACCATCCACGGGATCCTGCAAGGATTCCCGTGACGCTCGCAACACGACTGGCCGTCGCAATGATTCTGCTGGTGGCGGTGACGGTGGCGGCAGTCGGTTGGCTGGGCTATCGCAACATCACGCAAGCCGTCATTCCGCGCGTGCTGGAGCGGGTCGAAGCCCAGTCACGGCTGCTGGCCAGCAATCTTGAATCCTACGTTGCCGGGGCGCGCGGCGATTTGACCGGCTACCGCTCCGCCGCGGCCATCAACGGCCTGATCCGCGCTCACATCGGCGGAGGAATTGACGCGCTTGACGGCGTGTCCGAGCAGACCTGGCGCGATCGCATCGCGGCGCGACTGGCAGCCGAAATCGAGGCCAAACCCAGCTACGGGCAGTTTCGCATCATCGGCGTTGACGACGACCAGCGCGAATTGGTCCGGGTCGATCGCTCCGGCCCGAACGGGACAGCGCGGATCATCCCCAACAGCGAACTGGAGCACAAGAGCGATCGCGCCTATTTTCGAGAAACGATCCGACTGGCGCCGGGCGAGATTTATGTCTCGCCGATCGATCTGGCGACCCAACGGGGCGGGACCACGGAGTTGCACATTCCGACTCTGCGGGTCGCAACGCCATTGTTCGCGCCCGACGGCAAGCCGTTCGGCATCATCATCGCCAATATCGACATGCGTCCGGCGCTCGATCGCGTCCGCTCGACGGCGAGTTCAGGCGGCGAGATTTTCGTCGTGAACGCGCGCGGCGACTATCTCGTTCATCCCGATCGCGCGCGAGAGTTCGGCTCATTGCGCGGCCGCCCCACCAACTGGCGTGATGATTTTCCTTTCTTTGCGGCCATGGCGGGCATCCGGGACGCGTCGACCCGGCTCACCACCGATGAGTCCGGCCGGACGAGTGGCGCGGCAATGGCGCCGGCGCTGCTCGCCGATGCGGATTGGGTCGCGATCATCGAGACGATTCCTCCGGCGGTCTTCGGCCGCGTACCTGCCGCGATTCAAAAGACGTCGCTGCTGGTCGGCATGCTCGCCGTCCTCGCCGCAGCTTTGCTCGCCGTGCTGTTCGCACGCTCATTGACGCACCCGATCGCCCGCCTGACCGCGGCTGTGGAAGCGATCGGCAACGGACAGCCGGCGGACATTCCGGTCGATGCGCCCGGCGAGACCGGCGCGCTGGCGCGGGCCTTTGCCCGGATGGTCGAGGAGACGCGCACGAAAGCAGCCGCGCTCGAACGCGAGGTTGAGGAGCATCGCCGTACCGAGGCCGCGCGCAGCCATCATGCGGCGCGCGAGCTCCTGTTCAGCGCCGCCGTGGAATCATCCGACGATGCGATCGTGATGCAATCGCTCGATGCCATCATCACCGGGTGGAATCCCGCCGCCGAACGTCTCTATGGATATCAGGCGAGTGAAGCCATCGGACAATCCACCGCGATCATCGTCCCGCCCGACCGCCGCGAGCAGGGCAGGGACTATTTGGCGCGGATCTCGAGAGGCCAGCCGATCGAACGCTTCGAGACGGTCCGGCTGCGCAAGGACGGCACGCCGGTCGAAATCTCGCTGAGCCTGTCGCCGATCAGGGGACCCTCCGGCGAGATCATCGGCGTTTCCGGATCTGCACGCAGTCTGACCGACGGGCGGCGCGCGGAGCGGGCGTTGCAGCAGCAACTGGAAGAGCGACGGCAGCTGTTCGACACCTCGCAGGACCTGATCATGATCATGAACTCGCATGGCGAGATCGTGCAGATCAGTCCGAGCTGCGAGACCATTCTCGGCTACCGGCCCGACGAGATGATCGGTCACACCGGCATCGATTTCATTCATCCCGACCATCTCGAGCAATCCCGCGAGGAGATGCGCGAGCTCCGGCGCGGCGGGCATCCCAAGCTCGCCGACACCCGCTGCATCCACAAGGACGGGCGCGAAGTCTGGCTGTCCTGGCTCGGCAGCTGGTCCGATCGGGTCAAGCGCTTCTTCTTTGTCGGCCGCGACATGACCGAGGCGAGATTGGCCGCCGTGTCCTTGCGTGACAGCGAGCAGCTCGCGCGCAACATCGTCGAGACCGCGCTCGACGCCTTCGTCCAGACCGACCATGTCGGTACCATCCTGATCTGGAACTCGCAGGCCGAGAAGCTGTTCGGCTGGCCGCGTCACGAGGCCATCGGCAGGAATGCACTGAATCTCTTTATTGCCCCCAGCGAACGGGAAGGAGCCTTGGCCAGAGTCCAGCTCTTTCTTGAATCCGGGGAACAAACACTACCCAGCCCCCGGCGCGAACTCCTCGTGCGGCGGCGCGACGGCAAGGAATTCACGGCCGAGCTGAGCGCCACGGCGCTCCGGCAGCGCGAAGGCGTGTTCTTGAATTCGTTCTACCGCGACCTCACCGAGAAGATCGCTTCCGAGGAACGCATCCGCCACGCCGAGAAGATGGAGGCAGTCGGCCAGCTCACCGGCGGCGTGGCACATGATTTCAACAACATCCTCACCGTCATCACCGGAACGATCGAAATCCTGGCCGATGCGGTCGCCAAGGACCCGGGGCTTGCGGCGATCACCAAGATGATCGACGAGGCTGCCGGCCGCGGCGCCGAACTGACCCAGCATCTGCTCGCCTTTGCACGCAAGCAGCCGCTCCAGCCACGCGAGATCGACATCAACTCGCTGATCATCGACACTGCAAAGCTGCTGCGACCGACGCTTGGCGAGCAGATCCAGATCGAATCCGTGTTCGAGGACGAGAGCTGCGTCGCCGTCGTCGATCCGAACCAGCTCACCACGGCCATCCTCAACCTCGCACTCAACGCCCGCGACGCGATGCCCGGCGGCGGCAAGCTGATCGTGGAGACCGGCGCGGCCTATCTCGACGAGGTCTATGCCAGCGCCAATGATGTCCCGCCCGGACATTACGTGCTGATCGCGGTGAGCGACACCGGAACCGGCATTCCCTCCCACATGCTGCCGCGCGTGTTCGATCCCTTCTTCACCTCGAAGGGCCCGGGAAAGGGCACCGGGCTCGGTCTCTCGATGGTCTACGGGTTCATCAAGCAGTCCGCCGGCCACATCAAGATCTACAGCGAGGAAGGCCACGGCACGACGATCAAGATGTATCTGCCGCCGGGTAAGACGCCCACGGCCGTGGGCGACGGCGTGACGCCTGTTGCAGTCGAGGGCGGACACGAGACCATCCTCGTGGTCGAGGACGACCGGCTGGTGCGCGAATATGTGCTGGCGCAGCTGCACTCGCTCGGCTACGTCACCCTGCAGGCCGCCAACGCCGCGGAAGCGCTGGCGATCGTCGCCGCCGGAGAACCGTTCGACCTGCTGTTCACCGACGTGATCATGCCGGGCAAGATGAACGGGCGGCAGCTCGCCGACGAGGTGCTGAAGACGCGTCCGGGCCTCAGGGTGGTCTATACGTCGGGCTACACCGAGAACGCGATCATCCATCACGGCCGGTTGGATTCAGGCGTGCTGCTGCTGGCAAAACCCTATCGCAAATCGGATCTGGCGCGGATCATCCGCAAGGCGCTGGGCGGTTGAGGAGCGAGCTTCCGTGGGTCCCGTAGGGTGGGCAAAGCGAAGCGTGCCCACGTCTTGCCTATTTGATGAAAAGACGTGGGCACGGCGCAAGAGCGCCTTTGCCCACCCTACGGCATCTCGCGCGTAAACTACGATGCGCGCTGGGCCGCGGTCATCACGATGCGGATCAGGTCGGCGGCATTGCGGGCGCCGAGCTTCTTCATGATGTTGGCGCGGTGATCCTCGATGGTGCGCGGGCTGATGCCGAGCGTGCGGCCGGCCTCCTTGTTGGAGGCACCGGCAGCGAACTGCTCCAGCACCTCGCGCTCCCGGCGGGTCAACGGCTCGCGTCCGGGGAAATGCAGCGAGCCGAATTTCGGTGACGCGTTCTCTGCCTGCCTGCGTGCATAGGCGCCGATCGCCTCGTCCAGCCGGCCGACGATCTCGCTGCCACGGAATGGCTTCTCGATGAAGTCGAGCGCGCCGCTCTTGATGGCGCCGACCGCCATCGCGATGTCCCCTTGTCCGGAGATCATGAAGATCGGGGCCGGATAGTCCTCGCCGTGCAGCTCTTTCAGAATGTCGAGACCCGACTTTCCGGGAATATGCACGTCGAGCAGAATCGCAGCCGGTGTGCGGCTTCGCGCGACTGACAACAATGCTGCGCCGTCCGCAAAACAGATCACCTCATAGCCCGCTGCCTTCAACACCATCGACAGGGTGTCGCGAACAGCAGGGTCGTCATCGACCACGAAGATCTCGCCACGGGAGCTTTGTTCGACCATGTGCCACGTCCATTCGCCAAGCCACGCCGGCATTGAAGGACTCGCGTCCGCGCCTGACGTTATGGCTTTCGGCGCAGATTCGGCCCACCCGCATTTGTACGGGACATGAACTTAACGCACAAGTAGCGCTGAGGTGCCTTATTGCGGGGGACGGAGAATATCCATGCTAAATTACGCAGGCACACCCCCGCTCGCGGCGATGGCTGAAACGGACAGCCGTCAGCTGATCGCGGCCGAACTTCGCTCCCTGATCGCCCGCATCGACATCAGCATGCGCCTGATCGACGCGGCGATGGAGCCCGAGGACGACAGCGCTATCGTGAGTGGCGACCCGGGTTCCACCGAGATTGTCGTGCTCGACGACGTCACGCCCCGTTATGCCACGGCGAGCGCCGCCCTCAATGCCTGCCGGGCGGAGCTCGGCCAAGCCCTTCAGCGCTTGTCGGAATCCGGCAATCCAGCATAGGCCGGGATCGGCGCAGCCGATTTGCCGTAGCCGATGACGCGGCAGCTCCGCGCCTCAGGCGCGGTGCCGCTCCACGATCGCGTCGGTGGCGACGCCGCCCCAGGTGTGGATCGTCGGCAGCCCCATCGCCGTCTTGCCGAGATTGGCGAGGCTGATGCGCAGCGCCGCGAGATCCAGCGGCTTCGGCAGGCTCTGAAGCTCGATCCCGACGGAACGGGCGAAGCTGCGGGCAGCGCTGCGGCGCTTGCCGTCCATGCCGCTAATCACGATCACCGAGCCTGAGAATTTCGCCGCCGCCATCTCGCGCAGCACCTCGATGCCATCGCCATCCTCCAGCACGAGATCGAGCGTGACGCAGTCGAAGCGCGCGCCGCGCAGCTTTTCGATGGCCTCCGCGACCGACGGCGCAACCGCGACTTCGTGGCCGGCCTGTTTGGCGGCGACCGTGATCAGGCTGCGCTGGGTGGCGTCGTCATCGATCACCAGAAGCTGAAGCGCGCGCCGTTCGGCGGCGTCGGACAGGTTTGACGGGATAGGAGAAAGAGAGCTTCTTGGCATGGCCGGCCTCTGAAATTGCGACCTGCTATCGATACACGTCCCGCGCTTAGGCCGCGTAAAGCGAGGTCTACGAATTCGTTCGGATGTTTTCAGAAAATGTGAAGCAAAGCGCCAGCAACGGCCGCACAGCGCGCGTTGCGCTCACGCCGCCGCGTCATGGCCGCCGGCAGGGCCGCGCTTCTTGCGGTTCTTGCCGCGCAGGAACTGGATGTCCATCTCGGCGCCGTTGACGCGCACCAGCTCGCAGCGGCGGTAGGCAAGGCCCGTGGACGACAGCAGCAGGAAGAATTCTTTCAGGTTCAGCCCCTGGATCGAACCTTCAACCGTGAGGATGGCGTCGGTGTCGGAGATCGCATTGAGGGTGCAATCGCGGCGCCACGTGCCGTCGATGGCCATGATGCAGACATCATAGCCCCGACTGAATGTGACGCGCTCTGCGCCCTTGCCGTCCTCGGCCATACTATCGTCCTGCCATCGCCGCCATCCGCGGCGCCTCCGCAGCCGGCTTGGCCGCCGCGGCACGCGGATCGTTCGGCTTGTAGAGACCGCGGCGATCCGCGATCGGCCTGAACGTATCGGTCAGTCCGACCACGGTTTCCGCAGCCCCGAGCACCAGGAAGCCGTCGGGCTCGATCTGCCGCGCCAGGCGGCTGAAGATGTTGATCTTGGTCTCCTGGTCGAAATAGATCAGCACGTTGCGGCAGAAGATGACGTCGAAGGTGCCGAGGTGCGAGAAATCCTGCAGCAAATTGAGCTGCCGATGCTGGATCATCGCACGCAGCTCGGGATTGACCTGCCAGGTCTCGCCGGTCTGCTTGAAATATTTCATCAGCATCTGGATCGGCAGGCCGCGCTGCACTTCGAACTGGCTGTAGACGCCGGCCTTGGCCTTCTCCAGCACCTCCTGCGAGAGGTCGGTCGCAATGATCTCGACACGCCATCCGGTGAGCGCGGCGCTCATCTCCTTCAGGGTCATCGCCAGCGAATAGGGCTCCTGCCCGGTCGAGCCCGCGGCGCACCAGATCCGCACGCTGCGGCGGGCGGCACGGGCCTTGAGGATCTCCGGCATGATGGTGTCGCGGAAATGATCGAACGGAACCTTGTCGCGGAAGAAGAAGGTCTCGTTCGTGGTCATGGCTTCGACCACGCTGGTGATCAGCGCGCCGGAGCCGCCTTGCAGCTTCTGCACCAGTTCGGGGATGCCGGAGAGTCCGGCCTTGCGCGCCAGCGGCAGCAGGCGGCTTTCGATCAGATATTGCTTGTCGGCGGACAGGTCGAGACCGGAGCGCTCTTTCAGCAACTTACGCAGATACTCGTAGTCGGGCGCGTTCACAGGATACCTCTTGACGCTACTGGCGGGTGTATTTTCAGGCAGCGGTCTCTTCTTCGCGCGCGACCAGTCCGACCTCCTGGAATTTCGCCAGCACGATCTCCTTGTCGAATGGCTTCATGATGTACTCGTTGGCGCCGCCGCCCATCGCCTTGGTGATGTGGTCGATGCCGTTCTCGGTGGTGCAGAACACAACCTTGGGCTCATCGCCGCCGGGCATGCGGCGCAGCGTGCCGAGGAACTGGAAGCCGTCCATGACCGGCATGTTCCAGTCGAGCAGGATCGCTTCCGGCATCGCCTTCTTGCAGTGAACCAGCGCTTCGACGCCGTCTTCCGCTTCAATGACCTGGAAGCCCAGCGCTTCGACGATACGGCGCGCGACCTTGCGAACGATGCTGGAATCGTCAACCACCAAACAGGTCTTCATCTCGTTTCTCCGGCTTAAATGTCTTTTGTGAAAGGTCAGGCAGCCATCTGCACTTCGGTCTTCAGCTCGAGGACGCGATCGACGTCGAGGACGACCATGAGCTGGCCGTCGAGACGGTGGACGCCGCCGGCGAGCTTGGCCATGCGGGGGTCGAGGTTGACGGGGTTCTCTTCCTTGCCGTCCTCGGGCAGGC
>NZ_JAANIH010000059.1 GCF_014529705.1 Bradyrhizobium campsiandrae
AAGTCGCGCCATCGCCGCAGCCTGCGAAGAACGCCGCGCGTTGGGTCGTGGTGACGTAGAAATCGGCTTTGAGATTACCTCCTGACCCTGGAGATGACTTATCAATGATATTATGGCGACAGTCCTGGACTGCACCCCTTAAGTGAGACACGACAATTACAGCTCGTAGGATGGGTTGAGCCGTTGCGAAACCCGTCTCCGCTCTCCGTAATCGTGGCTGTCAAAGACTGATCGCCCACCGGGAGCGCGTCGCAACGATACGCAGTCATGGCGCGAATCCATCACCAAACAAAGCGATCGGTTTCGCCAGAACTTAACCCATCCTCCCGGCTACTTAAGTATCTCTTAGAGGCGCGATGACGAAAGCGGATCAAATCGTGGTCAAGGAATGGAGTTCTCGCTCAGAGATGCTCGACCGTCTACGCGACAAGCGTGTCGTCGTCCTAAAGCCGTCTCCCGAAGAGGCGAACACCTTTTACAATCTAGAACTTCCGCCCCACTACGATGATTGTAGAATTATCATTTTTTCAACCGGCCATCGTGCACCTTTGGTCACATGGCTTGAGCCGCGGTCTAAATTGATCGTGGCGTTCGATAGTTCAGTAACTAAACTGGATCTCGCCTCGGAGAAAGTCGAATACTCGAAAGAGTTGAATGGAATCGTCTACGAATTTCTAGAGGTCGATTCGACCGGCGAATGCATTGTGCTGCACCAGCTTGGAATTGACTCCATTTCACCTGATGGAGACATCAAATGGAGTGTGCACACAGGTCTGGTTGAAGATTTTGCTCGGGACGGCGTGGATTTGATTAGGTTGAAGATAATGGATGACAGATCGTTAGAGGTAAATCTTAAAACTGGAATTGCGGTGACAGTGCACCAAATTGACGCTCGCCCGGTTTTGGGACCATGATACGGCATGGCTCGTCTTGCTCGTGTCGTGATCCCAGGCTGGACTGCACCCCTGAAGTGAGACACGATAATTGCAGTGACAGGCATCTCAAGGATGACCTGTGGCAGGACGATGGAAAAACCGTCAATTTCCGACAGCTTACAAAATTAGAGCGATCAAGCGGGTCGATGATCCCGGCCGCGAGGAGTGGCATGCGAATTTAGTGCACTGTCACCTTAATTCGGTGATCCGAATGGCTATATCAAGTACGAAAATGTCGGTAAGCAGGGAGTTGACCCATACACCGGACGGACGCTGCCGAATTCTCAAAGTCACTTCCCAATACAGTAATCGAGCCTGCAATGAAGCCGACAACGCATTTCATCGGTAGACGGGTGAAATCGGCGTCAGTCGTGCATGACTATGTCCAAATATGCTTCACCGATGGAGGCGTTTTGAATGTCTTTAACCGAGTTATAAAGCCTCAGCTCGACGAGATTTCTCTCAAGCAATTTGTTCAGAAAGTTGTAACCGCTGAACTGAAGGATTGCCGTGCCTTTACTTTGGAGTTCGATGGCGGCCACGTCTTCCAGATTGGAATGAACGATTCAGATTACCGAGGACCTGAAGCCCTGCAGTTTACCGACGCCGACGGCCATATCGTTGTTTGGTCGTGATGCCTCTTCTCATCCTGCGCCTTAAGGTCAATAGGACTGAAGCGTACCGTAGTGACAGTGGAATATGCCCGACACGTGAGAAAGCACGGTTCTAGGCAGCGCGCTTCTTGTGACCATGATGCGGCATGGCTCGTCTTGCTCGTGTCGTGATCCCAGGCCATCCCCACCATGTCACCCAGCGTGGCAACGGCCGTGCCCGCACGTTCTTCGAGGACGGCGACTATGCGCTGTATCGCGATCTGCTCGCGGCGAATTGCCGGGATGCCGGGGTCGAGGTGTGGGCCTGGTGCCTGATGCCGAACCACGTGCACCTCATCCTGGTGCCGTCCGACCCCGACGGGCTGCGCCGCGCGCTTGTGCGCGTGCATCGCGCTTATGCCGGGACGATCCAGGCGCGACGCAAGCGCACCGGCCATTTCTGGCAAGCCCGGTTCGGCGCCGTCGCCATGGACGAAGACCATCTCGCCGCGGCTCTGCGTTACGTCTCCCTCAACCCGGTGCGGGCGCGCCTGGTGCAGCGCGCGCAGGATTGGCGCTGGTCGAGCACGCGCGCCCACTTGCGCGGCAAGGACGACGGCCTGACCGCATTGGCGCCGATCCGCGACCGGTTTCCTGAGTTCGCCGATCTGCTGGCAACCGAGCCTGAAGCCGATCTGTTCGAAGCGCTGCGTTCGGCGGAGAGCATCGGCCGCCCTCTCGGAGACAACCGCTTCCTCGCTCGTCTCGAACGCCAGACCGGGCGCGTCCTCAAGCCGGCCAAGCGCGGACCCAAGCGGTCGGCGGAGGATGAATGATCGTGTTTAGTGCACTGTCACCGTAATTCTATCAAACTTGGTTTGGCTTCGGAAGCTATTCATACTCTGCCCCCAATCAGGGTACGGGTGCCTCCTCCGATCCGGGCAACAGCGTGCTAACACTGCTACATTCATTCGGAATTAATGCCGGCATGTATCACACCCATCCGCCCAGCCCTTCTCCCGGCGTAAATGAGAGCTATTCTACAGCGGATAAGCAAGTGAGCGACTATGAGGGCGTGCCCTCCTATATGGCAAGTTCAAGCGGTGCGATCTATAAATACACCCCGGTGCCTGACCGCCCGCTGCAAGGGAATGTCTCAATTATCGGGATAACTGAACCAGGTCCTAGCAACCCTATGACGCCGCTTTCTCCATGGCTGGTTGGCCCTCAGTTAAGGTCTCCTGATTCAGAAGTGGAGCTGTCGCGAACCGGAAGCACGATGTCGGCAGAGGTAGCCAAATGAGCGCATTGCCATGGGCTGGGAATTTGCGATGACTCCCTGTCGCTCTCTCGCAATTGGCACGATTCTTCTCGTCTTGCTCTTGGGCCCGGTGGATACCCCTCGGGCTGCCCCAGCCTCAACGGAGCTTGGTCCAAATAATTGGCCGGCCACTGTGCATGAGACCGTTCAGGATCTTCTCCCGCGCATTCCCCTCGCGGAACGAATGCGGATCAAGACCACGAAGAAGGATCAACTCATATCGCTATATTTCGGACTCGGAACTCTAATTCGAAATCGATATGGCCTTTGGCGAGGTAACGATAAGCTAATACTCTCGGCATGTGGCCGACCTTGCCATCCTGACGATGCGTCGATGAAAATCATCGAAGCGTTATGGCAGGCACTACAAGATTGAGTTCCGGAACGCGTGTGTCGAACACGCAGGGCCTCCGCATGGTCACCCGACTCTCAAAAAATTGCCAAGCTGCTTGTGTTGAATTACGGTGACGGTGCAGTCCAGCACCGTCACCGTAATTCCCGTCGGCCAGCACGCTCTCGGAGCGGCTTGTGTTCAATTGTGGACCGACTGGGCACAGGCCATTCCCGTCCGATTGCGCCGGGACCCGCGCACGAGAAGCCGGGAACTCGTCCGCCGCTCGCGAGTTCCAATTGTGGGACCATTATGTCCCAGCCCACCCCTTTGGAGGTTCGGGGCAGATAGCGGGTTCAGAGCGCAGAGAGGGGCTTCAATGACCGGTTCATCCAAGGCTGCTTCAGGCAGCACTATGACTGATTTGCTGCGAATTTCGACGGGCAGCGACGGCCTGGATGACATCCTCGGCGGCGGCCTGGACCCCAACCGGATGTATCTCTACGAGGGGCGGCCCGGAACCGGCAAGACAACGATAGCGCTTCAGTTCCTGCTGCGCGGGGCACGGGATGGCGAGCGCGTGCTCTACATTTCGCTCTCCGAAACCAAACGCGAACTGACTGTCGTCGCGCAGCGGCACGGATGGTCGCTGGACGGGGTCGACATCTTCGAGCTGGTGCCGCCGGAAACGACGCTCGATCCGGAGCGCGAACTCACGGTGTTTCATCCCGCCGAGATGGAGCTGAGCGAGACCACCAGCCTGATCTTCAGGGAGGTCGAGCGGCTCAACCCGACCCGCGTCGTGCTGGACAGCCTGTCCGAACTGCGCCTGCTGGCCCAGAACCCGTTGCGCTACAGGCGCCAGGTGCTCGCCCTGAAGCACTTCTTCACTAACCGCAACTGCACGGTCGTCCTGCTCGACGACCTGTCTTCGTCCCAAGACGATTTGCAACTGCATTCGATCGCGCACGGCGTCGTCATGCTCGAGCAGCTCGCGATCGACTATGGCGCGGAGCGGCGCCGGCTCCGCGTGATCAAGATGCGCGGCATCCGTTTTCGCGGCGGCTATCACGACTTCATCATCGAGACAGGTGGCCTCGAGATCTTCCCCCGCCTGGTTGCAGCCGAGCACCACAGATCGTTCGTCGGGGACTTCACGCCGAGCGGCAGTGCAGAACTCGATCAGCTCCTGGGCGGTGGCCTCGAGCGCGGAACGAACGCGCTTCTCATCGGCTCTGCCGGCGTCGGCAAATCCTCGGTGGCGCTGACCTATGCGATCGCGGCGGCGGAACGCGGCGAGCACGCAGTATTCTTCGCGTTCGACGAGGGCCGTGGCACCGTCGAAGCGCGAGCCAGGACGCTGGGGCTGGATCTCGAGAAGCATATCCAGTCGGGTCGCATCCGCTTTCAGCAAATCGATCCCGCCGAGCTCTCGCCGGGCGAGTTCGCGGCCAATGTCAGGGCGAGCGTCGAACGCGACAATGCCCAAATCGTCATCATCGACAGTCTGAACGGCTATCTCAACGCAATGCCGGACGAGCGTTTCCTCATCCTGCAGATGCACGAGCTGCTCAGCTATCTCGCCCAGCAGGGCGTGCTGACCATTCTGATCCTGGCCCAGCACGGGTTGATGGGGCCGACCTATTCCAACCTCGACATCAGCTATCTCAGCGATGCCGTGCTCATGCTGCGCTATTTCGAGCTCGGCGGAATGGTGCGGCGCGCGCTCTCGGTGGTCAAGAAGCGCAGCGGCAACCACGAGCATGCGATCCGCGAATTTCGACTCACCAGCAGCGGCGTCAAGCTGGGGCCGCCGCTCAAGGACTTCAGCGGCATCTTTTCCGGTACACCACAATATACCGGGCCCGCCCTGCCGAACGGGACCATTGAATGAGCGCCGGGCCGGATCACCGCATTCTCGTCTTTGCTCCAATCGGGCGCGACGGGCCAGCATCGGTGGAGTTGTTCCGCAGCTCGAACCTCGAGGCGATCAACTGCCGCACTCTGCCAGACCTCGTCAGCGAGATGGCGGCCGGCGTCGGCGCCGTGTTCGTGGCTGAAGAAGCCTTGTTCGGGAAGGACACGGCGCCGCTGGCCCAATGGATCGAAAGCCAGCCGCCCTGGTCCGACCTGCCCTTCGTCGTCCTGACCAGCCACGCCGAGCAGCCGTCGGTCGTGGCCTGGCGCCGGAGCCTCGTCTCGCTGCTTCGCAACGTCTCGCTGCTGGAGCGCCCGGTGCAGTCGATGACGCTGACCAGCGCCATTCAATCGGCGTTGCGGGCGCGGCGACGCCAATATGAGATCCGGGCCCTGCTCGCCGCACGCGAGCAGACCGCCCAGGAGCTCGAAAAACTCGTGGTCGAGCGCACGCGCGCGCTGGCAGAAACCAACGAGCAGTTGCGCCTGGAAATGGAGGAGCGTGCGCGTGTCGAGGAGACGCTCCGCCAGGCCCAGAAAATCGAGGCCATTGGCCAGCTCACCGGCGGCGTGGCCCATGATTTCAACAATCTGCTGATGGTGATCTCCGGCGGCCTCGACATGCTCGACCGCCAGACCGACCCGAATCGCAGGCGCCGCTTGATGGATGGGATGACCCAGGCCGCGCAGCGCGGTGCCAGCCTGACCAGGCAGCTTCTGGCGTTTTCGCGCCGCCAGACGCTTCGCCCCGAAGCTGTCGACGTCGCCATGCAGATTGGCGGAATGCGCGAATTGCTCGATCGCAGCCTGCGCGGCGACGTCCATGTCCAGTTCGATTTTCCGGACCAGCTCTGGCCGGTGGAGGTCGATCCCGGAGAGCTCGAACTGGTCATTCTCAATCTGGCCGTCAACGCGCGTGACGCCATGCCCAATGGCGGCACGATCGTGGTGCGCGGCGAGAACCTGCCCGATCTCGACGAGGAGGACATCTCGGGCGACTTCGTCCGGCTATCCGTCGTCGATACGGGCGTCGGCATGAGCCCGGAGATCCTGTCGCGGGTCTTCGAGCCATTTTTCACGACGAAGGAGGTCGGCAAGGGCTCCGGGCTCGGGCTTGCCCAGGTCCATGGCTTTGCGACCCAGTCACGCGGAGCGGTCCGGATCAAATCGCAGATCGGCCGGGGCACCAGCATCGAGCTGTATCTGCCGCGCTCCAAAGATCTGCCTTCGGAGCACCGGCACCTGATCGACTTCAACAAGGCGCGGCCGAAGAAGATCAACGAGGGCCAGGTCCTGCTGGTCGAGGACGACGACGAGGTTGCAGCGCTGGTCGGCGAGATGCTCGCTCAGCTCGGCTACGACGTCACCCGGGCGGCCAGTGCGGCCGCCGCGCTCGGTGCCTTGGCCGATGGCCGCTCCGTCGACGTTATTTTCTCGGACATCATGATGCCTGGCGGCATGAACGGAGTCGAACTCGCGCGAGAGGTCAAGCGACGACGCAGCGACATCCCGGTGCTGCTGACCAGTGGCTACGCCGAAGCCTCGGTTCACGAGGCGCAGATGGCGGGCATCCAGATTCTGGCCAAACCCTACCACATCGAAGAGTTGGCGGCGGCTTTGGGTGCGGCAAGATCGAACCTGCGGCTCGATGCAGACGCCAAACGTTCCAATTCCTGCTGAAGTCCTTCCGCCGCATGAAACCTGAACAGCCATTCAAGAAAGTTTCTTGTCGGTTCCTGCAACGGGCCCGTGGCGGTATCGGTTGACTCACCGACGATGCAGAAGGAGGAGGAACAGATGAGGAAGCTGACTTGCGCTCTTGCGGCAGTTGCGACACTCGCAATCGGTGCCCCCACCATCGCCAACGCGGCCGGGTTCGGCGTCTATGTCGGCGGCGACCGCGACGATTATTACGGCCCGCGGGCCCGCATTTACGAGCACGATCACGGCTGGCATCATGGCTGGTACCACCACGACCGCGACTACGACCGCGGCCTCGTGATCCGCCGCAATCACTGGGACGACGATTGGTTCGTGCCAGCACAGTGAAACAAGGAGGCCTCGCTTCGGCGAGGCCTTTTTGCGTCGGCGGAGGTTCGCAGGAGGGATAGAGCGGAGCGAAACCCATCACGCTGCAAACATTCGGACGCAATGACGGTTTGGCGTTCCAAAAACCCGTATTACGGTGACAGTGCTGGACTGCACCCCTCAAGTGAGACACGGAATTGAAGTGACGGCGGCTCGCTCAACGAACAAGCGTGGTGAGCGCGCTCGCCAAGCCTGCGAACAGGGCAACGAGATCGACCTGACGATGGGTCCCGGTCTTCTCGAAGATCGACTTGAGGTGATAGCGCACGGTATCAGGCACGACCCCCAGCGTGCCGGATATTTCCCGCAGGGAGCGGCCCTGGCAGATCAGCCCGACGACTTCGGCCTCGCGCGCGGACAGGCTGAACAGCTCTATTGCCAGGTCGCGATTGAAGTTGACGGCATGGCGCTTGGGTTGAGAGATCAGAAGGCCGACGGCCGTCGTCGCGTGAAAGACATCGCGGGCCCGGCCACGGACGGGCAGCACCTGGAAGACGAAGCGGCTTCCGGTGCGGTCGTGGATCAATATCGCTCCCGGGAGCTGTCGCGCGTTGGCAGCTCTCAAGACGAGTTCATCGAAGTTGCGCTGCTCGGCGGGATCGGCAGTACGGGCCCGGCCGGCAGCGATTTGCAGCGGCCCCGACATGTCGAACGTTCCGTGCTCCCGCCTGACCCGGCCCCAACCGTCGAATTCGAGCAGAGGGTTGCCGCGCCCGAGCAGTCCGCGCACCAGCCCGCGCGTCTCCGCCTCGAAAACATACTGGGCGACCCGCGCTGAAAACCGGATATGCGGCAGAAGGAGATTCAGGGCCTGCCTGTCCGCGTCCTCATAGGGCCCGAGCTTCAGATCGCGCTTGAATCCGATCGCGATCTCGTCGGAGTTCTCCATGCTGATCCGGGCGTTGGCGTGCCAGCCGAAGCCAATGGGGCGCAGAAACTCCTGATAATAGGGATCGCGCGCGATCTCTTCGGAGCTGTAATCGTCCTGATCAATCCGGAATCCGGATCCGACGTCGTGGCTGACCCGTAGCTGCCGGGAATTCTTGGGGGCGCCGCCTGACAGATATTGTCCGACCGCGTCCTTGATCTCATTGTTGGTGACGGCGGCGACCAGCTTGCGGTTGCGGTTGTGCATGAGCACGACGCCCCTCGCCCCTCCCGCTCTTGCGATGGACTCGAGTGCGTCGGCCCAGCCTTCGCCGAGCATCGCGGCGTCCTGGAGTTTCTCGATGGCTGGGGCGAGATCACGGATGGAAATCATCGCTCGACCGCAAAATAATCGCATCAAACGCCCGTAGGCTATGCCACGGCCTCATCCCGATCAACCGATTAATCCCCGGCCGACTACCCGATTGGGTAGGCGCGACGGTCAACGCACCGGGCGTCCTTCCTGAAGCGCCGTGCCGGGCCGCTCCAGCTGGCCGCATCATATTTCTGGCAGGACCTCTCCGAATGGGTAGGAACGCCCGCGCTGCCGCCGGTTACGCTGTTGGAGACTGCCGGTCTGCAGCCGCAATGCTGCCGCTTGCAGCGTCCGCGATCGACGCGTCCAACCTTGGTTTCGGGCGCAATCTTGGCGGCGAAAAAACAGCGAGACCACCGCGAGCGGCTCGCTCAGCGCCACGACCGCGGACTTATTTCAGTATGGTGCCATGGAAATCAGCGAGGACGTATTATGAAGATTTCAACGGTCGGCCCAATCGGTGTTTTTTGCTTCGCCGCGATTGCGGATATCTCGCCTGTGTTGGCTGAACCCGTTCTTTCCGGGACGGTCGCCAGCATTTCCGCTCAGGCCGTGACGGCGGGCGGGCAGCAATCCAACTACAGCAACGAAACCATCACGAACGGCTCCCCCTCGGATATTGCGTACAACCAGAGCACGAGCGGCAGTTCGAATGGAACTGCAGTCATCACGGCGGGAGGGACGACTTATGCACCCACACTTCAGATTAGCCAAAATGGTTTTACGACCGCAGGAACCCCCGACGCGACGACTTCATCAGCATCTGTTAGTCTTTCGACCGGGGCGATCCATCTCAACGTGTCTCCCAACGACCCTCACGGCACCCAGGCCTCTTCGGGCGGCGCAAGTGGATCCATCGGCGACAACGTCACCTTCAAGAATACATCGGGAAGCGCCGTCAGCCTGGCGCTTTCGTTCTCAGTGCACGGCACCTTCGCCGGTCCAAATCCCGGAGACCGGCATTGGGCAGATGCGTTTCTTCAGTTCTATAGTTCACGCGGCCCCGGAGCCGTCGAGCTGATCAGCTTGAGAGGCGGTCCACAGTCCTTCACCGATTATTACGCGCACTACCAATACCAAGGCGAAGGCGGTCCCTACACAGCGTTCACTGACAACGGCGGCGCCGCGCCATCCGCGACGCTCGTAGACCATTCGACCGCCTCGCTTCTGGATGCCACGATCGGCGCAACTCTCTACATCCCATCAGGCATTTCAACGATTGACATCGGAGCGAGGCTGGACACCAACTGCAGGGGCTCGTGGACTTGCGACCTTTCGAATACCGGAATTCTGAGCTTCGGTTCACTTCCGGATGGCGTGTCGTTCACATCGGACAGCGGCCAGTTTCTGACGGGTAACGTCGGCGCCGTACCGGAGCCATCGACCTGGGCCATGATGATTCTGGGCTTTGCAGGCATCGGCTCATTGGCGTATCGCCGAAGGTCAAGGCCGGCATTGAGCTCTTGATGTTCCTGAACGACATCCGCTGTCCTCACGGGGCCGCCAAACCTTGTGTTCGCGCCAAGGCGGAAGCTGGCGCGAACGCCCTGTTTTGGACACGACCGAAATCCAGACGGAATGTCGGCACTCGAAAACGCCGGAACGTCTTCACCGCCCGGCTGAGACGTTCCGACGACCGCCGTGACAATTCATTCCCGCAGGGAACGCGCGATTCAAGAACGAAAAACCGCCCGTAGGCGGTCTCTCGAATTGCGATTAGAGGCCATGATCAGGCGATGTTGAGCGCCGGCCAATCGCGACGTCGGTAGGCGATGAAGCCCATGCCACAGAAGCCGAGCATCATCATGGCCCAGGTCGAGGGTTCTGGAACGGCCGCGGTGATGGCTCCATCGCCGACGTCCAGACTGACGGCAGCCCCGCAGCAAATCACGTTGTCATATTTGATCTCGAACGTATGTGATCCGGCGCCGAGGTCCAGTGTCGCGCTGGTCGTGTCGTAGCTATTCGGTCCGGGCCGGGCGATCTGTTGAACGCCGTCGACGTAGAGATAGCTGGCATCGTCCGAGCCAAGCGTGAGGACGTGCGGGCCCGACGATCCGACGGTGAAGCTCCCGGAGAAGTCGGCGGCGAAACTGTCAGCGGGACTCTTGCCTCCCACCGTCCCCGGCAAACTCCAATCATACAGAAACGAGCTGCCCGAGAAGTTTGCCGTTCCGGTGGCTGACGGCGAGCCAGCGAAGGTTATGTCGGTGCCCGTGTCGGCGAAGTTGTCGTAGACGGAAATAGATGTCGCCGAGGCCTGACCGACCCAAAATGCCGCCGCGGCAGCCGACAGAATGATCCTTTTCAAAGACGCCTCCTGAAATTGAACGAATGCACGCAATGATGCATCAACCAATCGTCAGGCCGTCTCCCCAAATGGGGGGTGACTTCCAATTGCGTCCACTCGTAGCCAACGGCATGCCCCGGCATTTCGTGGTAACGTCGTCTCATGGCCGCGGATCGCGGCAGATCGGGAGCGTCCCGGAACTGGATGCCGAGGGATATAGCGAGTTCTTGGTGCGCGCCTTTCAAAAACGTGCCGGGATCGCGCCGGTGACGTTCTTGTCGGAGTTGAGACTTGCGATGCCGGAGCAATAGTCATCATGGACCGCTTCAGCACGACGAGGCTGACCGCCGAGCGACTGAACGAAAGTCACCTCGAAGACCTCGTCGCCCTGCATCTCGGTGCCGACGTGTCCCGCTATCTCGGCGGCGTTCGCTCGGCCGAGGTGACCAAGGCCTATCTCGCATCCAACATGGCCCATTGGGATCAGCACGGCTTTGGGCTCTGGGTCCTGCGCACGACGGACGGCGCGTTTGCCGGACGGGCGGGTATCCGGCACATCCTTGTCGACGGCGTGGACGAGATCGAGATCGCCTACACGTTCAGGCGCGAGTTCTGGGGCCGGGGGCTTGCGAGCGAGATCGCGACCACGTTGACCGAGATGGGCCTGGCGCGGCTGCAATTGCCGTCCCTGATCGGTCTCGTCTTCGTCGCACATCGCGCATCGCGGCGCGTGCTGGAAAAAGCCAACTGTTCGAGAAGATCACGACGCATCATGGCGAGGACGTCGTGATCTACCGCATCAGCCGATGAGGCATCGCATGCCGGCGGCTCACAGCTGCATGAGCGCCGCGATCAGCCGATCGGGATGAAACGGCTTTTCAAGCAGCACGCTGTTGGGCACGCCCTGCGATTTCCACAGAGCGGCGCCGGCGCTGCCCGTGATGTACACGACCGGAAGAGCCGGATCCTTCTCCCTCATTCGCCGGGCGAGATCCCAGCCGTTCAACTTGCCGCCGAGATTGACGTCGGTCACCAGCGCCTTGTGCGTCTTCCCGCGCGCGACGAACACCGTGATCGCCTCCTCGCCGGATGCGAGGATGTCGGTCGCGAAGCCGGCTTCCGCCAGCACCATCTCGATCACGCCCTGGAGCGGATATTCGTCTTCCGCGATCAGGATCGAAGGCGGTCCCAATACGTCTGTCATTAACTGGCGAGCAATCCGGCGCGATGCTTGTTCCGAGGTGCATCGAGTTCAGCACGCGTTTTTGGCTTTCTCACGATCCCACTCTGATTTGAATGGCTTTCCCGCCATCGACTGTCTATGGTCGAACCATGTCCCGCCTTCTATGTCTATTTGTTGCTGCCCTGCTGTCGCTGCTGCCGGTCACCGCGCCCGCCGAGCCTGTCGCGAAAAAGCCCAAGCAGGCTTGGCATGGCTACGGTTTCCTGCCGGGCTATCGCCAGCCGCTGAGCAACAGCCAGCCGATCTACATGCAGAAGAACGGCTTCCGGCGCTACGCGCGCGAAAACCAGCGCCCCTGGTATATCGATCCGGTGCCGAGCTATTACCGCTACTTCGACGGCGAATGGCATTATTTCGGCCGGCCCGGCTTCGGCGGCCCCCGTTACAATGGCGGCAGCTTCGGTCCGTGCTGGACGCGGACGCCGATCGGCGCGATCTGGAACTGCGGTTGATGGCTTCGCCTCTCCTCGCCGCGGAGAGATGAAGCAAGGCCTCGGCGGTCATTCGGGACAATAGGTCCCGAACACACGATCCCACATGCTGGTGACCACGCCGAAATTGCAGGGACGCTTGCCGTAATGATGGCGCGTGTGGCGGCGCTTCAGGCGCCAGAGGTAGCCGCCGCGCTTCAGGCGATGATGATGAATGACGTGGTGAAGCGCGCCGAAATAGATGTAACCCAGCATCAATCCCGCGGTGACGGTGCAGGCGCTGCCGAACCCGACCAGCAGCCACACCGGCGCCAGCGATCCCAGACAGATCGAGCCGAGGCTGAGCCAGAGCGGCGAGCCGACCAGCGCGCGCGGATCGGCATGGTGCATGTCGTGCAGGGCGGCGAGATAGGCCGGACCATGCAGGGCGAAGCGGTGAATGACGTATTCGGCGAGGCTCCACAGCAACAGCCCGCAGGCGAAGCCGAACGCGGCCTCGTCCCAGCGCAGCGGCTCCTTCAAGAGCAAGGCGACCCCGACCAGCGCGGCGCTCGCCAGGGGGTAGAACACGAAATCGGCGAAGTACAGGAATGTCTTCAATCGCATGGATTTGCGCATGGGCCTGTCGTGCTGGACCGCGCCATGGCCGCGCGTGCTTCGAAAATTTCCGGCAATCCCTGTGCGCCCGTGAACATCCCGAGCACGGGACCGAGCACGCTGCGCGCCTGCGCATCCGTTCCGCTCGCCTGATAAAGTCTCGCAAGCGAGAGCGCGGCGCGCAGCTCGAAGGTGGCGGTCTGCTGCGCCCGCGCCGTCGCCATGGCCTGGGTGAAGGCCGTCTCCGCGGCGACGATATCGAGGGAATCCTTGCGCAGCAGCAGCTCGCCGCGGCGGCGCTGGATCTCCGGCGTGAACCATTCCTGTCCCGTCCGCTCCACCTCGAGGAGCTGTTCGTCGAGAATCGCGAGCGCCTCGATGAACCGCCCCTCGCACGCCTTGGCTTCGGCCAGCAGCGTCCAGGTCAAGGGCACATAGAGGCCGGTTGCCATCTTTCCGACCAGGGGCAGCGCGATCGACTCCTCCATCTCCCGAAGCCCGGCCGCCGGCTCGCCGAGATGGCAACGGATCCAGCCGTTCCAGAATTTTGCCGCGCGCGTGTATAGCAGAAGACTGTGCTCGCGACTGAGCTCGATCACGGCGTCGACATGGGGCCTTGCGCCTTTGGGATTACCGCGCATCGCCTCCAGCACGATCTTGTGGAAATGGGTGTAGACCATCGTCGCGACATGGCCGCTGTCGGCGGCGCGGCGGATCGCCTCCTGCGCCAGCTGCTCGGCGCGATCGACCGCGCCGAGCGGCCACAGCACCAGCGCGAGGTAGATCGCAGCCGCGATGCCGTAATCATGGCCATACAGGAACGCAAGGTTGCGATCGTGCTCGTCGCGGTAGATCGTGAGCGCCTGTTCGAGATGCCGCCTGGCATCGACGAAATTGCCCTCGAACCAGCGCGTCATGCCGCAGACCCGATGCGCGATCCCCGCCTCCGGCGCATCGGGCCGGTCGGCGGTATCCTCGAGAAACGCCTGCGCCAGTTCCTGCATCGATCCGAGTTCGCTGCGGACCAGGCTTCCGACCCACAGGCCGTAGGTGGCGGCGAACCGTTCGGGCGCGCCCCTCAGCCCTGAGGCCAGCTCGCGCGCGCGGGCGAAGGCAACCGAGGTCTCCGGCGCGCCATAGCCGCGCGTGGCGATCAGCGCGTTGCCATACGCGATCTGCAATTGCAGGCGGCGGCTTTGCCCCGCCGGACTCTCGCTCAACCCTTCGGCAAGGCCGATGGCCTTGGTCAGATGCGCGATCGCCTCGGGATAGGCGGAGCTGCGCAAGGAGCGGTCGCCGGCCTTGCCCCACCATTCCACGGCGTCCTCGACGAGACCTGCCTGCGTGAAATGATGCGCGGCGATTTCGGGCGAGACGGCGGCGATGTGCGTGAATGTCTCCTGGAGTGCGGCTGCGATCCGCTCGTGCAGGCGCCGCCGGCTGCTCCGGAGCAGACTCTCATAGGCCGTGTTCTGCACCAGCGCATGCTTGAACACATAGACGCCCTCGCCCGCGGACCTGTTGCGGAAGATCAGCTCGGCGCCTTCGAGCTGGGCAAGCCGGAGATCGAGCTCCGCATCGTCCCTGTCGGCGATGGCGCGCAGCAGCACGTCGGAGAATTCGCGGCCGATGACGGCGCAGATTTGCGCGACCTCCTTCGCCGGCCCGAGCCGGTCGAGCCGCGCCATCAGCGAATCCTGGAGCGTGGTTGGGATGGACAGCCGCGGCAGGCTGCCGGCGATCCGGTAGCGGCCGCCGGCGCCCTTTTCGAGAACGCCGAGTTCGAGCACTGTGCGCGTCAGCTCCTCGACGAAGAGCGGGACGCCGTCGGTCCGCGTCGCGATTTGCGTGACCAGCTCGGACGGAACCGCGCGGCTTCCGATCACGTCCGCGATCATGCGCTGGACCTCGGTCTCCTTGAGCCGCCCGAGCTCCAGCGTGGTCAAATTCGCCGGGCCCATCCAGGGCAGCTTGAATTCGTCGCGGAAGGTCAGGACGAGCAGCAGCCGAAGCTGGTCGGCCAGCCTGACCACGAGGTGGAGCAGTTCGAGCGAGCTCGCATCCGCCCAGTGCAGGTCCTCGACGATGCAGACCACCGGCGCCTCCGTGCACAGGCGCTGCAGGCGCTGGATCAGCGCGGCCAGCGTGTTGCGTCGCAGCTGCTGCGGCGTCCAGTCCAGCGGCGCATAGTGTCCGTCGGTGGCGATCGACAAGAGATCCGCAAACAGCGGCACCAGCGTCGGCGCCTTCAAATCGCTGCGCCCGAGCAGCGCCTCGAGCTTGCGCAGCCGCTGCAGATTGCTGTCGCCGGCACCGATCCTTGCCGCCCGCTGGAGCTGCGTGATGACGGGATAGAGCGCGCTGGCGCGATGATGCGGCGAGCACTGGTAGCGCAGGCGGATGTGCGGCTCGGTGCCGACCCGCTCGCTCAGGAAATGCTCCGATAGCCGCGACTTGCCGATGCCGGGCTCGCCGGAGATCAGCACGACCTGGCCGTGGCCGCGCCAGGCCCGCTGCTTGCACTCGGCCAGACGCGCGAGCTCCTGCTCGCGGCCGACGAAGCCGGCAAGGCCCGCGGCGTGATAGGCTTCGAAGCGGCTCGCCAGCGGCGAAGCCCGCTCCACTGCCCATACATCGACCGGTTCGCTGAATCCCTTGATCGCGCGCGTGCCGAGCGCGCGCAGCTGAAACAGATTGCCGAGCAGGCGGCGCGTCGAGGCCGCGATGACGACCGAGCCGGGATCGGCAAGGGTCTGCATCCGCGCCGCGAGGTTCGGCGTCTCGCCGATCACCTCGAGCCGGCTGGAAGCGCCCTTGGCGATCAAATCGCCGACGACGACGAGCCCGGTGGCGATGCCGATGCGGACCTCGAGCCGCAGACCCGGCTGCACGTCGATCGCCTGGACGGCGGTGCTGATCTCGAGCCCGGCCCGGACCGCGCGCTCAGCATCGTCCTCGTGCGCGGAGGGGTAGCCGAAATAGGACAGGATACCGTCGCCCACCAATCGCGAGACGATGCCGTCATAGCCGGCGATGACCGCGGTCGCGGCTTCGCGATAGGCCTGCAGGATCCCGCGCATCTCCTCGGGATCGAACTGCTGCGACAGCGCCGTCGAGCCGACCAGATCGCAGAACAGGATCGTGAGCTGGCGGCGCTCGGCGCCCGCATCGATCATCGGTGCGAGCGGACGCGCCTTCGGAACGTCCAGCTCGGCGATCGAACGGAGCAGCCTGCGTCGGTGCCCGAGCATGACACCCATGGTCGCGAGATCGCGATCCGTAATCTCGGAAAGAATGTCGAAATCAATGCCGTGGTCGGAAAAGGACTTCAGGTATTGAGGGAGGCCGACCTTCTCCAACCAGGCAGCAACCTGCCCAGTCATCACGCGCGGTCCAGCATTATGTATACTAAACCTAAGATATATCTGCCGTCGGAATGAAGTCAATCGTGGCAGGCAAGCGTCGCCATTGTTGACGCATCGCAAGCACTGGCTCATGCTCGATGGTGGAAGCGTTCCCCCATTTCGCGCGAGAGTACTCATCCGTGAAGCAGGATCCGTATCCGACGACGGCGAGCCCGGTCCATCAGGCCGTCGTAAAACTGTTTTATTCGCGCGCCGCGCGCCAGCTTTTCACCAATGCCTGGTACTCCCTGCTGAGCAATCTCGACCGGGACGCCGCGATCCGGTTCCTCAACTACGGCTATGCTTCGCTCGATGGCGCGCAAATTGCGCTGCAGGCCGTCGACGAGCCCGACCGCTACGCGATCCAACTCTACCACCACGTGGTGTCCGGGACTGCGATCGAGGGCAAGGATGTGCTCGAGGTCGGTTGCGGTCGCGGCGGCGGAGCCTCCTATATCGCGCGCTATCTCGGCCCGAAGAGCTACACCGGGCTCGACATCTGCAAGCCGGCCATCCGCTTCAACAAGGCGCGCTATGCCGATCAGGGCAACCTCGCATTCCGCCTCGGCAATGCGCTCAGCCTGCCGTTCGCGGACGAGAGCTTCGACGTCGTGGTCAATGTCGAGAGCGCGCAGCATTACGGCGACATGGGACGCTTTCTGGACGAGGTCCACCGCGTGCTGAGGCCCGGCGGCGCTTTTCTGATGGCGTGCTTCGAGGATCCGTCAAAGGACGTTTATCCGCGCCAATCCCTGGCCCGGTCGCGCCTGCATCTCGTCAGCGAGGACGACATCACCGCCAATGTCGCGCGCGCGCTCGAATTCGACGGCGCGCGGCGCACCGCGCTTGCCGCCGAGATTGTCCCGCGGCTGCTGCGCGGCGTGTCGCACGAATTCGCAGGCATTCCCGGCACGCAGCTGCATGCGTCCTTCGCCGACGGCAGCTGCCCCTATTATTGCTTCACCTGCCGCAAGGACTGAGGCGGCTCACAGCGTCTTGAGATATTCGATCAGCGCGTTGCGATCGTCCTCGGTCATGTCGGTTCCGTAGAGGTGTCCGGCATTGGAATTGCCGCGGATGGTGGTGTCGAACAGGAACGCCCCCGGCGTCTGCGCCTTCATGTCATATCCCACGATATCGGGGTTGAACTCCCAATTGCCGACATAGAAGGTCTTCGGCCGCTGGCCCGGCGGCAGCAGCAGATCATGCAGCGACGGCACCGAGCCGTTGTGCAAGTAGGGCGCCATCGCCCAGATGCCGTTGAGCGGCCTTGCCCGGTAGGCGAGCGGCGCCCTGAACTGGTTCGGACGGCCGCAATTGATCTCGGCGGCGCCAGCCGCGTTGTCCTTGGAGCGCGCGATCCACTGCGCGGCAATGTTTCCGGTAAGCGCCTCGGCGGCCTTGTAATTGGACATCGCGTCCGGGCCGCCAATCTTCGACAGCGCGATCCTGCGGCCATTGAACGTCGTCGCCTGCTCGGGGTCGGTGCCGACCTTGCGCAGATCGACCAGCGGGATCTGGATCTCGCTGCAAGACCCCGAAGCGGCCTCGCCGGGCGCAGCTTCGTGACAGTTCGCGCAGGCGCTGAGATAGACGAGCTGGCCACGCAGCGCCCGCTTCTGGTCAAGCCCGCCGAGAATGGCTTCCGGCCAACGCGGCGAGCGCAGATCCATCAGCCTGCGCTGCCCCCAGACCACATTCTCCATCTGAATCCCATGCATCACGTCGGGCGTGATCATCGTGGCGTCGTGCTTGATCGGCGCCAGCACACCGAGCGCCTCGACGATATTGCGTGTCAGCGGCTGACGGATCGAGGCGTTGTACAGCACCCAGCTGAAGCGCGGCGTGTCCCACAGCGCCGGATATCGCACCGGCGCGGTCAGATGCGCGTAGTTCCTGGTCTCGCCGAAGTCCGCCGGATCGGTCATGAGCCTGAAGGGCCCGGCCAGAAGCTGGTTCAGGCCGGCCCCGTGCGCATCCAGCCTGCCCGCCCCGCCCGCCGTGTCGCCGGAATTTCCGCCGACGACCTGATTGAACCTGGCGGCCGCCTGCAAGACGCCGCCGAAGCATTGCAACCCGCTCTGCACGTCGGCCGGCGGCGCCTTCACCCGCGCCATGAAGCGCTGCGCGGCTCCGTCCTGGTTCTGGAGGACCGCGGTGATGGACCCGACCAGCTGACCGACGAACGCATCGATATCGATATGGGCCGGCCCCCCTTCGATGCGGATCTGCTGGCCGCGGTAGCTGACCTGCCCGGTGTGACAGCCGGCGCAGCCGAGGCCGAGCCAGTTGCCCTTCCAGCACGCGTGCCTGCCGTCGGGAATATCCACCGGCGTGCTGTACAGACCGATGGCCAGACCATCCGGATTGGTCGCGCTGACCGGCTCGGTCAGAAAACCCAGCCGCTGCAAATTCTCGGGCGCCTTGATCAATGCGGTTTGCCCGGCTTGCTGCCCCGGCTGCTCCAGTGCGACGAACCATTCGTAGGGGATCAGCGCCGTTCCTTGCGAGATGAAATGCCAGCGATCGACGGTCGCCTCGCTCCAGCCCTGTTGCAGATGGATCGGACCAGCCGCCGCCGGCTTGTCTTGAGATTTTCCTTGGGGCTGTTCTTGCGGCTTGTCTTGAGGTTTTTCCTGAGGTTTTTCCTGGGCCGATGCGACGAGGAAGGTGGCGAGAAGGGTTGCGACGGCAATCAAGGATACGCGCACATCAAATTTCATCATCGGCTCCAATCAGCGTGAAGCTTTCAATCATGACGGCGTCAGTGCCGCCACTATCAGGCAATCAGCAATCGTGCACCACCGATGGCGCTGCTGCTCGCAGCACCGGAAGCGTTCTGGAAATTTTCATGCAAAGGACAACGCGCGGACCAACTGCGCACGTGCGCCGCACCACCAACAAGGAAGATACGCCGCCCCATAGCGACTGCTCCAAACCCCATTGCCCGCGCCGCCTTCCGGCGTCCGCAAGCGGAGGCTACATCATGTCAGACATGAGCGCAAAGGTAGAGATGCAGCACCGGACGCGCTGGCAGACGGCACGAGAGGCCGCGCGCGGAAACGGCCTCTCGTACGTGGTCGGCGTCAATCGTCGGGCCTGGCCTGCGCGGCGTCGCCTTATTTGGTGTAACCCTGACTCGTACACCACCACATGGCGTCGGCCGGGCTCGTGCCACGCTCTATGACGTATTTTCGACAGGCTTCGTAATTGACGGCATAACGCTTGGCACATGGGACCGAGGAAATGGTGCCGCCGCTCCAGGAACATTTGTTTTGAGCGTTTGCTGCCGACATTGAAAGGGCTGCAGCAGCGAGCCCGACGAGGAAGAACACGAAGGCCTTCATGGCTATCTCTCCCGAGTCCAGGGACTGCGCATGCTATCCCTAGTGGTAAGATAACACATATTCGCCTCGATGTGTTCTCCAAAGCAACCCCATGCGAAAAGGGGCCTTGCGCAAACACGGAGCGCAGGATGGGTCGAGCACGGCGAAACTCATCCTGCAAGGCTGACGATTCCCCGCTGCCGGAAATACCCGAGCACGGGATCGGTATCCGCGCTAGCCGCCACCCCGTGCCGTTCAGTTCCGCGTCGATGACGCGGCGGCAGGCATCGATCGCGGCGTGGTCGCCGAGATCGTTGCGACCCATAAGTCCGCAGGATTGCACGAACCCGCGCTCATGAGTTTCGGCGAAGCCCCACTCGATCCAACCGCGATGCGGGTGGGTGCTCTTGAACCAAGCGCCTCATCGCTTCACTGAGCTGGCTCTCAGCAGAAGATCATCCCAAGGTGGCATGTCTCCGAAGCTCGTGCTCAGATGCTCGACAAACCGACGAAGTTTCAGGGAGGTGTACCGTTTGGTCGGGTAGATGGCATGTATCGCCAGTTCGGATGTCTTATAGTCCGACATCAGAAGCTGGAGGGCCCCGGCGGCAACCGCCTCGGCGAATACGAAGCTCGGTCCATATGCCACGCCCGCTCCCGCCAACGCCGCGGACAGCAGCATTTGCATGTTGTTCGCGGCCAGCCGTACCGGGCCATCGATCACGTGTACTAGGCCGTCAGAATCCGTGAGCATCCAATCCCCGGCTGAAACCGCTTCACTAAATGCGAGCCGCGGAGCCTTGCGCAGTTGCTCAACTGTTCGAGGCACGCCGTGATGCGATAGAAAGGATGGCGCCGAGCAAAATACCATACGGCACGGCGCGAGCCGTCGAGCCACGAGGTCGGAATCCTCCAATCGGCCGATGCGAATGGCCACATCGATACGATCCGCCAGCAAGTCGATGTAGCGGTCGCTCAGCATGGTCTCGACCGCGACATCTGGATGCGCGGCCAAATAGCTCGCCACAACGCTGCCGAGATGCATCGCACCGAAGGTGGTCGGCGCGGCAACGCGCAGGATACCGCGGACCGTTTGCTGCAACTCCCGCGCTTCCGCGTTCGCGTCATCGTAGTCATCCAATATCTGCTTGCAACGCAGGTAGTAGGCCTCTCCCACATCGGTGGGCTTCAGCATGCGCGTCGTGCGCTGAAGCAGTCGGACCTCGAGTTGCTCCTCCATGGCGGCAACATGCTTGCCCGCCATCGAAGGCGAAAGGCCGAAGCGTCGCGCGGCACTGACAAGGCTGCCCTCTTCGATCGCCGCAACGAACACCGCCATACTAACGAGCCGATCCATAATGCCTCCGCATCTGATAATCTTGTTATTAGATACTGATAAAACAAAGGCAATTATCGACCTGAGCCATCCCGCCTACTTCTCTTCCATGTCCGCCGAACTCAAGGTTGGCTTGGAAGGGAACTCACAATGAAACTTGCTTCGAACGGCCTGAAACTCCATGTCGAAGAGCGGGGTGGCGGGGATCTGACGCTGGTCTTTTTGCACTACTGGGGTGGGTCATCCCGCACATGGAAATACGTCACTGCGGGCTTGGTACCTCGCTTCCACACCGTTGCCATTGATCATCGGGGTTGGGGCGAGTCCGACGCGCCGGAGGATGGCTACGCCTTGGCAGATCTGGCGGCCGATGCCGAAGGTGTGATCCGGGCCCTCAACCTGAAGCGCTACGTGCTCATCGGTCATTCCATGGGCGGCAAGGTTGCCCAGCTGATGGCCTCGCGTCGGCCCGCGGGTCTGGCCGGCCTCGTTCTGGTTGCGCCCTCTCCGCCTCAGCCCATGACCATGCCGGCGGAGGCGCGAGAGATGATGGCTGGATCTTATGCCTCGCGTGAAACGGTTGAGGCGGCGATAGACCATGTGCTGACGGCCAAGCCACTCCTGGCCGAAGACCGCGAACAGGTGATCAGGGATAGCCTGCGCGGTGCGCCTCCGGCGAAAATTGCCTGGCCGAGAGCCACCAGCCTGGAAGACATCACCGCTGAGGTCGGAGCGATCAACGTTCCCACCATCGTCATCGCAGGCGAATTGGACCGGGTCGACAGCCCCGAACTGCTGAAAGCCGAGTTGCTGTCACGTGTTCCCCAAGCCGTCATGCACGTGCTGCCAGCCACGGGGCACTTGTCGATGCTGGAATCGCCCGACGCGCTGGTCCCGTTGATTGGGCATTTCTGCGGTTCGTTGAACGAACCGGCGCGGCGAGAATAGAGCAGCCTCGGGTTCGAGAGCCGAGCCACCAACTCCAGAACACGCGGGATGGGTCGACCGGAAGCGAAACCCATCCTGCAGGGCCGACGATTCCCCGCTCCTTACCGGAAATACCCCACCACGAGATCGGTATCCGCGCTGGCGGCGACCGTGCCGTTCAGTTCAGCGTCGATGACGCGGCGGCAGGCTTCGATCGCGGCGTGGTCGCCGAGATCGTTGGCGGCTTCCAGCACGAGCCACGCGGCGTCGACCGTGGCCTTCTCCGGAGCCGCTCCGACGGTCTCGGCGACGAGGCTCTTGGTGAGGCCCTTGTTCTTGCGAACTGCGGTGCCGAATTGAGGCAACATTGGCAAGTACTCCCTCGATTTCCCGCTCAGTGAACCTGGAGCTCAGGCTGACGACCCGTCGCGGGATCGGCGCCGGCGCTGTTCTTGCGCGACTGGTAGAACTTCAGAATGCTGCGTGACGTCTCGATCTTGAGCCGGCCGAAATCGCGCTCGTTGTCGTGGAGCTCGCGCGCCGTGATCAGGTGATCCTTGGCGCCGAGGAACAACAGCGACATCGTCGTATCCCAGGAGAAGTCGAGCGCCTTGCACAGCACCAGCAGAATCTCGCGGTTGCGGTCCATCAGCGCGCGCTCGATCACGTCGACCGGCAGCGCCGACAACAGCGACAGGCCGATCTGCACCTCGTCGAAGCGGTGCTGCCGCGCATAGTTCGAAATCGAGACCTGGTTGAGATTGCCCTGCCGGTACTGCGTCGTCACCACGCGCTTGGCGACGAAATAGCTGCGCGAGGACGGACCGAACTTGGACTGGAGATCGCCGGTGACGTCGGTCACCGAGCTCTGGATCTGCGCCATCATCTCGGGGCGCTCGGTCTCGAGCCGGCGGCGGACGTCTTCCGAGGCCTTGGAGATGAGCTGCTGGAAGATGTGGCGCGGCACGTCCTTGCGCAGGCCGAGCTGCTCGGCAAGGATCGAGTCGCCCTCCGCGCGGCGGACCATGTGCAGCAGGCCCGAGCCGGAGAAGCGCGCGCCCTCGTTCCTGGCGACCGAGGTGACAACCTCCTGGTTACCACGCTTGACGAGCACATCGGTCACGGCCTCGCCGATCGCTTCACGCTGGGAGATCGCGAGCAGATGCGCCTGACCCTTGGTCATGGCGCTTTCGACCAGCACCTTCTCGCCGATCCTGGCGGAGTCGCGCAGCACGGGACCGGCGACCTCGATCTCGTCGTCCAGCGCGAGCTTCTCGATGACGTTGAGCGGCGCGTGATCGCAGCCGGCCATCAATTCGGAGAGCTGCGCCCGCGCGGCAACCTCGATCTCGTCGGCGAGCCGGCCGATGACCTCCCCGAACATGCTGATCTCGTCGTCGACGTAGCGACCGGTGATCAGAAGATCGGTCGCATGCCACAACGCCTTCGCCCGGCTTTCGTCGGTGCCACGCGCGATTGCGTCGTCCAGATCCTGTAGAAGCGTTTTCGCTCCGTCCATCTCGCTAACCCCAATTCTTGGAATTTCGTTGGCGCCTTCCTGCCTGTGCGGGCAGGACTTTCGAATTCCTCAGGGGCCAACGCTAGGGATCAAACGCGAGAATCCAGTAAAACCGTCACATCAGTTTTGCCGACGAGAATTCGTTCAAATGCGAGCGAGCGTGGTTACCGGGGCGTAAGGTTCTCGCCTCTGCCCGCTGGGGCGAGGTGGGCACATCGCCCTACGGATTCTGCGGCGTCAGCACCAGCGGCGGCTTCGGCCGGGGCTTTGCGGGCGGGGGGCCGGGCGCCGGTCTCACCTCGATCGGCGGCGGCAAGGGCGCGGCCTGCTGACTTGCCAGCGGTGGACTTGTCAGGGGTGGACGTGTCAGGGGTGGACTTGCCAGAGGTGGACTTGCCAGAGGTGGACTTGCCAGCGGTGGGCTCGGCACCGCAGGCGCGGCAAGCGGCGGTTTCGGCGTCGGCGCAGCCTTGGGTTCAGCCTTGGGTTCAGCTTTGGGCTTTTGCGGCGCGCGCCGCGGATCGCGGCCGGGCATGGGCACGTCGGTCAGCGATGGCTCGGGTCCAGGCTCGGGCGAAACCAGCGTCGGCAACGCGGCGGTCGCCGGTGGCGGCTCGCCGCGCTCGATGGCATCGAGCCTCCGCGTCTCGCGATCGATGGTGCGCACCGCAAGCCACGACGACAGCGGCGTGAGATCGACGGAGCGGCTGAGCTTGTCGGGGGGACCTGCCGCAAACAGCTGGATCTCCGGCGGCGCGCCGGACAGGCCGGTCATGATCGGCGTCAGGCTGGCGCGGATATCGGCCTGGTCGGCTGGAATGTCGTAACCGCCGGAGACGATGGCGCGCGCGTTCTTCGCTTCCAGCGGTGTTGCGCCGACACGCAGCCGGCCATCGCGGATCGTGAACGCGATCTGCGCGGAGGGGATCGTGATGGGAGCCGCCGACAGCGCCGGCTCGACCAGCTGACGCAGCTTGATGTCGTCGCTCACCTGCCCGCCGTCGCTGGCGCGGATCGCGACCTCGAAGGCGCGCGGATTGAGACCGCCGATCTCCGCCGAGTCCAGCGTCACCGTGCCGTTGCCGGCGAGCGCACCCGTCAGCGCCGAGACGCTGCGGCCCTGGCTCGTCAGCGTCATCTGCGCCGAGATGCGCCCCTTCGGCAGCGCCAAATCGCGATAATGCAGCGAGGCCGCATCGACATTGGCGAGATCGAGATGCGCATTGAGCGCCAGACCGCTACCGCCGTTGCGCGCATCGAGGCTTGCGGTCATCTCGCCGCCACCGAGGCCGCCCTTGAGCGCATCGAGCGCGAGCGACTGGCCGTCGCTGCGGAGCGTGCCGCTGAAGGGACGCATCTCGATTCCGCCAGGCAGGCTGCCGCGCAAGGCCTGGAACGCGACGCGGCCACGCCAGCCGCTGATGAGGCCCGCGCTCAGCGGCTCGCCACTGTCATGCCCGGCGGCGCCCACGGCCAGCGCGAGCGCTGGCGCCAGATCGAGCGTGTCGAGCCCGACTTCGCCGTCGACGTCCTGATCGAGCGTCACCGCGAGATGACCGCGCAGATGCGAGCCCGCAGCGGTGCTGTCGAGATCGTCGAGGGTCAGGCGACTGCCCGATAGCATGAGGCGGGAGGACAGGCTGACAATCTGCGCTGATTTGTCGGCCGGAGCGGTCCCGAACAGCGGCGCCAGATTGGCATTGCGTAGGTGCAGATTGACGTTCGCCTTCGGCTCCGGTGCCGACAAGTCGACGCTTCCTTGCGCATCTGCATCCAGGGCACCGCCGCTGAGCTTTGCGTTCAATTGCAAAGGCCTGCGCCACGCACCGCTCAGCCTGCCCTCGATCTGCGAGGCGCCCTCGCCCGCGGCCACGATGCGATCGAGGCCGAGCAGCGCCGTGAGCGAAGCGGCTTGCGGCGTCGAGACTTTCGAGTCCAGCGTGAAGTCGCTGTCGCGCAGCTTGTCGATGTCGATGCCGTTGACCGCGGCCACCGGCGCCTGCGCGGCGAGCGTCGCGCTGGCCTTCAGCTGCGGCGCGTCGAGCTCGACCATGGCGCGCGCATCGCTGCGATCGGCATGTTCGGTGTTCTTGTCGAGGCTGAGGTTGAGCGTCAGGCGCGTCGCGCCTGATAAGACGGGTATCGCATCGAAGCGCGCGCGCAGCGCCGGCGCGATCGGCTCCAGCAGCGCCGTGAGATCACGCAGCGAATTGGCCGACGATTTCAGCGCGAGCTTGCCGGTGGCCCTGGTGCGATCGAAATTGCCTGAGGCTTCCGTGGTCACGCCGCTGGCCTGGCCGAACCGCAACTGCTCCAGCGACAGCGAGGTCGGGCCGTAGCCGAGCTTTGCCGCGAACGGCCGCAGCTCCTGTCCCGCCGAGATCGCCCGACCGATGTCGAGCGAGAGCTTTGCCTCCTCCGGCCACTCGCCCTTTGGACCTGCAAGCGCGCGGACGAAGCTCGCGGCGGCATCGAGGTCGAGCCGGTCCGCCTTGAGGTCGGCATCGATGCGCGAGCCCTTGCTGGCGCCGGTCTGCACGAAGGCGATGCGGCCCTCGACCGCGCCGCCTTCGATGTCGGCCTTCAGCTTGTCGATGGCGAGATGATTGGCAGCGATGGTCACGTCGCCGGCAAGGCGCAGCGGCCGCGTGCTGCGCCTGATGATCTCGTTGCGGCCCTGCAGCCAGGCCACCAGCGTGTCCGGATCGGACGACTCGACGCTGAGACGGCCGCTGAAGCTGTCGGCGCCGGGCGTTGCGCCGTTGAGCGAGAGCTGCGTCATGCCGGGCGCGCGCAGCTCGAAGCGCTGGAAGGTCCAGGACCGGCCATCGGTCTGAAGCTCGGTCGTGATGTTCTGGAGCGGACGGCCGCCCAGCATGATCTGGTCGGCGTTGAACTCGATCTGCGCCGGGATCGGCGCCTGCGGGATGGCGGCAAGTCCCGCGCGCAGCGCCGGCAAGATCCGCAGCGGCTCGGCATCGTCGCGCCCCGCGAGCCTGTCGGCATCGACCTGCCGCGCCGACAGCACCGCGCGAAGCTGCGGCGAGGCGCCGAACCTGAGGTCGCCGACGCCGCCGACCTTGAACGCGGCGTCTTCCGCGCCGAAGCTCGCGTCGACCTGGTCGAGTTTGGCGCCGGCGGGATCGGCCTTGAGCTTTGCGGTGAGCTTCCAGGGCGACGACCCCGCCTCCCCCGGCTTCTTCGCGGGCGACACCGCCAGCGTCAGCGCGCCGTCGAATTTCGGCTGGCGGTTGTCGAAGGCGAGGACGCCCTCGAGATCGGCCAGGATCGCCCGCTCGCCGGGGTCGATGTTGAGGTGCAGGCGGGTGGCGCTGCCATCGGCGCTGGGACCGGAGGAGACCCGGAACGGATAACGCGTGCCGGCGACGGTGAAATTGCCGTCGCCCCGCACCGCGCCGGCCAGCGAACGCACGTCGCCGGAGAACACGATGTCGTTGAGCTCCAGCGTCGAACGGCTGGCCGCGTCATGCAGGGCAACGCGGCCGGTGAGGTTCAGCCGCTCGATGGCGAGCGATGCCAGGTTGAAGGTGCCGCTCGCGGTGGACGGCAGGTCGACCCGGCCTTTGGCGTCGAGGCCGAGATCCACGGCCATGCCGCCGACCGAAAGCTCGGTGGCGCGCCACTCGCCCCGCATCAGGGAGCCCAGGCTGAACTCGACGTCGAGCTTGTCGGCGCGCAGCCGTCCGAGATCGTTGTTGCCGCCGAAGGTGACCGAGCGCAACCGCAGCGTCGGCGTCGGCAGCAGCCGCGCGTCAAGCTCGCCCGCGACGCGCACCGGCACGCCGATGATTCGGGTCGCCTCCGCCTCGAACTGGGGCCGAAACTGGTTCCAGTCGACGAAATACGGCCCGATCAGCGCGGCCAGCAGCGCCAAGATAAAGGCAATCGCCAATCCGAGCAGCGTCGTCTGCACGGGTCTCCCCTCGGCCAAGCCGGCACCCGGGTCAAACCCAAGCTGACAAACCAAGCTTCAGGCGCGCCGGAACTGCCCCTTATATAGGGGGAAGTGTGGCGAAGTCACAGCGACTGTTGCGCGCGGAGGTTAATGCGCCAGGCCCTGCTCACGAGCCGTACACACAGCCCTCACCAGCTCGCCGGAAGCTGCTTCAGGCCGCGCAGCACGAAGGTCGGGCGCCATTGCGGGTTTTCGACGTCGTCGATGCGCAAATCCGGCAACCGGCGCAGCAGCGTGGCAATGGCGACCTCGGCCTCGATGCGCGCCAATTGAGCGCCCAGGCAGAAATGGATGCCGCCGCCGAACGACACCGGCCTGACGTTCGGGCGCGTGATATCGAGCCGGTCGGGGTGGTCGGGGTAAACCGCCGGATCGTGATTGGCCGAGCCGAGCAGGCATAGCACGGTTTCCCCCTTCGGGATCTTCTTGCCGCCGAGATCGTCGATCTCCTCCAGCGCGACGCGGCCGGTCATCTGCACGGACGAATCGTAGCGCAGGAACTCCTCGATCGCATTGACCATCAGGTCCGGCCGCGACTTGAGGAGCGCGAGCTGATCCGGATTGCGATGCAGCGCGAGCAAGCCGTTGCCGATGAGGTTAACCGTGGTCTCGTGGCCGGCGCCGAACAATAGGATGATGTTCGCCGTCAGCTCCTCGTTGCTGAGCTTGTTGCCGTCTTCCTCGGCCTGCACCAGCTGGGTGGTGAGATCGTCTCCGGGAGAGCGGCGGCGCAGCTCGAACAGCTGCTGGAAATACATCTGCGCCATCATGTTGGCGGCGTTGCCCTTGGCGATCTCCTCCGGCGTCATCGGCACCGGATCGAGCAGCCGGCCGCCGTCGCGCGAGCTCTTGTAGAAGACCTCGCGATGGTCTTCGGGGATTCCGAGCATCTCGCAGATGATGGTGACGGGCAGGCGGAAGGCAAAATCCTCGATCAGGTCCATATGGCCGCGGTCAATCACCGCATCGATGGTCTGGTCGACGATCTCCTGGATGCGCGGCCGCATGTCCTCGACGCGGCGGGCGGTGAATGCCTTCACGACGAGGCCGCGCAGGCGGGTGTGATCGGGCGGATCGGCCTGCAGCATCCAGTGCCCCATGCTGCGGAACACCGGCTCCTTCATGATGTCGGGGCCGTAGCGGCGCATCGTACGCTCGACGAAATCCTTGCCGAAGCGCTTGTCGCGCATCACCAGGCTGACATCGGCGTGACGACTGGCGACGAACTGGCCGAATGGCGTGACATGGATGGGATCGAGCGTGCGCAGCCGCTCGTAATGCGGGTAGGGATCGCGGATGAAGTCCGGCGACAGGGGATTGAACAGCGGCCCACCAGCGGGTTGCACTTGCTCGTTCATGGTGACCTCACCTTGCTTGCCGCATGACACGATACGCTGATCGCAGCCGCGACGCTCCAGCGTAACCATCCCTTGCGAAGACGTGATCGAGCTTGTCAACTCGATACATTGTTGTATCGAGTTGCATTGTGCCGTAAACTGGCCCGATGTCAAGGGTGAGAACCAGGCCGACCAGGGACGACACGCGCGAGGCGCTGTTCGAGGCGGCCGCGCGCGTATTCGAGCAGGAGGGCATCGCCGGCGCCAGCATCGAGGCGATCGCGGCGGAAGCCGGCTACACCCGCGGCGCGTTCTATTCGAACTTTGCGAGCAAGGACGAATTGATTTTCGCCATGCTCGAGGACCATGTCGAGCAATCGATCCGGCGCAACATGGAGATCCTGGCGCAGCACAGGAATCTGGACGATTTCATCGCGGCCTTGAAAACGATGGATCGCGGCCGGCAGGATCCTCTCACCCGCTCGCCGCTGCTGCATATCGAGATGATCCTGTTCGTCGCGCGGGCCGAGAAGCGCCGGCCGGAGCTCGCGAAGCGGCTGCGCGCGCGGCGCAAGCTGATCGCCGACATCGTCGAGGCGACGTTGAAGGACAGCGGCAACGGCGAGAGGCTGAACCCGCCATGGATGGCCTCGGTCGTGCTCGCCCTCGAAGACGGCTTTCGCCTGCACCGGCTGATCGATCCCGAGACGACGCCGGCCGACAGTTTTTTGCGCGCGATCACGGATTTGCGGCGGCGCACGGGGCTGGGGACGGATTGAGTTGCGGACGACTAGTTTGCTGCCGGTGCAACACCGTGAGCCCTGAAGGCGGCAACCGCTTCAGGTGAGTGCAGGTACTTGATCACCCGCAGTCCTGCCTCTTCGTTCTTGGTATCCTTGCCCAGGCCCGCCGCCAGAACCGTGACGTTGTTCAGTTCAGCCGGAAGGCTGCCGACCTTTTCAACGCCTTGAACCGAAACAATCTCGGGTTCCAGCTGGATCGCGAGATCGGCCTCGCCATTTACCAACAAGGTCGCCGCAAAGCCTCCGGCTGGAGGATATTTCGTCTTGCGCTTGATCTCGTCAGCGATGCCCAGCCGCTCCATCAGCTTCGCAATGTAGACACCGCTCGCAGCACCGGTTGCGGGGTCGCTGAACGCCACCGATCTTGCCTCCAGCAGTGCCCGCTTGAAAGCATCCGGCGTTGAAATGTCGGGCTTCGCGGCTCCGCCTTTGACGGCGACTGCGATGCCTGTGCTTGCAAACACCGAGTCCGGCTGAACCTGAGCCTTGCCATCCTTGGCGAGGCCTTCAAGCGCTGGCTTGGTCAGGATCAGGACATCGACCGCCTCGCCGTCTTGCACACGCTTGGACAGCATCGCCGCCGTTGCCCAGGAGATAACGAGCTTGTCGCCGGTGGCCGCTTCGAGCTTCGGCACCATATCCTCGAACGTCGATTCCACCGCTATCGTGGCAAACGTTTTGAGTTCAGCGGCATTTCCGGACGACACAGCCAGCAACAATCCGGCGCACCCGGCGGCAATCAATTTCATGAAACATGCTCCGATAAAATCCGGCAATATGCTCGATCTTGCCAGCGTGGGGAGCCATCCACAACTGGAATCTCGCTTGGCGGCGGTCGGAGTTCTCTACGACCATCTCATATTGCGGAAGTGCGCGCTCCGCTTCCTGAATAGTCGCCCCAAGTTCGGCCGGTCCCACGTCCTTCCACGACAGAACCTCAGCGCTGGCAAATGTTGGCATCAATGCCATCGCGCCCGTTAGACAGACGTTAGATATGCTTACGCCGACCGCTTCGCCGCGTCGCGCACTGCCGGCTTGACATCGAGCCGGCGCAGCATCGCCTTGGCCTGCTCGGCGCAGTGCTCGATCAGCCAGCGCTCGAAGGCAACGGGCGCGAGCGCGGGAGCGTAGAGGAAACCCTGCACGACGTCGCAGCCGAGCCCGGCCAGCATCTTGCGCTGGCCCTCGGTCTCGACGCCTTCGGCAACGACGGTCAGCCCAAGACCCTGGCCGACGCGCACCACGGCGGTGGCGATCGCGAGCGCGCCCGCGTCACGTTCAATGTCGCGCATGAAACTGCGGTCGATCTTCAATTCGCGGATCGGCAGATGCGCGAGCCGGCTGAGGCTGGAATAGCCGGTGCCGAAATCGTCGACCGAAAGTCCGACGCCGAGTTCACGGATCGCATGCATCGTCTCCAGCGCCGCCGCGCCGTCCTGCATGAAGGTGCCTTCGGTGATCTCCAGCATCAAGGCATCCGGCGGCAGCGCGTATTCGGTGAGGACGTCCTGCAGCCGCGCGGCCAGCGCGACGTTGCGGAAATTGAGCGGCGACAAGTTCACGGACACGCTGGGAATGTTGAGCCCGGCGCGCCGCCAGGTCGCCATTTGCCGACAGGCCTCGCGCACCGACCACAGGCCGATCTGCTCGATCAGACCACACTCCTCGGCGAGCGGAATGAACTTTGCCGGCGAGACGTCGCCGAGCACGGCATCGTGCCAGCGCGCGAGCGCCTCGACGCCGTGGATGGCGCCGTCGCAGCTGCGGATCTGCGGCTGATAGAACAGGCTTAGCCCATTGTCGGCGATGGCGCGCCGGAGCGCTGCGATCATTGCCAGCCGCTGCTCGGTGAGCCCGTTCATCTCCGCACTGAACATGCGGTGGGTCGAACGGCCGGCCTGCTTGGCCATGTACATGGCGGCGTCGGCCTGCTGCATCAGCGTGTCGATGTCGGTGGCGTGGTCGGGATAGAGGCTGATGCCGATGCTGGCCGACATCGGCATCAGCTTCGATCCGAGCCGCAAGGGCGCGGCCAGCGCTTCCGTGATTCCGGCCGCGACGCGCTCGGCGCTTTCGGCATTGCGGTGCGGCAGCAGGATGACGAATTCATCGCCGCCGAGCCGGCCCAGCATGTCATCGGGCCCGATCTGATCGCGCAGCCGTTGCGCGAGCTGGATCAGCAACTCGTCGCCGGCGGCGTGGCCGAGCGTGTCGTTGACGTCCTTGAAATGATCAACGTCGAGAAAGGCGAGCGCGACATGGCCGCCGGTCGGACAGGCGTCGATCGCGGTCGTGATCAAGTGCCGCAACTGCGCGCGGTTCGGCAGGCCGGTGAGGATGTCGTGATAGGCGAGCCGCGCGATCTCGGCGCGCGCCTCCTTGCGCTCGATCGCGAAGGCGGCGAGATCGACGCAGGCATTGACGATGCGGCGGTGCCAGTTGCTCGGCGCGCGCGGCTCGCGATAATAAAAGGCGAACGTCGCAATGACACGACCGTCCTTGGCCTTGACCGGGGTCGACCAGCAGGCACGCAGGCCGATCGCCAGCGGCATGGCCTTGTAAGGCTGCCAGCGCGGATCCGTATCGAGATCGGTCGCGAGCACCGGTTCGCCATAGAAGGCGGCGGTGCCGCAGGAGCCGACACTGGGGCCGATCGCGATGCCGTCCAAGGCACGCGAATAGTCCTCGGGCAGACTCGGGCCGCCGAGCGGATGAATCAAGCCGGCGGCGTCGACATGGAGCAGCGAGCAGACCACGTCGGGCGCGATCTCCTCGACGCGGCGACATAGCCGGTCGGCGATGTCGCTGATCGGCACCTCGTCGGCGAGCGCGCTCATGATCAATTGCTGCAGCGAGCGCAATTGACGGCTTTCGGTGATGTCCTCGAGCAGGGCGAAGATATGCTTGACCTGTCCCTTCTTGTCGCGGAAGACGTCGAGACGGGCGCTGACCCAGATCTCCTCGCCGTCCTTGTCGTAGACCAGCACCTCGGCTTCGCCGCGGCGGCCATCATGCATCAGGCGCTTGACCAGGCGGGCTACGGCCTTGGTATCGGTATGGCAGCCGGCAATGAGCTCACGCGCGTGGCGTCCTTCGGCCTCGGCGCTGGTGTAGCCGAACAGCGCGGTGAACGCCGAATTGACGTAGACGATCCTCTGTTCGACGTCGGCGATGATGACTGCACGATTGGTCTGGTCCGAGACGGCGTGAAGCAACCCGATCCTGACGCGGCGCTCGGCATCCGCGGTGACGTCGCGCGCGAACACGATGTGATGGGCCGCGCCGCCGACAGTCACGGAAGACAGCGTGATCGCCGCCTTGATGCGGCTGCCGTCGCGCCGCACCAGGCTGATCTCGTCGCGAAAATCCGCGACCGGATCGGCCTGAAGGCATTTGAGAGTGAGAATTGCGGCGTCGTGACCAAGGACGTCGGCACGCGCAAGCTTCCAGATCCGCTCCGCGCCGGCGTTGAAATGGGTAATGCGATGCGCGGCGTCGACAATGACGATGCCATCGTCGGCGCATTCAAGCGCGGCGCGAAGTACGTCCGGCAGTTCGGTCACGGGGGCGTCGGAGGCAGGCATCGTTGGACCCGGCAACATCGGGAAGATACGGCAATCGGCCCCAAGCTATGCTTCGATGGTGTCCAAGACGTTGTTGCTGCGCCCTCGTGTCCCGCCAAGCCGCGACATACTTAACATTCCGCGAAAGCTGCAGCGGTAATGCGGTGCAGGAGGAACTGCCGTCTAGCTCTGTTCCCGACGCGAACCGGTATCCAGTTCGCTCCAGAACGCTTTATTTTGCGGCCTGAAGCCGGTGCAGCCGGCCGGCCACAGCCCGCACCTGGCGCGGCGAGGCCTGCCAGACCGACAGCGCCGAGAGCAGGCTGACGATGATGGCGATGGCAAAGGCGAGCGTGTAGTCGCCGGTCCGGTCGTAGAGCAGGCCCGTCAGCCAAGGGCCGGCTGCCCCGCCCGCCAGCGCCGCGAGCATGATCATGCCGAAGATGCTGCCCTGGTGACGCCCTCCAAAGATCTCGAACACCACCGCGCCCATGATCGAGGTGAGGCCGTAGCCGAGCGCGCCCTGCGCGAACACCATCAGCCAGACCAGCCAGACCGAGGGCTGGTACTTCAGCGCGATCAGCGCCGAGAAGCAGATCACAAAGCCGGCGCAGCTGATCGCCCAGACCCATTCCCGCCCGATCCGGTCGGAGACATGACCGAGCAAAATCTGGCCGGGAATGCCAAGCAGGCTGACGGCACCGAGCGCCCACACCGCAACACCAGGGCTGAAGCCGATGTCGAGCAGGAATTTGGTCTGGTGCACCTGCACGGCGTACCAGATGTACAGACCACAGAAATAGCCGAGCGCGATCCACCAGAAGCGCGCGGTCGCAACCGCCCGCCGCAACGTCCAGTCGGTGGCGACCCAGACCGGATCGACGATGTTGGAGACCGGCTTCGCGGCCCCCGCGGCCGGTGCGGCATCGCCGTCCGGCTGCAGGCCGATATCTTCGGGACGCTTGTGCAGGAGCAGATTGATCGGCGCCAGCACGATCAGGATCATCAGCCCCATTGCGGTGCAGGCGGTGCGCCAGTCAGCCTGCTCGATCAGGTGCTGCACCCATGGCAGCAGCGTCATGGAACCAATGCCAACGCCCGCAAAGGCGATGCCGATGGCAAAGCCACGCTTGCGGATGAACCAGTTCGGCAGAAACTGCGACTGGCCGGAATAGCCGAGACACACCGAGCCGGCACCGACCATGACGCCGATCGTCAGGTAGAGATGCCAGGGCTGGCTGGTCAGCGGCGCGAGCAGCAGGCCGCCGGCCATCAGCACCACGCCGAGTTCCATCACCGCGCGCGGTCCGGCGCGATCCATCAGCCGGCCGATCAGCGGACTGGCCACGCCCGAGGCGACGAAACCGAAGGAGAAGGCGCCCGCGGTGACGCCGCGCTCCCAGCCGAATTCGGAGAGGATCGGCGGAAAGAACAGCGAGAAGGAGGTGCGCGCATTGACGCCGATGGCCATGGTGACAAACGTCACGGCAACCACGACCCAGCCGTAGAAGAACGGAAGTCGCATTTTTCTTTATTTCATCCCTGGACGATCCTTCGGACCATCCGGGCGCGGGCGGGTCAAGAGATTTTCGCGAATGCCCCTCGAGCGTCTCGCTCAGGCCGCGTCGCGCTGCGAGCCCGCGGCGGACCCGTCAAGCTCGATCCGGTCGATCGGCAGCGGGCGGCCGAACAGATAGCCTTGCGCGAAATTGACGCCGAGCGCCTTCAGCCGCTCGAATTCGTCCTGCGTCTCGACGCCCTCGGCCGTGACGGACATGTCGAGCCCGCGCGCCAGCGTCACGATCGAGGAGATGATGGCCGAAGAGCGCGGCTGATGCGTGAGGTTGCGGATGAAGGATTTGTCGATCTTGATCTTGTCGAACGGAAACGCAGTGAGATAGCTCAGCGAGGAGTAGCCTGTGCCGAAATCGTCCAGCGCGAGCTCGATGCCGATGCTCTTGAGGCGCTCCATGAAGGCGTGGTTCTCGGTGCCGCGTTCGAGCAGGACGGACTCCGTGATCTCGATCTCGAGCCGCTGCGGCGACAGGCCGGAATCGCGCAAGGCGGCGCAGATGACCTCGAACAGATCGGCTTCCTTGAACTGGATCGGCGACAGATTCACCGCGACCATCAGGTCTGACGGCCAGGCCGCCGCATCGGCGCAAGCACGGCGCAGCACGAATTCGCCGAGCGGCACGATCAGCCCGGTCTCCTCGGCGAGCGCGATGAACTGATCCGGCGGGATCAGCCCGCGCACCGGATGCCGCCAGCGCACCAGCGCCTCGAAGCCGCGCCGCGCACCGGTGCTTGCATCCATGAAGGACTGATAGTGCACCTCGAGCTGGCAGCGCGCGATGGCGTCGCGCAGATCACCCTCCAGCGTGTTGCGTGCCTCGAGCTCGGCCGACATCGCCTCGTCATAGATCGTGAAGCAGTTGCGGCCCGCCGATTTCGAGCGGTAGAGCGCAAGGTCGGCCTTCTTGAGCAGTTGCTCCTGGTCGCATCCGTGATCCGGCGCGATCGCGATGCCGATGCTGGTGCCGATCTCGACCCGATGACCCGGCAGAGGGAACGGCTCCGCCACGAGCCTGGCGATCCGCATCGCCAGCTCGGTCGAAGAGGCGCGCTGGTCCTCGGAGCCTTCCTGGATGATGGCGAATTCGTCGCCGCCGAGCCGCGCCAGCACGTCGGTGGCGCGTATCGCGGATTTCAGCCGTTGCGCCACGAGGCGCAGCAGCGCATCGCCGGCACCATGGCCGAGGGAATCGTTGACGTTCTTGAAGCGGTCGAGATCGAGCATCAGGATGGAGAAGCTCGCGCCGCCCTCCGTCAGGCGGCTGTTGAGCTCGTCGAGCCGGCCGAGGAAGAAGGCGCGGTTCGGCAATCCGGTCAACACGTCGGTCTGTGCAAGCTCCAGCACGCGCCGGTTGGCCAGCGACAGCCGCCGCGAGTTGCGGCTCGCGAGCATCAGATAGGTCGACAGCGACAGCGTCAGCAGCATGCCGACGGTCAGCACGGCGCCTGCGCGATCATAGGTCGTCTCGAGTGGGCCGCCGGCGGTGGGAACCGCCCGCACCTGCCAGTCGGTATCGCCGATCTTGAGGCCGCCCGACCAGTGCCGGCCGCGCGCGACGTCGCGCATCGATTGCGGCGCGGCCGAAACGGAGGCGTAGTCGGGCAGCAGGTCCTCCAGGCTGACGATGCGGGCGCTGAAGGGCTGATAGACGTTCACGCTGACGGCGGGGCTCGCTCCGGTCCTGAGGCGGATGGCCTGCATCAGCAGAGGCAGGTCGAAGATGCCGACGACGAAGCCGGAGATGTTGCGGCGGCGATCGGCGACGGTGTCGCGCGACGTGCCCTTGGCATAGACGGGAACGATCACCAGCACGTTCGGCAGCTGACCGGCACCGTTCCGATCGTAGAGCTCGGTGCGGATCGCGGTGATGTGATCGTCGTCGCGGGCGCGCGCAAGCACCTCGCTGCGCCCGGGCATGCTCATGTAGTCGATGCCGTAGACAGGGGACGTCTTCGGCTGCGTCGAATAGAAGACGGGGTAATATTCCTCGCCCTGCGGCGCGGTGGCGAGATCGTTGCCGTCGAGCGTCTTGATCCGATAGCCGGACACGCCGTCGCCAATCGCGGCGGCCTCGTATTCGGCCCGCTCGTTGCGGCTGATCCGCGGCAACCAGCTGATCCGCAGCAAGCCGGGATAACGCTCGAACAGCCGGCCGCTGAACGTCTCGAACTCGCTGCGCGTGACCCCCTCGTTGGAGGATTCGAACAGGGTTCGCAGCGCCTCGAGCCGGCTGATATATTCGTTCATGCCGTTCTGCATGACGATGGATTGCGTTTCGGCGGCGTTCTCGAACTCGATCTTGTTGACGCGGTCTTCCCAGCGCGCGACCGCAGCCGCGCCCGCGAGCGAGAACAGCAGGCCGAGGGCAGCCGCGACCAGCGCAGGACGACACAGCCCGAGCAGCGACGCAACACGCCCCCGTCCGGTCATACGCCTTCGATCCAGATCAATCTGATCGCGATCGCCCATCTCGATCCCACACGTCCCCTCGGCGCGGCGGCCGAACTTAGGGTTGAGCCACCGTGGCAGCTATCGGACAAGGATCGCGGTTAAGAACTGCACAACATTGGAACCGTCAGGCCGAGCATCGGGAGGCTTAGTTAACGATTGACCTGTGCGTTGGAGGAATCTGGTAGCCGATTGCCGCATTTACCCGGAATCCTACGGATCGCTGGCTCGGCGATAGTTAGCGCGCTGTTCAGCCCCCGGACCTATCGTAGCCGCATGGATCCGGCGAGCTCTTTCATGAAACGACCGCGCGCAGCGATAGGCACGGCGCTTGCCGCCGCGTTGCTCGCGGCGGCAACGCTGCCGGCGAGAGGCGACGAGGTCGGTGTCAGCGGGGATGCGATCCTGTTCGGCCAGGCTGCGGCGCTGGAAGGCCCGTCCTCCATGCTCGGACAGCACATGCGGCGCGGCATCGTCGCGGCGTTCACCGAGATCAACGCCAAGGGCGGCGTCCATGGCCGCAAGCTCCAGCTCATCAGCCGCGATGACGGCTACGATCCCGACCGCTCGGTGTCGCAGACCCTGCAGCTGATCGAGGACGACAAGGTGTTCGCGTTGATCGGCGCGGTGGGCACGCCGACTGCGATGGCGACCATCCCCCTGACGAGCGCGCGCAACATCCCCTTCATCGGACCATTCAGCGGCGCCGAATTCCTGCGCGACCTCGAACTGCCGAACGTCGTGAACATCCGTGCAAGCTACAGCGCGGAGACCGAGACCCTCGTCAAGCACCTCACCGAGGATCGCCATTTCACCCGGATCGGCATCTTCTACCAGGACGATTCGTTCGGTCGCGACGGGCTCGCCGGCGTGAAGAACGCCCTTGCCAGGCGCGGGCTCGAACTCGCCGCCGAAGGCACCTTCGAGCGCAACACCCGTGCGGTCACCACAGCCTGGCGCACCATCAAGCGCGCCGAACCCGAGGCGATCGTCATGGTCGGAACTTACGGTCCGAGCGCGGAGTTCATCAAGCTCGCGCACCGCAACGGCGTCTATCCGACCTTCGTCAACATCTCCTTCGTCGGCGCCACTGCGCTCGCCAGGGAGCTCGGCCCGGACGCCGAGGGCGTCGTCGTCGCGCAGGTCGTGCCGTTTCCCTGGGATCGTTCGATCAAGCTCGTCGCCGACTATCAGGCGGCCCAGCGGGCGTTCGATCCGACGCTGACACCGGACTTCGTATCGCTCGAAGGCTATCTCTCCGGCCGTCTCGCCGCAGCGGCGCTGGAAAAAGCCGGACCGAACCCGACCCGCGCGGGCCTCTTGCGCGCGATCAAAGATACCGGACGCTTCGACATCAGCGGCAGCATCGTCACCGTCGGCGCGCGCGCCCTCGACACGCCCCCCAAGGTGTTCTTGACGGTGATCCAGAAGGACGGGACCTTCAAGGCGGTCGACCGGCTGTAGGGGCGCTCAGGGCCGCCGCGTCCAGCGCTCGGCGTTGACGGCGCCGACCGGGGCCTCGCCCTTGATGATGGCCTCGACCTGCCGCACTGTCTCCAGCGACTGGTACTCGATCGCCTGCGGCGTCAATCCGCCGACATGTGGCGTGGCGACGACGTTGGGAAGCCTCGCCAGCTCCGGCGTCGGCATCTGATCGGGCGCACGGCCGACGTCCATCGCCGCGCCGGCGATGCGGTTCTCCAGCAGCGCCCTGGCGAGCGCCGCCTCGTCGACCAGATTGCCGCGCGAGAGATTGACGAACACGGCATGCGTCTGCATGCGCGCCAGCGCCGCCTCCCCGATCAGCTTCTCGGTCTGCTCGTTGGCAATGGCGAGGCAGACGACATAGTCGGACGACGCGAGCAGCTCGTCGAGACCGACCTGCCTGATCGCGCTGTCGCTCACAGTGGCAAAGGGATCGGCGACCAGCACCTTCATCCGCAGCACCTTGGCGATCTCGGCGAGATAGCGCCCGATGCTGCCATAGCCGATGATGCCGATCGTGCTGCCGGCGAGCTGGCGGCCCATCCGCGCCTCCGGCTTGCGGCCGGCCTGGTAGTCCGCGGTGGTTCGCGACACGCCACGCGACAGATCGACCATGAAGCCGACGGCGAGCTCGGCCACCGCCTGGACGAAGCCGGGGCCGGCACGGGTCACCAGCACGCCGGCTTGCGAGGCGGCTTCGACATCGACATTGCGGATGTCGACGGCACAGCGGACGAACGCGCGCAAACGCGGCAGTTGCGCAAAGATTTCGCCGCGGCCTTCGGTCATGCGATCGGCGACGATGATGTCGGCGTCCTTGGCCGCATTGACGAGGTTCACCGCGTCGAGGGCCTGATCACCCTCGTGGAGGATCACATCGGCAATGGCACGCAGGCCGTTCAGGCTGCGATCGCCGTAATAATTGCGGCGCATCTCCGGCGTGTGAGCCAACAGGACTTTCACGGCAGGACTCCTTCAGTAGCCGAATGCGCGCGGCAACGCGGTCGAGAGCCACGGCACGAAGGCGATGACGAGCAGGCAGAGGAACAACAGGCCGAGATAGCCCAGGATCGGCTTCACCGTTCGCTCGATCGGCACGTTGCCGATCAGGCAGGCACCGTAGAGCCCAAGGCCGAGCGGCGGGGCGAACAGCCCGATCCCCATCGCGATCACCAGCACGACGCCAAAATGCAGCGGATCGATGCCGAGCTGCACGGCAACCGGCAGCAGCAGCGGCCCGAAGATGATGAGCGCGGCCGCACCTTCCAGCACCGAGCCCATCACGATCAGCACGGCGATCGCGAGCAGGATGAACAGCCAGACGCCCGAGGTCTTGGACAGGCCCAGCATGAAGTCGCCGACGGCGTGCGGCACCTGCTGCAAGGTCAGCGTGAACGCCAGCGACTGCGCGGCGGCGACGATGAACAGCACCAGCCCCGCGCGCGTCGCCGCCTGGACGAAACTATGTGCTGCTGATTTCAAGCCGAGCTCCCGGAACACCACGCTGCCGACCACGAGCGCATAAGCGACCGCGAAGGCGGAGATCTCGGTCGCGGTGGCAAAGCCGCTCTTGAAGCCGAAGAAGATCATGAAGATCAGGCCGAACGAGGCGATCGCGCCGCTCCACAGGCCGGAGACCGGCATCTGCGGCTCGGCCTCCTCGGCGTTGTCAGGCGTCTTGCCTGATATGATCGAGAAGGCGATCAGGACCGCGGCCATCAGCGCGGCCGGCAGCAGCCCCGCCATGAACAGGCCGCCGATCGAGAGGTTTGCAACGAAACCGAGAATGATCAGGTTGATGCAAGGCGGAATGGTCTCCGCCATCACCGCGGATGCCGCGAGCAACGCCACCGCCCCGCCCGGATTCTGCTTCGAGCGGCGCGCGGCCGGGATCAGCACGGAGCCGACCGCCGCGACATCGGCCATCTTCGAGCCTGAGATGCCCGAGAACAGCACCATCGAGGCCACCATGACGACGTTCAGGCCACCGCGCATGCGCCCCACAGCGCGCTGGAGCAGCTCGATCAGGCGCACCGACATGCCGTTGGCTTCCATGAGATAGCCGACGAGGATGAAGAACGGGATGGCCAACAGCACGAAATTGTCGATGCCGCGCGCCATCTGCTGGGCGAAGATGACGCCGGGCAGCGCGCCCTCGACCCAGATGAAGATCAGCGCGGCCAGCGCCAGGGCAAAACCGATCGGCAAGCCGCCGAACAGCGTGGCGAAGAAGCCGATCAGCATCAGCGTGCCCGCCGACGGCACCGAGGACGGCGACAGGTAATCCCAGGCGAGATAGAGACCGGTCACGACGGCGACCGCGACGAGGCCCCTGACGATGTCAGGCAACGGCCGCCCGCAGAGATGATCGATCGCGAACACCGTCATGAACAGCGCGCCGATGCCCATCGGATAGAAGGTGAGCTCCAGCGGCAGGCCGGAGCCGGTGGTCTGCCCTGCGGTCAGCGAGCCCAGCTTGATCGCGTTGTAGGCGACGTAGCCGGAGATCAGCACGACCAGCACGGCGCTCATCGCGTCGACCAGCATGCGCAGCCGCGCCGGCAACAGATCGCGGAAGAACGACACGCCGACATTCTCGCCGCGCGCCAGCGCGCTCGCCGCGCCGAAGAAGGCCGATCCGACCATCAGGCCACGCGCGACGTCGTCGGACCATTCGACCGGCGCGTTGAAGAAGAAGCGCAGCAGCACCGAGCCGCAGACGACCGCGAGATCGGCAGCCAGCAAGATGGCCGCGATCGCGTCGCTGCAGCGGAGCAACAGCGCGATGCTGCCGTGGCGGCCGCCCGCGAAGGACAAGGCGCCGGTCATCGCCATCTCGGATTTGGCCATCTCAGGCTTGCGTCGAACGAATGATGTCGATGACGGCCTTGGACTCCGGCCGCGCCTTGATGAAGTTTTCGGTCTGTGGCGCGACGCGCTTCTTGAAGGCCTCGCGGTCGCATTCGGCGACCGTTACGCCCTTCTCCGTCAGGGCCGCAAGCGCCTCCTTCTCGACCGCAAGCCCGTGCGTCCGCGTGTCGGCCGCGGCCTTCTTCGCGGCGTCGAGAAAGCCCTCGCGCAACTTCGGATCCATGCGGTTGAAGGTCGCGTCGCTGAAATAGATCGCAAGCGGCGAGAAATTGTGCTGCGTCAGGGCATAGAACTTCGCGGTCTCGAAGAACTTGCTGGCGAGGATCGTCGGCGGATCGTGCTCGAGCCCGTCGAGCACGCCGGCCTGCAGCGCCGTGTAGATTTCGCCGAACGCCAGCGGCGTCGCGGCGGCCCCCATCAGCCGCAGACATTCGGTGATGACGGGATTTGGCAGGGTGCGGATCTTGAGGCCGGCGAGATCCTCCGGCGTCTTCACCGGCTTCTTGGCAAGCACGCTGCGCGAGCCGAAATTATAGGCCCAGGCGATGATGCGGATGTTGCTGCCCTTGAGCAGCGCATCCTCGATCGGCTTGGCGGCACCGGCGTCGAACGCCTTGGTCTGCTGCGGGAAGCTCGAGAACAGAAAACCGAGATCGTAGGTGCCGACCAGCGGCACCAGATTGGCCGAGATCGAGGAGCCCGAGACCATGAGGTCGATCACGCCGAGCTTCACCGAATTGATGACGTCGATTTCCTGGCCGAGCTGGTTATCCGGGAAGAAGGCGACCTCGACCTGCTCGCCGAGCCCGTTGCCTTTCAGATTCTTGACGAGGTTGTCGTAGTAGACGCGACCGTTGGCGAATTTGGGATCGTTCGGCAGCGAGGAGGAGCATTTCAGCTTCAGCGTCGCGGCTTCAGCGCGACCGATGATGGCCGGAGAGAGCACGAGGCCGGCAGCGACCGCCGTCGACGACTTGATGAACGTGCGACGGCTGACGGGCACGATGGTCATGGTGTCTCTCCCCGATATTTTTGTTGGCGGCCGCGATCTTCGCCACGGCCTGTTGCGCGGAGAGTATGGCCAAAGCGACGGGGCAGGCAAGGCGTGCGGCCCGAGCGGTGCGCGTGCGCGAGCGGCAGGCGCACCGGCGGGAATCGCAGCGGAACGCCTGTATTTCCCGAGGTTCTCGCGCATGCCGCAGCGCGCTCGAACGGCGGGCCATGCAGGATTGGCGCAGATCGATCCAATTCAGGTATGGATCGATGCCGAACGCAGATTGATGGGTGCGCAGCAAAAAGCTGCGGGACCGGGACCCCGCAGCTTCAGCATTTCAGCGATCAATGAAATCAGCGCGACGGTGCGACGCTCAGCTGTGCATTTGCCGCCTCGACATCGCGCGAGGGCCGCAGCGCGAAGGCGCCGTCGCCGAGCAGCGCCTGTGCGACCAGCGCAATTGCCCAGAAGGCGGGAAATTCCCAGCCGCCCTTCGGGTTGGTGAAGAAGAAGCCGGCCGCAGCGTGCACCGAGAAGATGGCACCGAGCAGGACCGGAATGCCGGCCAGCGCCGCATAGCGGGTCCAGACGCCAAGAATGAGGGCAATGCCGGTGAGGACTTCGACCGTCATCACGAGGTAGGCCAGCTCGGGCGGGAAGCCGAGGCTGCCGAAGAACTTTGCGGTGCCGGCGGGGGTGAAAACGAACAGTTTCAGGCTGGCATGGGCCAGGAACAGGGCACCCAGCGTCGCGCGCAGCACCAGCGCGGCATAGGGAGCGGTACGGGAATCGATCATGGCGGTCTCCATTGTTGGACGGCTTATGATCTATTCTCAGGGGAATGATAATCTGCTATTTTGGAAATATACCTCACACTCATAGAGTGAGATAGATGCTTGACCGTCTCACCAGCCTGGAAGTCTTCGCCAAGGTGGCGGCGAGCGGCAGCCTGTCCGGCGCGGCCCGGGCGATGGGCCTGTCGCAGACCATGGTGACCAAGCACGTCGCCTCGCTGGAGGCGCGACTGGGCACCAAGCTATTCCATCGCACCACGCGGCGGCTGTCGATCACCGAGGCCGGCCGGCTCTATCTGGAATCCTCCGAGCGCATCCTCGCCGACATGGAGACGGCCGACGCGGCGGTCGCACGCGAGCGCGTCGAGCCGCGCGGATTGTTGCGGGTCAATGTGCCGGTGGTGTTCGGCACACGGCAGATCGCCCCTCTCATCGCCGAATTCTCGGAGCGCCACCCCGAGGTCACGATCGAACTCGGCCTCAACGATCGTCTCGTCGATCTCGCCGAGGAAGGCTGGGACCTCGCGATCCGCATCGGCAAGCTCCGCGACTCCAGCATGGTGGCACGCAAGCTGGCACCGAACCGCCTCGTCGTCTGCGCCGCTCCCTCTTATCTCGCCAAACACGGGACGCCGCGCAGCGTCGCCGACCTCGCCGCACATAATTGTCTCGGCTACACGCTTTCGCAGCAGGCGAGCGCGGCGGAATGGCTGTTCGGCGCGGATGGCGAGATCCGCGTCCAGGTGTCCGGAAACCTGCGCGCCAACAATGGCGATGCGCTGCGGGCGGCGACGCTGGCCGGCGTCGGCCTTGCGCGGCAGCCGACCTTCATCATCGCCGATGATTTGCGCGCCGGCACGCTGGTCGCGCTGCCGCTCGACCAGCCGGAGATGCAGTCCTCTGCGGTGCATGCGGTCTACCTGCCCGATCGCCGTCCGCCGGCGAAAGTGCGCGCCTTCATCGATTTCCTCGCCGCACGCTTTGCACCCGTTGCACCCTGGGATCGCGGACTGTTCTGACATCCTCCGGCGCAAAGTGTCGGCTCCGGCAGAGGCGCTGCCCCATTTTGCCGCACGCCCGTCCGTGAGCTAGCGCACAGACGGCGTCGTGGCGGACCATTAGAAAAGGTGACATCCTCGCGCCCATTGCCGATGGAGGTGATCTCATGCGCCGTCCAATCCTTCGCAATTTGATTCTTGCCTCTGCCCTGCTTGCACTCATCCGATTGGCGACGCCGACGCAAGCCGCGGCCGAAGCCCGGCTCGCGCTCGTGATCGGCCAATCCGCCTATCGCACGGTGCCGGAGCTGCCCAATGCCGCCAACGATGCCAAAGGCATGGCCGAGCTGCTCGGCAATGCAGGTTTCACCGTCACCTCGGCGCCGAACCTCGCGCAGAACGAGATGCGCCAGGCGATCTCGGATTTCGCCGGCAAGGTCAGCGCCAGCGGCGCCGACACCGTCGCGCTGGTGTTTTATGCCGGCCACGGGCTGCAGATCGACGGCGAGAACTATCTCGTGCCTGTTGATCTCGATCCCAAGCGCGAGGCCGACATTCCGCTGCAGGGCGTGCGGCTAAACGATCTGCTCAACACGCTCGGCGCGCTGCCGACGCGGGCACGCATTTTCATGCTCGATGCCTGCCGCAACAATCCCTTCCCGGCGCTGTCGGGCGCAGGCCATGGGCTCGCCATCGTCGACACCAAGGCGGGCGCGCCCGGCTCCTTCATCTCCTACTCGACCTCGCCCGGTGCCGAAGCCGAGGACGGCTCCGGCGCCGACAGCCCCTACACCACGGCGGCGCTGAGCGTCGCCAAGCAACCAAATTTGCCGATCGAGGAAGTGTTCAAACGCATCCGCATCGCGGTGGCGCAATCCACCGACGGGCGCCAGATTCCCTGGGAAAGCTCGTCGCTGACGACCGACTTCAAGTTCTTCGGCGACAGCAGCGGTCAGCCGCCCGCTCCGGGCGCGAATGCGATGGCGCTCGCCAGCGCCCCGCGCAGCGTGGAGGACTGGCGCAAGGATCTGCAGGGCAAGGACGCCAGGGCCGCCTATGATCTCGTGATCGCCGACGACACCGTGGAGGCCTATCAGGCCTATATCGAGCTCTACGCCCAGGCCTCCTATACGCCGCGCCTGCGTACGGTGCTGGAGCGCCGGCGCCAGATGCTGGCATGGGATCGCGCGGTGGCGATCAATACCCGCGCCTCCTACGAGGCCTATCTCGCGAACTGGGGCAGCAGCGATCTCGCCGCGACGGCGCGCCGTCTCCTGCTCCGCGTGCAGAACCGCAACTATGCCTTGCCGGTGGTGGCCGCAGCGACGCCGGTCGCGGTCGCCATGGCGCCGACCTGTCCCTGCTCGACGCCGACGCCGCCGGCGACGCCGATCAACCCGACAATTGCCCCCGTCATCAAGAAACGCGTCGACGACACCCCGCCAAAGCGCAAGGTCGTCGACACCCCGCCGAAGCGCCGGCCGCCGCCTGACGAAGTCGTCTACGAGCGTGCGCCGCCTCCCGGCCCGCCGCCCGAAGCCATCGGCGTCGGAATCGGAATTGGCCTCGGCATGGGAATGGGCATGGGCGGCCGTGGCGGTGGAATGGGACGCGGCGGCGACTACGGCCGCGGCAGGTACTGACCGCCCGCGCCGCGACACGGAGGACAATCTGTCCTCCGTCGTTGCGAGCCACCGGGTCCGCGCGAAGCGCGGCCCGATGACAGGCTCAGCGAAACAATCCAGAGTCTTTCCGCGGAGGGATTCTGGATTGCTTCGCTGCGCTCGCAATGACGACGGAGAGGCCGCCGCCTGCCTCCCTTCCGGAAATGCTGTAGTCTGATCGACCGACTCAGGATCCGGAGATTTTCGTTGATGCCGCTAGACGCTCGCGCCAAGCACGCATGGCCGCTGTTCCGATCGCTCGCGTCCTATTCCCTGCCTGGCGATCTCATGGCCGGACTTACGCTCGCGGCCATCGCGATCCCGGAGCAAATGGCGACCGCGCGGCTCGGCGGCTTTGCACCGCAGATCGGCTTCTTCGCCTTCATGGCGGGCTCGCTCGGATTTGCGCTGCTCGGCGGCAACCGCTTCCTGTCCTGCGGCGCGGATTCCACGATCACGCCGATCTTCGCCGGCGGGCTTGCCGCGCTCGCCGCCACCGGCTCGCCTGAATATCAGGGGCTGGCGATCGGGCTGGCCTTGATGGTCGGCGCGATGATGCTCGCCGGCGGCGCGTTCCGTCTCGGCGGCATCGCCAATCTCCTATCGATGCCGGTGATGGTGGGCTTCCTCGCCGGCATCTCCGTCCACATCATCGTCTCGCAATTGCCTGGCGTGCTGGGGCTGGAAACACCTGGGGGCCCGACACTCGATCGCATCGGCGTGCTCGCAAGCGAGATCGGCCGCAGCAATCCCGTCACGTTCTGCATCGGCTTCGGCGTTCTGGCTGTCGTGTTCATCTCCGAGAAGATCAGCGCAAAAATCCCCGGCGCGCTGATCGGGCTTGTCGGCGCGACGCTGGCCACGATCGCGCTCGGTCTCGAGAGCCGGGGCGTCAACGTCGTCGGCACGGTGCCGGGCACCCTGCCGCGACTGACCTTGCCCGAACTCGCACCAGCGCATTGGGTGCATCTGGTCTCGCTCGCCTTCGTGATTACTGTCGTGGTGATGGTGCAGACGGCAGCAACAACGCGCTCGTTCCCATCCGATCCCGACAAGCCCGCCGATGTCGATCGCGACTTCCTCGGCGCCGGTGCCGGCAGCGTGCTGTCAGGCCTGTTCGGCGCGTTTCCCGTCAATGCAAGCCCGCCGCGCACGGGCATCATCGCCGAGACCGGCGGACAATCGCAGCTCGCAGGACTTGCGGCCGCGGTGATCGTGCTGCTGCTGCTCGCGTTCGGAACGGGACTGTTGCGCCATGTGCCGGACGCGGCGCTCGGCGGCATCCTGCTGTTCGTGGCGCTGCGGATCATCCGTGTGCAACAGATCGTGACGATCTATCGTCAGTCGTTCAGCGAATTCCTGCTGATCGTGGCCACCGCCGCGCTGATCATCGTGCTGCCGATCCAGCAGGGCGCGTTCCTCGGCATCGTGCTGTCGCTGCTGCACGGCATCTGGAGCACGACGCGCGCGCGGCTGGTCGAGTTCGAGCGCGTGCCGGGCACCACGATCTGGTGGCCGGCGCATCCGCACATCACCGGCGAGCGCATCGCCGGTGTCGCCGTGATCGGACTGCAGGCGCCATTGTCCTTCCTCAACGCCCCGGGCTTTCGCGGCGACGTGACAAAAGTTCTCGGCACGGCGGCGCCTCAATTGCTGGTGCTGGAGGCCAGCGGCATGGTCGAGATCGACTTCACCGCAGCGCAGATCCTGCTCGATGTCTTCAAGGTGTGCGAGGCGCAAGGCGTCACGGTCGCGCTGGCCCGGCTGGAATCGGTGCGCGCGCAGGACGCCTTCGAGCGCTTCAGATTGTTCGACGTCCTGCCGAAGGAGCACGTCTTCCACAGCGTGGATGAGGCCGTGCGCAAGCTGGCGAAGTGACCTCCTCGCTCCGCCGTGACGGAGCGAGCATAAACGAAAGACAATGCCGCGCGCTACGCCTCCGGCACGATCTTGCCGGGGTTGAAGATGTTTAGCGGATCGAGCGCCTTTTTCAACGCGCGCATCGCGTCGAGCGCCTCGGGGCCGAGCTCGGCCTTGAGGTATTTCTGCTTGCCCTGTCCGATGCCGTGCTCGCCGGTGCAGGTTCCGTCCATCGCCTGGGCGCGTTCGACCAGGCGATGCATGAATTCCTCCCCGCGCGCCATTTCTTCGGCATCGTTGGTGTCGCACACCAGCGAGCAGTGGAAATTGCCGTCGCCGACATGGCCGACGATCGGCGACAGCAGATTGAGGCGCTCCAGATCTTCCTCGGTCTCGCTGACGCAATCGGCAAGCCGCGAGATCGGCACGCAGACGTCGGTTGCGACCACGCCGATGCTGTCGCCGGGCCGCAGCGCCTTCACGGACCAATAGGCGTCGTGGCGCGCCTGCCACAGCTTGGTGCGGTCCTCGGGCTTGGTGGTCCAGGAGAAATCGCCACCGCCGCAATCCTTTGCGATCTCGCCGAACGCCTTGGACTGCTCGGCGACCTCGATCTCGCTGCCGTGGAACTCCATCAACAGCAGCGGCGTCTCCGGCAGCGTCAGCTTGGAATAGGCATTGCAGGCCTTCACTTGCGCCGCGTTGAGCAACTCGATTCGAGCAACCGGAATTCCGGTCTGGATCGCCAGGATCACCGCCTGACACGCGCCGTGCACTGACCCGAACGACACCGCGCCGGCCGCGATCGTATCAGGGATGCCGCGCAGGCGGATGGTCAGCTCCGAGATGATGCCGAGCGTGCCTTCGGCGCCGACGAACAGATGCGTCAAATCGTAGCCGGCCGATGATTTCTTGGCGCGCGTCCCCGTGGTGATGATCTCGCCGTCGCCGCGCACCACTTTCAGCGCCAGCACGCTGTCGCGCATCGTGCCGTAGCGCACCGCATTGGTGCCGGAGGCGCGGGTCGAGGCCATGCCGCCGAGCGAGGCATCCGCGCCGGGATCGATCGGGAAGAACAGGCCCTGGTCGCGCAGATGCTCGTTGAGCGCCTTGCGGGTGACGCCGGGCTGAATCACGCAGTCGAGGTCCTCGGCATGGACCGCGAGCACCTTGTTCATGTCGCGCAGATCAATCGAGATGCCGCCGGCGGGCGCATTGACCTGGCCCTCGAGCGAGGTGCCGGTGCCGAAGGGAATGACGGGCACGCCGTTCTTGGCGCAGATCCGCACCACGTCCTGGATGTCGGCGGTCTCCTGCGCCATGACGACGCCGTCGGGCGGCTGGTTTGGAATCCACGTCGTGGTATGGCCGTGCTGCTCGCGGACGGCCTGCGAGGTGATGAGGCGGTTGCCGAAGCGTGCGGCAAGCTGCTCCAGTGCGCTTGCAAGGGCTTTCGGCGCCGGCCGCGGCGGATTATTGGTGATAACAGTACCCACGGATCGTCCTCCCGACGAGAAGAAACCGTGGCAAAGGACATAAAGCCGGTCAAGTCAAGCGACCGGACGCATAGCCAGGGAATGAGACATGCCGGAGAGTGCCGCTTCGAAGCCCGCCGAGCCGTTCCGCTCGTCGATCATGCAGATCGAGCCGCAATGGATCGACTACAACGGCCATCTCAACATGGCCTATTACAACGTGATGTTCGATCGGGCGATCGACCAGATGTGGCTGCAGCTCGGGATCGGGCCTGCTTACATGAAGGAGCGGGGCGGCTCGACCTTCACCGCCGAGTGCCATGTGCGCTATTTGCGCGAGATCCATCTCGGCGATCCCGTCCAGGTCTCGGTCTGGCTGCTGGAAGCGGACGAGAAGCGGCTGCACACGTTCCAGGAGCTGCGCCACGCCACCGAGGGCTGGCTGTCGGCCACCTCCGAGAACATGTCGCTGCACATCGACATGGGCTCGCGAAAAGTGGCGGCGTTTCCGCCTGATATCAGCCAGCGCATTGCAGCCGTGATGCAGGCTCACAGCGCCGTGCCGCGGCCCGAGGGCATCGGCCGCAGCGTGGCGATGCCCTCGAAGAAGTAACGCTAGATCCTGCGGCCTCGGGCAAGGCCGACCACGGCCGAGACCAGGAACAGGACGACTGCGATGAAGAAGATGATCTTGGCGATTTCGATCGACGCGCCGGCGAGGCCGCCAAAGCCCAGGATACCGGCGATCAGTGCGATGATCAGGAACGTCACAACCCAGCTCAGCATGGTCAAACCCTCGTCTTGATGTCACTCGGCACGGCTGGGCCGCGCCGCCTGCCCAGACAATCTCGACGCGGGAACGATGGTTCCGGTCTGCACAACGGCGAAATTCGCGCCTGCCGAAGGAACAAATCGGCCCCCCGCGCACGTGGAAAACCTCTCCCGGCCGCCCCATATAGGCAACAATCCCTGTTATGAAGGCTCCCTCCCGTCACCCCGCGGTGCCATCGTGGGGCCAAATGATTCGCATGACCGAGCCGAGCAAGATCACAGGCGTACCCGACCACCAGCCCGCAGCCGGCGGCATCGCCGCGCGTGCGCGCGCCTCGGTGGGCCCGAAATATCTGACCGGGCTCAATCCGGAGCAGCGCGAAGCCGTGGAGACGCTGGACGGCCCGGTCCTGGTGCTGGCCGGCGCCGGCACCGGCAAGACCCGCGTGCTGACCACGCGCATCGCTCACATCCTGAGCCAGGGCCGCGCCCGCCCCGCCGAGATCCTGTCGGTGACCTTCACCAACAAGGCCGCGCGCGAGATGAAGCACCGGCTCGGCCAGATGCTCGGCCACGCCGTGGAGGGCATGCCGTGGCTCGGCACCTTCCACTCCATCGGCGGCCGCATCCTGCGTTTCCATGCCGAGCTGGCGCAGCTCAAGTCGAACTTCACCGTGCTCGATGTCGACGACCAGGTGCGGCTGCTCAAGCAGCTCCTGCAGGCCGAGAGCATCGACGACAAGCGCTGGCCGGCGCGCATGCTGGCCGGCCTGATCGACGGCTGGAAGAACCGCGGACTGATGCCATCGCAGGTACCGTCGGGCGAAGCGGCGATGTTTGCCAACGGCAAGGGCGGCAAGCTCTATGCGAGCTACCAGGAGCGGCTGAAGATCCTGAACGCCGCCGATTTCGGCGATCTCTTGCTGGAAAACATCCGCATCTTCCGCGAGCATCCGGACATTCTCCGGCAGTACCAGCAGCGCTTCAAATACATCCTGGTCGACGAGTACCAGGACACCAACGTCGCGCAATATTTGTGGCTGCGCCTGCTGTCGCAGGCGCCCTCTTTCACCTCTCCCCGCGTGCGGGGAGAGGTCGCATCGCGAAGCGATGCGGGTGAGGGGGACTCTCCCAGCGCCGAGCTCGTGGAAGCAGCCCCTCACCCCGCCCCTCTCCCCATGAAGGACGGGGAGAGGGAGAGAACCAAAAACATCTGCTGCGTCGGCGACGACGACCAGTCGATCTATGGCTGGCGCGGCGCCGAGGTCGACAACATCCTGCGCTTCGAGCACGATTTTCCGGGCGCCAAGGTGATCCGCCTCGAGCGCAATTACCGCTCGACCGGCCATATCCTGGCGGCCGCCTCGCATTTGATCGCGCACAACGAAGGCCGGCTCGGCAAGACGCTCCGCACCGAGGACGTCGAGGGCGAGAAGGTCACGGTGACAGGCTCGTGGGACTCCGAAGAGGAAGCCCGCGGCATCGGCGAGGAGATCGAGCAGCTGCAGCGCCAGGGCGAGAAGCTCAACGAGATCGCCATCCTGGTACGCGCGTCCTACCAGATGCGCGAGTTCGAAGACCGCTTCGTCACGCTCGGCCTGCCCTATCGCGTCATCGGCGGCCCGCGCTTCTATGAGCGCGCCGAGATCCGCGATGCGCTGGCATATTTGCGCGTGATCAATTCGCCGGCGGACGATCTCGCCTTTGAGCGCATCGTCAACGTGCCCAAGCGCGGCCTCGGCGATGCCACCATCCAGTTGCTGCACGACCATGCCCGCAAGCGGCGCATTCCCTTGTTCGAAGCGGCGCGCGCCGTGGTCGAGACCGATGAACTGAAGCCAAAGGCGCGCGGCTCCTTGCGCGACGTCGTCGCCCAGTTCGATCGCTGGCGCGCCCAGCGCGAGGTCACCGCGCATACCGATCTCGCCCAGATCGTGCTCGACGAGAGCGGCTATACCGAGATGTGGCAGAAGGACCGTTCGGCCGATGCCGCGGGCCGGCTGGAAAACCTCAAAGAGCTGGTGCGCTCGATGGAGGAGTTCGAGAACCTGCAAGGATTCCTCGAGCACATCTCGCTGGTGATGGATCGCGAGGGCGGCGCTGAGGACGACGCGGTGTCGCTGATGACGCTGCACTCGGCCAAGGGCCTCGAATTCGACAACGTGTTCCTGCCCGGCTGGGAAGAAGGCCTGTTCCCGAGCCAGCGCACGCTGGACGAACAGGGCCGCGCCGGCCTGGAAGAAGAGCGCCGGCTCGGCCATGTCGGCCTGACCCGCGCACGCCGCCGCGCCATGATCTATTTCGCGACCAACCGGCGCATCCATGGCACCTGGTCGACCACGATCCCGTCGCGCTTCCTCGACGAATTGCCGGCGGCCAATGTCGAGATCACGGAATCCAAGGGCGGCTCGGCCTGGGGCGGCACCGGCGGCTACGGCGCCTCGCGCTTCGACGACATGGAAGCATTTGGATCGACCTACTCCACGCCCGGCTGGCAGCGCGCCCAGGCCAACCGCAACAGGGGCGGCGGTCGCAATGGCGGCGGGCGTGGCGGCTTCGAGGAAGAGGCCGCCACGTTCTCCTCATCTCCGTCATCAGGTCCCGATTTCGGCAGCTTCTCCTCGCGCCGCCGCGGGCCGATGACGATCGAAGGCGAGCTGGTCGCCAAGTCCACCGGCACGACCTCGGAATTTTCGCTCTCCGACCGGGTCTTCCACCAGAAGTTCGGCTACGGCCACGTCACCAAGATCGACGGCAACAAGCTCACCATCCATTTCGACAAGGCCGGCGAGAAGAAGGTCGTGGACAGTTTTGTGCAACGGGCGTGAGGCCGTTATGCCTCACTACGTTGCCATCATCGAGGACGCAGGCCCTGACGACGTCAGCTTGTGGTTTCCCGATCTGCCCGGCTGCATCTCCGGCGGCGACGACGTCGACGAGGCCCTGGAGAATGCACCCGAGGCGATCGCATTCTACCAGGAGGAGCTGATCGAGGGCGGCCGCCAGCTTCCGCCGCCGAGAACGCTGGACCGACTCAAGGCCGATCCGGAATTTGCCGACGCGATCCGGAACCACACCGCCGTCCTGATCGAATTTCCGCCCAGCGACGATACCGCGGAGTGAGGACTGTTCGCCGCACTGGCCGGACTCTCGACAGTTCTCCCCCCAACAGCCCTTGACCATGGCGAACTTCCCCGTATCAGATGCAACCATGGTCCGGGGCTCCATCACGCTGATCGTACTGGCATTGGGGATGCCGTCGCTTGCGACGGCGGAGACCATGAGCTTCGGCGATTCGATCGGGCTCTTGGCCAAGAGCTGCAGTGCAGAAATCGTCGCCAATTGCCGCGGCGTCAATCCGGACTCCACCCGCCTGAAGGAGTGCCTGTCGCGCAACCGGGACGTGCTCTCCCAGCAGTGCCAGAGCGACTATCTCACCGCGTTCGACGCGATCCAGAAGCGCGTGGCGGCCCGTGTTGCGGTCGCGAACGCCTGCCAGCGCGAGATCGTCAAGGTCTGCGGCGGCTCGACCAAGGAGACCAGCAAGTCGATCCCCTGCCTGGTCTCGACGCCCAAGGGCATCAGCAACAACTGCCTGAAGGCCGTCGACGAGGCGGGGTATCGATGATGCGCGCGTCAGGGCACATCATCGCCGGATTCGGCGTTGCGCTCGGCCTCGCTCTGCTCGCAGGCGCTGCGGCTGCGCAGACGGCACCGACCCGCGACGACATCGTCGGCAAGCTCAATCATTTCGAGGAGGCCGGCGAGGTCGACCTGCCTGCGCTGAAGCAACAGGTGATGGAGCGGGCCAAGGCCAGGATCAAGAACGATCCGGGTCCCGTGAACCGGCCGCCAATCGCACCTGACCTCGCCAGGCTGCCCGCCTTCAACGCGCAGATCCAGTTCGACGCCGACACGCCGATCATCCAACCGGAGTCCTATCAAACTGTCGGCCGGATCGCAGACGCGCTGGTTCACGCCTCGCTGCTGCCCTACACCTTCCTGATCGTCGGCCATGTCGAGTCCAATCAAAAGACGCGCGAGGCCAACGCGATCCTGAGCCAGCGCCGGGCCGATGCGATCCGTGACGTGCTGGTCAACACGTTCAAGATTTCGACCAAGCGGCTTCAACCGATCGGCCTCGGTGAGGAACAATTGCTCGACCGCGCGAAACCGACTTCGGCGGTCAACGGCCAGTTGCAAATCCTGACCTTTGCCAAACTGCCCGAAGACGTGCCGGCGCATCCCGCAGCCGCCCCCGCCCCTGCGGCGAAAAAGCCCGCCAAGAAGCACTGAGCGGGGCACCCCAAGCGCTGCGGGAACCCTTTGAAGTCCCGATCGTTTTATGGTCCGGCCCAGGGCGCGACAGCACGGTCCTGCGCGACAAAAGCGCCGGTTTGTGCACCGCTCCATCAGGTGCTATAGGCTCTGTTCGTCCTTCCCCGACCCTGTGCTGCATGAGACCGAGATGGGTGGCTTTTTTCAACGCCAACTTGCCGTTTATGTCGAGTACCATCGCGATCCACGGAACACGGCGATGCACGTCGTCGGCATCCTGCTGCTGTTCACCGGGGCGGTGATGCCACTGACGCTGGTCAAGCTGCCGCTGTTCGGTGTCGAGGTCAGCCTGGCGGTGATCCTGGCCTTGCCGGTTCTGATCTATTGGCTGCTGCTCGACGTGGCGCTCGGGACCGGAATTCTGGCCGTCTCCATCGTGTTGTTTTCGATCGCGTCGACCATCGCGGCTCAGGTCAGCATCTCGACGATGTGGGCCATCTTCGCCGCCCTGGTCGTGCTCGGGCTCGCCGCGCAGACCATCGGCCACAAGGTTTTTGAGGGGCGCGAGGCCTCGTTGTTCACGTTTCCGTCGCATCTTTTGCTTGGACCAATGTTCGTCATGGCAAAATTATTCATTGCACTGGGTTTTCGTCGTGACCTTGCCGCGATTCTCGCGCCTCTTCCGACCAACTCCCTTTCAACCCGATAGGCTTCCCGAAGCGGAATAGTAGCAACCTTCTTCATGGCTCTCGTACTGGTTACCGGTGGCAGCGGCTTCATCGGACATCATCTGGTAGAAGCGCTCCGCAGCAGGGGGCAGCGGGTGCGCGTGCTCGACGTGCGACCGCCGGCCGCACCCTATGCCGATGTCGACTACGTGACAGGCTCGGTGCTCGACGGCGCCGCGGTCGATGCTGCGCTCGCCGGCGCCGATCAGGTCTATCACCTCGCCGGCCTCCCCGGGATGTGGGTCGCCAACAAGCAGGACTTTCACGACGTCAATTTCCGCGGCACCGAGATCGTGCTGGCGGCGGCGATGAGGCGCGGCGTCTCGCGCTTCCTTCACTGCTCGACGGAATCGATCCTGTTCGGCTATTCGGACCTGAAGGGCATCGCCGCCGAAGAGGCGCTGCAGCCGGCCGATGCCATGCCGGGCGCCTATACAAGGTCGAAGTCGCTTGCCGAGCATCACGCCGCGAAGGCGGCTGCCACGGGCTTCCCGCTCGTCATCGGCACGCCCACCATGCCGATTGGCGCAGCCGACCACAATCTGACGCCGCCGACCGCGATGCTCTGGTACTTCCTGCAGAAGAAGGTGCAGCCGCATCTCAACTTCCTGGTCAATCTCGTCGACGTGCGCGACGTCGCGATGGGCCTCGTGCTCACCATGGAACGCGGCCGCATCGGCCAGCGCTACATTCTCGGCGGCGACTGTGTTCCGCTCGGGCGGATCCTGCGGATGATGTCGGCGATGAGCGGCCGCCGGCAGTTTCCGATCGTCGTGCCCGGCAAGATCGCCGAGTTCTCCGCGATCATGCTCGAGTTCATCTCCGACCACTTCACGCGCCAGCCGCCCAACGGCACCGCCGAAGGGGTGCGCATCGCGCTCGCCGCCAGCGATCTGTCGATCGGCAAGGCACGCACCGAACTCGGCTATGCGCCGCGCCCGATCGAGCCGGTCCTGCGCGAAACCATCACCCATCTGCTCGCCCGCAACGGCCAGCAGCCCTCCGGCGCCATCGAGCACCACGCGCTGTCCTCGCGCGCGAGCTGATCTGTCCGCCCAAACCAAAGAACCTTTCCGCATGTCCTTCGATTTCAGCAAGCTTCTGTCCGTCGCCTGGGGCGGCTGGACCACGACCTGGCCGACCGAGCTCCTGGCCCTGATCTGGCTCGCCTTTCTCGCCAGTTGGGTCGGCGCCTCGTTCTGGCAGGGGCGGACCAAGAAGCAGGTCATGACGCTGGAGTCGCAGCGCTACCGCCTGCCGATCCTGGTCGGCGGCATCCTGTACACGCCGTTCATTGCGGAGGTCATGGGCTGGAAGCCGCTCTGGGTGCTCGGCAACACCGGCATCACCATCGCCGCCGTCCTCTCGGTCGCCGGGATCGCCTTCGCCTGGTGGGGACGGCTTCATCTCGGAAAGTTCTGGTCCAACACCATCACCCACAAGGAAGACCACCGCGTCATCGACACCGGCCCCTACGGCATCGTGCGTCACCCGATCTACACCGGGCTGATCTTCGGCATGCTCGTCACCGGCGTCGCGATCGGTTTGGTGACGACGATCCTGGGCGCCATCCTGATCTCGCTCGGCATGTGGCAGAAGGGCCGGATGGAAGAGGTGTTCCTGTCGAAGGAGCTCGGCGAGGACGCCTACGGCGCCTATTGCCGCCGCGTGCCGATGATCATTCCGTTCCTGTCGCCGCGGTGAAGACGCGCGAGCCCTAAATCCTTCCCTGAGCAGCGTTGCTATTAGTCCCGTCATCCTGAGGTGCGAG